>MPNE01000052.1 GCA_002238865.1 Gemmatimonadetes bacterium bin94 | reverse complement strand
CCACGGCGTCTCGAACACCGCCAGCGGCTCGCGGTCCAGATGGCGGCTCTTCCTGTTCCCCCTCGGCGGACCGAACACGGGCGCGAGGCACGCCGCGACGCCCGCCGACACGAACACCTTCCGCACCTGACGCTTGCGCGGCTGGGCCGGGAGCCGCGCGAACCATGCGGGAAGCTGGCCGTAGCCCTCCCGGATCACCTTCGCGTCGTGCGCGGCGAACAGGCGGCGCACGTCGCCGTCCAGCCGCTCGATCCCTTCGAGTTCGCCGTGCAGCGCCACGGTCAGCGATGCCTCGCCGTAGGCCACGCCGTCGGCTTCGAGTTCGACGAGCGCGGCTCCTAGCCGGTCCGACTCGGCGGCCGCCGCGGAATCGACCATCGCCGCCGTCGTGCCCTGCGCGTCCTGCGCGTGCGCCATCATCGAGTAGCGCCGCGAGAAGTAGTGGCGCTGCGCGCTTCGGATCCGGCGCCGCGCCGACTCGACCGTCCACGGCCGCCATTCGAGCGAGACGGTCGTCACCGCGTCCAGGCAGTAGAGATCCTTGAGCAGGTTCGCGTGCGCCTGGCCGGGCGGCGACAGCAGCGAGTAGACGATCATCGGCTCGCCGTCGAGCCTCAGGTGCGACCGCTCCGCTTCGAGTTCGGACAGCGCGAGCCGCCAGTTCATGCCGCTGCCCGTCGCGCCGTCCCACGCAGTGCCGGGCCGATTGACCAGTTCGGAGAGCAGACGGGAGCCTTCGGCGGCCTCCAGCATCTCGACGGGCGTGTGCTCGGCCACGAGCGAGCGGCCCGCATCGATCATGGCGCGGAACCGGTCCGCCGCCGCCTCGATCTCCGAGGCCAGGTAGGTCGGCGCGCTTCTCCGGCGCTTCCTCCACCCCGCGAGCCGGGAGAGCGGTCCCGCCCTGGAGCCCCGGGCCGCCCCGCGCAGGCCGGAAGCGAAGGACCAGACGACGTAGGCGTCGAGCCTCTGGACGCGCCCGGACAGGAACGCCTGGCGCTTCCGGGCCGAAAGGGACGCGACACCGGACCCGCTCCCCACGGTCGTCTCGGGGCTGCCCGGCGGACGCCGGAGCATGTGGAAGTACAGGCGCGCATCGGGACCGAGCCCGGACAGCAGCCGCTGCCACAGGCCCAGCACCCGGTCGATCTGCTCGCGCGTGCGGCCGTCCGTGACCGCTGGTGTGATCCGGCCCGCCGCGATCAGCTCGCCCGAGCGCGCCAGGCAGGTGCGGCCGTCGTCGAGCCAGCCCCAGTAGGGCAGCTCCTCCGCCAGCGACCCCGCCGCCTCGTAGGCCCGCAACTCCTCGGCGACCCTCACTCGCCGCGCCCCCGGACCTTCAGGTGCCACGGCTCGTCCGCCCACTTGCCCGGATCGTACCGGGCCGGGTAGCGCGCCGCCGCGCGGAGCACGGCCAGCATGGCCGGGTCTCTCCGGCCCGCGAGCCAGCCCGCGCCGTAGCAGCCGGCGAACACCAAGCCGCCCGCCACCAGCGAGGCCGTCGCGTTCCACACCGCGACGGCAAGTGTCGCCCCCAGCAGGAACAGCCGCCGCTCCACGCCCAGCACCGTCAGCGGACGGTTCAGCGCGCCGTAGCCCGGCCAGCGCCTGAGCCCCCGCATCAGAACAGCCAGCCCAGGAAGTTCACCGCGCCCACCGCCATCCCGATCCCGAAGATGATCCCGGCCAGCGTGCGCTTGCTCCCGCCCTCGCCGAACGCGAACATCAGCCCGCCCACCACGATCGCGATCAGCGACAGCCCCCGCGCGATCGGTCCCGTGAACTGCGTCTGAAGCTCGTTCACCGCGTCCACCCACGGGCTCGTGCCCTGGGCCAGGAGCCGGCCGGGCAGCAGCAGCCACAGCGCAGCCCACGTCGTCGTCAGCAACGTCCTCATCGTTTTCTTCCTTTCCCTGGGGGGGTCGGTGGGCGGCGGACTCTCCGCCGCCCCTGTTTGGTTTTCGAATCCCGCGAACCATCCGGTCGGCGCGCTCGCTCGTAGGCCGCCATGAAGGCCAGAACCCGGTCCACCGTCGCTAGCCTCGGCGAACGCCCCCGGCGCACGTCGCCCACGAACTTCCGGTCGCCGACCGCGCGCTCCCCGAACTCCGATGCCGACAGCCCCGTCCTCCGCAGGAACGCCGTCACGCGCCGCTCGAACTCCTTCGTCAGGTTCTCCATCGCCCGAAAACCAGAACATGGTGTCGGCAACGTGCGCAAGATGGTGGGCAATAGCCTATTTCCCACATCGTTGAGAGACAACGAGATACGCAACCGGGATTCCGGCACCCCTCCGCCAGCGGGGTGGAGAACACCCCCGTTGGCGCTCCAACAGCGTTCCTGCACGGGATCAAGAGAACGCGGATCCGACACGGTGCCCCGGAACCCCGTGAAGGGGAATCGTGTGGGGTGTCGGCCTCGGACATACCCTAACGCCGAGGGTGATCGCTGCCGGGTAGGGACTGAGCCCATTGCGTTGACGGCGGAGCGTGGGTAATTTCCCACCCATGGGACGACGAAAGAAGAATGCCGACCAACTGGACCCGGTGCGGCGGAGGCTGCTCAGGATGGTGGCCGACAGCAGCACGAACCTGCGCACCGCCTCGCTCGCCATCGAGCGCAACTCCTCCTACCTGCACCAGTTCATCCACCGGGGCACGCCCAAGGTTCTGGCCCAGGACGACCGCGAGGCCCTGGCGGAGCATCTGGGGTGCAGCCCCGACCTGCTCAGGCACGACCGAAGGGTGACGCGCCGGGCGCGTCCGAAGCCGGCGCCCGCGAGCCCCTACGCGGCTCCGAGGGGCTACAGCGCGGTGCCGGTGATCGACGTGCGCGCGTCTGCGGGTCCGGGGGCGTGGAACGACAAGTCCGAGGAGGCCGCCGACACGTGGCTGTTCGCCGATCCGCTCATCCGCCACGAGTTCAGGGCCAAGCCGGAAGATCTGCGGATCATCACCGTGGACGGGGACTCGATGGAGCCGGTGCTCTCAAGCGGGGACCGCATCCTCATCGACGTGAGCCGCACGGTGCCGGTCCCGCCCGGCATCTTCGTCATCTGGGACGGCATGGGGCTCGTCGCCAAGCGGATCGAGCACGTCCCCCACTCCGAGCCGCCCAAGGTCGTGCTCAAGTCCCTCAATCCCGAGTACGACAGCTACGAACGCCTCGCCGAGGAGATCCGCGTCGTCGGACGGGCCGTCTGGGTCTCCAGAAGACTGTGAGCAACGCTAGAATGCTGGCCCTGTTTCCTCGGTCAGGGCGGCCAAGCTTCCGGCGTCGCCGTGAAGCGGGCCGGTCACCTCAACATTGCGGGCAGCCGTACGGTGCCGCGGATGTATGGACTCCAAGTCCATGGATCTCGTTTGACGAATCGGGCTTGGCGTAGACAACATGACAATACCAACGCGCAGACCGGGGATGATCGGAAATGGATGCCAAAACTCTAGGTGAGCGAATCCGGGAATTGAGACTGGGCCAGGATATCTCGCTCAGACAGCTGGCGGGGCGGGTTGGGAAGTCAGCACCTTTCATCTCAGATGTCGAACTGGGTCGCCGATTCCCGTCACCCGGAGTTCTACGGGCCATCGCGAGGGAGCTTGAAGTAGACCCCGCGGACTTGCGGAAACACGACTTCCGAAAACCCCTGTCAACTCTGAAGCGCTTGTCGCAAACGGACGCTCGCTGGGGCGTGGCTTTGCGGACAACCGCCGATCAGATCGAGGCTGGCACTCTGACACCTGAGGACTTGGTCAGAAAGCTGACGCGCGGGGATCCGGGAGAGGAAACGCCTTGAGAGAGACCGCCACACCCGGGAAGCCGTTCGGCCGTCGACTCTACTTCGCCGACGGCGAGATAGACCGTATCTGCGCTGATTCCCTGCAGTCTGCCGGATGTCTGCCTCCCGGCCCCGCGCCAATCGAAATCGAGCTCTTTATCGAGAAGCATTTCGGGTGCGCGGTAGCATATGAGGACCTTGAGCCTGGAGTCCTCGGCTTCGCCGTGTTCGGTTCCGGTGGGACCGTCGCACTCGTGGGTGCGGCGAGATCGCTTTTCGGCGGTGGCGCCGTTGGTGAGCGTCGAGTTCGTTCCACGTTGGCTCATGAAGCTGGCCACGGACTGCTCCATGCGAAGCTGTTCGGCGAATCTCTCGAGCCCCATCCGCTGCTGGACGAGAGCTTTGACTACGAGCAGCGAAGGATCATGTGCCGTAAGGAAGATCTCAACGCCGGTCCAGGAAACTACGACGGGAAGTGGTGGGAATGGCAGGCCAACCAAGCCATCGGCGGGCTCCTGTTGCCGCGACGACTCGTTCAAGAATGCGTTGAACCGCTCACTGACGCATCCGCGTCCCTCGGACCCCCTGCCTTGCCTACTCCCAATCGGGAAAGGGCTGCGCGGCAGGTGGCGACGGCATTCGATGTGAACCTCATCGTCGCACGAATCCGGCTCGGCTCGGTCTTCCCTCCCGGAGAGCAGCTCTCGCTCTGAACCCGTGCCGCGCGGGTGGATTCGGACGCGATTGACGTGTAAGCCATTTGTGGCTAACGTTCCGGTCATGAACCCGATACACGTCCTTGCGCTCGACGGCGGCGGAATGCGCGGCCTCTACAGCGCGACCGTCCTGAGTGCCCTTGCGGCCCGCTTCGCGGAACCCAAGGAGGCGAACCGTCTCGACATCGGGAAGGGGTTCGATCTCGTGGTTGGAACGAGCACCGGCGCGATTCTCGCGGCAGCCATTTCGGCGGGGATCCCCGTCAAGCGCATCACGCGCCTCTACGAGGAGGCGGGCTCTCAGATCTTCAGGGATCCGATACCCCCATACGACGAGTCGCTGAGGTTCTCGGAACGGGCTCGATTCTGGCGTTGGGTGATCCGACACCTTGGCCGACCGGGCAATCCCAACGCAAGGCTGGAATCAGAACTCCGAGGCATCTTCGGGCGTCTGACATTCGGCCAACTCTACGAACAACGGGGCATTGGGCTCTGCATCTCGGCCACCGCGTTCCTCCAGCACAAGCCGAGAGTATTCAAGACACCACACTTGGAGAAGAAGCAGCGTGACAACGGAGTCACTCTGGCCGACGCATGTCTCGCGAGCAGCGCTGCGCCCATCTATCTGCCGCTTGCATCGATCACGGCGGATGGGCTGGCTGGTCAGGTATACGCCGATGGTGGCCTGTGGGCCAATAGCCCGGTGCTCCTGGGAGTCATCGAAGGGCTGTCCCTCTCGGCTCCCGACCAGCCGATCGTGGTCATGTCCGTGGGCACCTGCCGCCCTCCCACCGGGTTTCCACTCCCAGCACAACTCGACCGTGGGATCGTCGGGTGGCGCGGGGGTGTTCTCCCGTTGGAGTTGGCCATGAACGCTCAAGGGCGCGCCGCGCAGTACGCGGCAGTCCTGCTGGCGGAGCAGTTGGAGCGACTTGGAAAGCGGGTCCACATCCTACGCTGCGAGGAGTCGATGCCATCGGCGAAGCAAGTCGACCTCCTCCAACTCGACTCCGCATCAAATGAGGCGTGCGACCTTATGAAACAGTTGGGAAACGAGGACGGACATCTCACATACCGATGGTGTCAGCTTCCTGGCGACCATCGTGGCGACCTACTGACCCAGATCTTCGAGCGGATGCCGGAGATCGACCACTCCGACGTGAACGGAAAGGAAGGAGCACGAAATGAAGGATTGCGATAGGGACATCCGAGGCTACCATCGCGAGCGGGTAGCTCTCACCGCGAGTCAGCGACAGCAGCTGAAGGACCGCCGCGACAGCAACCGAAGCCGCCTCCGAAGCGGTCTGGAGAAGAACGAGGACCCCAAGCCGAAGAAGTCGGTCTCTCAAGGGTCCTATGCAATGCGGACCGTCATCCAGGAGCCGGAAAACGCGTATGACATCGACGACGGCGTGGTCTTCACCGAGGAATCGCTCAAGGGGCCGAAGGGTGGGGAGAAGTCACCTCTCGACGCTCGAAAGATGGTGCGCGACGCCGTTCACAGCGACTCCTTCGCCACTCCCCCGGAAGTGAAGACGAACTGCGTTCGCGTCTACTACAACGACGGACCGCACGTCGACATCCCCGTCTACAGGGAACTGGAGGACTGGTCCGGCAACACGTCATATGAGTTGGCGAGCGCCGAATGGAAGCAGTCGGATCCGGATGGCGTGAACGACTGGTTCAAGCGTTGGCTGAATCGCAAGCGGGACAACGGACAGAAGCACTCGCGCGAGCTGATTCGATTGATGAAGAGCATCTGCAAGAACCGTCCGTCGTACTCTCTTCCGAGCGGCTTCGAGATCACCGTCCTAATCGAGGAGTGCTATTCCCTCGGGCACGAGAGACTCGATGTCGACCTTCGCTACATCGTCGGCGCGGTGTATGATCGGCTCTGCTCCAATCTCTGGATACGGCATCCCGTGGTGGACGGTGAGTGGCTCATCGACTCTGATTCCGAGCACAAGACCCGGAATCTCCGCGACCTCCTCAAGACCGCAGTGAACGATCTCGCTGATCTCGACTTGCCAAATTGCACTCGATCCAGAGCTCTGAAGGCATGGAGGAAAGTGCTACGGACGGACTACTTCGACGACGAGATTGCCGAGGCGGAGAAGGAGGAAAAAGCCAAGAGCAAGGCGGCCGCCGCGGCGCTGGTTGCCGCCCCGAAGCCGTACGGACACGCGGGACCGATCAATCCGGTATGAAGCGGACCTTGGCTGCAAGGGAGCGAGAGCGGCTCGCCGACGCCTTCCCGTCGCTAACGCTGGATACCTCCCAGGTCCCAGTGAGGGTCACTGGCACAATGTGGCTTGATCCCGAACTGGGATTCAGCATCGACCTGGAGGTTCCCGGTAACTACCCTCGCGGCATCCCGAAGCTGTGGTGCAGGCGGGCGGAGGTCCCATGGGAGATCGACCGGCATGTCTATCCGAACGGACTCGCCTGCCTATGCGTTTCCTCCGAGTACAGAAAGTACTGGCCACCGGGTTCCGATCTCACGGATTTCCTCAGCATGCTGGTCCGACCGTTTCTCGTCGGGCAGGCCTACTATCAGGACCACGGCCGCTGGCCACCCGGACGGGAGCGGTCTCACGGCGTCGAGGGTATCATCGAAGCCTACCAAGACTTCCTGGCCCCACTTGGAGCGGTGACGCCACGAGTGATCGAGAGCTTCGTTCGATTGCTGGCTCGGCCCAAAGATCCGAAGGGTCACGAGCCTTGCCCCTGTGGCAGCGGCAAGAAGCTGCGCGACTGCCACCGAGCCTTCCTGATGGCCCTGAGGCGGGCCATCGACCCGGACACCGCGAAGGAGGATTGGGCGCTACTCGGTCGAGAACGCGAGCTTCGACATTCTCGCCCGTAGTCGCTCGTCTACGACGGACGCTTATATTGGGTTGACCGAGTCGACTTGCGATGGAGAACGCGGACACGATGAACAGCTTGCCCGAGCGAATCATGGAGTATGCCGAGGCCACGCCGGAGGCCACGCCGATGCAGGCGGACGACCTCCTGCACCTCGGCGACCGGGCTGCGGTGGCCCGGGCGTTGTCCCGCCTCGCTCGCTCGAAGCGGCTTCTGCGAATCTGCCGTGGCGTCTACATGCGCCCGATCCAGACCCGATTCGGCCTTCGCGCACCGAGCCTGGAGCAAGCCATCACTGCGCTCGGGAGCCTCTGGGGTGAGACCATAGTCTCGAACGGCGGAGACGCGGCCAACTGGCTGGGCCTGACAACCCAGAACGCCGTACGTACGGTCTATCTCACTTCTGGTCCCGACAGACTCCTACATTTCGGGGCGCACCAGGTCAGGCTGCTACATGCTCCGCGTTGGCAGTTGGCGGCCGCACATGGCACCGCCGGCACTGTCATCCGGGCAATCTCATGGCTTGGTCCCCGCGAGGTCGAGAGGAGTCTGGATGCCGTGTTGCCGAAGCTCTCGCGGAAAGATGTGGACGAACTCGCCGCCTTACAGGCCGTCCTACCTAAGTGGATGGCGGAGCCGCTGAGCAGGCGTATCGCGCATGCCTGAGGCCCAATACCAGCACCTCCCGGAGGCCGAGAGGCGCGAGGCATTGCAGGCAGCGGCACTACTCTGCGGTCGGAGGACCCAGCTTCTCGAGAAGGACATTTGGGTCGTCACAACTCTCGGGGTTCTATTCGAAGCTCCGTTCGGTCGCCATTTGGTGTTCAAGGGCGGCACGTCCCTCTCCAAAGTGTGGCGAGCGATCCGTCGGTTCTCAGAGGATATCGATATCACGTACGATATTCGCGGCTTCGTCCCGGAACTGGTCGCGGGTGGCGACGAGGAGGCTCTGCCACCCACACGCAGCCAGGAGAGGCGCTGGACGCGGGCGATTCGTCCCCGCCTCGCTGAATGGGTTCGAGACGCCGCGCGGCCTCTCGTCGAGAGGACGCTGGAACAGGCCGGCTTTGCCGCGCGCGTTCGAGCCGAGGCCGAGCAACTCTACGTCGCATACGATCCGCTGTTCAAACCGATCGGACCCGTGCGGCCGGAAGTCCGAGTCGACTTCGGAGCGCGCTCGACTGGCGATCCCCATACCGTCCAGCCCGTGGTGTGCGACGCCGCTGCGGTACTGCCTGACCTCGGATTCCCGGAAGCCAGGACAGCCGTGATGCTGGCGGAGCGAACGTTCTGGGAGAAGGCGACTTCGATGCACGTCTATTGCCTTCAGGGGCGCGTCCGCGGCGAGCGATGGTCAAGGCACTGGCACGATCTCGTCCGCCTTGACGACGCCGGAATAGCGGCACGGGCTCTGGCAGACCACGAACTCGCTCTGTCCGTCGCCCGCCATAAGGCGATGTTCTTCCGGGAGAACGACTCCAACCGCCGCCGGATCGACTACCACGCCGCCGTTTCGGGCAACCTTAGGCTCGTTCCCGCAGCCACCGCGCGGCGAGCTTTGGCCCAAGACTACGCCACCATGCTGCCTACCGGGATGTTGCTGGACGACGACGAACCGTTTGACACGCTCATGCAGCGATGCGCCCTGATTGAGGAGAGGGCGAACGCGGCCCGGGTGACGGACGAATAACCCCAACTATGGACGTCTTCGCATTCCGTGACGAGCTCGTAGCCGAGTATTCGAGGTTCTCCCGGAGCTTCACGCGCATCCGGGCCGATGACATCTCACGCGCGGTGGACGAGGCCTACGAGGCTGGCCGGTTCTGGCCTGCGCCGCTCATCCAGCTGAACCCGAGCTTCGAGCCGGGCGGATGGATCGACGCCCTCGTCTCCGACGGCACGCTCGACGCCGAGTGCGCGAACATCTTCCGGCTCAAGAACAAGGCCGACACCTCCGGTAAGCCCCTCCGCCTCCACCGGCACCAGACTGATGCGATCGGCATTGCCAGAAGGCGCGAGAGTTACGTCTTGACGACCGGCACGGGCTCGGGCAAATCGCTCGCCTACTTCATCCCCATCGTGGACGACGTGCTGCTGCGCCGGCGGGCGGGGGACGACCGCAAGGGCATCAGCGCGATCGTAGTGTACCCGATGAACGCCCTTTGCAACAGCCAGCGCGAGGAGCTTGAGCGCTTCTTGCGGCTGGGCTACGGCGAAGGCTCCGAGCCGGTCACGTTCGCGCGCTACACGGGCCAGGAGTCGCAGGAGGATCGCGAGCGGATTGCGAAGAATCCGCCGGACATCCTGCTCACGAACTACGTCATGCTCGAACTCCTGATGACGCGGTTCCACGAGACCGACAAGGCTGTGCGCCGCCATGCCGAGGGGCTGAGGTTTCTGGTATTGGACGAGCTTCACACCTACCGCGGCCGGCAGGGGGCGGACGTGGCCATGCTCGTGCGTCGGGTGCGCGAGCGGTTCAACGACCGGCTGCTTTGCATCGGCACTTCGGCGACGATGGCTTCGGAGGGCTCCGAGGAATCGCGGAACGCGGCGGTGGCGGACATCGCGAGCCAGCTGTTCGGCGCTGCGGTCGATTCGGCCAACGTGGTGACGGAAACGCTCCGGCCCGTGACGGATCGGTCCGATTTGGCGAGCGGAGCCGATCTGCGGACGGCCATCGAGGCGGGTGTCCCGCGAGGTCCCAACTACGACAAGCTGGCCGGACACCCGCTGACGGCCTGGGTGGAGCACACGCTCGGCTTGGAAGAGCGCGACGGGAAGCTCGTCCGGCTTTCGAGTCCTCTTTCGATTCACGAGGCGTCGGAGCTTCTGGCAGCCGACAGCGGCCTCGAAGCGGAACGCTGCCGCGACTATCTCGCCGTATTCCTGCTGGCTGCCCACCGATGCCGCAGCGAACGGGGCCTCGGCTTGTTCGCGTTTCGGCTCCATCAGTTCATCAGCGGCGCATGGAACGTGTACTCGACGCTTGAAGGTCCGGGTGAGCGGTACCTCACGCTCGACGGCCAGCAGTTCAAGCCGGGGGACCGCGACCGGCCGCTCTGGTCGCTCTGCTTCTGCCGGACGTGCGGCCAGGAGTACGTCCCCGTCTGGGCCAGCCTGTCCGGAAGGGAGCCCCGCGCCTTCGAGCCGCGCGAACTGTCTAAGCGGTCCAGCGACGAGGAGGATGTTCAGTACGGCTACCTCATGCCGGATCCGGCGGCGACGTTCGATGCCTCGGATATGGACCGGTACCCGGAAGACTGGTTGGAATACACCGGCGGCGAGGCGCGGATGAAGCGGCATTTCCGTGCCCGCCGTCCCCGTGGATTGCGGGTTGACCCCAAGGGGTTCGCCACGGTCGACGGCTTGGCGGCGCACTACATTCCGGAAGCGTTCCGCTTCTGCCTCAACCCGGACTGCGACGCCCGCTTCGACGGCACGGTCCGGAACGAGTTCGCGAAGCTGTCGGGCCTGTCCAGCGAGGGCCGGAGTTCCGCGACGACGATCCTGGCGCTGTCCGCGCTCAAGCATCTGATCGGCACCGATCTCGACGAGCGGACGAAGAAGCTGCTGGCGTTCACCGACAACCGGCAGGACGCGAGCCTTCAGGCGGGCCATTTCAACGACTTCGTGCAAATCCTGCTGCTGCGGGGCGCGCTGCTCGCGGCGATGCGCAGCGCGGGCGGCGAGCCGCTGACCGACGAGGTCCTGACTCAGAAGGTGCTTTACCATCTGCGCCTCGATCCCTCGGACTACTCGGCCAATCCCTCGGCCAAGGGCATCAAGGCCCAGAACACGCTCAAGGCGCTCCGGGACGTGCTCGGCTACCGGCTCTACTTCGACCTGCAACGCGGCTGGCGCATCAACAATCCGAACCTCGAACAGCTCGGGTTGCTGGACATCGGATACCGTGGACTGATCGAGTGCTGCGCGGACGAGGAGGAATGGCGCGCCCGGCATCCGCTGCTCGGGTCGATTCCGCCCGAAGTCCGGTTCGCTCTCGTTCGGGAGCTTCTGGAACGCATGCGGAGGGCGCTCTGCATCAAGACCATCTATCTGGATCCGAACTTCCAGGAGCGAATGCGCAACCGGAGCTACAACGAGTTGAAGGAGCCTTGGGGACTGTCCGAGGACGAGGACGCGTTTTCGCACGCCTACATGGTGCCGCGGCCGAGCGCCCCTGGCCGCCGCCGCGACTACCGGATGCACCACGTATCCTACCGCTCGGCCTTCGGTCGCAGCGTCAAGTCCACCGCGTACTGGGGAACGGACAACCCGCATTATCCGGAGAAGTTCGACGAGGATCTCTACAACGCCGTGATCGACGATGTGCTCGGGGTGCTGACCACTTATGGATATGTCGAACCCTCCGAACTCGACGGCGGGCTCGTGGGATACCGGATCGACGGCTCCGCGCTCGAATGGCGCTCGGCCTCGGGCGGCGAACCCGGCTCGTGGGACGGCACGAATCCCTTCTTCCGAAACCTCTATGAGAACGTGGCGGGACTCCTGGGCGCCGAAGACCGCCTGTTCCACCGGCTGGAGGCCCGCGAACATACGGCGCAAGTCGAATCGGAGGACCGCGAAGAGCGCGAACGCCGATTCCGGCAAGGGCTGGATTCCTCCGGCACTCGCGGCCTGCCCGTCCTTTTCTGCTCGCCGACGATGGAACTCGGCGTGGACATCGCGACATTGAATGCCGTCTACATGCGGAACGTGCCGCCGACGCCGGCCAACTACGCGCAGCGCAGCGGACGGGCCGGAAGAAGCGGCCAACCCGCGCTCGTCGTGACCTATTGCGCGGCCCGGTCGCCGCACGACCAGTACTTCTTCGCCGATCCGACCCGGGCGGTGGCGGGCGCGGTCAATCCGCCCAGCATCGATCTCGCTAACGAGGACCTGATCCGGAGCCACCTGCAAGCGGTCTGGCTGTCCGAGACGGGCGTGAAGCTGGGATCGTCGGTGCGCGATGTGCTCGACCGGGAACGGTCCGATGCGTTGCCCATGCATGAAGAGATCGCGGCACAGATTGGATCCGGCGCTGCCGTGAAGCACGCGACCAAGCGTGCCCGGCGCATCCTCGCCACCCTGGAGCGGGACCTCTCGGAGCGAGCGGCACCCTGGTACACGGACACTTGGCTGCCGAGCGCGATGAAGTCGGCCGAACGAAAGCTGGACGAGTCCTTCGACCGGTGGCGTTCGCTGTTCCGGGCGACGGCGAGTCAGATCAAGGTCGCCAACAACGTCATCAACAACGCCGCCGCGACCGAGAAGGAGCGCCGCCAGGCCAAGGCCCGCTACGATGAGGCCTACACCCAGCAGAACCTGCTTCTCGGCAGCCGGGCGACCATTAACTCCGACTTCTACACCTACCGCTACCTGGCCGCCGAGGGGTTCCTGCCGGGCTACAACTTCCCGCGCCTGCCGCTCATGGCGTTCATCCCGGGCCGCCACAGAAGGGTGGCGCGCGACTCGTTCCTGAGCAGGCCGCGGTTCCTCGGGCTGACCGAGTTCGGCCCCCAGTCCATCATCTATCACGAGGGCAGCACGTACCGGGTCCGGCGCGCCATACTGACCGTCCGCGCCGAGGAGGCGGCCACGGCCAAGCTGCCGGTGCAGGCCGCCCGGATCTGTCCAGCCTGCGGCTACGGGCATTTCGGGGACCAGAAGGAGTTCGAGCGTTGCGCCAACTGCGACGAACGCCTCGACGGCGGCCGGGCCGTTCTCAACCTGTACCGCATCGAGCAGGTCTCGACCCGGAGGGCGAATCGGATCACGTCGGACGAGGAGGAGCGCCAGCGCCAGGGCTATGAGATGGTGACGACGCTGCGGTTCAGCGAGGAGGAGGGTCGCGCGCGCGTCGAGGCCATCGCCGTCGAGGAGGACGGCGAGACGCTGATCGAGCTTCGGTACAGCCCGGCGGCGACGTTGTGGCGCATCAATCTCGGCTGGCGCCGTAGGCGGGAGAAGTCCGTCTACGGCTTCAGTGTGGACACGAACACCGGCGAGTGGACCCGCGACCCGCAGGCGCCGACCGACGCCGAGGATGACCGCGTGGGCGGTGGCGGGACCGTCCAGCGCGTCGCGCCGTTCGTGCGGGATACCCGCAACGTCCTGATTCTGCGTCCGGGGATCGAGCTCTCCGAGGCGGCAATGGTATCGCTGCAATACGCGCTCAAACGCGGCATCGAGCAGGAGTTCCAACTCGAAGAGTCGGAGCTTGCCGCCGAGCCGCTGCCCGACCGCGAGCATCGCGCGACGATCCTGTTCTACGAGGCCTCGGAAGGCGGCGCGGGTGTGCTCACGCGCATCGCGAGCGATCCCGAAGCCGTCGGGCGGATCGCGCGCCGCGCGCTCGAGGTCTGCCACTACAAGTCGAAGTCGGGCGATTGGAGCGGGATGGCCGATCTCGACAACGGAGAAGAGGGGTGCGAAGCCGGATGCTACCGTTGCCTGCTCGGCTACTACAACCAGCCCGATCATACGCTGATCGACCGGCGGCACGAAGAGATGCTCGACCTGCTCTGCCGACTGGTCCGGGGCGAGCGGAAGAGCCTGTCCATGCCCGACGCGGGTGGGGACGCGGCCGCGGAGTTGAAGGCCTTCTCCGGCTCCTCGCTCGAGAAGGCGTGGCTCACGTTCGTCAGCCTCGGCGGCTACCGGCGGCCCGACAGGGTTCAACCCTATCTCGAGGAGTTCGGGACGCGGCCCGACTTCGCGTACTCCGGTCACCAGACGCTCGTGTTCATCGACGGCCCGCACCATGACGGACAACGCAGGCGCCGCGCGGACGCCGAGGTGACGCGCCGGCTCGAGGATGCGGGATACACGGTCGTGCGGTTCGGCAAGGACCGTGGATCATGGGAAAGCGTCCTCCGCGACTACGCCTGGGTCTTCGGCCCGGGCACCGACTCCTCCACCGGATAGCGGGACGAAGGGATCGGCATTGCCTCCGGAACTTGCGTTCAAGCCGGGCGATCTCGTCCGGGCGAGAGGCCGCGAATGGGTGGTCCTCCCGGAGACCCGCGAAGATCTCCTGCGCCTCCGGCCGCTGGGGGGAGCCGAGGACGACGCGACCCTGATCTATCTGCCGCTCGAGCCCGAGCGCCCGGAACCCGCCACCTTCGACCCGCCGAACCCCGACGCACCCGGCTCGCTGGCGGCCGCGCTCCTGCTCCGCGACGCGCTTCGGCTCAAGCTGCGGGCCGGGGCCGGGCCGTTCCGGAGTTTCGGCAACCTGAACGTCGAGCCTCGCGCGTACCAGCTCGTTCCGCTGCTCATGGCGCTCAAGCTCGATCCCATCCGCCTCCTGGTGGCCGACGATGTGGGGATCGGAAAGACGATCGAAGCCGGGCTCATCGCCCGGGAACTCCTCGACCGCGGCGAGATCGAGCGGCTCGTGGTCGTGTGTCCGCCCCATCTCTGCGAGCAGTGGCAAGCGGAACTGGCGGAGAAGTTCGGCATCGACGCCGTGGTGGTCCGCACCGGCACGGCGACGCGCCTCGAGCGCGGGCTCCGGCCGGACGAGTCGGTTTTCGAGGTCTATCCGCACACCGTCGTATCGCTCGACTACATCAAGTCGGATCGCCGGCGAAGCGACTTCCTGCGCGCATGTCCGGAGTTCGTGATCGTCGATGAGGCGCACACCTGTGTGAGCGCGAACACGAACACGCGCCACCAGCGCTACCAGCTGCTCAAGGGGCTGGCGGAGGGAGATGCCCGCCGAGCCATGGTGCTCCTGACGGCGACGCCGCATTCGGGCGACGACACCGCATTCCACAATCTCTTGGGCCTCTTGGATCCGAGGTTCGCGGCGCTCGCCGAAATGCCGGACGGGGACGCCCGCCGGGCGCTCCGGAAGGAACTCGCCGCGCACTTTGTCCAGCGCCGGCGGGGTGACATCGCCGAGTGGAGGGACGACACGCGCTTTCCGGTCCGGGAGAGCCGCGAGGCCACCTACAAGCTGACCGGAGACTGGGGCCGCCTGGTCGAACACGTGCTCGGCTACGCCAGGACGATGGTGCGGCGTGCGGAGGGCGGGACGAAGCTCGAACAGCGCATGTCGTGGTGGGCGGCTCTCGCGCTGCTGCGCTGCATTTCTTCGAGTCCGGCGGCCGCGTCGCTCGCGCTAAGGACGCGCCTCGAAGCCGCCAGCGGCGACAACGAGGAGAAGGCGCTCGCCGAGCTCGACCGCGCCGCGCGCGAGACGGTCATGGACGAGGGCGACGACGACTCGCTCGTGCTCATCGAGGCCGCGCCTGCCGGAACGGTGGAAGACCCCGAGGGGACCGAAGCGCTACGCGAGCTGATCGCCGAGGCCGACGGCCTGCGGGGTCCGCGCAAGGATCCCAAGCTCGGGGTGCTGTCGCGCGAGATCCAACGCCTGATCGAGGCCGGGTTCGCGCCCGTGGTCTTCTGCCGCTACATCGCCACCGCGCACTACGTGGGTGAACAGCTGACGGCCGCGCTCGGCCGCAAGCGCCGGAATCCAACGCACGTCCTCGTTGTGACCGGCGAACTCACGCCCGACCAGCGAGAGGAACGCATCGAGGCGCTCGGCGAGTTGGACGACGGCGTGACGCCCGTCCTCGTCGCCACCGACTGCCTGTCAGAGGGCGTCAACCTTCAGCGCCACTTCAACGCCGTTGTGCACTACGACCTGACTTGGAATCCGACGCGCCACGAACAACGCGAGGGCCGCGCGGACCGGTTCGGACAGGCTTCGCCCGTCGTGCGCGCGCTGATGATCTACGGACGGGACAACCCGGTCGACGGGGCCGTGCTCCGCGTCATCGTCCGCAAGGCCGATAAGATCAGAAAGGAACTCGGAGTCTCGGTGCCCATGCCGGCCAACAACAAGGTCGTCGACGCAATCATGCGCGCCGTCCTCCTCCACGGCGGGACGGATGCCGGGCAGCGGGAGCTGGAACTCGGCCTGACCGAGATGGAAACGGCTGTGGACGACGCGTGGCAAACCGCAAGGGACAAGGTGTCGCGCACCGTGTTCGCCCAGCGTCGCATGACCCCGGAGGACGTATGGCCCGAATGGAGGAAGGCCGCCTCAGTGCTCGGAGGTCGCGAGGACGTGAGGCGGTTCGTGCGCCTGTCCGCCGAACGCCTGGGCGCGCCGCTTGACCGGCGCAAAGACCATTGGCGGCTCCCGGTGCCGCACCTGCCGAAGCCGCTCCAGGACCGCCTCGACGCCATCGGATTCCGGGAGTCGGCAAAGCTCGCCTTCGATCCGCGCGCTCAGGGCCGTGCCGACTTCGTACACCGGACGCATCCGCTCGTCTCCGTGATCGCGGACTATGTGGCGGAGCAGGCGCTCGATCAGGGTGCGCCAACAACCGGTTTCGATTTCCGTGACGATGCGGCGCAGCCAGCGCCGAGAGGCGCGACCTACGTGGCGGAGGGCTCGCCCGACTATGGTGCGCCTTCGATCAGTGCCCGCGCGAGCGCCGCGTTCGCCCGGGGGATCGACGTGCGCACCGTCCTTTACCTTCTTCGCCTGAGGAGCCAGTTGCGGGTTCAGCGAACCGGCGCGAACGGAGATGCGGCCGTCAAATCGCTGCTCGCCGAGGAGTGCCTTGGGGTCGCCGCACGCGGCGGAGCCAAGCCGGAACTGCTTACGGACGACGACGCGCTTTCGCTGCTCTCGCTCGAACCGGGCCGCAACATGGCCGACGGCCAGAAGACGCAGCTCGTCCGGCAAGCACTCAACGGCCTGCCCGTGCTCGAACCCGAGTTTGAGCGGATCGCCCGCGACCGGGCTCGGCAACTGCTCGCGGACCATCGCCGGATCCGCGACGCCAGCGGAATCAGGGGCGAGCGCTATCAGGTGATCCCCGCGCTACCCGTCGACATCATCGGCGTCTACGTGTTCCTTCCGATGGCAACGCTCTGACGATGGCCCGCGCACGGAACGGCGGAGGATTCACGGCCCTCAAGGTCGAGGGCGGAATCCTGCCGCCCGAGTTCTTGGCCGAAGTGGCCGCCCTCGATGCACCCCGGCAGAGCGGAGCCGACTACGGCCTCTCGAAGTCGCTCTCGATCAAGGATGAGATCGCCCGGTACTGGCGCATCGGGAACGACTTCTACGGACGGTACGCCGAGCGCCGGCCGCGCCGCGATCTCGGGGCATCCCGGGTCGGAGTCGAGGACTGGCTCGTGCCGCTGCTGCGGACGCTGTTCGGATACGACGACTTGGCGGTTGCAGGCAGCGTCGAGGTCGAGGACCGCGTCTTCAAGCTGACGCACCGGGCCTGCGGCGGCGCGGTGCCGCTACTCCTGCTGACCGACGACTTCGCGCTCGACAAGGCGGATCCGCGCCTTGGAGGCAACGGACGTCGGTTGGCCCCGCACGGCCTGATGCAGGAGTACCTGAACGCCGAGCCCGAGGCGCTTTGGGGTATGGTCGCGAACGGATCGAAGCTACGGATCCTCCGCGACAATCCGAGCCTTACCCGCCCTTCCTACGTCGAAGCCGACCTCGACCTCGTATTCACCGAGGAGCTCTATCCCGACTTCGCGGCGCTCTGGCTCGCCGCTCACGCCAGCAGGTTCAGACCCGCCGACGGCAAGCCGCAAGACTGCATCATCGAGACGTGGCGGGCCAAGGCGCACGAGACCGGCGAACGGGCCAGGGGCAACCTCCGCGACGGCGTGACCGCCGCGCTCCGCCGGCTGGGGAACGGGTTCCTCGAGCATCCGGACAACCGCAGCCTGCGGGAAGCGCTCGACGGCGGCGACCTGACGCCGGAGGCCTATTTCCAACAGTTGCTTCGGCTCGTCTACCGCTTCCTCTTCCTCTTCACCGCCGAAGAGCGCGATCTTCTCCAGGTGCCGGACGCCACCGACCGAAAGCGCAACGTGTACGGGGAGGGCTACGCGCTCTCGCGCCTCCGCGAACGCGCGCTGAGGCGGCGGCACTACGACCGTAACTCCGATCTCTGGCAGGGTCTCCAAGTCACCTTCCGCGCGCTCGCGCGCGGCGCGCCGGGGCTTGGCGTTCCGGCTCTGGGCGGCCTGTTCCGGGAAGACCAGTGCCGAGACCTCGACCGGGCGCGGATCGCGAACGAACACCTTCTCGAAGCCCTGCGCACGCTCGCCTACTTCCCGTCGCTCTCGGGCAGGAGCCTCGCCCGAATAAACTACCGGGACATGGACACCGAGGAGCTCGGGTCCGTCTACGAGAGCTTGCTTGAGCTTCAACCCGTCATGGACGTGCACGCGTCGCCGTGGCGGTTCGGGTTCGCCGGCGACGCGGGCGGGGACAAGAAGACGAGGGGATCGGCGCGCAAGCTCAGCGGGTCCTACTACACGCCGCCCAGCCTCGTGGGCGAACTCGTGAGGACGACCCTCGATCCCGTGATCGCAAAGGCCATCGCCGAACGCCCGGAGGATCCGCGCGGCGCGATCCTCGATCTCCGCGTCCTCGATCCGGCTTGCGGATCGGGCCACTTCCTGCTGGCGGCCGCTCGGCGGCTCGCCGCCGAGGTCGCGCGCATCGAAGCGGACGCCGACGCGCCCGACGAGAGGACGCGCCGACACGCGCTCCGGGAGGTCGTCCAGCACTGCATCTACGGCGTCGACCGGAATCCGCTCGCCGTCGAGCTCTGCAAGACGGCCCTCTGGATCGAGACGATCGAGCCGGGCAAGCCGCTGACGTTCCTGGACGCGCACATCGCTCTCGGCGACAGCTTGATCGGCGTCCTCGATCCCGAGATCCTCGGCGACGGGATCCCGACCGCCGCGTACAAGCCGCTGACGGGCGACGACAAGGGTGTATGCAAGGACCTCAAGGCGAGGAACCGTTCGGGGGGACAAGGCGACCTGTTCTTCGACGAGGAAGCCATGCTCGAGGTCGCGATCGCGAGCGTCGATCTGGACGCGATGCCCGAGGAGACGCTCGACGATGTGGAGGCCAAGCGCTCCGCGTGGGAGGCGACCGGACGGGACTCCACCCATGCGCAGGAGGCGCTCCGGGCCAGCCTTTTCGCTGGGGCATACTTCGCGCCCAAGACACGGCGGACTCTCAAGACCGTGCCCTTGACGGAACACATCCACCAGCGGGATTCCGCCGAACTCGGACTGGTCGGCGTCGCACGCCGGGCCCGCGATCTTTCGCGGCGGCATCGCTTCCTCCACTGGCACCTCAGATTCCCCGAGATCATGCAGGACGGCGGGTTCGACGCCGTGCTCGGCAATCCGCCGTGGGAACGGATCAAGCTCCAGGAAAAGGAGTTCTTCGCGACCAGGTCTCCCGAGATCGCTGGCGCGCGTAACAAAGCCGCGCGCGACCGGCTGATACGCCACCTGAACCGCGACGACGCCTCGTCGGCGGAGAAAGCGCTCTTCAGAGCATTCCAGGACGCCAAACGCGAGGCCGAGGCGGCGAGCCAGTTCGTCCGGACGGGCGGGCGCTATCCGCTGACCGGGACCGGCGACGTGAACACCTACGCGGTGTTCGCAGAGACTTGCCTCCATCTGATCAACCCCAAGGGGCGCGCCGGACTGATCGTTCCGACCGGGATCTCCACGGACCATTCCACGAGAAAGTTTTTCGAGCACGTCGTCACCGGCAGGCGGCTCGCGACGCTGTACGACTTTGAGAACCGGGAGGCCGTGTTCCCCGGTGTCCATCGCTCCTACAAGTTCTGCCTGCTCACGCTCGCCGGACGCGAAGATCCCGTGCCGGAGGCCGAGTTCGCGTTCTTCCTGCACCAGGTCGAACAACTGAAGGAGCGCGAGCGCCGGTTCACGCTGTCGAGGGAGGACTTCAAGCTCTTCAACCCCAACACGCGCACCTGTCCGATCTTTCGCACGCGCCGCGACATGGAGATCGCGCGCAAGATGTACAGGCGTGCCGGCGTGTTCTGGAAGGAGAAGCGCGGGCACGAGCACGAGAAGAATCCGTGGGGGGTCAAGTTCTCGACGATGTTCCACATGTCGAACGACTCCGGGCTCTTCAGAACGCGTCAGCGGCTGGAGGAGGACGGGTGGGAGCTACATGGAAACGTGTTCGTCCGCGAAGATGACGACGAGCGCTACCTGCCGCTCTACGAGGCCAAGCTGTTCCACCAGTACGACCATAGGTTCGCGACGTTCGACGGGGCCTCGGAGAAGGACATCCGCAACGGAAACGCCCGGTCCATGACGGCGGAAGAGAAGGCCGACCCGGATTCGGTGGTCATTCCGAGGTACTGGGTGCCGGAAACCGAAGTGGCCCAAAGACTTGACAGATCAGGTGCTGGGCATACTGACCCCGTCAGATTAAACCGACCGACCGACCGACCGACCGACCGACCGACCGACCGACCGACCGACCGACCGACCGACCGACCGACCGACCGAC
>MPNE01000051.1 GCA_002238865.1 Gemmatimonadetes bacterium bin94 | reverse complement strand
GGGAACGTTGCTCGCCCTTGCCGGGAACGTTGCTCGCCCTTGCCGGAACCGGCACCTCGCCCTGCCGAACCGGCTGTCGCGACTGCCGAACCGGCTCGCGCCACACGCCCCAACGGGCCCGCCCCCCACCCCACCGCGCCCCGCCCCTTTCCCCGACGTTTCCGCGGCAAAACCAGGGACACCCACATGCTCGGTTGGGCCGGCGGCCCGACACGAGCACCGGTTGCCTCGAAGCTCCTCGTTGGACACAATAGCCCCATTGACCCAGGTATCGGAGGCTCGGGCAACGTCCATCGCGCCGAGTCCGAGAGTCACTTGGCAACTGATTCCCCCAACGTGGAAGGAACATGCCCTCGCCACGCCGCAAAACGCTCCCCGGCACCGCGATCGTGACCGTCGGCATGGTCGCGACCCTCGCTTCGGCCGCCATGCTGATCCCGCCCCCCACGACGGCCCCGGCCCCGGCGCCCGACGTCATCCCTCGCATGACCTGCGACGAACTTACCGCCAATTCATGGACCGGCTTCGTCGTCGAGGAAGCGTCCGAGGTCGCGGCCAGCTCGACCGACCCCGCGCACTGCCGGGTGCGCGGCACGATCGACGCAGAGATTCACTTCGAACTCCTGCTGCCGCAGGCCGCCGACTGGAACGGCAGGTTCCTGATGGGGGGTGGTGGCGGGTACGTCGGAAGCGTGCAAAACCAGGCGCTCCAGTTCGCGGGACCCGAGTCGGTGCTCAGTCGCGGATTCGCCACGGTCGGGACGGACACGGGTCATCGCGGCTCCGGCACCGACGCGAGCTGGGCCCTCAACCGGCCCGACCGCGAGGTCAACTTCGGCCACCGCGCCGTCCACGTAACCGCCGAGACCGCGAAGACGATCATCCGTCTCTACTACGGACGCGATATCGACTACTCATACTTCCTGGGCTGCTCGCGGGGCGGAGGTCAGGGCATGATGTCGTCGCAGCGATATCCCGACGATTTCGACGGGATCGTTGCCGGCGCTCCCGCCTACAACTGGACCGCCCTGGGCGCTCTCTTCCTCCAGACCCAGCAGGTCCTGTTCCCCGATCCCGCCGACCTCTCAACCCCCGTGATCACCGACGAGGCCGCGCGGACGCTCGAGACGGCGATCCTCGACGCATGCGACGAGAACGACGGCGTGAAGGACGGGATCATGACGGACCCGCTCACCTGCGACATCGATCCGGCCTCGATCGCGGGGCTCACCGACGATCAGCGACGGGCCGCCGAGGTCATCTACGAGGGGGCCTACGTTGGCGGCCGCCTGGTCTACCCCGGATTCCCGTTCGGGGGTGAGACGGCAGTGGGGGGGTGGAGGCAATGGATCACCGGCGGCGGCAGAGGTGCCGCGCCCAACCTCCACTACGCGTTCGGAACGCAGATGCACAAGTACATCATCTTCGACGACCCGGAGTTCGACTACTCCACATTCGATTTCAATGACCACGGGGTCTGGGAGGAACAGACCCGCCGGGCGCGAAAGCACCTCGACGCGACCGAAACCGACCTGACCGGGTTCAAGACGGCGGGTGGCAGGCTCATCCTCTGGAACGGCCTGTCCGATGCGGCGATCCCGGCCACCGGCACGATCCGGTACTACGAGGGCGTGGCGGCAGGTGACGAGGACGTGAACGACTACCTGAGGATGTTCATGCTCCCCGGCGTGCTTCACTGCGCCGGTGGTCCGGGCCCCGACCGGGTGGACTGGATCGACGTCATTCAGGAGTGGGTCGAAGACGGCACGGCGCCGCAGCGGCTTGTCGCGACCAGGGTGGATCAGGGAGAGGTTGAAATGCAGCGACCCCTGTGCGCATGGCCGGCGCGGGCGGTCTACGATGGCTCCGGTGACCCGAAGCGGGCGGAGAGCTTCGAATGCGAGGCTCCGCCAGAGGAAGGATGAGTCGATGAGCGAGATCACGCTCAGTGTAAACGGCGAGACGCACAAGCTCGATGTCGATCCGTCGACACCGCTTCTCCATGTCCTCCGCAACGACCTCGGACTGCGAGGACCCCGCTTCGGATGCGGTCTCGGCCAATGCGGGACGTGCACGGTGCTGATGAACGGAACCGCGATCCGTTCGTGCAACCGGCCGGTGTCGCGCGCCACCGGCGAGATCACGACACTCGAAGGGCTCTCCGCCGACGGCGAACTGCACCCGGTGCAGCGCGCCTGGATCGACGAGCAGGTGCCGCAGTGCGGGTACTGCCAGAACGGGCAGATGCTCACGGCCAAGGCGCTGCTCGACGACAACCCGAGCCCGAGCGACGACGAGATCCGGGAGGGAATGAATCGTGTTCTCTGCCGCTGCATGACCTACTACCGGATTCAGGCGGCTGTGAAACGCGCCGCGATCACGATGGCCGGCGGGGAGGGGGACCGATGAGGGACGAACGCGCGAGCGGCCATCGTGATGCCCGGGCCGCGTGGCGACCGACAGAAGACGATCACGAGTTTCCCACGGAGATCGTCCGTGCAATGGCACCCTGGGACGGTTCCACATCCCGCCGCGACTTCCTCAGGACCTCGGGACTCTTCGTCCTCGGCTTCAGCGGCGCCGGCGTGGCGGGGAGCGCCGGCCTGGTCGGGATGGGTCCCCGGGGCTCCGAGCAACAGCCGGCCAGCACGCCGACCCCCGATCCCGGCGAGGCCCCCCTCTACCCCGATCCCGACTTCCTCCAGCTCGACTCCTGGCTGGTCGTGCATGAGGACGGCACGGCGACCTTCTACGTCGGCAAGACCGATGGCGGCCAGGGCACCGGGACCGCCACACGGCAGATCATGTGCGACGAGCTCGACATCGCCTACGACCAGGCCACGCTCGTTATGGGCCGAACCGACATGACCGTGGACCAGGGCGGATCGGGCGGGTCCGACGCGATCGAGCGCGACGCCATGGCCGCGCGCCGGGTGGCGGCCGAGGCGAGAAGGGTGCTGCTTGAGATGGCCGCGGAGCACTTCGGCGTGCCCGCCAACGAACTCGCCGTGAGCGATGGGGTGATCTCCGATGGCTCGCGTACGATCACCTACGGAGAGTTGATCGGCGGAAAACGCTTCGACGTCGTGCTGATGGGGGCGAACGTCAACGCGACCACGGGCGTCGCGAGCGTCAAGGCGGTCCAGGACCTCAAGCTCGTCGGCCAGTCGCTTCCCCGGTACGACATCCCGGCCAAAGTCGACGGATCGCTCGAATGGGCCGTCGACGTCAAGCGGCCGGGCATGGTGCACGCACGGCATGTGCGGCCCCCGTTTGCGGGCGCGACGCTTGCCGGGATCGACGAGTCGTCGGTGCGCGATATTCCCGGCTTCATCCGGGTCGTGAGCAAGGGCAACTACATCGCGGTCGTGTGCGAGCGCGAGGAGCAGGCGATCGAGGCCGCCGACCGCCTGCAAGCGCAGTGGGAGAAGCCCGGGACGGCGCCGTTCCCGTCGTCGGAGGACCTGTTCGACTACATGCGGAGCGCGACCCCCGCGAACGGCGGCATTCCCGCGTCGGCATCAGGCCGCCAGTCCGCGCGGGTGGACGGCGACCCCGATGCCGCCCTCGCTACAGCCGCGACGGTCATCGAAGCCGCCTACGACATCCCGTTCCAGGGACACACCGCGATCGGTCCCGCCCACGGCGTGGCCGATCCCTCGGACGGCCAGATGACGGTCTATACGAACGACATGAAGCCCTACAGCCACAGGACCGGGATCGCCGAGTTCCTGGGCATGCCGCCGGACCGCGTGCGGGTCATCTGGATGGACGGGCCACAGCTCTACGGACGCACCGCAGCCGACGACGCGGGCTTCGAGGCCGCGTACCTGGCGAAGGAGCTGGGCCGACCGGTCCGGGTCCAGTGGATGAGGCACGAAGAGACGGCCTGGGACACCAAGGGCCCCGCGTTCGCCATCGATCTCCGCGGAGGGCTCGACGCCGACGGCAACGTGATCGTGCTGGACTACCGGGGCCGCATCGCCAACTACGCGCACCTCGGGTACAACCAGGCCAGCACGGTGTTGATCGCACAGCTCATGGGGATACGGCCCGAGCGGCCATCGCCCGGAGGCGGCCGAGGGCCCGACGACATGTACCACATCCCCAACCGGCGGGAGGATACCCGGCCGGTCCGTTTCCCGCTGGCCTTCGAGACGCCGCTTCGCACCGGCAACCTGCGCGACCCCAACGGCCCGCAGACGACCTTCGCGGGGGAGTCGTTCATCGACGAGATGGCCGCGACCGCAAACGCCGACCCGGTCGAGTTCCGGTTGCGTCTTCTCCGCGGAGCGACCGGGGACGACGAGGCCCACCGCCGTGCGCGCTCGATCGCGGTGGTCGAAGCGGCTGCCGAGGCGTACGGCTGGGACGCAAGACCGTCGCCGAAGACGGTGGGCAGCGGGCAAATCCTCACGGGACGCGGCATCGCCTACGCATACCGGGCCCGAACCACCGTCGCAACGATCGTCGACGTCGAGGTCGACCGCGAAACGGGACGGGTGTGGGTCAAACGCATGGTGTGCGGTCACGACTGTGGCCTCGTGATCAACCCGGACGGTCTCGAAAGCACCGTCCAGGGCAACCTGTTGCACGGGATCAGCCGCACCCTGTACGAGGAGGTCCGGTTCGACGGCGAGAAGGTCACGAGTGTCGACTGGCGAACGCATCCCACGCTGACGCACACCGACACGCCCGAGCGGATCGATGTGGTCATCGTGAACGGCGACCCGAACCCCGGGCGCCCGGACCTGCCTCCGTACGGCGCGGGCGAGCCTTCGCACCGCACGGTCCCGGCCGCGATCGCCAACGCGATCCATGACGCGACGGGGGTTCGTATCCGCCGGCTGCCGCTGCGGCCCCAGCAGGTTCTGGCGGCGCTGGCGGCGGCCGAGGTCTAGCGGCAACCGGTCGGCCCTCGTTCCCCTCGCCACATAGCGCAGTCGCCCCGGTTCACCCTACCATTGGTGACAACACCGCCCCTTTGACCCGGAGAACGACCCATGCGGCGCGTTTTGGTACTCGTCCCCGCCCTCCTTCTCGCCCTGCCATCGCCCTCCACCGCCCAGGACCGCCGCAACCCCGACGGTGAGTGGCGCTACCAGAGCGCCGACGCGTGGGGCACCCGGTACTCGCCCGTCAACCAGATCAATGCAGACAACTTCGGCGACCTCGAGGTGGCCTGGGTGTGGCGGGCGGACAACTTCGGCCCCGACGTCGACCAGCAGATGAAGTCGACCCCGACGTACGTGGACGGGATCCTGTACACGGTCGCGGGGCAGCGGCGCACCGTGGCGGCCATCGATCCGGCCACCGGCGAGACGCTGTGGACGTACCGCGAACCGCACACGATCCGGTGGGAGCGGTCCATGCGCCAGAACTACGGCAAGGGCGTGGCCTACGGGGAACTCGATGGACGCGGCGTGATCTACTACACCTCGCCCGCCTTCTTCCTGCACGCCATCGACGCCAGGACCGGGCGTCACGTAGAGGGCTTCGGCCAGCCCGTGCCCATCGACGGCTTCCCCGAGACAGGCGTGGTTGACATGCTGCCGCCCCTGCTCGCCGGCTGGAGACCGTGGGAAGGGGCTGAAGAAGACTACGATCCGGAGTACGGCATCCCGCGCGAACTCGGGTACATCACGACGTCGTCGCCGCCGATCGTGATCGACGGCACGGTCGTGGTGGGCAACTCCGCCGAGCAGGGGTACTACCAGACCCGGATCGAAAACGTGCCGGGCGATATCCTGGGCTTCGATGCGCGCACGGGAGAACACAGGTGGAAATTCCACGTCATCCCGCGCCCGGGCGAGGTCGGACACGAGACGTGGGAGAACGACGCGTGGCGCTACACGGGTGACGTGTCCTCGTGGGCACCGATGTCCGCCGACTACGAGCGCGGCATCGTCTACATCCCGACCAACCCGCCCACCGTCGACTACTTCGGAGGCTTCCGTCCGGGGGACAATCTGTTCGGGACCAGCGTGATCGCCCTCGACGCCTCAACCGGCGAGCGCGTCTGGCACTTTCAGACCGTTCACAACGACCAGTGGAATTACGACCTGCCCAACGTGCCGATCGTCGTCGACCTGACCGTTGATGGAGCGGCTGTCCCGGCGGTCATCCAGACCACCAAGACCGGCCTGATCTTCGCCTTCGACCGCGAGACCGGTGAACCCGTCTGGCCCATCGAAGAGGTGCCGGTGGTCCAGACCGAAGTGCCGGGCAACTGGACTGCCGCGACCCAGCCCGTGCCAACCTGGCCGGAACCGATGGAGCCGATGGGCCTGTCCGAGGATGACGTGATCGACTTCACCCCCGAGCTGCGCGCGGAGGCGCTGGAGATCATGGCGCGGTACCGGATCGGCGGGCCGTTCGTGCCGCGCCTCTACGAGGGGTATGAAGGACCCGTCGCCGAGAACATCCGCTGCTACGGCGGACTCAACATCACCCATCCGGCCACCCTCGATCCCACCACCGGCATCCTGTACGCGTCGCATCGGCGCAACTGCAGCGGTGGAAGGGTCGGATCCGGCGCGGATGCCGACGAGCCCGACAATCCCATGACCACGGGCATCACCATATCCCAATGGGTCGCCGGCGCCGGCGGCGGACTGCCGCGGGTGCAGGGTCTGCCGATCCCGAAGCCCCCGTACAACCGCCTTTCCGCGTACGACATGAACACGGGCGAGCGGCTCTGGTGGATCCCCATCGGCGACGTGGCCGAGGCGATCCGCGAGCACCCGGCGACCCGGGGCGTGGACCTGTCACGCGCCGGTGGCGGCGGGCTGTCCATCCAGATGGTCGCGGGCGATCTGCTCTACACGACCGAGGGCGCGAACGGGCCGCCGGTGCTGAACGCGTACGACAAGATGACCGGCGAGCGCGTGGGCTCGGTGGAGATGCCGGGCGCAGGCCAGTACGGGATGATGACATACCGGCACGAGGGGCAGCAGCACGTGGTGGTGCAGGTGGGGCGGCCGGGGAGGCTGGTGGCGCTCAGGTTGCCGGAGTGACGGTCGGCAACCCCCGCGCCTTCCACAGGTAGAACGCCACCGGGAACAGCACCAGCACCACCGCTCCCGACGTCACCACGCCGCCCATCAGCGGCGCCGCGATCCGCTTCATCACGTCGGCTCCCGCCCCCGCGCTCCACATGATCGGGAGCAGCCCGATCACGTCGGTCGCAATCGTCATCATGATCGGTCGGACCCGCTTGACCGACCCGCGCCGAATCGCGTGCGCCAGAGCGCCGCGATCCGTCAGCAGGCCACGGTCACGGTAGTCCTTGCAGGAGACGTTCAGGTACAGCAGGAAGACGATCGCGGTTTCGGCGTAGAGCCCGGCCAGCGCGATGATCCCAACCCAGACCGCAATGCTGAGGTCGTAGTTCAGGATGTGCAGCAGCCAGAACGACCCGGCGATCGCGAAGGGGACGCCCAGCAGCACCAGCAGGGTCTCGGGAACGGACCGGGTGGTCAGGTAGATCAGGATGAAGATGAGGAAGAGGGTGAGGGGCACCACGTACCCGAGGCGTCGTTCCGCGCGCTCCATGTATTCGTACTGTCCGCTCCACGAGACCGTGTAGCCGGGCGGCAGCGCGACCCCATCGGCCACCGCCTCCCGGGCAGCCTGCACGTAGCTGCCGACATCGATGTCGCGGATATCGATGTACACCCAGGCGTTCGGTTTCGCGTCCTCGCTCTTGATGCTAGGCGGTCCGACCACGTAGTCCATGCTCGCCAGCCGGCCCAGCGGCACCTGATGCCCCTCGGGCGTTGCGACCAGAACCGAGCGCAGCGCGGGCAGATCGTCACGCAGCTCGCGGCTGTAGCGCAGGTTCACGGGGTAGCGCTCAAGACCCTCGACCGTGGTCGTCACGTTCATGCCGCCGATCGCGGTCTGGATCACGTCCTGCACGTCACGCACGGTGAGGCCGTGCCGCGCGATCGCGGTGCGGTCGATCGCGAGGTCGAGGTAGTTCCCGCCCATCACCCGATCCGCGTACACGCTGGCCGTGCCCGGGACATCCCGCACGACCGCCTCGACCTCGAGCCCCAGGCGTTCCAGAACGGCAAGATCGGGGCCCGCGATCTTGATCCCCACCGGGGTGCGGATGCCGGTCGAGAGCATGTCGATCCGGCTTCGGATGGGCATGGTCCAGGCATTGGTCAGGCCCGGGATGCTCAACGCGGCATCGAGTTCCCGGATCAGGGTCTCGGGCGTCATCCCGGGACGCCACTCGCTGCGGGGCTTGAGCGCGATCGTGGTCTCGATCATCGAGAGCGGCGCGGGATCGGTCGCCGAATCCGCGCGGCCGACCTTCCCGAAGACGTGCCGGACCTCGGGGAAGGCGTGGATGATCCGGTCGGTCTGCTGCAGGATCTCGCGTGCTTCCGTGATCGAGACTCCCGGCAGTGTCGTGGGCATGTAGAGCAGGTCGCCTTCCCAAAGCGGCGGCATGAACTCGGATCCCAGGCGCGAGAACGGCACCGCGGTCGCGGCCAGCGCGACCACCGCCACCGCGATCACCAGCTTCCGGAAACGCAGTACGAACCCCAGGACCGGCCAATACACCCCGGCGAGCACGCGGCCTGCCGGCGTGCTCGCGCCCGGACGGATCTTCCCGCGGACCCAATAGCCCACCAGCACGGGCACCAGCGTCACCGAGAGGAGCGCCGCGGCGGCCATCGCATAGGTCTTGGTGAACGCGAGAGGCTTGAACAGCCGTCCTTCCTGCGCCTCCAGGGTGAACACCGGCATGAACGACACCGTGATCACCAGCAGCGCAAAGAACAGCGACGGGCCGACTTCCTTTGCCGCGTTGCCGATGATCTCCCAGTGGGGCTTCCGTCCCCCGTACCGCGCGAGGTGCTTGTGGGCGTTCTCGACCATCACGATCCCGGCGTCGACCATCGTCCCGATCGCGACGGCAATGCCTCCCAGCGACATGATGTTGAGGGTCAGCCCCTGAAGCCTCACCACGATCAGCGCCATCAGGATGCCGACGGGCAGCGCGATCACGGCCACGAGTCCGCTCCGCAGATGGAACAGGAAGACGAGGCACACCAGTCCCACGATCAACAGCTGCTGGGCCAGGCTCATCCGAATGCTCCCGACAGCACGGTCGATCAGCGACGTGCGGTCGTACGCGACCTCGATCTCCACGCCCTCCGGAAGGCCCGGCCTGACCTCTTCCAGCCTGGCCTTCACGTCGCGGATCACGCGCCGGGTGTCCGCGCCGGGGCGCACCACGACGATGCCGCCGACCGTCTCGCCTTCCCCGTTCCATTCGGCCAGCCCGCGGCGGCTCTCGGGTCCCAGACTCACTCTGGCCACGTCCTGCAGAAGGATCGGGGTGCCGTCGGGACCCACCCCCAGACCGATCCGGCGCAGGTCGTCGGCCGACCGGATGTACCCGAGCCCGCGGATCATGAACTCCTTTTCGGCGACCTCGATCAGTCCGCCGCCGACATCGCTGTTGCTGTCCTCGATGGCCGCACGGATAACGGAGATGGGCAGGTGGTACGCGCGCAGCCTGTTCGGGTCGACGGTGACCTGGTACTGCCGCACGAAGCCTCCCACGCTGGCAACTTCCGAGACCCCGGGGACGGTCGTCAGTTCGTACTTCAGGAACCAGTCCTGGATCGAGCGCAGCTCGCCGAGGTCGTGGCGGTCGGATCTGAGCGCATACATGAAGGCCCAGCCGACGCCGGTCGCGTCGGGTCCGAGCTTGGGCGTGACACCCGATGGAAGCTGCTCCGAGATGGAGCTCAGGTACTCGAGAACGCGGCTCCGGGCCCAGTACAGGTCGGTCCCGTCCTCGAAGATCACGTATACGAACGAGACGCCGAAGAAGGAGTACCCGCGCACCACCTGCGCGAACGGCACCGACAGCATCTGCGTCGTGAGGGGATAGGTGACCTGGTCCTCGACGATGCGAGGCGCCTGCCCGGGGTACTCCGTCTGGATGATGACCTGGACGTCGGAGAGGTCCGGGATGGCGTCGATGGGTGTGCGGGAGAGAGAGAACACCCCCGCGACGACGATGGAGATCGTGCCGAGAACGACCAGGAGCCGGTTTTCGATCGACCAGTCGATGATGCGTGCGAACATGACCGGGCTCCCTAGTGGCGATGCGGCGTGGCGGCGGCGGAATCCCCGGCGGTCGCGGAATCCCCAGCCGGCATCGCCTCATGGGCGTGCGCCGAATCCACAGCGTCCGCACTGCCCAGCAGCTGCGAAATGGCGGCCCGGAGGTTCGCGTCGGAGTCGATCAGGAACTGGGACGAGACCACGACGGATTCGCCCGGGGCGAGCCCGGAGGCGACCTCCTGCATCCCCTCGCTCTCCAGGCCGAGCATCACTTCGCGGGGCTCGAAAAGTCCCCCAGCCCTGGCCACGATCACGACCGTGCGCGTCCCGCTGTGCAGGACCGCCTCGGACGGCACCATCACCGCGTCGACCGCGCCGCTGGCCTGCGCCATCACGTTGACGTACATCATCGGCCGGAGCAGGAGGTCGGGATTGGCGACCTCCACGAACGCGGTCAGGGTTCTGGTCTCGGCATTCACGGCGGGACGGAAAAACAGGACCCGGCCGCTCCACTGCCGCCCCGGGAAGGCGTCCGCTTCGATCACCACGGTCTGGCCCTCGCGCACGTGCCGAAGATCGTCCTCGTAGAAGTCGGTCTCGGCCCACAGCGTCGAGTGATCGGCGATCTTCAGGACCGTCATCCCCGGGCTGAGCTTCATCCCCTCCATCGAGTCGCCCATCTTGTCGACGATGAAACCCGTCGCGGGCGAAAACACCCGTACCGTGCGGGTGACCGACTGCGACTCGGCGAGCGCGTCGATCTGCTCCCCGGTCATGTCCCAGTAGAGAAGCCGCTCCCTGGCCGCTTCGAGGAGGGACGCCGCGCGCTCGACCGCTTCGGGGTAGGCGCCGCTGTCCCGCAGGCGCCCGACATAGTCCATCGCGCCGAGGAATTCCCGCTGGGTGGTGACCAGCTGCGGGCTGTAGATCTCGAAGAGGACGTCTCCCCTGTCGACCGTCTCGCCCACGTTGTTGACGCGGGCCTGCTCGATCCAGCCCTCGTACTTGGTCTGCACCGAGACGACCCGCTCCTCGTTGTGGGCCAGGATGCCCACGGTGCGGATCGCGACGGGCAGCGTGCCGCGGTGCGCCTCGGCGGTACGCACCGCGAAGTTCTGGAGGAAGCTCCGGCTTACGCGGACGGCGCCATCGGTGGGGGCGTCGTCCGCGTAGACCGGGACCAGATCCATCCCCATGGGGGACTTGCCGGGCCGGTCGGAGGTGTAGTTCGCGTCCATCGGCGCGCGCCAGTACAGGATCTCGCGTTCGCCATCGGCATCCGCGGTGATCGCGGGACGGGTGCCGGCTTCCCCCGGCATCTCCATCCCGTCCGCCATGTCGGCCTCCGGCTGACTCCGAAGCAGCAACGCGGCTCCGCCGGCTCCGATCACGACCCCGAAGGCCACCAAAGCGGCCCCATTCAGACTCCTTGTGCGGTTCATGATCCCTCCTCCGGAAACGCCGAGCCCACGGCTCGTTCCATGTCGGCCAGCGCCTTCATGTAGTCAGCCTGCAGACGTGCGAGCCCCAGCCGGACGTCGAGCAGGACTTCCTCGCTGTCCAGTAGCTCCAGCACACCGGTCACTCCACCCGAATACGCTTCCTCGGTCGTGCTGAGCGCCTGTTCGGCCTGGGGTAGCAGTGCCCGCTCGAAGAGGGCCAGCTGCCCATCGATCGTCGTGATCCGGAATGCGGTCGAGCGGACGGCGAAGGCCACCCGGTTGACCGCGTCGCGGTAGGCCTCTTCGCTGGCCGAGAGCCGGGCGGTGGCTTCCTGGACACCCGCCTCGAAGCTCGACCGCGCCACCGGTATGCTGGCCCCGAAGGTGAGGCTGTAGGTGTCGCGGCCGTTGTCCGGCGGCGGATTCGCACGACCCGGATCGTCGCGGCGGCCGAGAACGTTCCCCCAGGCGACCCCGACGGTGAAGTCCGGCTGGTAGCGGCGCTTCGCCAGACGCACCGCGTGCCCATCGCTTTCGATTCGCAGGCGGGCCGATCGGACTTCCGGCCTCGCGTCCAGCCCTGCCGCACGGAGCAACTGGTCATTCACGTCAGCCACCGGTCGTTCACCGAGTTCGATCGGGGGAATCGCCGTGTCCACAGGCCGGTTGGCCAACACGTTCAGCACACCTTCGAAGTCGGTTCGCTGGCGCAGCAGCTCCTGCCGCCGGTTCAGGACCCGCGTCACCTCCGCCTGAAGCTTGACGACCTCCTGCTGCTGCCCGAAGCCCTGCGAATAGCGCGCCTGGGCCAACGCTTCGTAGTGGAGGAGAAGCTGCTCTTCCTCTTCGGTGATCCGAAGCGCCCGATCCAGGTACGCGAGGTCGTAGTACGCCAGCTTGACCTGGCGGACGACTTCATCCCTCTGCTCCTCGTAGGACTCGCTCCGGATTGCGGACTCGGCCGCGGCGATGTCCCTGCGATCCGACAGCGTTCCGAACCAGGGCAGTGCCTGGCTGAGCGAGATGCTGGACGACTGCGGGCCGACCCGGGTCTCCGGGCCACGGATGTGCTGGGTGAAGGAAAGCGTCGGATTCGGCAACGTCGCCGCCTGGGGGACCCGGGACTGCGCGGCCTGATACTCATGGAACGTTCCGCGAACGCGCGGGTTGCCCCTGAGCGCTTCGTCGATGAGCGCGCCGAGCGTCGGGTCGCCGTTGGTGGCATGGTTCGGGGTCTGCGCCGCGGCGCTCTCCGCAATGATGTATTCCGGGACGGCGATCGCGAATGCGACCGCCATGAATCGCAGGTACGACATGGTTGCCTCGCCATGGATGGGTCGTGCGTGGTGCGCCCCGGTGCAGGGCGCCGACGGTCAGACCGAGTGGCGAGGCGGGGGAGTCTCGACCGCGAGATCGGCGGCGGCAGGGACGGGCCTGGGGAGGAACGTCGCCCGGACGAAGAGTGCCGGTTCGCGGATCATCGCGACCGGGCGGGTGCCTCGGATCGAGGCAGTGCCGCAGGCCAGGACCATGAGGCAGCCGTGGTCGCCGCCGTGCCCGGCTTCTGCCGGGACGGATGCGGTCTGGCCGGCTGGTGCGTGGTGCGCGGGAGTCGGTGCGTGGTGCGCCGTTTCAGCCGACATGGCTTCGTGGTGCGTGCCGGCGTGCCCGCCTGCCCCCATGTCGCAACGCAGAGCGGCCAGTTGGGACCACGACAGGGCCAGGAAGGCGAGGAGAGCTACAGGGCGGCGCATGGCGTAAGGTGGGTTGGGCCTACGCTGGCGTCAACTTCCGGTTCGGGCCACGGAGGCAACTTTCTTTTCCGCTAACCCTGACGTTACGTCAGGGCCTGCCGCCGAAACACCATCACCCGCCAGACCATCCCCTCCCGCAGGTGGCGCCGCGACATGCCGTGCCCCTGCAGCACCCTTTCGACCTCGTCCGGATCGTGGACGAAGACGCGGAACGGGTGGCGACGAAGCCGCTGGACGAAGTTGACCAGGGCCACGCCCGCACGGATGAAGCGGGTCCCGCGCGGGATGATGAGCGCCAGCGTGCCGCGGGCGAGCGAGGCGGCCGCACCCAACATTGCCGGCATGTCCGGATAGCAGCAGACGACCCGGTCGAGGGTGACGATGTCGGCCGGCTCGAGCTCGGAGGCCCGCTCCACGAAGTCCCCCCCGATGTAGCGCATTCGGCCCGCAAAACCCCGGACTTCCGCTTCGGCCCGCGCCGTGGCCAGGTAGGCGGGCGATGCGTCGGCGCTGATGCCCCCCAACGCGCCCCGGTCCATGAAGTCGTGCTGGATCGCTCCGATGCCACCGCCGACATCGATGAAGGTGCGGCCTCCGACACCGGCGGCGGCGACTGCCTCGAGCAGCTGCCGCGTGGCCTTGGCCGGGCCCTTGCGGCGGTAGTGCCGGAGCTGCCGGCGAGCCATGCGGTCATCGAACATCTGCTCGACGCCCTTGCAGTGACAGCAGGTCATGAGCCTGGCCCCTGGCCGGTATCGGTGGGGGTTCGGCCCGCCAACGCGACTCCCACCAGCAGCACCGTCCCCGCCCCGATCACGTTATGCCACAGGAACGACACATCGGGGGCCCCGAAGGTGACAGCCGCCACCACCCCCATGCCGGCGATCAGCCCGAAGAACGACCCGACCCCGCGCGCCCGGGGCACCATCGCGAGAAGGAAGACCCCGAGGATCGAGCCGTAGAAGAACGACCCGAAGCGGTTCACGACCTCGATGAGCGACCCGAGGCTTACCGCGTAGAGGGCGACGAAGCAGGCGAAGACGCCCCAGAAGGCAGTCGCGGCCCTGGACACGGCAAGGTAGTGGGCGTCGCTGGCCTCGGGGCGAATCCGGCGGCGGTAGAAGTCGATGACGCTGGCGGTGGACAGCGAGTTCAGCTCGGACGAGATGCTGGACATGGCGGCCGCGATCACCGCCGCGATGAAGATCCCGGTGAGACCGATGGGCAACTCGCTCAGGACGAAGCGCGGGATGATGTAGTTGACGTCCCGCGAGGGCTCCCCGGTAACCTCTTCGGCCATTGCCAGGGCTTCCGCGCGGATCTCCTGGACGGACGCCTCACCCGCGAGGAATTCGTCCATGGCCCGGCTGGCCGCGTCCTGCACGGGATCGCTCGCAGCCGTCGGGGAGGCCTCGGCGGCACCTTCGCCGGCCAGCCCCGCCGCACGGCGAGCAGCGCCCTCTCTCACCTCCAACGCCTCGCCATACCGGCTCTGCAACGCCTCGTACTCGGCTCCCCGCTCGGCCACCACCGCGTTCTCGTGGGCCGGGTTGTACAGCAGCGGCGGTGTCTGGAACTGGTAGTAGACGAAGACCATCACCCCGACCAGCAGCACCAGCGCCTGGAGCGGAATCTTCCAGTACGCGCTCATCAGCAGCGAACTGCGGGCGGCGTCGACCGATTTCGCGGCCAGGTAGCGCTGCACCTGGCTCTGGTCCGTCCCGAAGTAGGACAGCATGAGGAAGGTCCCACCGATCAGCCCGGACCAGAAGGTGTAGGTCTCATTGATGTTGAAGGAGAAGTCGAAGACCTTGAGCCGGCCCGTCGCCCCCGCGATCTGAAAGGCCTCGCCCGGCGAGACCGGCATCTGGACGATGAGGACGACGATCATCGCCAGGAGCGCAAAGACGATCAGGACCATCTGCTTCACGTCGGCCCAGGTGACCGCCTGGATGCCGCCCAGCATGGTGTACGCGACCGTCGGGATCCCGATCAGGGCCACGCACCAGATGAGCGGCCAGCCGAAGAGCGCCGAGAAGACCACCGCCGGGGCCGCGATGATCACGCCGCAGGACATGCCGCGCGACAGCAGGAAGAGGAACGCGGCCAGGGTGCGGGTTCGGGCATCGAAGCGCCGTTCCAGGTACTCGTACGCCGTGTACACCCCGGCGCCGCGCAGGAACGGCACCAGCGTCACCCCCAGGATGACCATCGCCAGCGGCAGCCCGAAGTAGAACTGCACGAAGCGGAGCCCGTCGGTGGCACCCTGTCCCGTCGTGCCGATCATGGTGACCGCGGACAGCTGGGTCGCCATCACCGAGAGGCCGACCGCCCACCACGGGAGCGTGCGGTCGGCGAGGAAGTAGCCTTCGATCCTGTCGGTGCCCCTGGCGCGGCGGATGCCGTCGACGACGACATAGGCAAGGTATGCGCCGACGATCAGCCAGTTGATGGGGTGCATGCCGGACGCCTATCCGTGGTATGTGGCCTGCAGCAGCCACAGCAGGGCCAGCGTCACGACCTGGACCAGGAGCACCCGCCACAGCGTCGTGCGGAAGCGGGTGCCCTGGTCAGGGTCGCCACTCCGGCGGATCACGACCGGCTCCTCGCGCGTGCAGCGTTGGCCTTGATCGCGTCCTGGACGAAGGTCGCCAGCCCCTGGCCGCGCTTCTCGAAGTACTCCATGAAGCGCGGATCCGCGGTGTACATGTCGGCGAGTGCCCGGTGCATCCCATGGCTGCAAGGATAGAACCAGCGGTCGATGTGGCACCGGTGCTCTTCCGCCAGATCCATCGCCGCGCGCCCGGCCGCCTGGGCGCCATCGGCCAGCAGGTCGGCCAGCCTGGCCATCACGGTCTCGCCTTCCTCCTTGATCCGGGCCCAGTCGTTCTTGCCGTACCGGCGGGTGCGGCGCATCGACTCCCTGTACGCGTCGGTGTGACCCCAGCGCCGCTCGGCCTCCTCCTGGTACTGCTCGTGGTCGAACTCCTCCAGCCCCTCGAACATCTCGGTCCTGTTCATCTCCTTCTCCTCTTCCAATGCCGTCAGGGCGCGGTCCACCCCGAATATGATCTTCTCCGTTCTCTCTTGTCGTTCCCTCAGCAACTCCCGCTGTCCGACCAGCGCGCTTCGCCGGTCGTACGCCGTGGCGTCGAGCATCTGGCCGATCGCGTCCAGGCTGAACCGAAGTTCGCGCAGAAGCCGGATCTGCCGCAGCCGCTCCAGGTCGCCGTAGTCGTACAGCCGGTACCCCTGCTCCGACCGCTCTGACGGGACCAGCAGGCCGATCCTGTCGTAATGGTGCAGGGTGCGCACGGTGACGCCGGCCAGGACTGCGACCTGGCCGACCGTGTGGAATTGCTGAGTGATCATGGAGGGGAAGGTAGAGCCTGACGTTACGTCAGGGTCAAGGGGGGAGGGGGGGCCCTGTCAGGTGCCAACGCGGTCGAGCGTCCAGAGTTGCACGTACTCGAGCCCGAACTCGTCGGCGGTGGAGCCAAGGATGTAGTCCGCGCCGATCTCGAAGATCCGCAAGTCGGGCGGCGTGGTCACGAGGCCACGCACGCGGCCATCGACGTCAAAGACGGTCCACAACGGGACCGCATCATCCGTCCCACCGGGCGGCGGGTACTCCTCGACCCACAGGAAACCCAAGCGGTCACCCACTATCCTGCGGAACGCCGGGAACGTCTCCACACGCGGCATGTCTCGCAGGTCGGCCAGCGCCGCGGCACGCTCCTCTTGCGAGGCGTCCGCGTACTCGCGGAAAAGGTGGTCTTCGACGTCGGCTGCGGTTGGACTTCGGAGATCGTGATCGCGGCGCACGATTCTCATCAGCGTGCCGTCGCCTCCATGGGCCCGGATCTCGTACCGGTCGTTGGGGCTGACAACGATCAAGTCCGCCCAGAGGGCAGTGAGCGTCGAGCGGGCGAACGGTTGCGCGTACACGGTCATCCGCTCGTCTTCCGACACCACATACCACTCGGAACCCGCATGCGTCCCGAGCGTCGCGAGCAAGCCACCGTCAGGCCCGGCAATTCCGTACGCGATGTCTCGACGCACCACCCCGGTGCCCACGACGCCCGCCGCCAAGGTGGTGCCGTTCCCCAGAAAGAGCTTTCCGTCCGGCAGCACTCCACGCAGGCGGTAGTACGGTGCCTCCAGCACAAACGTGCGGCCGTGTGCTCCATTGGCATCGAAGACGGAAACCCGCCTTGCAATCGCATCCGACGTCCCAATCGAGTCACCGGGCCAGGGCTCGACCGCCGATGGCCCGGCTGTGCTGAATTCGCCGGGTCCGTCGCCTTGACCACCCCACGATCCCTGGTGGACGCCCGACGCGTCGAATGCCCGCAGTTCACTGGACCCGGTGTTGGCGACGACAATCTTCCCATCGGGGAGTCGTGTGGCATCGGTCACTCCGAACAGCTCGTATGCCGAGTCGCCCACCGCCGTTCCGATCGTGATCGCGGGCGCTGTGCCAACCCGCCAACCGAGCCGGGAATCCGGCCTGGGCCGTTCGTTCTCGACGATCGTCACACCCGCGCTGTCGCGCACGACGGAGGCGGGCACCGAAGGGCCTTCGTCATCATCCGCGCAGGCGATCATGGCGCCCGCGACATAGAGCGCGGCGCGAGGAATCGTCTTCACAGTGTGTCCTCCGCGGATTCACGCGATCCGAACGCCGACTCATCGGCGGGCCCAGGCGGACTTCGGTGCACCGCCCCCTCTGGCCCGAATCGGTCCGCGTAGCGGGCGAACCGGTCGTTGTGGCGCTCCCACGTGAAGGGCTCGACCGGGCTTCCGCCAAGACGTGCCTCCAGCGATGCGAAGCAGTGGTCCCACCCCGCCGCGTCCCGCGCCCCCCGCCCCTGGTCGTCGAAGGTGTGGGTAAAGGTGAGCAGCGTGCCGCCGGGGCGCTCTTCGAGCTCCCAACGGAGCACATCGTCGTCCCACCGGTATTCGAGTACGCCGGGCGGATCGCAGACCAGAATCTCACCCGTCATGACCAGCCCCTCCGCGTCCGGGTCGGCGGGTGTCCGACCGGGCTCCGGGAACACGAACCGGAGCGCCGCGCCCACCTCGCGCTCGCCCACCATGCGGGCCGGGAACCACGCGGAGAGCTCCTCCTCCGACGTGATCGCCCGCCAGACGCGCTCGCGAGAATGTCCGAGGAACCGTTCAAATCGCAACATGTATCTGCCGCCCTGCTCTTCCAGGGTCCCGCTTCCTTCGCTCTCGTTCATGGGTCGTCTCCAGACTGTTCGAGGTGTGCCGCAAGGGCGTCGAGGTGGCCCTCCCAGGACCGACGGTAGCCCTCCAGCCACTCGCCCATTTCTACGAACGGCTCTCGGCGGAGTTCGTAGAGCCGCCGCTGGGCATTCGCGGTGGACTCGACCAGACCAGCGTCCCGCAGCACCCGCAGGTGCTTGGATACCTGCGGCTGGGTAAGCACGAGGAGTCTCTCGATCTCCCCGACATACCGCGGCCCGGACTGCAGCAACTCGACGATTCGGAGTCGCGTCGGCTCGGCGAGGGCGGTAAGGGTTGTGAGCATGATCGAATATACGATAGTGCGTATATACGATGCAAGGCATATGATGTGAAGCGACGCCTATCCGTCGAAGGCGTACACGAGATCTTCGGGGACGCCCGCGATTCGCAGCGCGACCTTGCCCGGCCCGGGTCCGTAGAACTGCCGGTAGCGGCTCCTGACCAGAGCGAGGTCGAAGACGCGGGACTCGGTAGGATATGCCTCGCAGGTGTCGCCGTTCGCATCGTGGGCGAGCACGGCGGGAAGCTGCACCGGATCCGACTCCCTGAACGATTTCGAGATCACCAGGGTGAAGTCGTGCCGGCGGCAGCCGCCGCTGTACGAGACGACGATGGTCAGCCGGTGTCCGTCGATGGCGGCTGAGTTCACCTCGTAGGGGTCGTCTCCCCGCTCGCGGCCGTCGGCGACCACGACGTTGTTTTCGGGGACATCCGGCCCGAGCGCCGATTCGCGGCAGCCGGGCGCGGCGAGCAGGCCCACCAGAAGCGCGATCGAGGCCGTGCCCTTCGCGGCGGAAGGTGGGGAGGCGGCGGATCCGGATGTCATCGATCGCTCCAAACGCTGGACTTCGAAGTGCCGCCAAGGGCCGCAACAGCAATATAGTACCACGAGCCCCGCCGGATCTCGGATTCAGAGGAGTTCGGCGAGTTTCCGTCGGGATCGACAGGTGTCAGAGCCTGTTCCGCCAAGCCTTCACGCACGATGTGCGGCCCGGATGGATCCCCGATGATTGTGAACGGGATTCTGTGATAGCCGCGCCGGATTCGGTAGGTGGTGAAGTCCCTGCGATCGCGATCCAGCGCGCAAGTAGCACCGAACCCGGTTATTCGGTAGAGTCAATGGACCATGAATCTCCGCCCGATCCGTACCACTCAGGAGGTCTGTTGTGGACCTGCAATGCATGGCGGTGTTCCGGAAGGTTCCTGAAGGCTACATCGCCTTCATCGAGGAGTTTCCCGGTGCCAACACCCAAGGCGCTTCCCTCGAAGAAGCTCGGTCGAACCTTCGTGAAGCCGTCGCTATGGTGATCGAGGCCAACCGGGAAATGGCCCGCGAAGACGCCGATGGCGGCACGGTCATCAGAGAGCCCATCACCGTCACGGCGTGAAGCGCCGGGACTTGCTGCGGCACTTGGCACGGCACGGCTGCGCCTTCCTGCGTGAGGGCGCGAACCACACCCTCTACATCAACCGACGGGCCAAGAAGGTTTCGACGATTCCCCGGCACAACGAGATCAACCGGGACCTCGCCAGAAAGATCTGCAAGGACCTCCAAGTGCCCCGGCCTCCAGACAGCTGAAGTGTCCAAGCCCGCTTCGGTAGGCCTCGCGCACCCTCCGCTCGATCTTCCGGCTGGCGAGGGTGGCTGCCGCCCCCCTTCGATCCCCCTGAAAATGCACGCGCCGATGCGCGCAAGATCGCGGGCTACGGGTTTGCCGCGATGGCGGATCGTCGTCGTGGCCGTCCGACGGACGCGCAGGCGTGAATCGGTGCACACGGCGGTCTAAAGGCTGAACGTGTGCCGCGGCGACGCCAGGGACGCAGGCCCTCCTCCGGGATTGGGTGGCTGGGAGGCAGTGGGTCTGGCCGCCGTACTAGCCGGAGTTTCCCTCCTCGCCGTGCCGTCGCTCCGCGCCCAGCCGGGCGCAGAGCGATCCGCGACTTTCCCTGCGGGCGAGCCCGACTCGGCGGCTTTCGCGACTCTCGCGGCGTGGGCGGATCAGGTGTGGCTGTCCTTGCTCGACCGCGACGGTGCCTACTACGGCCGTCTGGCAGAGGAGGGCATCTTCCAGCGGCTCAACCCCAAAATGGACCACGAGTACGAGCTGGATGTCCGCTCGACCCTCTTCGATCCCAGCGAAGACGCACGCTGGGCCGAGCTGCCCAACGGCTTCCGGATTGCTGGGGCCTCGATCAGCTATCCGCACATCCTCAACGTCGTGGACTGGCGCCAGGAGATCCACGTCTCCGGCCCCGTGGACCTGATGGCACGCTACCGCCGAGAGCGATCGCTCACGGCACGGCGCGACTACCCGTGGGTCGGCATGCGCTGGCGCGACGTGCTCGGGACGCCGTGGACCGTGCAGGTGGGGCTCGGCGTCCACTTCTTCAAGCCGTCCGCAGACGTGGAGGTCGCGCTGGCACGCTCCTGGAGAGACGGGGAAGAGCGGAGCTGGACGCTGGAGGTGCGCCTCGCAGCGCTCGACGCCTTCAACGAGGCGATCTTCCAGGGCCTGGGAGTGGGGGCGGACGAGGTGGACGCCCACTACGACTACGCGGGAGCTCCCCTCGCCGCTCGCACGACCCTGAGGGCCGCGGCGTCACGCTGGCGAGCGGAGCTGCACGCGGGATCGAGCCGAAGAAGCGAGGTACAGGTGACCTTTCCG
>MPNE01000050.1 GCA_002238865.1 Gemmatimonadetes bacterium bin94 | reverse complement strand
GCGCAGCTGCTCCACGTCACGCCGGGTGCGCAGCGGCGGATCCACCTTGTATTCGGTGCCGTACCCGGCGAGCCGCTCGTGCGTGAGCATGAGGTGGTGAGGGGTGGCTTCCGCCGTGACGCGCACGCCCCGTGCCTTCGCCCGCCGGATCAGAGCCGCCGCCGCCCCGGTCGAAACACGCTGAAGGTGAAGCCGCCCACCCGTCGCCGCCGCCAGAGACAGGTCCCGGGCGACGCCGATCTCTTCCGCGATGGCCGGCTTGCCACGCAACCCGAGCCGGGTGGACATGACGCCTTCGTGCATGACGCCGCCGTGCGCGAGATCGGCGTCCTCGCCGTGCGCGAGAACCGGGATGCCGAATGACTGGGCATAGTCGAGCGCAAGGCGCATCAGCACGGAGGACCGCACCGCCCTGCCCGCGTCGGTCACTCCCACGGCTCCCGCCGCCACGACTTCGCCGAATTCGGTGAGGTGCTCTCCCTTGCGCCCCACGGAGACCGCTGCGGCCGGCACCACCCGCGCACCCTTCGCACGCCGACCTTCCGCCACCACGAAACCCACCGACGCGGGGTCGTCGACGACCGGGTCGGTGTCGGGCATGGCGCACACGGTGGTGTAGCCGCCCGCCGCAGCCGCCCGGACACCCGTGCGGATCGTTTCCCGGTGTTCCCACCCGGGTTCGGACAGGTGTGCGTGGGGATCCACGAAGCCGGGAACCACGATCAGGCCTCCGGCATCGATCTCGGGAGCGCCGCCCCCGTCCAGGCGGGCTCCGATCTCCTCGATGCGCCCCTCCTTCACCATGACGTCGGCAATCCGGTCCATGCCCGCCGCCGGGTCGATCACCCGACCACCCCTGATGAGCATCGTCGTCACGACCCCGTCCAGTCCCGGGCCGCCTCGGCAAGGTGCGGCGCGCCGCCGGCCAGCAGATACAGCACCGCCATCCGCACGGCCACGCCGTTGGTCACCTGCTGGAGGATGACCGAATGTGGCCCGTCGGCGACGTCCGAGTCGATTTCGACCCCCCGGTTCATCGGTCCCGGATGAAGGATCAGCAGCTCCCGCCCGGCAAGGGCCAGACGCTCGCGGGTGACCCCGAAGACGCGGTTGTACTCGCGCAGCGACGGCACGAAGCCGTCCTGCATCCGCTCCAGCTGGAGCCTCAGAACGTTGAGCGCGTCAGCCCACTCGACAGCTTCCTCCACGCGGCCGAAGACCCGTACGCCGAGCTGCTCGATCCCGGCGGGAAGCAGAGTGCGGGGACCGCAGACGCCGACTTTCGCGCCGAGCTTCACCAGGCCGTGGATGTTGGAGCGCGCCACCCGCGAGTGCAGCACGTCGCCGACGATGCAGATCTTCAGCCCCTTCAGCCGCCCGAAGTGATCGCGCAGCGTCAGGATGTCCAGCAATCCCTGGGTCGGGTGCTCGTGGGCTCCGTCGCCGGCGTTGATCACGTTGGACGGGATGCGCGCCGCCAGGAAGGAGGCCGCGCCCGCGGACCAGTGGCGCATGACCACCATGTCGATGCTCATCGCCTCCAGGTTCCGCGCGGTGTCCACCAGCGTCTCTCCCTTTGAGACCGACGATCCGACCGACCCGACGTTCACCGTATCGGCCGACAGCCGCTTCTCCGCGAATTCGAAGGAGATGCGCGTCCGGGTCGACGCCTCGAAAAAGAGGTTGACGATCGTCTTCCCTCTGAGCACCGGGACCTTCTTGACGCGGCGCTCCGTGATCTCCTTGAACGGCTCGGCGGTGTCGAGGATGACGCGGATCTGCTCGGGCGACAGGGATGCGAGCCCGATCAGATCCTTGCCCAGGGCCGTCGCGGTACGGATCACGCGCGCTCCACGGCGCTCAGCACCACCGCGAGATCCTGGTCCAGCCCCGGCACGAGCACGTCGACGCGCTGGTTCGGCAGCACGGGGAATTCGCGCCCCACGATGTCCGGCTGGATGGGAAGCTCCCTGTCCCCCCGGTCCACCAGCACGCACAGCAGGATGCGCGCCGGCCTCCCCCAGTCCATGAGTTCGTTCAGGGCCGCTCGCGCAGTGCGTCCGGTGTAGAGGACATCGTCGACCAGGACGACTTTCATGTCGTCCACACCCCCCGCCGGAAGCTTGGTCTCGCCGACCAGCGGCCGAGGCCCCACCGCCATCAGGTCGTCACGGTAAAGGGTGATGTCGAGCGTGCCGGAGGGAACCGTCTCGCCCTCTGCGGAGGCAATGGCCCCGCCGATCATCGCCGCGAGGTCGACGCCCCTGCGATGAATGCCTATCAGAACGAGACGATCCGTGCCGCCGAGCTTCTCCAGAACCTCGTGGGCCATGCGGCCGACGGCACGGCGGACATCCGTGCCGTCCATGAGCACCGTGGCGTCTGAGGGAGTCACCGTTCTGGTTCGCGCTCCTGTCCAGGGCCGCATCTTTCAGCGGCCGTAAGCCTGCCGGGCGGATGAAAGGTAATTGCACCCGGAGCGCCCGGCCAACATCATGGTGGGGTGGCTGTCGGGGGGACCCCCGGCTCAAGCGCACCTCCAAACCGCCTATGGAGCATCGATGCCTCGCCAACCACTCCGTAGTTCTCCGCTGTGGGCTCTCCTCCTGCTGGCGGCCCCGCTGACCGCCGGTGCCCAGGACGCGGTGGAGGGTCCAAGGGTCATCCTGGCCTCGGTCCCCTTCACGGTTGCGGTGAGTGGCGCCGAGGACATCTCGTCGCTGGTGGAGGTTCGCGACGCCGGCGGCACCCTTTTGGGGTCGGGGCCGGTCGGGGCGGGTGATGTCCGCGAATTCAGGGGTATCTCCATCGACTCGCGCGAGGCGCTGCCCATCGAAGTGCGCGTCGGCGACGCCGTACATGAGATCTCCGTACCCTTCGCACCGGCCTGGTTTTCGATCCTGCCGCCCCTCGTCGCAATCGTCCTGGCGTTGATCTTCAAGGAGGTCATCACCGCGCTGCTGGCCGGGATCTGGCTGGGCGCCCTGGTGGTCGCCGGATACAACCCGGTACAGGCCACATGGCGCCTCGTCGATCAGTACGTGGTTCCGGCGCTCGGCGACACGGACGCGGGCCACACCCAGATCGTGATCTTCAGCATGCTCCTCGGCGGCATGGTGGGGATCATCAGCCGAAACGGCGGCACCATGGGGGTCGTGCGGGCGGTGGCGCCGCTGGCCCGGAACCGGCGCCGCGGCAAGGTGGCCACGGCCCTGGCGGGGCTCGCAATCTTCTTCGACGACTACGCCAATACGCTGGTCGTCGGCAACACCATGCGGCCGATCACGGACAGGCTGAAGGTCTCGAGAGAGAAGCTGGCATACCTCGTGGACTCCACCGCCGCTCCGGTCGCGGCGCTGGTCCCCGTCTCGACCTGGGTGGGCTACGAGGTGTCGCTGATCGGCGGGGGTCTGAGCGCGGCCGCCGGCGAGGCCACGGGCGCCGACGCCGGCTTCCTGGCGGGGCTCAGTCCCTACACGGTGTTCATCGAGTCGATCCCCTATCTCTTCTATCCCCTGTTGGCGCTCAGCTTCGTCTTCATGACCTCCATCATGAACCGGGACTTCGGACCGATGGCACGGGCGGAGGCGCGAGCGGCGGCCGGCAAGGGGCTGCACCGCGAAGGAGCGATGCTCGCGACCGACACGGCCAAGAGCTTTGTGGACGCCAAGGAGGGAGCGCCGCACCGGTGGTGGAATGCGGGAATACCGGTGCTCACCGTCGTACTCGTGGTTCTGGGCGGGTTGTACACGTCGGGCTCGGCCGCAGCAGGCCCGGACGCCGACCTGAAAGACATCTTCGGCGCCGCCGACCCCTTCAACACCCTCCTCTGGGGATCTCTGGCCGGGTGCCTGGTCGCGGCGGTCCTCTCGATCGGCCAGCGCCTGTTGACGGTCCACGAGTGCGTCGACGCGTGGATCGGCGGCGTGAAGGCGATGATGATCGCCATGGTGATCCTGACCCTGGCGTGGTCGTTGGGCGCCGTCACCAAGGACGTAGGCACCGCCGCCTACCTGGCCGAGCTGCTGACCGGCAACCTCCCCCTGAATCTCCTCCCGGCGGCCGTCTTCGTCACCGCGGGCGCGATGGCGTTCGCGACCGGGACATCCTGGACCACCATGGCCATCCTGATCCCGCTGGTGATCCCGCTGACGGTGTCCCTCGCCGGCGGTTCGGGCTTTGCCGACGGCTCCCACTACGGGATCCTCCTCGGCTCGACCAGCGCCGTACTGGCCGGGGCGATCTGGGGCGACCACTGCTCCCCTATTTCGGATACCACCGTACTGTCGTCGACGGCGGCGGCGTGCGACCATGTCGACCACGTGCGAACCCAGCTTCCCTACGCGATGCTGGTGGGAGGGGTGGGCCTCGCTCTTGGCAGCGTGGGGACGGCTCTGGGACTGCCGACCTGGATCGCGCTGCTGGCCGGGGTGGCGGTGCTGGCGGTCTGCCTCAGGGTGTTGGGGACGCCGGTGGCGGAGGTCGAGACCGCGGAGACGGGAGCATGACCGCCTGACGTAACGTCAGGGTTGACTCGGGCCCGTGCTCCTCCCGGTGTCACGCCGGGTTTCGCCACGGGCGGCCAGGCGGCGGCGCGAGCGGAAGAAGGTGCGGAGCAGCTCGGCGGACTCGTCGGCGAGCACCCCGGAGACCACCCCCGCGCGATGGTTCAGCCGCGTGTCCTGAACGAGGTTGCCCAGGCTCCCCGCCATGCCGGCCCTGGGGTCGGCCGCACCGAAAACGAGGCGCGGAACCCGAGCCAGGACAATGGCGCCGGCGCATTGAGAACATGGCTCGAGCGTGGTGTACAGCGTGCAGTCGACGAGGCGCCAGTCCCCCAGGCGCCGGGCAGCCTTCCGGATGGCCACCAACTCGGCGTGGGCCGTTGGGTCGCACGCATCCGCCGTGCGATTGTGGGACTCGGCGAGAAGCTCCTCGCCGCGCACGACGACGGCGCCAACGGGCACCTCCCCGCGCATGGCGCCGGCCCGGGCGACTTCCAGAGCACGCGCCATCCAGGCACGGTCGATGTCATTGCCGGGCAAGCTGCGAGCCCCCGCGCATTGCGGCTTGGATTCGGCGGGGCCTTCCGCCACGGGCTAGTGCGCGATCGGCGCCGTCGACGGCAGTGGATCTACACGCCGGCACAGCGCGGAGACCCGGCCCAGGAGCACCAGCGAGGCGGGTTCACTGATTGCAGCGCGGGCGCCTTCGCCCCCTGTCGGATGGAGGAGGTTCCGAGAGCCCATCTTTCTCAGGCGGTAGTAGTCGGCATCCCCTCCCACGCGCGCCGCGATGAGTTCCCCGTCCTCGAGTTCTTCGGCCGCGACGGGTGAAATGACGAGAAGATCCCCGTCACGAATCCCGGCATCCGCAAGGGCTTCGCCGGGCGCCCGGACCAGAAAACCACCCTCGCCGCCCGCCAACCGCCGGTCCAACGAAAAATGCGCCTCCGCAGGCGGCCGGTGCGCCCCTCGTGCCGCGTCCTCGAGGGTGCGGAAACAGGGGAGCGAGACGGTCGAGGGAGCCAGATCGACGCTCAGGATCCGTACCGCGCGTGAACGCGACGGATCCCGCTCGATAAAGCCCTTGTCGGCGAGTGCCTGAAGGTGCTCCGACACCGTTTTGGTGCTCTTGATGCCGAATTCCTGCCCGATTTCCCGGATTGACGGCTGATAGGTGTTGGTCCGCAGGTAGAGGACCATGAAATCGAGGATGCCCCGCTCGATGCCGGTCAGGATCGGGGTGGCCCGAACGCCGGAAATCTCGCCTGTGCTGGTGGCTGGCTTGGAGCCGCTTCGCATACTCTGCCGGGATCGGGTCTGGGCCGATTTGGGAAGCGGCAATGTTACCGATGCGGGTGCCAAATGGCAAGCCGAAGAAGCGCTCAGGACGACCGGGAACGGATCATCGAAAGCGCCCGCTCAACTCTTCTCATCGACCGCTCGCGACCCAGAATGAGCAGTACGTCGAAGATCCCGGGCGAGGCGGAGGTGCCGGTGAGCGCGAGCCTTAGCGGCTGAAAGACCTTCCCCGCCCCCACGCCCAGCTCGCCCGCCAGCGCGCGCAGCTCCCCTTCAAGCGACTCTTCGGCCCAACGGACCCCCGAGAGTCGCTCAAGCACCGCCGCCAACGTATTTGCAGCCCCCGCGGGGTCTCTGAACCAGATCTTGCGGGCCGCCTTCGGTTCGTACCCGGTCACCGGGCCGATGTACGGCCGGGCCAGCGCCCCCATCTCGGAAAAGGTGCGGCTCCTTGGGGCGAGAGTGGCGGACAGGTGCCTGAAACCCTCTTCGGTCAGCGCGGTCCCCGTCCCCGGCGCCCCGTCTCGCCCGAGCGCGTGCCACAGCCCGGCGGCCAGCTCCCCGGCCCCCATCCGCGCCATGTACTTGCCGTTCATCCAGTAGAGCTTCGCCGGATCGAACACGGACCCCTTGCGAAGGACCCTCTCCATCGAGAAACGCGCGACGAGTTCCTCCCTCGAGAGGAGTTCCTCGCCGGTTCCGGGAGACCAGCCGAGCAGCGCCAGGAAGTTGAACATCGCCCCGGGCAGGACCCCCTCCGCTTCGTAGCTGTCCACGGCCTGCGCCCCGTGCCGTTTGGAGAGACGCTTGCCGTCCGGGCCCAGGATCATGGGGAGGTGGCCGAATTCGGGGACCGCCCTGCCCATGGCCTGATAGAGGAGGATCTGCTTCGGCGTGTTGGAGATGTGATCGTCTCCACGCACCACATGGGTGATGTCCATGGCGGCGTCGTCGGACACCACGGCGAGGTTGTAGGTGGGGGTGCCGTCGCTCCTGAGGATGACGAAGTCCTCGATCTCGCCGTTGTCGAAGCGCACGTCTCCGTGCACCATGTCGCGCCATTCGGTGGCGCCGCCGGGGACCCGAAACCGAACCGCGAAGGGCTCGCCGGCCGCTGCCCTGCGGTCACCCTCCCCGGCTGCGATTCCGGCCGCCAGATCGCGCGACAGACGGGTCACCGCACCGGACCCCGAGGCCACGGCCTCGTCGCGGATCCGGGCGAATTCCGCCTGGGTCGTGAAGTCGCGGTAGGCCCTGCCATCGGCTAGAAGGCGTAGCGCGTCGGCACGGTGCCGCTCCACGCCATCGGCCTGGTACACGGGCTTCTCGTCCCAGTCGATCCCCAGCCACGAGAGCCCGCCCAGGATCGCTTCCACATGTTCCGGACGGCTGCGGTTGCGGTCGGTGTCCTCGATGCGCAAGAGGAAAGCGCCGCCGTTTCGGCGCGCCAACAGCCAGTTAAAGAGCGCTGTGCGGGCCCCGCCGACGTGCAGGTATCCCGTCGGCGAGGGAGCAAACCGGAGTCTCATCAAGCTGTCTTTCCACCTCGCACGGCAAGCTGGAAAAGGATATACAGGTTGTACACCGGGACCAACAGGAACAGGGCATGCAGCGGTGGGCGACCCAGGTCGCGCAGCCGCTTGATGGTGACGGCGACGATCGGCCAGAGGAGCACCAGTGAGGCCCACACCGCACCGACGGCCATGAGCGACGTACTGATCAGCGGAGGCAGCTCTCCAATGAAGGCGAACAGCGAGTCGAAGAGTCCGAAAAAGACCTCGAAGAACTCGATGTCCTCGCGCAGGGCGTTGATCAGCCTGCCCCCGATGTCAGCCGCCAACAAGGCCCCGAACACGACACCCACCAGCACGAACGCGTAGATGAGCGTGTGGCTCAGCCACGCGAGGGGACCGACGCGGCCGGCCGGGGAGAAGTAGTCCGCCAGCGACTTGCGGGCGCTGCGGCTCTCGAAGAGCAGGTACAGGGCCGGGGTCGCGGTGAGGACCAGCAGCGTCGACGACGCGAGCCCTCCGATCAGTGCGAAGGCCAGCGCGTTCCAGATGTTGGAGTTGGCCGATTCGCTGAAGAGAACCAGGGGGAGCATCCCCATGATCGTCGTCGTCGACGTCATCAGGATCGGGCGCACCCGGTCCATGGTGCCCCGCAGAATGGCCTCTCGCAGCTGCAGGGACCCGGATTTTCGCAATCGGTTGATGTGGTCGACAAGGAGGATGGCGTTGTTCACCACGATCCCTCCCATCATGATCACGCCGATCGACGCTTCACGCGTGAAGTGAGCGTCAGTGTAGAAGAACATCAGGAAGACCCCGATCAGGGCCATCGGCACCGTAAACAGGACGCACAGGGGCAGCAGCAGCGACTCGAAAAGAGCCGCGGTGACCATGTACACGAGGAAGATCGAGACCGCCAGCACCATGTAGATCTGTCGCTGCTCCTCGACGGACCACCGCCAGCGGTCGGCCTTCTTGACGGTGTATCCGGCGGGCACGGACGTCGCATCGATCACCGTGTTGTGGTAGAGGTCGCCCAGCTTGTACGGCCCGCGGAATTCGTAGGCCACCGTGCGTTCGTACTGCTGATCCTCACGGCGGATCGTGGCCAGCACATCGCGTGCCCTGATGTTGACCAGCTCTCCCAGCCGAACCGGGCTCCCGGCCGGAGTCAGGACGAGAGTCTTTCTCAACTCGACGAGGTCGACTTCGCGATTGCCTTCCAGCTTGACGTCATAGCGGACCTCGTCACCCCCGATCTTGATCTGGTTCTGACTCACCTGCCCGCGCACGGCAGCAGAGACCTGGTCGACCAGGTGCTCCACGGTAACGTCGTGGTGGGCCAGCACGTCCCGCCGAATGTCGACCGCGAATTCAGAGGCCCGTTCGCGGTCGAAGTAGCCGTACGAGGCGTTGGTGTTGACGTCCCTGACCCGGGGATACCGCTCCAGGCGTCCACCGAGGTCCTCGGCGATGTCGCGGACCTTTTCGTAGTTGTACCCCAGGACCTGGATCCGGTAGTTGGGTGGCGACCCGCCACCGCCGTAGAAGGACGGACCGTACCCGTACACACGCACCTCGGCCCGCGCGAAGCCGAGCGAAAACGCAAAGAGCTGCTCCTTGATGCGCACGGGCACGTCCGTACGTTCGAGCTCGTCGGGGAACGTGACCCGGGTGCGGCTCGACTCGGGATAGATGTTGGAGACGAATTTCTCGACCTCGGGCATCTGGCGCAGACGCTCCTCGAAGTAGCGCGTCAGCTGTTCGGTGCGCTCGATGTCGGATCCGCGGGGAAGGCGGATCGAAATGTCGATGTAGGTCTCCTGGCCCCATCCTCCCCCCCAGACCCTGCCCTTGGTCACGTAGTTCTGGAAGAGGTAGCCGGCGTCGGCGAGACCCGCCACGCAAATTGCAACCACGGCCCACGGCCAGAGCAGCGTCCGGTCCACCAGCCCCCGGTACAGTCGATGATAGAACGGGGGCCGTGGCGTGGTGCCTGCTCCCGACGAACCCTGCCGGTCGCGCGCCGGAAGAATCTTCCCCACCAGCGCCGGGATGAAGCTGAATGCGACGAGGAGCGAAGCCAGCAGGCTCAGCACGACGACAATCGCAAGCGGCAGGTAGTATACCCGGAGTTCGTCCTGCAGGTACACGAACGGAACAAAGACGATCAACGTCGTGGATGTGGCGGCAATGATCGGCAGTACCACTTGCGACGCACCCTTGCGGGTGGCCTCGTCGCGCCCGGTCCCGGACTGCCATCGCCGGTAGATGTTCTCCAGCACCACGATGGAGTTGTCCACAATGAGCCCGAAGCCCATCGCGAGTCCCATCAGGGTGAGCAGATTGAGGGAGAACCCGGCGAAATAGATGAGGTTCAACGCAATGAGGATCGAGAACGCGATCGTGGCGAAAACCACGACGGCGGAACGCAGTGACCCGAGGAAGAGCAGCAGAACTCCGAAAATCACGACCACCGACACAACGGCCCGATTCCGCAGATCGGACATCTGGCGACGGATTTCCTTGCTCTCGTCCCAATCGAGGATGAAATAGGTATTGGGCGGATTCCGATTCTGGACCGCCTCCATGCGTTCCTTGACCCGGTCGGCCACACGCACGGAGTTGGCTCCGATCTCCTTCGTGATCCGCATCTCGACGGCCGGGCGCGAATTGACCCGGTAGTGACTCCTGATGTCTTCGTACGTGTCGCGCACGACAGCCACGTCGGAGATGCGAATGATGCGTCCGGCATCGGTCTTGACCACGGCGTTGCGGATGTCCTGCGCGGATCCGGCACGGTTCTGAATCGTGACGGTCCACTGCTGGTCGCCGTAGCGTATCGCGCCGGCCTCGCGAACGAGGTCCAGACTGGCCAGCTTGAGGCGGATATCACCGACCAATACGCCCATCGCGGCCATCAATTCACGATCCAGCTCCACCTCGATGAGGCGCTCCCGGCCGCCGTACGCGGTAACCAGCGCCACCCCCTCGACACGGCTCAACTCCGGAACCACGACGTCGTTGAGGTGTTCGCGCAGCGATTCGAGAGTCCGGGCCCCGGTGAAGGTATAGCGCAAGAGACCACGCCCCTGGGTCTCCGCAAATTCATCCGGTATGTAGGGCAGGACCGTGACGCGTTCGATGCCGGGGGGAAGCTCGGTATCCTCGAGCGTCGCCAGCCGTTCGCTCAGGTCGAGCCGGGCGAAGTCCATGTCGGTATCGCGGGCGAACTCGACCTCGATCCGTGCATTGCCCTCGGAAGACGTGGAAACGACCTTCTCGACCCCTTCCACGAGCTGGATCGACGCCTCGAGCGGGGATGTCAGAAACGCCTCGACCGTCTCGGGCGAAGCACCGCGCCAGGAGCCGGTCACCGTCAGACGGGGCAGCTGCGTGTCAGGCAGGAGCTCGATCGGGATGTCCTGCCACGCGAGGAAGCCCAGCAACCCGACCGCGAGGTAGCCCATCGCCACCGCAACGGGGCGTCGCATGCTCATTCTGATCATTGCTGGCGCGCTCCCTGCATGGCGAGATCAGCCGCGGCTTCGACCCCGCGCCCTCTCCACCTCTGGCGTACGCTCTCGACTACCGAATATACGACCGGGACGACGATCAGGGTGAGCGCGGTGGCAACCAGCAGGCCCCCGATCACCGAAATCGCCATCGGCGCCCTGAGATCCGCCCCGCGACCGATGCCCAGCGCCATGGGGAGAAGCCCCAGCACGGTGGTGACGGTCGTCATGACGATGGGCCGGAGACGGACTTCCCCCGCCTCCAGGATCGCATCGCGAAGGCCGAGCCCGCGCGCGCGCCCCTGATTGATGAAGTCCACCTTCACGATTGCGTCGTTCACCACAATTCCCACAAGGATCACTACGCCGATCAGGCTCATGGTGTTGAGCCCCTGCCCGGTCAGTGCCAGGGCCAGCACCGCGCCGACCAGCGCGAGCGGGACAGCCATGAGGATGGTAAACGGATGCACGAAGGACTCGAACTGGGCCGCGAGGATCATGTAGACCAGAAGGAGAGCCAGCCCGAACGCGAAGGCGAGGTCGCGGAACGAGCGGCGCATCTCCTCGTTCTCGCCGCCTACGTCCATGCGCACTTCGTAGGGGGGCTCCATGGTCTGCACGGTGCCCTCGATCGCGGTGATGGCCCCGGCCAGGCCACCCGACGCCACATCCGCGTAGACCGTTACCACGCGGCCCTGGTCCTCGCGCCGGATCTCCGCCGGACCCACCGTCTCGCGGACCGTCACCAATTCGCGCAGCGGGATACCGTCTACCCGCAGCATGTCCAGCGTCGCGGCGTCGTATCGCTGGTCGTCCGGGAGGCGCACCATGACGGCGATCTTGCGGTCGAAGTCGACGAACTCGGTGGCCAGGTCGCCCCGCATGGCGGCCGCGATCGATTCCGCGACCACGCGCGGATCGATGTTGTAGTTGGCGGCCGCCTCACGATCGATCGAAATCTGGAACTGGGGCTGACCCCGCTCCGAACCGATCCGCACGTTGCGGATCTCGGACAATGTGGACAGTCGCTGACGAACCGCCCGGGCAAAACGGTGCGTGTCGTCCAGGTTCTCACCCCGCAGGCGCACGGCGATGTCGGCCTCGCCGCCGCCGAGGATCTGGCCGAGCGCGGTGGCCTGGCCGGTTTCGAACGAAATGGAGCCCGGCGGAAACTCGCTCTCGATGCTCCTTGCCCGTGAAACCACCTCTTCCGTGGACGTCCCGTCTCCGAGCCGGACCTGGATCGCCGCGGTGTGAAGCCCCGACGCCTGTCCCTCGTCGCCCTTCGCCTGGATGTCCCGGCCGATGTGGCTGAACACGGCAGCCACGGCGGGATCCCCCATCAGGGCGGTCTCCAGGACCTCGACGGCGTCGGCGGTAGCCTGCAGTTGGGTACCTTCGGCGAGTTCGACACGGACATCGAAGGCGCCCTGGTCGACGTTGGGGAGGAGATCACGATCGAGGGCTGTGGCCAGGATCAGGCATCCGGCAAGCGCACCTCCGGCAACGGTCAGCACGGTGCCGCGGCGATCGAGGGAGCGGGCGAGGACGCCGTGATACCAGGCGGCGAAGATGTTGAACAGGCGATCGAACACGCGGAAGAAAGGCGAAAAGACGGTCGAGAGGACGCGTCCCGTGAGTTCGAGCCAGAAGCTCACCAGTTGCCTTGCGAGCGAAAACGCGCCACGGACGACGAGGAAAGGCAGGGACAGCGTCCATGCGACCCCCCGGGCCACCTTGCCGGCGAGAGTGGCGGGAGGCGGTTTTGCCGCGGAAGGTGGTTTCTCTGCACCAGGCGACTCCGCCTCGTCCCCCCGGAAGTGCGCGGCCATGGTGGGGAGGAGGGTGAGTGCAACCGCCAGGCTCGCGAGCAGGGAGAACGCGACGGCGAGAGAGAGAGCCGCGAAGAGTTCCCCGGCCACCCCCTCGACGTAGATGATCGGTCCGAAGACCGAGATCGTCGTCAGGGTGGACGCCGTGATCGCTCCCTGCACCTCTTCCGCGCCCCGGGCCGCGGCCTCCAGGGTGCCCATCCCGGCCTGGCGGTGCCGGAAGATGTTCTCCAGCACGATGATCGAGTTGTCGACCAGCATCCCCACCCCGAGCGCGAGTCCCCCCAGGCTCATGACGTTCAGGGACACGCCGAACGCTTCCATGAGCGCAAAGGTGCCGATCACGGAAATCGGGATCGCCAGCGCAATCGCGACCGGGTAGCGCGGGTCGCGCAGGAAGAAGAAGAGAACCACGAAGGCGAGCAGACCACCCAGGATCAGTGCCTGGACCACGTTGCTGATCGACTCGTCGATGAAAGCGGCCTGGTCGGACGCGATCTCGGCAACGAAGTCGGGATACTGCTGCCGGAGGAGGTCGAGGGTCTCCTGCACATCCTCCGAAACCGCCACCGTGTTGGCGCCGGACTCCTTGAAGACCAGAAGTCCGACCGACTCGGAGCCGTTGTAGCGCGCGATTTCCTCCCGCTCCGCAAAACCGTCCACCACCGTGGCGATGTCCCTCAGCCGCACCAGCCGGAACGCGGTCCCTTCGTCGGCCGGCTGGCCGGGTTCGTCCTGGCTTCCGGAGAGCTGCTGCTGACCGACGACAACGTTGTTGATCTCCTGTACGGTCTGGAACTCGCCCAGCGTACGCAGCGGATAGCGGTAGCGTCCACGCAGGATCGTTCCGCCGAGATCGGAGTAGTTGGCCTGATCGAGGGCTCGGGAAACTTCCGCAAGCGTGATCCCGTTCGACTCCAGGAGCGCCAGGTCCACATCCACCTGGATCTCGCGGTCGAGCCCGCCGGTCACCGAGGCCTGGGCCACCCCCTCCAGCTGTTCCAGGCGGCGGCGGAAGACATCCTCGGCCACTTCCTTGGTCTCCAGGAGGCTTCCACCCCCGGTCAGCGAAACCGTGAGGATCGGTTCGGCCTGCGGATCGACTCGCAGAATCGTCGGGCGTTCCGCGGTTTCGGGGAACCGCTCTCGGATGTTGTCGAGCCGTTCCCGCACATTCAGCGCCGCGAAGTCCATGTCGGTGCCCCACGCGAAGCGCAGGGTCACGAGGCTGACCCCTTCCTGGGACAGCGAGGTGACCTTCTCCACCCCGGGCACCGCGGCCGCCTGCTGCTCGATCGGCTCGGTGACCAGCCGCTCGATCTCCGCCGGGGCCACGTTGGGGTAGCCGGTGTAGACGACCAGCCGTGGGAAGCTCACGTCCGGGAGCAGGTCGATCGGCAACCGCGAGAAGGAGATTCCACCCAGGAGCACAACCGCCAGCACGAGCATCGCGACGGCCACCGGGCGCCGCGTGGAGGTTCTCGGAACGGACATCGGTCAGTTCCCTTCCGGCTCGGCCTCGAGCCCGGCTTCCCTCCCGACAATTCCGGCCGCCTCGTAGAGCCCTACCAGGAAAACCGCGAACTCGAAGCGCTGGTCCACCGAATCGCGCCGGGCCGACGCCTCGTCGCGGATCGCGGTTCTCAGGTCCTCGATGCTCTTGGTCGCCAGTCGATACTCCTCCCGGACGATCTCCAGCCGCTCGCTGGCCACCTCGAGCTCCCGTGACCGCTGGCGGACATTCGCCCACGCGGTCTCCAGATCCACGTACCGGGACCTGATCAGCTCGTCCACCTCGATTTCGGTCTGCCGGATGGTCTCGCGCGCGTTCCGAAGCTCGATGTTGGCGCTGGCGATCGACTGTGACGTCTGAAAGCGGGTGAAGAGCGGAATGGAAACGCTGAGCGAGAGGCCGCCGTTGAACCCCTCCGGGTTGAACTTGAAGAGGCTGCTCTGGTCCGGGCCGAAGGAACCGCGGCTGATGCTGGAAGAGAGTGACAGGCTCGGCCAGCGGGTGGCCTTCTGGGCGCTCAGATTCGACTGGCTCACCGCCACCGCCGCTTCCGCCGCGGCCACTGTGGGGCTCTCCCGCAGTGCTCGTGCGACCAGGGCACCGAGGTCCAGGGTGGCGGGGTCGATGGGTTCCGGAAGCGGCTGCTGCACGTCCAGCGCGCCCAGGGACGGGTCACCGATCGCACTGCGCAGCGCGAGCATGGCCTTTTCGACCTGTCCGCGGATATCGGTCACCGTCACTCGCTGCCTCTCCAGCTCGAGCTCGGCGCCGAGAACATCCGATCGCCCGGTCGCGACCAGTTCGAAGCGTCTCTCGGCCACCACGTAGTCGCGCTCGCGAGCCGCGAGGAGATCTTCCTCGACGGCCAGGCGAAGCCTGTGACGCTGCGCGACCAGGAACTGGCGCTGCACCTCCGCCAGGACTCGGTTCAGGTCCCGCTGCGAACCGTGACGGTCCACGCGCGCCTGGGCTCTTGCCCGGCCGAGTTCGTGGAACCGCCTGCCGCCCTGGAAAAGGTCGACCCCCAGAGAAGCGCTCTGGTTCGAACGCGATGTCGTCACCGTCCGGGGTTCCGGATTGGTGATCGGAGTTCCGTCGAAGTCGACCCAGGACAATTCCCTCTGCATGCTCTGGCCGGTCCCGTACGACACCCGGAGGTCGGGGAAAAAGGCGCCCAGCGCCTGCCGGTATTGCGGCCCTTCCAGCTCCAGCCGGTTGAGTGCCTGGCGGTACTCGGGGTTGTTTTCGGCGGCGCGCGTGAGCGCATCCCGGAGCGTCAGGACGGTGACTTCCTGGTCCTGGAGCGTGGCCTGGGCGGCCAGGGACTGCCCGCTGGCCAACTGGGCGAGTGTCACCGCCGCAACAAGCGCGACCCGCGCGGCGAGCATGGTCGTGGCCCGGGAAGCGAGGGGCGCGACGGCACTGCGGATCCGGGGCATGCGCTTCGTCCTCATCGGGTCGGCCTCCCCCCCGCGGCGGTCGGACTTTCCACCAGTTCAACCGCGGCGTCGTGCGGCAGGTAGTAGTGCCCGTCGACGAGCACGACTTCGCCGGGAGCCACCCACTCCTCGTCGCCCTCGATGAGTTCGACGAGGAGGTCGTTCTCCAGTCCGGTGGTCACGTAGCGCCACTTGGCCCGTCCGTCCTCGAGCACAAAGAGGTGGGTGCGCCGGTCCGAGGTCTCCAGGATCGCCGTACGGGGCACGAGGATCCGGTCGGGGAACTGCTGCGCCTCCAGGTCGGCCTCCGCGTACATCCCGGGCTTGATTCGGCCCTGCGGGTTGTCGATGTGGACCGTCACGCGGGCCGTGTTGCTTTCCGGGTCGATCACGGGGTTGATGGTCTCGATCCGTCCGGTAAAGGTCCGGTCCGGGAAGGCGGTGAAGTTGAGCGCAGCCGCCCGTCCTTCATCCAGGTAGACGACCTCGGTGCCGAGGACCTGGACCGCCACCTTGATCGGGTCCAGGTCAACCACCGTGAGAAGTTCGTCGCCCTCGCGCACAAACTGTCCGGGCACGACCATCAGGTTGGCCACCCGGCCCCCGAACGGGGCGCGCACCGACGTCTTCTCCAGGTCCAGGACGGCCCTGCGGTGTGCGACCTCCGCCTCGTCCAGCCCGGTAATCGCGCGGGCCAGCCGGTCCCGCTGGGCGCGGACCTCCGGATCCTCCAGTTCGTCGTCGCCCAGGACGCGCACCTGGTAGTCCGCTTCGGCCTTCTGCAGCGCCGCGAACCTGGCCGACACCTCCAGGGCGTACTCGGTGGTGTCGATCTGCATCATCAGCTGACCCGTGCTCACGCTCCTGTTCTCCCGCACCGGGACGGATGCCACGATTCCCGCTGCCCGAGCCGTGAGCCTGGTCTCGCGGAACGCCTCGGCCCTTCCCTTGGCCGTCACCGAAATCCACAGCGTGTCCTGCACGGCTGCGACCCCGGTGACCGGTTGGGGAAGTTCGGTGTTGAACTGTTCCGTGACCGACTGCACGACCTCGCCGGCCTCTTCCGACAACTCGGACGTGTCGGCGTCCTCCTGCGGCTCGGGCCGAAGGCGCCACCAGACCCCACCCGCCAAACCTCCCAACACGATGATGACGGTAAGCACACCCAATGTCGACCGCGACTGAGCCATCGCTCAAAGCTCCTCTGAAAAGTGCCCTGTCAGAACACGGGCCGGCAATCCGGCACCCACCACTCTGACACCTGTTGGTCCGGTGGCGGTTGCCCTGCCACCCCACCCCGGCCCCACACCCCGAAAAGGCGATCGCACACCCTTTGTTCGACACCACCGGGCCTTACATCGTTCCTGACGCGCAACCCCCGCCAACCGTGCAAGAGGCGTGGGTTTCAGATCGCCTCGCGGGATGTCGCCGCTGCAGGCGCACAGGCCGCTGCCGCCGCCCCCGGAGAGGGGGGGGGGCGGCGGCGCGCCCCGCGCGCGGGGGGGCCGCCGCCGCGCGCGCCCCCCCCCCCCCCCCCCCCCCCTCGGAGCCGCCCACCGCCGCCCCGCTTCCGGCCCGGCCTCCACTCTTGGCGGCGAGAGGCAAGATGGAGGTGCAGGCGAATAGCGGCCTCAGTGACGGCTATACGGATACCGCCGTTGCACATGTTCCCGCAGCGCAGGAACGGGCCGTGCACACGTTTCCTCTCCGCAGAGGCGCCGCCGGTCGCAACGTCACGGCGGGCGATTGCGGCGTGTAACGTGGCGCGCTACAGTGAATCATGAGGATCAGGCACAAGGGGCTGCGGGCGCTGCACGAGCGCGACGACGAGGCGCGGCTGCCCGCCGGTCTCGCGTCACGGCTTCGGCGTATCCTGTTCCGGCTGCAAGAGGCAACGCATCCGGGCAGCGCCGCCGCGCCCGGCTTCCGGCTGCATCCCCTCAAGGGCGACCGCGCGGGCCAGTGGAGCGTTCGCGTCTCGGGCAACTGGTGTGTGGTGTTCCGCTTCGAGGACGGCGAGGCCGTGGACGTGGACCTGATCGACTACCACTGACCGGAGGGAGTGCTGACCATGAACGACATCGCGAACGAACGCGTCGGCCCGATGCAGAACCCGCCGCACCTGGGCGAACTCATCCGCGAGAGCATGGACGATGTGGGCTGGAACGTGACCGAGACGGCGGCGCGGCTCGGCTGCGAACGCGGAACGCTGTCGCGGCTGCTGAACGGCAAGGCGGGAATGTCCGCGAACATGGCGCTGGCGCTGGAGGACATCGGCTGGGGCACCGCCGAACACTGGATGCGGATGCAGGCGAGCTACGAACTTGCGCAGGCGCGTCGGGAAAGAGTTGCAGCGGGCGCGCTGCACGCATGATCAGGTCTCGCGTCCGCGCTGCCGGACGGAGCACGGTTTCACCTGCTTCCGTTCATTCGTCGGGCCATGCGGTGAGGGCCTGTCCGGCACCGCAAATCGAGCACGTCCTTGCCGCCGCCTGCGGGGACCGGCAGAGTCGGCGCGCTCCAAGAGGTGGGAGACGGTAGAGATGGACGATTTCGGAATCTGGGAATTGGACGAGACGACCAAGGACGCACGTCGTCTGGAGGAAACCGCCCGCGCTGAAACGGAAGCCCTGCTGGAGGACGTGTTCGTCCGAAACCCATCCCTGCTGATGCCCGGTCTTGAACTGGTTGGGCGGCAAATGCGGACCTCCAACGGAAATCTGGATCTACTGGGCGTCGACTCGGAAGGCCGGCTCGTCGTGTTCGAATTGAAGCGGGGTACGCTAACCCGGGAGGCCGTGGCACAGGCGGTCGATTACGCTTCCTGGCTCGACTCGCTGGGCGACGCCGATTTATCGACTCGCATTGCTGAAAATTCGGGCCAGCATGAAATCGACGATATAGAGAACTTCGAGGCATGGTACGACGATCATGACAATTGGGACTCACTGGAGTCGCTGAGGCCCGTCAGGATCGTTCTGGTCGGCTTGGGCGCCGATGAGTCGGCGCGGCGGATGGCAGACTGGCTGACCGCAAAAGGCGCCGACATCGATCTGCTGACATTTCTGGGGTATCGCCACGGGGATCGTATGCTTCTCGCGAGGCAGATGGAAAGCGGCGACGAGGCGCGGAGGCAGGAAAAGCAGGAGCAGAATGTGAATCGACGTGCGATGAACCGCGCGATACGCAGCGACGCCATAAACGCAAAGATTGACGAATACGGAATGCGCGATTGGTGGTTGGACGCCATCTCGGTGCTCGAATGGAATTCGAAACCGATCTACAGGACGAAGCTAGGAATTACGTTCAACAAGCACCGGAAGCGCACTCTATCGACGGGAGCCCGGGCGGCCGGGTCTCACAAAATTGAAATATTAGAGCCGGAGCCGGAGCGGGAGCGGGAGCGGGGAGTCGCCCGAGCCATCTTCTTCCCAGCCGCGGTAGAATTGTGCCTGGACGAATTCGAACGGCTGAGGCAAGTAATTCCATTCGATCTTGAAGCACCGGGGAACGCACCAGTCACGGAACAGGTGTCCGAGCAATGGTGCTGCCGTTTGGATGAAAGCCGATGGCAAGAGCACAGGGAGCGTATCGCCGAGCTTGTCCGCATGGTAGATGAGCGTTGGCGCCAAGTTGCAGTATAGCGCATCTTCCTGAGAGTGGCATATCTTCGTCTCCGATGCCTCAATAGGGACCGTGCCAGAGAGGCGAATGGTTTCGCTGGCGGGTGACTGGACCCCATTCCGGGGCCGGGCGTCAGCCGAGGAGTGCAGCATGCTCAAGCCCACTTTCGCCACAGCGGCGATTCTCGTCGTGTGCTCGGGACTAGCCCAAGGGCACGAACGGCGACAGTGCCACACCCACCTGTTCGAGGACGGGACTCCGGCTGCCGAGCGCCACAGCGAGGCGACTCCCGGTTGCATCCTTCAGGGGAACCGGATGTACGTCCCGTCCGAGTGCTACGTCCCAAAGCCCTCGACGGAGTGCGCGGCGCTGATGCGGCGGGCAGCCGACTACCAACAGGCGGCCGAGCGCCAGCGAGCGGCCGAGGCCCGCCGGTGGCGCGAGCAGATGAGGAATCAGACGGAGCCGGGGAAGGGCCGGATTCGACGCCTCTTCGACTGAGTGGGCGAAGGATAAGTCCCCGCTCACCTCAGCTCAGCGGAGGGAGCACGGAGTCGTCTGAACCAGAGGCGGCGGTAGAGAGCCAGATTACGCAGTCATCGCGAGAGCGCAGCCGCGGAGAGGGCATTTGGAATCCCTAAGAATTGCTACTTGGCCCGTCAATGGAATAAACACGCGACTGCCGTATTTGGCCCACTGGCTGGATAGCCGCAAACCAGATTTCGTGGCGCTTCAAAAAATCCGTGGGTCGGTAGAAACGTTTCCGGCAAATAAGTTGAGTAGCATAGGCTACTGTTCCGTCGTTTTTCCACCAAGTTTTCATTACGATTTCGGCGTAGCTATCTTGGTTCGAAAGCCGTCATCTAGGCCAAAAGTACTTGAGCGCGGTTTGCGCAATCAACAACACTATGGTGCGAGATTATTGACGGTAGAAGTTGGTGATCTGATTTTCTCATCAGTTTATGTGCCAGCAGAGCCACGGAGAAAAATTGCTTGGCTACACGATTTTACAAGATATGTATGCAGAGATTTGGATGCGGCAAAACGAATCGTTTTTTGCGGCGATTTCAATGTGGATGAGAAGCCGGTAACGAAAAGAGCACGGCAACTATTGGAGTCGTTGGCGGAATCGGGATACAAGGACTTGTATCGGTGTTTGCATCCCCATAGGTACGGCTTCAACTTTGGGAAAAGTCGTGATGGGCCGGTTACCGCGAGACTCAATCGGGTTCTAGGAACACAAGAGGTTGTCGACGACGTTCGAGGTGTTTGGGTAGATTTGGAATATCGGGGGCCGATTCTGGGGTTGAAGGACAGGGGATGGACACTAAGCGCGCCGCTAATTGTAGACTTGGACAGGCGCGTTCGAGAATCCGTTTAGAGTAACGATGACGACTATCATCTCTCCAGACACCTCTCCAGAGATTGGCTTTTCTCTACACTCCAATCGTAACCCATTGCCTTGGCGACGATGCTTCCGATGCCCTCAGCCCCTCGGCCAAATGCGCATCGGCTGCATGGTATAGCCTGCCGTGGTCCGGTGCTGCCTGTGACCGAGCTACTGGCCCACCAGGGGCAGGTTCTCGCCCGCCAGGACGGCATGGCTCGCAGCCGTGTGGCGCAACTCGTGCAGGCGCAGCCTGCCGAGTCCGACACTGGCGCATACCATCTGCCAGTAGTTCGTGGGGTATGATAACCTGACGCTGACCGGCGTCCTGACCCCGCCTCCTGACCGCTCAAGCTGTCGGGCGATGAAAGCCTTTGTGCGACCGGCAGTTAGCCGGAGCGGCGCTTGAGCGGCAGCGCCCGCCGCGCACCTGCGGAGACAGTCCCCGAACCGCCGCGCGGCTTCCGGGCGGCACTATAGGAAGCACGAGGCGCGCGATCAATTCGCGGCGGCTCGCGTGCACGTGCTTCGTCAACCACTCCGCGTGTGCCGTTGGCGGCGGTGCGGCTCAGTCCGTCATCGTAGAGCAGCATGAACGGCTGCACGTATTCGCTCACGGCTGAGCCGAGCAGTAACGAGGCTGCCGATCACCACGGGCGTCACAATGCCGGACGCCTTCGACGGTTGAACCGGCGACGGTAGGAGGACACGGGCGCGAATGGACCCTTGCGGTTGGAGTCCTTTACGGTATCCGTAATGGAGGTTACAGTCGGCGCACATGATACGAAGCTTCGGAGACCGGGAGACGAGACGCTTCTTCGAGGGTCAGCGCGTGGCGGCATTTCAGAATTTCGCCAGTCAGG
>MPNE01000011.1 GCA_002238865.1 Gemmatimonadetes bacterium bin94 | reverse complement strand
GTGGGCGCAGGAACGGCACCCCTGCCAGCGCTCCTCTTCGTCGTAGACCCGGAGCAGGGTGAGAAGCCGGTACGTGGCCGCGTTGATGTGGGCGCAGAGCGCGGCGATCTCGTCGCCGAGTGGGTCGGCGTCGAGGGGGTCGGTGCCGAGGGTGTCGGCGTCGAGGGAGGTCGTGCCGGGTGAGGTCGCGCCCCTGGAACTGTATTCGGTGAACATCCGTCTCTGATCCCGGAGTCTTTGCGGTTGTCGGTTAGGTGTCCTACCTCCTTATACACCATAGTTCGGGAAATGTTCAGTATCGTGAACACCATGTTCGGCGCAACGTAGGCGGCGGCCCGGTGCCCGGGCCGGGGCATCACGCGCAGGAAACGCGCGCCGCCCCGTGGTGTTCCAGCACCGTGACCGGATGGTTGGTCGGATGGTTTCCTGCCCATGATCTTCCTCCGGCTTGAAATCACCCGGCGTCGGCGACCGGGAACCCTTGCAGCGTCCAATCCCCGCGCGCGCCCACGGCCACGGCCCGTCAACCCAGGGGCCAACATTCCGCGCCGGCAGGGTCGCCACCACCGGCGAAGATCCTTCACGTCGAGTTGCCTGACCACAGGGCCGGGGGCCATGATGCAACCGCTTGAGTCCGCCATTCCCCAAAGGGACGCCGATGCGCGAACAGTGGAGCAGCAGGATCGGGTTCATCCTGGCCACCGCCGGGTTTTCCGTCGGGTTGGGGAACATCTGGCGTTTCCCCTACCTGGCAGGTGAGAACGGCGGCGGCGCGTTCCTGATCGTGTACGTCGTTTTCGCGGTGATGATCGGGATCCCGCTCATGACGGCCGAAGTGGGCCTGGGTCGAAAGACGCAGCTTACTCCCATCGCCGGGATGGCGCGGCTGACCGGTTCCAGGACCAGCCCGTGGAACCTCATCGGGTGGTTCGGCATCATGGCCGCCACGCTCATCACCGCCTTCTACATCATGATCATCGCGTGGGTGACGGCCTACTTCGTCATGCTGGTGGGCGGCGGGGGCGGGCTCGGGCAGACCCCTGAAGAAACCAGGGTCGCGTTCGACGCCTTCATCGCCCGACCCGGCCCCGTCTTCGGCTATGCGTTCCTCGTGACCCTGTTGATCGCCTACGTGGTGAGCCGGGGCGTCACGAAGGGCATCGAGCGGTACGCCAGGTTCCTGATGCCCCTGCTGGTGGTGCTGCTGGTTGCGCTGGCCTTCCGCGCGCTGACCCTGCCGGGCGCCATGGCGGGCGTGGTCTGGTACCTGACCCCCAACTTCTCGGCTCTCACAGGTACTTCCGTCCTGGCAGCGCTCGGGCAGGCGTTCTTTTCCATCGGCATCGGGATGGCGGGGGGCTTCGTGATGGGCAGCTACCTGAACCCCCGTGACACGGACGTGCCGGGCAACACGGCGCTGGTTGTGGCCTTCGACACCGGAGTCGCGGTTGTCGCCGGACTCGTGCTCTTCCCCGCCCTCTTCGCCTTTGGCATGGACCCCGACCAGGGGGCTGGCCTCCTCTTCATCACGATGACGTCGCTCTTCCAGCAGATGCCGGGCGGGCTGGTGTTCGGTGCCGCGTTCTTCTTCCTGATGCTGGTCGCGGGTTTCACCTCCCAGGTGGCCGTCTTCGAGAGTCTTGTGGCCACTGTCATCGACTCTTTCGGCATGACCCGGAAAAAGGCGGTCGTGCTCTGTGCGGCGGGCGGCTTCCTGCTCGGCGTGCCCGTCATCCTGTCCCAGGGTCCGTGGTCCCACGTCCACATTTTCGGGATGAACTTCTTCGACTTCGCCAATACGATTTCAAGCGACTATCTGCTCGGGGCCGGAGGCCTGCTGTTGTCCCTTTACGTGGTGTCGAAATGGGGATGGAGCCGCTTCCGGGAGGAGACCAACCATGGGGCCAGGCGGGTGAAGGTGACCGCCGCCTGGGGCCCCCTCATCCGCTTCGTCATTCCCGTCTCCGTCGCTCTGGTCCTCCTCGGCAGCCTCGGGATCGGCGCGGGCAACCCGGGACTCTTCCTGGGGTGTGCGGCCGCGGTCATTCTGGTCTATGCCTTCCTCCTTCGACGCTTTCCTGCATAGGCAGGGCTTTGTGATGCTCGACGGCGGACTCGCGAGCGAGCTGGAGAGTGCCGGGCACGACCTCAACGACCCGCTCTGGTCGGCGAAGGTTCTGCTGGAAGACCCCGCGGCGGTTGAGGCGGTGCACACGACTTTCCTGGACGCGGGCGCCGACTGTGTGACCACGGCGACCTACCAGGCCACCTTCCAGGGGCTTGCCGAGCGCGGCATCGGGGAATCCGCGGCCGAGGGGATCTTTCGTGGCGCGGTGGATCTGGCTGTCCGGACCCGTGATCGTTTCTGGGCGTCGCGGGAGAATCGTGCGGTGCGCGTCCGGCCCCTCGTCGCGGCCAGCATCGGACCCTACGGCGCGTTCCTCGCCGACGGTGCGGAGTACCGGGGGGACTACAGCATCGGCACCGCGGCCCTCGCCGACTTCCACCGCAGCCGTCTGCGCCTTCTTGCGGACACCGCGGCCGACGTTCTCGCCTGTGAGACGATCCCGTCGTTCGGTGAGGCCCGGGTGCTCGCGGCGCTGGTCAAGGAGACGGGGAGCACGCCGGCCTGGTTTACCTTCACATGCCGGGACGAAGGGCACATCAGCGACGGGACCCCGATCGGCGAGGTGGCCGCATGGGCCCAGGAGAGCGCGGGAGTCTTCGCCGTTGGGGTGAACTGCACCTCGGCCGCGTACGTGCCGCGTCTGGTGCGCGCCCTGGCGGCCGGTACTCGCAAGCCCGTCATCGCCTACCCCAACGGCGGCGGCGAGTGGGACGCCGTGACGAAGACGTGGGGCCGCACGGACGAGGTGGCCGACTGGGGGAGGGCGTGCCGGGAGTGGATCGCGAGCGGGGCCGTGGCGGTGGGGGGATGCTGCCGCGTGGGGCCGGACCGCATTCGCCACATGCGCAAGGCGCTCACCGAAACCCGGGAGGGCACATGAAGCTTGCAGTGATGGCGTGGCGCAATCTGTGGCGCTATGGGCGGCGAACCATGATGACCGTGGCCGCCATGACCCTGGCGCTGGTCACCCTCATCGTGTGGACTTCGCTGGTACAGGGGTTCCTCGGCGACCTGGAAACCACCATCGTCGAGGTCGAGGTCGGCGATGTGCAGGTCTATCCTCCCGGTTATCGCAACAGTCCCTCGATATTCGACCGTATCGGCGCCCCCTTCGACCTGGTGGATTCGCTCGGTGCAATGGGCTTCAGTGCGTCGGCCCGGCTGCTCGCCGGCGGACTGGCGGCGGCGGGCGAGTCGTCCGCAGGCGTCTCCATCAGGGGCGTGGAAATCACCCAGGACGCACGCGTCAGTGTCGTCCCCGACCGTCTCGCCGAAGGCAGTTGGCTCGACCCCGGCGACCCGGCCGGGGTCGTGATCGGGGGCAGGCTGGCCAGGACGCTGGACGTCGGCCCGAATGACGAGCTGGTCCTCCTCAGCCAGGCCGCGGACGGAAGCATCGCCAACGATCTGTACCGGGTCCGCGGGATCCTCACCCCCTTCAGCGAAGCCACGGATCGGAGCGGAGTCTTCATGGTCCGCCAGGCGTTCCTGGATCTCTTCGTGGTCCCGGGAGGCGCGCACCAGGTTCTCGTCCGGACCGGTACGGGCCAGCCTCTCGATGTATCGGCCGACAGGATTCGGGGCGCGGCACCGGACCTGGACGTCCTGACCTGGCGCGAACTGTTCCCCACCCTCGCAACCATGATGGATTCGGTGGAAGGGACCATGTACATCCTTTTCATGATCGTGTACCTGGCCATCGCAATCCTGCTCGTCAACGCAACCCTCATGGCCGTCTTCGAGCGAATCAAGGAGCTGGGTCTCCTGAAGGCGATCGGGCTTTCGCCTACAAGGCTCGTCGGGCTCATCATGTGGGAAGGGGTCTTCCAGGCGGGACTGGCCGCCGTGGCCGGTCTGGCCATTGCGGGGCCCCTGCTCGTGTACTTCAGCCGGGTGGGGATCAACCTGGCCGCCCTCGGCGGCACGATTTCGATTTCAGGCATCGGCCTCGATCCGATCATGCGGAGCGTCGTCAATCCGGCGGTGGTTGTCGGCCCTCTCGGCGCAATGTTCCTTATCGTCTTCGCGTCCATGCTCTACCCCGCGCTCAAGGCGGCGAGGATCAAGCCCGTGGACGCGATGAAACACCAGTGAGGAATCCATGAAACGAACCAGCCTCTGGGTCATGGCGCGGCGGAATCTCGGCAGGAACCGGCGCCGAACTCTGCTCACCCTGGCGTCGATCGCGTTCGGCGTCTTCCTGGCCATCATGTCGATGGCCTCCCAGGACCGGAACTGGCAGGACATGATCGATCTTGGCGCGCGCATGGGCAGCGGACACGTGACCCTGCAGCACCCCGAATACCTGGACACGCCCAGCCTTTCCCGCACCGTGACCGGGACCGCCGATCTGAAGACGACCGTGGCCCGCGACCCCGTCGTCACCCGGGTCGTGGAACGCATCTCGGGCCAGCTCATGGTCAGCACGGCCCGGGAAAGCTACGGCGCCAGCTTCATCGCTTTCGACCCCGACGCCGAAGACCAGGAGTCCCTCTCGTTCCTGGAAGCGGTCGCCGAGGGCGAAATGTTCTCCGCCGACAACCGGACCGGCATGGTCCTCGGCGCGCAACTGGCCCGAAACCTTGGCGCCGAACTGGGCGACAAGGTCGTCTACACTGCCACGGACCGCGAAGGCGGCATCGTTTCCGGACTCGGCCGCGTGACCGGCATTCTTCGCACGGGAGCTCCCAGCATGGACGCGGGCATGGTCCTCCTCCCCATCGCGGCGACGCGGGACGTGCTGGGGTACGCCGCCGACGAGGCCAACCAGATCGCAGTGTTCGTGGGCGATCACCGCAAGTCGGAGGCGCTCGCAGCCCGGCTGGCCAGCGACCTCGGCGACGCGGCCGCGGCGGTTCCATGGTACGAGGCCCGCCCCGAGCTGGCCGCCTTCATCGCCGTGAAGGTGGGTGGCGGTGTGATCATGATCGTCATCATCGCGCTGATGGTCGCCGCCGGGATCTTCAACACCGTGTTCGTGAGCGTCATGGAACGCCTGCGCGAATTCGGCATCATGATGGCAGTCGGATTCAGTCCCGCGAAGCTCTTTCGGCTCGTGATCTACGAGAGCGTCTGGCTCGCCCTGATCGGCCTGGCCCTGGCCGGAGTACTGACCATCGGCCCCTATCTCTACCTGAACGAAGTCGGCATCGACATGGGCGCCTTGTTGGGGGACACGTCGACCGAGATCTCCGGAGTGGCCATGGCGTCTCAGCTCAAGTTCGGAATCTACCCGGAAAACACCGCCCGCATCGTCGTCCTGGCCTTCTTCGCTGTGGTCCTCGCCGGGATCTACCCCGCCTGGAGAGCTGGGCGTGTAAGGCCGGTGGAAAGCATCAGGCTCGGATGATGAACGAACAACGAAGTGACGAGGCGGTCGTCGAAATCCGCAGCGTGTCAAAGGTGTATCGTCAGGGAAAGCTGGAAGTTCACGCCCTGCGCAGCCTGGATCTGACGGTGACCCGGGGCGAATTCACCGCGCTGGTCGGCCCTTCCGGCTCGGGAAAAACCACGACGCTCAACCTCGTCGGCGGTCTTGACGCGCCTACATCCGGTACGATCCTGGTCGAGGGCACCGACCTCGGTGCGCTCGGGCGGAAGGAGCTCAGCCAGCTGCGCCGTGATCGGATCGGATTCGTCTTCCAGTCCTACAACCTGATCCCGGTTCTCACCGCCTACGAGAACGCCGAGATGGTGATGTGGGTCCAGGGAGTGTCGGCGGGGGAAAGGAAGAAGCGCGTCATGGACCTGCTGGGCGCGGTTGGGCTGGAGGGCATGGAGGATCGCCGCCCCACCGAACTCTCGGGAGGCCAGCAGCAGAGGGTTGCCATCGCCCGCGCCATCGCGGCGGATCCGGCAATCGTGCTGGCCGACGAGCCCACCGCCAACGTGGACTCCGAGACGGCCGAGAAGCTGATCTCCCTCATGGAACAGCTGAACCGGGACCGGGGCGTGACCTTCCTGTTCTCCACCCACGATCACCGCGTGGTGGAGCGCGCACGGCGGGTAGTCCGCATGGTAGACGGCCGCGTCGAGAAGGCTTAGCTTCCTCACCCACGGGACGTGGCGCAGTCCGGTAGCGCACCTGAATGGGGTTCAGGGGGTCGCCGGTTCGAATCCGGCCGTCCCGACTTTGGCAGCTTGGGCTTTCTGCTACAGGGCTGTTCTAGTGCGGCAGGCCCTCGCTGACCGGCAGACCGTCGCTGATCGCCACCTTGGGATTGCCGCGCACCAGCCGGGCCGCCTCTGCCCGGTTCCCCTTCCAGTTCCGCAGAATGGCCCGCAGGCGCCCGGTAGAGCCGTCCGTCACGATCGCCGTGCGGCGACTACCGGACCGTTCCAGCGTGTAGGAGCCCTCTGGCCCCGACAGAACCACCTGCTCCAGTGATCCGTCCACATCCGGGTCGAACGGAAGGCTGAAGAGGAAGTGGCCGCTTCCGAATTCCACCGCACGCGGCGCGAAGTTCAGGGAAAAGTGGCGCTCGCCGTCCGAACCCAGGCCATCGAGGCGATACGGACCGTCGCCGTTCGGCAGGATGACCGGCAGGTCGACCAGGAAAGCGGGTTCCAGAGCCAGTTGTCCGTCCCCGATCCAGCCCCTCAGGAGCATGGTTTGCCCGGACGGACCGCGCGCCTGCCGAGCAGCGGCGGGCTGGCCCATCAGCACCTCGGTCTCCGCCTCGTAGCGAAACTCGAGTGCCCTCGCAAAGCTGTAGTCGCTGATCCAGACCGGACTGCAGTACCCCATCACGTCCTTGTGCAGGAACGAATCCACGACGCGTTCCCGGTGGAAATCGTATCCGAACACCCCGATCCTGCCCTCATCATACGGGTAGCGCCGATCCGGACCGATGGCGCCGCCGCAAGGAGCATGACGGAGGTCGAGGTTGTGGCCCAGTTCGTGGGCCAGGGTCTCGTTGTCGGCGGCTCCAACGGACACCGGATAGCCGTAGTGGCCCACCCCATCCCACGTGGCGTCATCGGATAGCACCACCGCACCGTAATAGTATCCTCGTACACCCTCACTGAGCCGCAGAAGGATGAGATCCGAGAGTAGTTCGCCCCAGCCTTTCCCCGTGCTCAGGTCGGACGAAGTCACAAAACCCTCGTGGACCGTGGCCGTCATGTCTCCGATTGGCAGTATCGACCGCGCAAGGCGCAGGTGTTCGCTCTCGGCCGTCAGTCCCTCGGCCCACTCATAGACCTCATTGCTCCGATTGGACGCGAGCACGACCGGCACGATCGTCAGGTCCATGCTGGGGAGTCTCCGGATATCGAGCGTCTTCCGTCCCACGGCCGGAAACCTCAGTCGACTGCCGGGCCCGAGGGGGACGGTTCTGTCACGGTCGAGCTCGACGACCATCGTCGTGCCCGGCTGGATCACCGACCCCGGGATCACGGCGTTGTAGGACGATTCCAGACGGCCCTCATCCACCGTTCCGGGCAGCACATCGGACCCGATGCTCATCAGCGCGCCGTGGACCAGGCGGTCGTCGTGAAAGAACAGCGCATTCACCCGGGGCTGATAGAAGCTGTCCTGGTCACCGGTCACGAACACGCGCAGCAGGGCTCGGCGCCCGGCAATGAGGGGCACGCTTCCTGCGCGGTTTTGTACGCTCTGCACCAGGTAGACGTGCGGTGCGTTCAGGACCAGACTGGCCGGGTTGACCCTGAGCCGTGTCCGAGTGGTCAAGCCGGCGAAGGAAGCCACGACTTCCGTGTCGGCCTGACCCACCGCATCAAGCAGACCTTCCGGCGATATGTGCGCTGCCTGTGCGTTCGCGGTCGCCCACTCGGGAGCAGTCCACGTTGGCCAGGGGCCCAGGGGGTCTCCGTTCTGGTCCAGGACCGTGACCCCGAATTGGGCTCTGTCACCGACGATCAGCGCCGTGTCGGCGGGAGAAATGACCAGCGTGGCAGGTACGCGGTCGGGATCGATCACCAGGTCGGCACACCCCCCCACGGCAAGAGCGACCACGATGGGCAGGGTGCCTCTGCGGCAGGCCTTGATCAGCTTCCCCCTCCGAGTTGAAAGGCAACACCCAGGTCCAGTGCAAGCGCAATGGCGTGGTCGGAGGCCGTCGCGGTTCTGGCCGACCACCATCGATACGACATACCGGGGAGCAAACGCACCCGTCCGACGCCGAGAGTCAGCCCGCCGGCGGCCAGGAGGCCAGGCCCCGGATCGGACGTCTCGCCCTCGGAACCCACTTTCGTCGCTCCGAAGAGCACACCCGCTCGCAGCCAGGGTCCGCCCCGGCCCCACTCCGCCCCAAGGGCACCGTGATTCCCCACCACGGTCAGGTCGCGGTCCGTGCAGAACCCCATCTCGCAGCCGAACGCCGTTCGGAAAAAACCGCCGAAGACCGCGAAGGAGGGCAGCACCTGACTTCGCACCACGATGTCGAATGAGACCGACGGGTCCACGTCGAGCGCGGCCGCCGATGCAGAATGGCTGCCGACGGTGAGCCCCCCGCGGAACTCGGCCTGGGTCTGAGCCGCGGCGGAGCCGTGCACGAGGGCCGCCCCCAGGGCCGCAGCCAACACCACCCGGTTGCTCATCGAGTGCCTCCAGGAAGGCCGGTGCTGACCATGATCTCGACGCGGCCTTCGACACGAGAGAGTCCGCCGCTCCAGTCACGTACGATCGCTCGCACCTGGCCACTGGCGCGACTCCGGATGATGGCCATCGGGGGAGTGCTGGACGGACTCAGCGTGAATTCTCCCTCGGGCCCCGTCAGGACGACACGCCCCAGCGCGCCGTCCGTATCCGGATCGTGCGGCACCGCGAAATGGAAGTGTCCACCGCCGTTTTCGACCGGGTCGGGTGTAAACGCGAAGGAAAAGTGACGTTCCCCGCCCGGGCCGAAGCCCTCGAGCCGGTACGGACCGCCCCGGGCCGGCAGCGTGGGCGGGGCGTCGATCATGAACGCGGGCTCGACCAGAAGCTCGCCATTGCCCGCGCTTCCCCACACCATCAGCGTCCTCTCGCGGGGAGCCGGGTCGGCCGCGTCCGATCCCGGTGCGGCATCTTCCTCGTTCACACGATAGTCCATGGCCTTGAGAAACATGAAGTCGCTTATCCAGCGCGGGCGGCAGTACCCCATCAGGTCACTGTATTGGGCGGGGTCCACCAGACGGCTCCGGTTCAGGTCGTATCCCCATACACCGATATCCCCGTCGTCGTATGGGTAATCCGGATCAGGACCGCTCGCCGAGCCGCATGGAGCATGCCTCAAGCCCATGTTGTGCCCCAACTCGTGTGCGAAGGTGCCCTCGTTGGCCCGGCCAGCGCTTACCGGCTGGCCGATGTAACCGATCCCGGCAATGCGTGTGCCGGGAGGACGTTCAAGCACTCCGTAGTAGTATCCCCTGCCATTCTCCATGAGTCGCAGGGTCCTGATCTCCCGGAGGAGTCGGCTCCACTCGTCGAACGTAATCGGAACAACGGACGTGTAGTAGGTCTCGTGCACCGTCACCTCCATGTCGCCGATGGGCAGCACACTACGGGCGTATTGCAGGTGCCTGCTGTCCGCCGTCATTCCACGGGTCCAATTGAAGACCCGCTCGTCGGGCGCCGACGATATCAGGATCGGGACGATGGTCTGTTCCAGGAGTGGCATTTCGACCACATCCAGCTCTGCGGTCCCTTCCGCCGGGATGCGAAGCTGGCTCCCGGATTCCGCCGGGACCACACCGTCCGGGTCAAGCTCGATGACCATGGCCACCCCGGGTTGCAACACTTCTCCCGGGATCTCGACATTGAATGACCGGTCCAGCCGATTCTCCGTCACTTCCTCGGGCAGGACATCGCCGATCAGGTCCATCACCTCACTGTGGACGACGTCGCCGTCCCGGTAGAAGACGGCTCGCGCTCGCGGCTTGTAGAAGCTGACCTCGTCGCCAATGCCGAACACGCGCAGGAAGGCATCGCGCCCCGCGATGATGGGTACGGTGCCCTCGACGTTCTGCATGCCCTGGGTCAGGTAGATCGCACCCGCCGAAAAGACCAGACTGTTTGGATTGATGCGCAGCGGCGTCCACGCTTCCATCCCGGCCAACTTGGCCGTCACCCTGAGGTCGGCGCCCCCCAACCCTGTCAGGCTGCCGTCCGGTGCAATGTCGATCTTGGACGGGTCGTTGATGATCCACTCGGGCGGTGCCCACGAAGGGGGCCCGGGGATCCGGTTCCCCTCCTCGTCCAGGACGGTCACCGTAAGCTTGGCCGGATCGCCCTCGGTAATGAGTGTATCGGCGGGGGCAATCGACATCGAAGCGGGAACCTGGTCCGGCTCGAGCGCCAGGTCGGCGCAGCCGGCGACGACAAACACGCCGACCACGCGAAGTGCTGGAAGGCCCGCGACTCTCAATGTCCACCTCCTGCCAAAAGGGTGCTGGGACGACACTTGCCGACAATCCTCCAGGGACATCCGTCCGAAGCCAATCCCGCAATCCTACGCGACAGTGACCGCGAAAGCCAGTAGCCCGATGGATCGGATCTCGACAGCGTACCCGACGGGCCCCGCAACGCAGCCTGATTGTCAGAAAACGAGGATCTTGACGTTTCGGTACCAGACCGGATCCCCATGGTCCTGGAGCCCGATGTGCCCCGCCGGAGCCATCCCGTAGCCGGGCCACTCGGCGAACTTGGTCCTGGCCACCATCGCCCGCCATTCGTCCGTCCAGAGGTCGTACACCACGATCCTTGCGCCGTTCATCCAGTGTTCCACACGCGCACCCCGGACCACGATGCGGACCTGATTCCACTCGCCGACCGGCCGGGTCACGTCCTCGGCGGGGGCATGCAAGGCGTAGTTGGATCCGGCCGACGTCTCGGGAGCGCCGCCGTCCGGGTGGCCTGCGTTGTCCAGGATCTGCAACTCCGGACCCGTCCAGTAGGGGGCACGCTCGGCTTCCGTCGCCCGGTAGAAGATCCCGCTGTTGCCCCCCACCTCGATCCTCCACTCCAGCGCCAGTTCGAAGTCTGCGAACTGCTCCGCCGTCATGAGCGTCCCGTCACCGATGCCGGGCGTGAAGGCAAGCACTCCGTCCTGAACCGACCATCCGCCGGGCACGTCCTCGCGACGGTATCCGCGCCATCCCTCGAGCGTGCCGTCGAACAGCAGCCTCCACCCCGCCGCCGCCTCCTCCGCGGTCAACTGGTTCAGGGGCGGATCCTGTGCCAGGGCGTCCAGCTCGGCCGCGTCTCCAACCGCGCTGTCCATGTCCGCGGCTCCCTCACCACCACAACCCTGCGCCGCGGCTGCCCACGGCATGAGAAAAAACGCAACCACCAGCGTCGAGCGCATCCGTTCCTCCTGTGTTGTCCTGTTCAATCACGTTCGCTGAACGCGGCATCGAACGCCGTGGCCGACGGTGGAAACGCCAGCTTCCGCACGAAGCCGCACGCCTCTTCCGCACCGTGTTCCCGATCCATCCCCGCGTCTTCCCATTCGACCGAGAGAGGGCCTTCGTACCCGGCCCGGTTCAGGGCGCGGATGATCTCCTCGAAATCGACCCGACCCCTCCCGAGCGAGCGGAAGTCCCAGAAGCGCCGGGCATCGCCGAACTCGGTGTGACCGCCAAAAACTCCCGCCAACTCCGACCGTTCGGACCACCACACGTCCTTCATGTGCACATGTGCGATCCTGTCTGCGAACCTCCGGATGAAAGCGACGTAGTCGACCCCCTGGTACGCAAGGTGACTGGGATCGTAGTTGAAGCCGAACGCCGGGTGTCCGCCCAGCGCCTGCACCGCCCGCTCGGCCGTGACGATGTCGAAGGCGATCTCGGTGGGGTGGACCTCCAGGGCGAAGCGAACGCGCTCGTCCGAGAAGACGTCCAGCACCGGACCCCACGCGTTCGCAAACTCGCGAAACCCGTCGTCGATCACCGTTGGCGCAACCGGCGGAAACGAGTACAGCAGGTGCCAGATCGGGCTTCCGGTGAAGCCGTTCACCACATCGACCCCGAGCCGTGCCGCAGCCCGCGCCGTGTCCGCCATCTCCCTCGCCGCACGGCGGCGCACTCCACCCGGCTCCCCGTCACCCCACACGCGGGCGGGAAGGATGGCGCGGTGGCGATCGTCGATCCGGTCGCAGACCGCCTGGCCCACCAGGTGGTTGCTGATCGCCCACACGCCGAGTCCATGACGGGCCAGCAAATCGCGGCGACCCTGGCAGTACGACGGGTCCGCGAGCGCCGCCCGGACGTCGAAATGGTCGCCCCAGCAGGCGAGCTCCAGCCCGTCGTACCCCCACGCGGCAGCCTTCTCCGCCAGCACCTCGAGGGGCAGATCGGCCCACTGGCCGGTGAAAAGGGTCACCGGGGGGCTCATGGGGACGCCTCGCTCACCCGGGGGCGATAGCCCGCCACCCCCACCCACCGCTCCGCGGCGGCCGACGCAAGCACGCAGTCGATGAAGTGCATGCCGCGGGCACCGTCTTCCTCGTTCGGGAAGTCATGGTCCAGCGGATCCGCCTCCGCCCCCGCCATCCCCGCGCCGATCACCCTGCCCGCGCACCTGTAGATATTGGCGAACGCCTCGACAAAGCCTTCCGGGTGTCCCGGCGGGAGACGCGTCGCGTGGCGCGCCGGCGCCGACAGGTACTCGCTGCCCCGGGTGCGCGTCTCGCGCGGCGCGTCCGGGTACAGCACCTCGAGTACGTTCGGCTGTTCCTGCCGCCACACCAGGCCCGCGTCTTCCCCGTAGACCCTCAGCGACAGCCCGTTCTCTTCGCCGGTGGACACCTGGCTGGCGCTGAACACGCCGCGCGCACCCCCCGCGAAGCGCACCAGCATGCTCGCATCGTCCTCCATGACGCGCCCCTTTACCAGGCTGGACAGATCCGCGAAGACCGCGTCGATCTCCAGGCCGGTCACGTAGCCGACCAGATTGTGCACATGGGTCCCGATGTCGGCCACCGCCGACGAGGCGCCCGCCCGGTCCGGATCCTGCCGCCACCGCGCCTGCTTGTGCCCGGAGTCCTCCAGCCGCGTGCCCAGCCACCCCTGCGGGTACTGCGCAATGACCTTGCGCAGGGCTCCGAGCCGTCCCGTGCTGACCAGGTGGCGGGCCTCCTTAACCATGGGATAACCCGTATAGTTGTGCGTCAGCGCGAAGGTCAGTCCGGCTGCGGCCACCTTGCCGCACAGGTCTTCCGCGTCCACGAGCGTGGTGGTCATCGGCTTGTCGCAGATAACGTGGATGCCCGCGCCGAGAAACGCCTTCGCAACCGGGTGGTGGAGGTGGTTCGGGGTGACGATCGACACCGCGTCGATGCGCCGACCGTCTCCCAGCGCGGCTTCCGTCTCGGCCATCTCCTCGAAGGAGCCGTACACGCGCCGCGCGTCCAGCCCGAGAATCCTGCCCTGTTTCCGCGCGCGCTCCGGGGCGGACGCGAAAGCTCCCGCGACCAGATCGAACTCACCGTCCAGGGCGGCAGCCATCCGGTGCACGGCCCCGATGAACGCGCCGGGGCCACCACCGACCATCCCGTACCTGAGCCGGCGGCCGAGGTAGGGATTCACGCCGCCCTGCAGGGACTCATGTCAGGCCAGCTCTTCGGCACGGTATCCGCCGGAGCGCCGGTCCCGGACATACAGCAACCCGAACACAATGATCAGCACCCCGCTCAGCGGCACGAGGTAACGGAAAGACACCAGTCCTCCGTGGTTCTCCGCAGGGCCAAGAATCGCTCGCGCCCGGTCCACCGCAGGCGAAGTCGAACCCGATTCAATGAAGGCCCGCAGCGCGTTGGCGGTCTCAACCGGGGGAAGCACCTCCTCTTCGTTGACCGTGACCAACACGCCATTGACCAACTCGAGTGCCGACCGCAGGTCGTCACCTTCCGCGCCGGGGGTACGCAGCGACTGCGATTCGAGCGCACCGCCGGCTTCCAGCAGCACAATGAACGCGGCGTCCTCGACGAGGACCTCGTGGGCCGCCCGGTCCGCGATTCCTCCCATCCACGGCGCGGTCACCAGCCCGACGACGGCCATCCCCACCGTTCCCATGAGACCCAGTCCCAGGGCCCCGCTCCTGGGGATCCTCTCCGACACGAAGCCGAGCATGGTGGGCCAGAAGTAGCATACGCCAACGGCGAAGACCGTTGCGGCAGCGAACACCGTTGCGGTCGATCCGCCCGCGCTGAGCCATAGCAGCCCGACCCCGGAAAGGACGGCGGAGACGAGAAGGATGCCCGTGGGCGACAGCCGATGCACGACGGGACCCGCCCGGTACCGCAAGACCGCCATGATGCCGTTGACGTAGACGAGAACCAGGATCCCCGCCATCCCCCCGGCCTCGAGCACCGCCGGCACCCAGCGGTTCGGTCCGAGTTCGATCGACGCCGTCATCGCCATGCACAGCAGCATCAGAAGCATCAGCGGCGTGGTCAGGGTCGCCCTGAACATCTCGCCCATCGAAACGCCGGAGCGGACCCCCTCGGTCGCCGGAAAGCGCTGGCCGAGCAGCAGGTAGCCGTAGACCGCGGTCGGAACGAGGATAAGGGCGATCTTGAGCTGCCACGATGTGATCCCCGCGCTGTCCAGCGCGAACGCCGCCAGTCCCCCTAGTACGATCCCCCCCGGGAACCACACGTGGAACCGGTTGAGCTTGACCGTCTTGTCGTCCGGGTAGAGCGCGGCGACCAGCGGGTTGCACGCCGCCTCGATCAGCCCGTTGGCCATGGAGATGACGAGGGCACCGACGAAGAGTGTCGCAAAGCCGCCGGCGAAAATCATGATGAGCGCACCGGCCAGGTGGCCGGCGAAAGCCATCCGCACCAGAAAACGCATTCCCAGCGTGTCGCAGAAGGGCGAGAAGATCAGCTGGGACACCGCGAAGCCCCACAGTGCAGCCCCGCCGATCCACCCGACCTGGGCGTTGTTGAGGACGAATTCCCCCTTGAGGGAGAACATCACCGCGCCCACCGTCGCAAAGGCCACCGAAGTGGCGATGAGGGCAACGCAGCTTCCCAGGAAGAGACGCGCCTGGTCTACACCGGGATTGCCGCCGGATCCGTCGTTCGATTCGCTCAACTGGTCTCCAGAGACGAGAGGTTGATGGTGTGGACGGTCCGCCACTCAGGTCGCGGACAGGTAACGGTAGCTCGCCGTGACCGAAGCGAGGGGGTCGGCGGGCTGGTCGTGCTCGACGAAGTAGTGCCGAAGCCCGGCCTGTGAGGACAGGGCGAAGAGCGCCGCCCAGTCGATTTGCCCCGCGCCGACATCGGCCATCCGGCCATCGGCGGTCAGGTCCTTGACGTGACAGAGCTGAAAGCGCCCCGGATGTTCCGCAAAGAGGGTGGCCGCGTCGGCGCCGCCAACCGCGGACCAGTGCAGGTCGATCTCCAGATCCACCAGCGCGGGATCCAGATGTTCGAGCAGGAGCGCGTACCCCGTACCCCGGCTCCCGGAGGGGGCTCCCTCAACCGCCTCGAACTCGAAGGCGTGGTTGTGGTACCCGACCCGAAGGCCGGCATCCCCGGCGACGGCGCCGGCCGCATTCAGCACATCCGCCAACTCGCGGTAGCCGTCGGCAGTCCTCATTTCCTCGGGCATGTAGGGCAGAACCAGCCAGCGGTGTCCGAGGACGGTCGCCGTTTCGATGGCGGTCTCCAGTCCGGCGCCCGACAGGTCCTGCATCCCCACGTGGGCGGCGGGGGCGGCCAGCCCGGCCGCGTCCAGCCAACCCCGGACGACTGCGGGCGCGTGACCGAAGTACCCCGCGAATTCGACCTCGTCGTACCCGATCCGCGCCACCGCGTTCAGCGTCCCGGGCACGTCCTCCTCCATGAGGGCGCGCACGGTGTAGAGCTGAAGTCCGATCCTCTCGAGTGGCGGATTCAGGGCGCGCGCCCCCACATCGTCCGGCTTGCCCTCTGGCGCACATCCCGCCAGCAACCCGGCCCCGATGCCCAGCCCCGCCGCGCGCAGGAAGTGCTTCCTGTCCATGCTTCCGTCCTGGCCGTTCATAGCGGGACAATAGGCGTCCTCCCCGCCCGGGGCACAATCCCCACGCGGGCCCGGGCTCCGCCCCCCCACCTCACCGTACACGGAAGCCTCCCGCCAGCGGGTCTCCCTCTTCGGCCCGGAAGCGTGCCGTTCCCGTGTAGTGCGCCTCGCCCCCCACCAGCACGGTGACCGCCTCATGGTCCCCCACGCGGGTCTCCTCCACGATGCACCCCGAGAAGACCGACCCCGTCACGCTCGAGAAACGCCGCTCGTCCCCCACCCCGGCGAGCCCCCGCGCCTTCTGGATCGCCATGCGGGCCGTGACGCCGCTCCCCGTGGGGCTGCGGTCCACCTGGCGGTCCGCGAAGACGCACACGTTCGCGCTGGGGCGGTCGTCGCCGTTCGTCCCATCGGTCAGGACCGTGCCGTACAGGAACGACAGGTCGGGGTGCCCGGGGTGGTCGAGCTCCAGCTGCGCCTTGGCCGCGCAGGTCACGGCCCACGCCGCGTCCACCAGGGTTCGCGCCGGCGAGGTGCGGACGTCGAGCCCGAAACGCGAGGCGGGCGCGAAGGCGTAGAAGGCGCCCCCGTAGCCGACATCGACGTCCACCGCACCAAAATCCTCCACAAGCACCCTGGCGTCGAGGAGAGGGGCGAAGGCGCCCACGCTCTCAAAGTGGACCATCCCCGCACGACCGTCCCGTACCTGCACGTGGGCCGTGACGAGGCCGCACGGGCACTGTACCCGCACCTGCGTCCGCGGAGCCCGCGCCGCCACCACGCCCTGGTCCACGGCCCAGCGCGCCATGGCGATGGTCGCGTGCCCGCACATGGTGGAGTAACCCTCGTTGTGACAGAAGAGCACCGCCAGATCGGCATCCGGATGGTCCGGCTCGACCGGAATGACCCCGTACATGTCCGCGTGCCCGCGCGGTTCGTGCATCAGGAAGCGGCGCAGGTGGTCGAGGTGCTCGCGCGCGTACCGTCGCTTGTCGAGGATGGTGGTGCCGGGGATATCCGGATAGCCGGCGGTCACGATGCGAACCGGCTCGCCACCCGTGTGCATCTCGCAGGTGCGGATCTCAAGCGGGAAGTGGTCGATCGAAGCTGGCATCTCATCCTCCTCTCTTGTGCGCACGTCCAGCCAGCCTGCGCGCCACGTGAAAGACGCCGAACGCCGCCGCGGCCGACAGGAGACCCCACGCAGGCGGCACCATCCACCCCGAGTCGTCCCACCACTGACGCGCCACGAGAAGCGCCACAACGCCGGCCGCGGCCGCCGCGAGTGCCTCGAGCGAACCGGGGCGCCGCGAATGGAGCCCCGCCACGACCGGCACGAACAGGCTGACGCCCATCAGGGAATAGAAGATCACCAGCGCATCGACGACACTGGGGATCATCACCGCGAGCAGCACCCCGGACACGCCACCCAGAACCGCCGCCGCGCGGGCGACCCGCAGCACCCGCCGGTCCGACGCGCCGGGGTTCACGAAACGCTTGTAGAGGTCCTTCGAGAGCGAGGTGGACAGCATGAAGAGGATGGCGTCGGCCGAACTGATCTCCGCCGACAGCACCGCGGCCAGCCCCAGCAGACCCACCCACGGCGGGACGCCCTGGGTAAGGATCACGGGCAGCGCGGTCTCGGGGTCGGCCAGCCCGGGCGCCACCGTATGAGCCACAATGCCGAGAATCGGTGGCAGGGCGGCAAAGAGGATCAGCGCAATGCCGCACGCCGCCAGCCCGAGGCGCACCGTGCGCACGTCCCGCGCCCCGAAGGTCTTCTGCAGGATCCCCGGCGATACGATGAAGGCCGGGGCCAGAAGGATCAGGTACATCCACCCGGACCCGCCGTTGCTCATGAAGTCCAGATGACCCGGGGTGGCCCGTGCGCTGGCCAGCACCGCCGAGACGCCCCCCGCTCCCTCCACCGCCAGCGGAACCGCGATCAGAAAGCCGCACACCAGCACCACCAGCTGCACCAGGTTGACCCACGCCGAACTCAGCAGCCCCCCAGCCACGAAGTACACGGTCATCACAACACCCCCCGCCACCGCTCCGAGCCAACGGGGAGCCCCCGCGACCACCTCCAGGATCCACGCCATGGCGATCAGCTGACCCGCAAGGATCGCCAGGGTTCCGAGCCAGAGGAGCGCGGCCATCGACGCCCGAACAGAAGGCCCGTAGCGGTGTTCCAGATAGTCGCCGACGGTCCGCAGCGAATGTTCCTTCGCCACCCACCACATGCGCGGACCAAGCCAAAGGGCCAGGATGAGCGTTCCGATCCCCGCCGACCCCACCCACCACCACGACGCGATCCCGTTCTCGTACCCCAGTCCCGCGGCTCCCACGGTGGAGCCCGCCCCGATGTTGGCGGCGAGCAGCGTCGCGAAAAGGAGGCCCGGCCCCAGTGCGCGCCCCGCGACGAAGAAGTCGCGCGTACCCGCGACCCGGCGGCCGATCGCGAGACCGACGGCCGTGATCAGCGCGACGTAGAGGAGCAACCCGAGGAGGATCGCGTTCACGGACGGCAGCCCGCGGTGATTTCGTCGACAGGGGTCAGCTTTTCGACCACTTCGGCCGGGTCCCGGCAAGACGCGGACGCGGGCGCCACCAGCACGGCGGTCGGGGCGACGATCCCGATCAGTGCTTTGCGGGGCATGGCTTTCTCCCAGGCAACTTCGCTTCCACGACGGGCCGCACCCGGAATCCACGGGCCCTGACTCCAAGATAACGGAGGGCTGCGGAGCAACGGACAGAGGCAACGATTCCGGGCCTTCATGGTGTCCGAAGAGATGAAGGGGAGTTCTCGGACAGAATGTTTGGCACGCTTATTGCTTATTGAATTGGCGTCACCGGGAAACACCCCGGTACGAGATCTTGGAGTAGGAGAGAGTGAGATGACGAGGCCTTACTGGAGACGACGGACAAGCGGGAAACTGAGCGCGACGGGACTGATTCTGTCGCTGGGAATGATCCTCGCCGCGAACGGGTTCATCGAGTCCGCAGCCACCCAGGAGGAGCCGGTGTCCCTCGAGTGCGCCGAGCCCGCCGTCACGCCCCCCACGATCCGAAAGCACATGCAGTCCCCCTCCGCTCCGTCAATTGTCCGTCCCGACTCGCCCCGACACGAGAATCGCGTTCTCTGAGCGGCCCGCCGCGCCGACAGCGACTGGAACCTCGGAACAACAAGGAAAAGCGCGGGTTCTGAGAGGAAACAACATCCTCGCAGTGACGCAGGGAGGAGGACGCAATGACCGGCGCAAACCTGAGACAACGGTTCGACTGGAAGGTCACGGCCCTGGGGTTCGCAGTGTCTCTGGGCCTGATCCTCGCTGCCGGCGGAATGATGAGATTCGCGGAGCCGTGCGTTGAACCGGAGTCCGCCCCGATCGGGGACGTCGCCGAATCTCCTGACCAGGGACCACAAACCGAATCGGCCGCGATGTCACGCACCGTCCCCGTATTGGGACACCCCGAGCTGCATCACTCCCCGTAGCGGTCCGGTCCGGATGCATCGCCGTTCGAATGCCGGGGGGTATTGTCCACGGGCTGCCAGAGGCCGGCAGCGCACGGCGTATCCCGGATGTGTCGTGCCGGACCCGGGTTCGTGTCCCATCGTCCCGTCCGGACTACCGCTTGTCCGGAAGTGGCACCGCCTGCCCTGGGGGGATCGGTGACAGGTAGGGCTCGCCTCCGGTCTCGACGGCATGCGCCTCCTTTGCCCGCCGAAGCAGGTCGGCGTCAAGGATGAGCTCGGCGCCCATCAATGCCAGCGCCCTGGCCGCGACCTGCGCTCCCTTGACGGCCCCCGCGGTCCCGTGGGACGCGCTCGTCGCCCACGAATGCCACGGAATGTGTTCGGCGGCGGTGGTCACGCTGAATTCGACGGTCGGGGTCAGGTAGCTCACCTCCGCGACGTCCGACGAGCCGCCATCGGCCGCCGTGGGAGCGTCGGGCAGGTGGTCGATCGTATCTCGCAGGCCCGATGTCTCAACTTCCAGGAACCCCTGCAGCTCCCGGGCGAACTGCTGGTCGGCGTCGCTGAACCGCGGCGGCCCCACGCGCTCGAGGTTGGTCTGCATGGCTTCCTGGAGGGGCCTGACCAGCGTATACGGATGGACGCCTGTGATCAGGAAGGCCTCCTGCTCGGTGCGGGTCATCTGCGCGGCACCCGCGGCGACGTCGAGGATCCATGCGTAGTTCTTCTCGACGGCGGCTCGCGTCGTGTCGCGAACGTAGTACCACACCTTGGCGTGCTCCGGCACGACGTTGGGCGCCTCGCCCGCGTTCGGGATCACGTAGTGGATGCGCGCACTGGGCTCGATGTGCTCGCGCATCATGTTGACCCCGTGGTTCATGAGCTCGACCGCGTCGAGTGCGCTGCGCCCGTTCCAGGGATCGGCGGCACCGTGAGCGGCCTGCCCCCGGAAGGTGACCTCGAAGTTGTTGAGGGCGCGGGCGCGGTTGTTGGTGACCGCGGTCTTCTGTCCCGGATGCCACACGATCGAGGCGTCGAGGTCGTCGAAGAGGCCGTCCCGGGCCATGTAGACCTTCCCGACCACGGTCTCCTCCGCCGGGGTGCCGTAGAGGCGGACAGTACCTGTGGTGCCGTGGTCGGCCATCATGCGCTTCACCGCGATGGCTCCCGCGACCGAGGCCGCGCCGAAGAGGTTGTGGCCACACCCCTGGCCGTGAATGTGGCCATCGGCGCGGCCGGTGCGCCGGGGTTCCGGAGCGTTGCCGATGTTCGGCAGCGCGTCGTATTCGGCGAGGACTCCCAGAATCGGCCGGCCCGACCCCCACGACGCGACGAATGCGGTGGGCATCCCCGCGACGCCCCGCTCGACCGAGAACCCCTCTTCCTCCAGGAGACCGGCCAGGTACGCGGCGGACTGGTGCTCTTGCAGGGCAATCTCCGAGAAGTCCCAGAGTTCGGCCGACATCCGGGCGACGAGGTCGTCCAGTGCGGCGGCGTGGTCGAGCGCGGCCTGCTTGCCCTCCTCGACGGACTGGGCGGCGGCGGGGCGGAGGGCGGGCGCCGCGAGCAGAGCCGCGGTGACGAGCGCGGCCGTGCGGGCCGCGGTGACGATCTTGCAGGGGTTCATGTGCATCCCTCGGGGCTTCGGAGCGGGTTCATTGTGACGCCGGAGAGTGCAAGGGAGCCGGCTGATGGGCAAGTATCCCGCCTCCGTGAGCACGCCCGCCGAGTTCGCACTGACCCGTAGCGAGTCCGGGCTGCGCCGGATACTGGCGCCGGTCCGGAGCCGACCCCATGATCGGGGTGAACGGTGCCTTCCCCATATCCTGGACGAGACGACGATGAAACCGAGCACGACACCCGGCCCGACCGCACGGATCACCCCGCCGTTGCCTCCGGTGCTGTTCGCGGCCGTCCTCACGGGGATGGCCGCTTGCGCCGATCCGGAGCCGGTGGCCGTGCAGGAGGACTACGACTACAGCGGGAACTGCGTCAACTGGCCCGCCGTGGAGGGACCGCACGCCGTCGGCACCGTGGAGTTCGAGGTCACCGACTCGCTACGGAGCGCGCAGTATGCACCGGAGCCGACCAGCCACCGGCGCATCTACGTCCGTGCCTGGTACCCGGTCACGGAAGCGGGGACGACCGATCCGCGTCCGTACTTCACGCCCAGCGAGGCGACGGTCCTGCCGGGCCAGCTCCTCCCGGCACTCCAGCAGCCCGCCGACGCGCTTCGCGGTTGTGCGGCACTGCTCTCGAACAGCCACCAGGACGCGCCGCCGGCATCAGGTCGCTACCCCGTGATCGGATTCAACCACGGCTACACCTCGTACCCGGCCCAGCAGAGCGCCCTCTTCGAGCATCTTGCCGCAAACGGGTACGTAGTCGTCTCGGTGGGGCACCCCTACGAGTCCGGCGGCCTGGTCTATCCGAACGGGGATGCGCTTACGATGTCGCCGAAGATCATGGACGACATGCTGCGCTACGCGGGAGCCACCGAAAGCATGACCGTGCACTACCCGCCCAGCCTCGCCGAAGCACTGGACGCCTTCCCCGCCTACCTGCGGACGCTGCGCACCACCTCGCTGGGACAGCTCGCCCAGGTCTGGCAGTCGGATGTCCAATTCGTTCTGGATCGCCTCGAGGCAATGGACGTGCCGGCGAGCGCGGCAGGGGTCGCGGCTGCGGTCGACCACGACAGCCGTGGCTACATGGGCATGTCGTACGGCGGCTACATCGCGGGAATGCTGGCACAGGGAGACCGCCGCGCAAAGGCCGCGATCAACCTCGACGGCGGCTACTGGACGGCCGAGCTGATCGACGCCGACCTGCGCACACCGTTCCTGATGCTCAACTCCGACCCCACGGTGGTCATGGCCTCGATGCCGTCGGAAATCGATGTCTACCGGGGATCGTACGGGCCGGACGCGCCCACCCCCGGGGACCTCGGCTACGAGCGACTGGCCACCGCAGGCCTCCGCGACGACGTCCACCGGATCATGATTCCGGGAATCCAGCACGTCGCCATCAGCGACTTCCCCGAGATCCTGGGGGCTCCCGGCACAGGCCCCCTGCTCGGCGAGGCAGGGATCATCGCCAGCTTCACCGCCATCCAGAACGACCTTGTACTGGGCTTCCTGGACCGCTACGTGAAGGGCAACGACTCCGACTACCCTGCCGGCGCGCTTGCCAGGTACCCGGAGCTGATGGTCCGCAACCGGGACGACATTCGGCGTCAGGCGGAAGCACTCGGGATGGCCTCCTACGGCTGGGACGCCCTTGGCAGGCCGGGACTGCGGTAGCGCTCGAACCACTCCAGGATGTTGGCGACCTTGGCGATGAGATTGGACGGACTGCTGCTCGCGATCCCGTGATACGCGTCGTTCACCCGCACCATCTGCGTCGGCACCTTCCGGATCTGGAGCGCCTGGTAGAACTGCTCGGTCTCGCTCATCGGCGTGCGCAGGTCCTGCTCCCCGGTGATCAGCATCGTCGGCGTGGTGACGTTGCCGACCAGCGAAAGCGGGGACCGGGCCCAGTAGTGCTCCAGCATACCGTCTTCCCAGACCGGGGCCGGGAACCAGTACTGGTAGTATGACGCGTACCCGTCGGACGTCAGCGAGAAGCTGATCCAGTCGATGACCGGCTTCTGGGACACGGCCGCGCGAAAGCGGTCGGTCTTGCCGACGATCCAGGCGGTGAGCACCCCGCCGCCGCTGCCTCCGGTGACCATCAGATTGCCCTCGTCGATGTAACCGCGCTCGATGACTGCGTCGACGCCCGACATGAGGTCGTCGTAGTCATACCCCGGATAGGCGTGGTGGATGAGGTTGCCGAACTCTTCGCCATAGCTCGTGCTCCCGCGCGGGTTGGTGTAGAAAACGACGTAGCCGGCAGCGGCGTAGAGTTGGACCTCGGCGGCGAAGCGCGGGCCGTAGTTCGCGAAGGGACCGCCGTGGATTTCCAGCACCAGCGGGTACTTCCGCGACGGGTCGAAGTCAGGCGGAGTTGCGATCCATCCGTGCACGGGGCGGCCATCGTGCGAGGACTCCCACCAGATCTCTTCGACTTCGGCCAGCTTCCTGTGTGCGAGCAGGTCCTCGTTGAGGTCGGTGATGCGCCGGGGACCGGCCCCCGTCCCTCCGATTGCGACATCGGCCGGGCGCAGCGGCGAATTGACCGTGAAAGCGAACCGCCCGTCACGGGCCACGGTGTAGGAGCCGCCGCCGTAGGGACGTCCCAGCGCGACGCCGCCGACGTCGGCGGCAAGATCCGTGACATCACCGCCGAGGGTGATCCGGGCGACCCTGGTCGTGCCCTGATCGTCGTACTGGACGAAGAGCGACTGACCGTCGGCAGCCCAGTTGAGACCCCCCACGTCACGGTCGAGCGCTCCCACCCGGCGGTCGTCGCTTCCGTCACGGTTCATCACGTAGAGGCGCGTGACCTGGTAGCCCTGGTGGCGGTCGTCAAAGCCGGTGTAGGCGATTCGCGCCCCGTCCGGAGAGACGACCGGACCGCCGTCCGGGCCGAAGCGTTCGGTAAGCTGACTGAGTTGTCCCGACTCGACCGAGACCTCGAAGACGTTGCTGTCACGCACGTCGAAGTCGGGGTTGCCGCGGTTGGCGCTGAAGACGATCGAACGCGAATCCGGGGACCAGGAGAGGCCGCCGCCGTGGTCGTAGGGCCCGCTGGTGAGCTGGCGGGGGGTGCCGCCGTCGGCGGGGAGGACGAAGATGTGCGTGTGCCCGTCCGGGAGGTAGCCGCGACCGTCCGCGCGGTAACGCAGCTTCGAGATCACACGGGGCGGCGCGGTCCATTCCGCGCCTTCAGGCCGGGCCGGCATCTTCGCGAACGCGGGGGCCGGTTCCGGCACGAACATCGTGAGCGCGATCCACTCGCCGTCGGGTGACCAGGCGATGTTCCCCGGTGACTCGGTCAGGTTGGTGAGTTCCGCGGTCTGGCCGGTGTCCATCCAGCGCACGAAGAGCTGGTTCGCGCCATCGTCCGAAGCCACGTAGAGGAGGCGGTTTCCGTCGGGAGACCAGCGCGGCGAACTCACCGCGCCGCCGCCATCGGTGATTGCGCGGTGGCCGGAGCCGTCCGTGCCGACCACCCACAGCGCGGTCCGCGACCGGTCGGTCATGATGTCGAAGCCGCGCCGCACGTAGACCACCCGTTCGCCGTCGGGCGAGATGCGCGGATCGTCGGCGACCTCCATCTCGAAGATGTCCAGGTACTGGAGCCGCTCGGGATCGGCGGCCTCGTCGTTGACCTGTGCGGCCAGAGGTGTCGCGACGGGTGCTGTGAGCCACAGGAAGGGGAGGAGAGCAAGCGCGGACTGCACGCAACGGCATCGCTTCATTCTTTTGCCTCGTCGGTGTTCGGCGCCATGGGGCTGCGGCGCGTTCATTGGACCGGCAGGTCGCATCGGACCGGGGGCGTCACAATAGCTGAATGCCCGCGGCGCTGACCAGACAACGGCGAATCAGTGCCGGGGGCATTCACGAACGGGTGAGCGTCGTGTCAGATTCAAGGTTGGAGCTCATCAACCCTTTCCAGGACTGACCCGAATGCGACCGACACCGCGCCGCGCCCAGGCGGCCACCCTTACCGCGACGGCTCCCCTCCTCACGACGGCCACCCTCCTCACGACGGCCGCCCTCCTCACGACGTTCGCCGTCGCCCCCACCCCCGTCACCGCCCAGACGGTTGACAGCCTCGCTTTCAAGGACCTCGCCTACCGCATGGTTGGCCCATTCCGGGGCGGGCGCTCGTCCGCGGCGACCGGCTTCCCGAACGACCGGGACCGCTGGCTGATGGGCACCACCGGCGGCGGCGTCTGGGAATCCACCGACAACGGGGTGTCGTGGCAGAACATCACCGACGGGTACTTCGGCGGATCCATCGGGGCGGTCAGGGTCGCCGATTCGGACCCTAACGTGATCTACGTCGGGCAGGGATCCGTGGACATCCGCGGCAACACCTCCACCGGGCGGGGTGCGTGGAAGTCGATGGACGCGGGCCGCACCTGGACCTTCATCGGACTGCCGGAAGCGGGGCAGATCGGGCGGATCGAGGTGCACCCGCGCGACCACGACCTCGTGTACATGGCGGCGCTGGGCCACCCCTTCGGGAAGAACCCGGAGCGCGGGATCTTCCGCTCGCGGGATGGCGGCGACACGTGGGAGCACGTGCTGGCGCTGAACGACTCCACGGGCGCGTCCGACCTGACCATGGACATGACCAACCCGCGCATTCTGTATGCGGGGATGTGGCGCGGGGAGCGCAAACCGTGGGCGCTGATCTCGGGTGCCGAAGAGGGCGGCGTCTACAAGTCGACGGACGGCGGCGACAGCTGGACCAGGCTGGGCGGTGGTCTCCCCGAAGGAATCGTGGGGAAGGTGGGAGTGAGCGTCTCCCCCGCGGATCCGGACCGGGTGTGGGCGATCATCGAGGCCGAACCGGACGGGGGCGTGTATCGCTCCGACGACGGTGGCGCCACGTGGACGCGCACCAACTCGGACAACAACCTGCGCCAGCGTGCCTGGTACTACACCCACGTGCAGGCCGATCCCGCCGACCCCAACACGGTGTACGCGCTCAACACCAGCCTGTACAGGTCGGTCGACGGTGGGACGACCTTCGACGTCATCCCGGTTCCTCATGGCGACGTGCACGACCTGTGGATCCACCCCGCCGACCCCGACCGCATGGTGGTGGCCGACGACGGCGGTGCGCAAGTCACCGTGAACAGCGGCGCGACCTGGTCGACCTACTACAATCAGCCCACCGCCGAACTCTACGACGTGATCGTCGACAACGGCTTCCCCTACCGCCTCTACGGTGCGCAGCAGGACAACACCACGATCTCGGTCCCCGCCTGGTCCGACGTCAACACCCTCTATCCCAAGGAACACTGGCAGAACGTCGGCGGCTGCGAAACCGGCCCAGTGGCGCTCGACCCCGACCGGCCGCACATCGTCTACGCGGGCTGCTACGGAGGGGTCATGGACCGCTACGACCTGGCGTCCGGACAGCGGCGCAACATCATGCTCTACCCCCAGCTGCAGCTCGGGATGGCTGCCAGGGATCTTCGGCACCGTTTCCAGTGGGTCTCGCCGATGCTGGTCAGCAGCCACGACTCAAACGTGATCTATCACGGGTCGCAGCACGTCAACCGCTCCCGGGACGAAGGCGCAACCTGGGAGACGATCAGCCCCGACCTGACCACGAACAACCCGGCCCACCAGGAGCAGTCGGGCGGGCCGATCAACGCCGACGTGACCGGCGTCGAGATCTACAATGTCGTGTTTTCGATTGCGGAATCGCCGTTCGACGCGGACGAGATCTGGGCGGGGAGCGACGACGGCAAGATCCATGTGACGAGGGACGGGGGGCTCAACTGGACAGACGTCACGCCTGCCGGGATGCCGGAGCTTGGGACCGTGGACGAGATCGAGCTGTCCTCGCACCGGGCAGGCCTCGCCTACGTAGCCGTGCAGCGCTACCGGCTGGACGACTTCCGCCCCTACGTCTTCCGCACCGACGACTTCGGCGCGTCATGGGCCCTCGTCGCGGACGGCATCCCGGCAGACTACCCCGTGCGGACCGTGCGGGAAGATCCCGTGCGCGAGGGGCTGCTCTTCGCGGGGACGGAGTTCGGCGTCTTCGTCTCGTTCGACGCGGGTGATTCATGGCAGAGCTTCCAGCGCAACCTGCCCGTCACCCCCGTCACGGGTATGCGGGTGGCGCACGACGACCTGATCCTGTCCACGCAGGGACGCTCCTTCTGGGTCATGGACGACATCAGTCCGCTGCGTGAGGTCGAGATGGCGGTCGCCGCGGGGACCCACCTGTTCGCGCCGAGGGACGTGCGGCGGCTGACCAACATCGGCCCGGCCGGCCTGTCCGAGCTCAATCCCGATCCGCCGCCGGCCGGCGCGCAGATCCACTACTACCTGGCGGAAGAACCCGAAGGGGATATTCTCGTCGAGGTGATCGATCCCGGTGGGCAGGTGGTCCGCACCTTCTCGTCGGACTCCACGACGGCCGAGGAAGCGGACGGCGAGCCTGCCCCGAACACGGCTGGGCTGAACCGGATCGCGTGGGCCCTTCAGTACGAGGGGCCGGAACTCCCGGAGGGCGCCGTTCAGTGGGGGTACACGGGCGGGGTCACGGCGCCTCCGGGCACCTACACGGTGCGCATGACCGTCGGCGAGACCGTGGCCGAACGGGCCTTCGAACTCCTCCCTGACCCGCGTATCCCCGAAGTCACGATCGCCAGCTACCAGGAACAGTTCCGGATCGCGATGCTGGCGCGCGACTCGATCAACTCGATCACCCGCGCCATCGACGACCTCGCCGCCATCCGCGCGCAGGTCGAGGCGGTCATGGAACGGGCGCGCTCGGCCGAGCAGGCGGACGGCCTGCAGGCCCTCGCCGACACCCTGAACGAGAAGTCGACGGGCGTGACCGAAGACCTCATGCAGACGAAAAACCGTTCCGGCCAGGATCCGATCCGTTTCGCGCCCCGTCTCGACAATCAGTGGATCGAGCTGTACGGGCGCGTGACCGGAACGGACGGCTACATATCGGGCGGCGCCGAGGGGGCCCCCCAACCAGGCACGATGGAGCGGCTCGACGACCTTCTGGAAGAGTGGGACGGCGTGCGGAGCCGCTACCTCGACCTCCTGGAGAACGAACTGCGACGCTTCAACGAGGCCGTGGAGCTGCTGGGCCTGCCGGCCGTGGTGTTGCCGCGGCGGGGGCGGATCGTAAGTTGACACCATGGACATCCGAGCCAAGCTGGAAGTAGACCGCCAATTCGGCACCGTTCTCGTCCGGCTTGTCGCACTCTCTCTATGCGGTCTCGTGTTGGCCACGGCCTCGTGCAATCAGGACGCCGGCACCCACACCGACACGGCCACCTCCGGGGTCGAGGTCACCGACTCGGGAGGCGTGACGACGGTGGCCCTGGGCCGGGTTGAGGACCTGTCTCCGCCGCGGCTGACCTCGACCCTCGTGTTTTCCACACGGCAGGTCGGCGTCGAACTCTTCCGGGCCACGGCCGCCCTTTTTCTCGATGGCGGGGAGGTGGCGCTGGCCAATTCCGGTGCTGGCGAGGTGCTGCTCCTTGCCGACGACGGCTCGCTGACCAAACGCGCAGGGCGCTCCGGAGAAGGTCCGGGCGAGTTCGGCGAAATCACCACCCTGCTGAAAACCGGCGACGGCTTTCTGGTGTACGACGCCCGAATGGGGCGGATGAGTGAATTCACGGAAGCGGGCAACTTCGTCACATCGTGGTCGTTCGGGTCGGAGAGCAGCATCTGGGACCTCAAGCCGCTCGCTCGAGGGTCCGACGGAGAGACGCTGGCCATCGTGGGAGATTCACGGACCTTCTACCCAGGCGGAGTCAGGAGGGACACGACGCCGCTGATGAGGTTCCCGCAGCCCGAGGCCAACCCGGACACCCTGACCCTCCTGCCAGCCACCGAGCGCAGCTACGCCGAGATCCCCGGGGGCGGCGCGACCCGGTTCGACGTAGGATTCGGCCTCGGCGTGGTGGCGTCCGGCCTCGGGGATCGAGCCATCGTCGGAGAGACCGGATCGCTCGATCTTTCGGTCTACCGCGCGGATGGGCGGCGGACCCGGCGGATCCATGGCAGCGGTGGTGGCGGCGAGGTCAGCGACGGTGACGTCAGTGAATGGCGGTCGGAGCAACTCGCCCAATCGGCGGGACTGCCACCTGAATTCGTGAAGATCGTGGAGGAGATCCCCTACAACGAGACGTTTCCGGCCTTCCAGACGGCCATCCTGGGTCCTGCCGAGATGGTGTGGATCGGCCTCTTTGCTCACCCGGGCGACGAGGAAAGGGCATGGCTCGTGATCGGACCCGACGGGCGGCTCAAAGGCCGGATCGACCTTCCTTCAGGCGCCGAAGTGCTGGCCGTCGGCGTCGAACTCTTCGCCCTGGTGCAGCGCGACGAAATGGGTGTGGAGGACTTTCAGGTCCACGCCTATTGACGGCACGATGTCCCTGGCATCGGAACACCAACCGTGCGCACTGCGTACATTGCAATAGGCTGATTGTAGCGGATGTTCGGAGCAGGGAATCGTTGGCTGGCACAAGCGAAGGGAACGGGTGAATGAAGCTCAAGGAAGAATTCAGACGGTACATCCCGGACCAGGACAAGCGCTGTTCGGCAATCATTCACACGGCTTCGGCCGCAGCCGCAACTGCCGCGGCGGCGACAGTCGTTCCAGGTTCGGATTCCGTGGCGATCGCGCCCGTCCAGGTGGCCATGATTACCGCTCTCGCCGATGAGTTCGAGGTCCACTGGACCGACGCCGCCGTGAGGTCGACCCTCTACGCCACCCTGGGAACGATGGTCGGCAAGGGCGGCGCGAACCTGGTGCTGCGCTGGGTCCCGGTCTACGGGAACGTCGTTCGTGCAGCGGTGGCGGTCAGCGTGACGCAGGCCCTGGGGTGGGCGGTGGTGAGGAAGCTGCGCAGGGACGGCAGGCTCGTCTGAGGATACCCGTGTCCAGGCTCGGCGCCGTCCTCTTTTTCCTGACGGCCTGCAGCGCTCCCCTCACCGAGCCCCCTCGCGACCTCGAGCCTGTCGATCGCTGCCCCGCTCCGGGCGAGGGCATCGACATCGGCGGCCTTCCCGGCACCGGCGCCGACACCAAGCGGCTCCCGCTGCGGCGTCTTGTCCTGATGGGCGGCGGCCGGGAAGAGGTCGAGGCCACCAGATTGTTCGTCGGGGCCGCTGTCTCCGGCGACGTCGTGGTCCTTCGCACCAGCGGCTCCCTTACCAGCTATATCGAGTACTTCACGGCCGGGCTGACGGCCAGTTCCACCCCGGCGACACTGGTCACGATCCGCACCAACGACCCCTTTTCGGGCGACGACCCCGCCGTTCTCTGCCGGCTTGGCAGAGCCGAGGCGGTCTGGATTGCGGGAGGCAATCAGTGGAACTATCTGGGCCGCTGGCCCCCTGCACTGCACACCGCCCTTGCCGAGGTCGCCGAACGGGGCGCCGCGATGGGAGGGATCAGTGCGGGTGCGGTCTCGCTGGGAGAAGCCGCGTTCGACGCGCAGCATGGGACGGTCACCTCGGTTGAAGCGCTCGCCGATCCCATGCATCGCAAGGTCAGCGTCTCCAGATCCGCCTTCGCACAGCCCGAATTGAGCGGTGTCCTGGTCGACAGCCACTTCCAGGACCGTCAGCGCGAAGGCCGTCTCCTCGTTTTCCTCGCGCGTTTCCTCGCGGATCGCGCCGAGGGCCCCGTTGTCGGTCTGGGGCTCGACGAGGGGGTGGCCGTCACGATCGAGGCTGACGCCTATCAGGTCACCTCGGCGCAATCCGGGTCCGCGTGGCTGTATGAAGTCACGGGTCCAGCTCTTCTCAGGCCGGGCGAGCCCCTGACGCTGAACGGGATACGCCGCGTGAAGCTGGACGCCGGGAGCACCGGAAGCTGGCCTTTCGACTGGGCCGCGGCGGCCGGTCGGGTCCGTCCGATGCACGTGCTGCGCGGCGCGGTCAGAGTGGGTACATCGCCGTAGCTACCACGCCACCGCCGCGCTGTTGTTCCGGTTGTGCGAGGCCGCCCGCAGTTCCCCCGTGTCGGGATCCCGGCTGACTGCGACCCAAAGCCCCTCCCCCGCGAGACGCGCCTCCGCCGGGTCGATCTCCTCGTAGGCATAGCCGGTTCCGTCGAGGACTTCCCGTGGGAACCCGCCCGCCGGCACACGGAAGGTGAGCTGACCGGTCACGGGGTCGGCATTGGGCATGAAGAAGTCGGGCGTGTTGATCGCTTCATCGACCGTCATGCCGTGCTGCATGACGTTGAGGAGTCCCTGGAATGTGCGGTGATGGAGGCCCGATCCCATGGAGGCGAAGCCGAGCACGGGGCGCCCATCGTGAAACAGGATGCCCGTCTCGGTCGGCGCGGGAAGGCGGCTGCCGGGCTCGATCCTCGCGATCTGCTGCTGCTGGAACGACGCCGGGTCACCGATCGTGATCCCGTCCACCACGATCGCCGTCTTCCCCCAGAGCACCGCGTTGATGCTGTGCGTGATCGCCGCGATGTTCCCGTCCGCGTCGATCGCGACCACATCGTCGGAGTGCCCCGAGGAAGCCGGGGCCCAGGCCCCGATAGGCATCCCGTCTTCCATGAACGCCCACAGCGCCTCCGCGTGTTCGGGCGAAAGCCGTGTCTCGGTCGTGAAATCGGAGCCGAGCAAGGCGCTCATGGTCTCCGGAGGCAGAAAATCCAGTATGTAGTTGCGTGTGACATCAAGTGCACTGCGCAGCCCGTCCGGCGACTCGGTCCAGTGCCCCTCGCCGAGCAGGCCCGCAGCCTCCGCGAGCCGCTGCGCCTCGATCAGGGCCACGCCGCCGGCGTTGGGCGGCGGGTTGGTGTAGACGGTGTAGCCACCGCCCAGATCGGCGACCAGCGGCTCGTCCCACAACACTTCGTAGGCGGCAAGGTCTTCGACGGTCATTCGGCCGCCGTCGGCCTGTACCGCCGCCGCCGCCCTCTCGGCCCAGGGGCCGCGGTACATGTAGTCGGTCCCCTGCTCGGCCACCGCCTGGAGCGTCGCCGCAAGGGCGGGCTGGGCGAACACATCGTTCTCGGCGTAGGCCGACCCGTCCTCCTTGAGGAAGGTGGCCCGGGTCTCCGGCAGCCGCGCCAGATCGGGCGCCCGGATGCTCCAGTAGCCGGCCATCTTCTTCGACACCGGGAAGCCGTGCTCGGCCACATGGATGGCGGGCTTGAAGATCTCGCCCCACGGCAGCCGCCCGAACCGGTCATGGGCCGCCCCGACGCCCTTCATGAAGCCGCCGACGAGCGCGGTGCGGCCGCCCACCTCCGTCCCGTACATGCCGCCCGGCGTCGACAGGTCGATACCGCCCGGGATCGACAGCGGGTCGTCCTCGCCGAGCACGGTGTTCCACTCCGCGTTCATGGTGTGCACCTCGTCCGTTTCCGCGTCGTAGTACACCAGCGACATGATGCCGAAGTAGCTGATCGGGGCGCCCGCGGTGAGGGTGACCTGGGTCAGAGCCGCCGTGAGCGCTGCGTCGATCGCGCCGCCGCCCTGCCTGAGCGCTTCCAGTCCGGCGCGCGCCGCGAGGCCGTTGTACGCCACGGTCACCGCGCCATTCCTCCCGGTCGCGACGCCGGCCTCGGTCCGGTCCACGAGCTGCGCCGCCATGAAGCTGTCGTAGTCCTCGGCCCATGTGTCGGGCGACAGGTCGGCAGCTCTCACCCCGGGCATTTCGGAGCATGCAAGCAGGACCACGGAGGCCAACACGGCGAGCCGGGCCAACCGTGGTCTCGGCAGGAATTCGGATGCATGCCTCATCGGCGCACTCTTAATCGGACGCGGGACGCTTGCTCAGCCACTCGGACCACCATTCCAGCTGCACCCATGTCCGATGCACGGTCCGCCACGGGGTCCAGCCGCCGTGGTACGACTCCGGATAGCGCACGAACCTGGCGGGGACCTGCTGCTTGCGGAGCGCCACGTACATCTGTTCCGCCTCTTCGATCGGCACGCGGTAGTCCAATTCACCGTGGACGAACATCGTGGGCGTCGTCACCCCCTTCGCGTAGATCAGTGGAGACGAGCGGAGCAGATTCTCGAGTCCGCGCTCCTCCCATGGAGGCCCGTAGAACTCGCTCTCCTTGGTGCGCGGGATGTCCGCGACGCCGTAGTCGCTCACCCAGTTGGAGATCCCCGCCCCCGCGACAGCCGCCGCAAAGCGGTCGGTCTGGGTGATGACCCAGTTGGTCAGGTAGCCACCGTAGGAGTAGCCGGTAACGCCCATCCGGGTCGTGTCGATGTCGTAGTTCGCTATTGCGTGGTCGACCCCGGCCATGACGTCGTCGTAGTCGTTGAAGCCCCACCCGCCCCAGGTGCCCCAGCGGAAGTCCTCGCCGTAGCCGGTCGAGGCGCGCGGGTTGGTGTAGAGCACCATGTACCCCTGCGCGGCCAGAAGCTGGCGGTCGAAGGAGAAGTCGTTGCCGTAGGCGCCGTGCGGCCCTCCGTGCATGAGGAGGATCATCGGGAAGCCGGCCCGGGAGTCCCCTTCGCCGTATCCCCGGCCGGGCAGGATCCAGCCCTCGACTTCCGTGCCGTCCGGGCTCTGGAAACGCAGGTTTTCGGGGATCGCAAGGTCCAGATCGGCCAACAGCGGGCCGTTCACGTCGGTGATCCGGGTCTCGTCATCACCGTCGACCCGCGCGACCCAAATGTCCCGGGGGTGAACCGGGTCGGTCGCCGTGAAGGCGACCCGGGAGAAGTCGGCGGAAAAGGAAAGGCCGCCCAGGCGACGGTCGCCGGTGGTGACCTGCTCGACCGCGCCGCCCCCGGCCGGAACCCGGAAGAGGTGTGTGTTTCCCCCGATGCCCGCGGAGAAGTAGACAAGCCTCCCGTCAGGCGACCAGGTCCCACTTCCGGGGATCAGATCCCACTCGGCGGTGAGGTTCCCGATCCGTGTGCCGTCCGCCGCGTCGAACGTGAACAGTTCGGTGGACGCACCCCTGTCCCGCTTTTCGCGGATGATCACGTCGAGGCCCTCGTTGCCCCGAACCACGATGCGGTCGCCATCGGGAGACCACGCCGGCGAGGAGTAGTTGTACTCGTCATCCGTAAGGCGGGTGACGGTCCCGTCGAGATCCACCGTCCACAGGTCCGAACGCTCGTAGCTGTGTTCGTCGCGCTGGCTCGCATCCGCGGTGAAGGCCAGCCGCGCGCCATCGGGACTCCACGCCAACCCCCCGGCATTCACCCCCAGCTCCGTAAGCAACCGGGGTTCGCCTCCCCCGGCGGGGATCAAATGGATCTCACGAGGGGGCGTCGCCCGCGGATCACGCGGATCGGACAGGTACCCGCGCCGGTCGAAGCGGTAGTTCATCCAGTCGAAGTCGCGTCCGTCGAAGCGCTCGGCGACCCGGCGCTCGAAGTCCGACGCGTAGACGGGATCCGGCCCGGGGGGCATGGCCACTGCCGCGGTAAAGGCAATCCAGGCCCCATCGGGGCTGAAGACCGGGGAGCCGCTCAGCCCGTCGATCCGGAAGGGCTCCCCGGGGAGTTCGTCCGCGCGGACGAACACACGACCTTCCGCGACAAAGCTCAGCAGACTGCCGTCCGGATTCCACTGCGGAGACGACGCGTCGACGCCGGGACTCGATATCATCACCGGTTCTCCCGACCCGTCCGCGTTGGCCAGCCACACCTCGCTGTGCCGCCGGTTCTCTTCCTCCAGAACCGAGGTGACGACGTATGCGACGCGCGATCCATCGGGGGAGAGGGCCGGACTGCCGACACCCTTCAGCCGGTAGTAGTCCTCGAGCTCGACGGGCCTCCCGCCCGCTGCCCGCGCGTCCTGGGCTGCCAACCCGGGGGGCAAGGCGAGGACCACCGCGGCAAACGGGAGGAAGAAGCCGAAGCGCGGTCGGATGCGCAGGCCCCGGCCTGTAGTCGGAAAGCGGTGTTGGGCGAACATGACTAGCCTGCTCTCGGTGACGGTACATTGTCCGACGCCACACAACGCGGTCCGTCGGGGATGTTGAGCTCGAAGCTACAAGGTGCAGCCCCGGCGGCGACAGAACCGGCCGGAATGAATGGCGGCGGTGCGAGCCGATGGCCTGCGGCCTGGCACCGGGTGTGGCGGGAACGCACCTACGCACTTGACAGTAGTGGCATCACCCGCTATAGGTTGAGTCAATTCTCCTGGGAGGAAACGCCTCCTGGGAGGAAACGCCTCCTGGGAGGAACTCCCGAAAGGAGGCTCTTCGAATGTTCGACTCTCAGTCGTGGCTCCCCAAGGCAGTCCCGCGCGCGCTCAGGTTGATCGGGTTCGTTCCACTGTTTCTGACGCTGATGCTCCTAACCCCGCAGCAGGCGCAATCGCAGGGACCTCCGCCGTTGCCTGGATGCATGAACTGTACCTCATGCTTTTTCCCCAACACCGGCAGGATGTGCAAATACGGCTTTGTCGGGCAAGAAAACTGTTCGCAAGTCGAGTGGGGAGGGCATTGCGAGTGCTTGCCGTACGGGGGCAACTGCTCTTCGGGACTGATGGCGAATAGCCCTGAGGCAGACGCAGCAATGAATGCGATTCGCACCCTGACAGCGGGCGGCGACTTGCCAGCTAACGGACAGTTCTTTTTCGCCTCCCGAAGCGATGGAGATGTGGTTCTACGGCGCAAATGCGACGGCAAGCGCTTGGCCCTGCTCTCACAAGGCGACACAGGGTTTGTCTTGCTGGGCACGATACCTGCTCTGGCGACTCCTCCTGAGGCCCCGGGAGATCCAACGTCGCTTGTGGGTGCCTGGTAGTGTGACCGGTCGGGCCCTAACGCTGACGGCAACCCTGGTTCACATCGCCGGAGCGCTTGGCTGCGGCGATGTGAACCAATCCGGCACTGACTCCGCTGGAGCAACATGGCTAACACGCCCCGAATTCAGGATCGGGGATTCGGAGACCTTCTCGTCCGTTTCCTTTGTCCGGGCAACCGCTGACGGGCGCGTTTTCGTCCTCGAACCGCGAATTGCGACTCTGAGCGTGTTCACTTTTGACGGGGCGCCCCTCATGACGATCGGGAATCGGGGGGACGGACCCGGCGAGTTCGTCATGCCGACTTGGTTCGATGTGTCGGACGAGGGATTCCATGTTCGGGACGAACGGAGATTCACCTTCTACTCCCGCGATGGATCGCTGATAAAGACGGTTCCCCATCAGCCACCCTCCGTCAGCTACCAAGGCTTTCCGATAGTCTCTCAAGTGGTTCTGGAGGACGGCGGTTTCCTGGGGACCCCGAGCATAGGGGCCACTATCCAACTGGGTTGGGCAGACAACGAACCGTTTCTGGATATCCCCATATTGCATCTGTTCCAGACTCCCAACCGGTGGAGAACGGAAGCCGTTTTTCTCCTGGACGACAGGAATTCGACCTTCGCCGCGAGAGGTCCCGAGGTACCGGCCGGATACTTCGCCGCACAGCCCTTCGCTAACGGCGACCTCTACCGAATGGATTCCGCAACCGGCACAGCCGTGATCGTACGTCGAAACCTGGGAGCAGGCCGAGCGGAGATTCTAGAGATCGATCCGTCCGGTGACACGTTGTGGTATCGCGAACTCGTACTCCCGGTGCTGGAGCTCAGCCGCGCCCGGGTTGACGCCGTGTTGGACGAACGGACGGCTGCATTTGACAGGATCACCAGAAATGCAATTGGCCCGATCCCGACAAATCGCCTGCGCGAAATGGCGGAGGATGCGCTGTTTGTGCCCGAGTATCTTCCGTCGGTGTCCAATGTGACGGTCGCGTCGACCGGCGAGGTTTGGCTTCAGAGCTGGGAAGAGAGCGACACGCTTAGGGCCTGGTACTCGATTCGACGCAGGGAGCAGACGCAACCGCCGCGCCGATTGCTCCTGCCGCATTGGTTCCGTGTGCTGGACGCGACCGAGACCCATGTATGGGGCATTTGGCGAGATGAACTCGATGTGCCATATGTTGTGGGCCGGAGGCTCGTGCCCGGACAGGCAGGCTGAACGCTCCTCGCCTCCCACCGCTGCCCCATCGCCTCCAGCACCGGGTGTACCACATCTGTGAACGCACCCGCCCGCGTCACTGGAGGGACACATGACACGCCGCGACGCATCCGGAGCGGCCACCACCACCCTGCTCCTCGCCTCTTTCGCCGCCGTTCTCATCGTCGGCCACGCCCCACCACTCTCGGCCCAGGATCCCGGCGATCCATCCCCCCGTGCCATGACGGTCGACGACGTACTCGCGCTCCGCACACCTTCCGGGGTCGAGATCAGTCCCGATGGCTCGTGGGTCGCATTCGTCGTATCAAAAGCGGACATGGAAACGGACCGCACGTCCACCAATGTGTGGATCGTGCCCTCCGACGGCGGGCCGGAGGGCGCGCGACGCCTGACCGTGAGCGATCTCGACGACTCCCCTGGCTGGCCATCCCGGCGGGCAGTGGCTCGCCTTCGGATCTTCCCGGAACGGCCCGCGGCAGGTCTACGGGATCCGGCCCGACGGCGGCGAGGCGTGGCAGGCTACCTCGCATGAGTCGGCCATCGACTCTTTCGTCCTGTCGGCCGACCTCGACGAGAACGCCAACCTGGTCCACGTCGACGGATCGCAACTCCTCGTTAGCGCGTCGCATCGTACCGGAAGCGCCCTTTATCGCATCCCGCTGGCCGGCGGAGAGCTGGCCGCGCCGCCGGTGGAGGTGACCGGCGGCGGTCGCTACTACTCGGCCATGTCGCCCTCGCACGACGGGACGCGCATTGCCTTCACCGCCGAAGACGGGATGAACCCGCCCGATGTCTTTGTCAGCGACACCGACACCTTCAATTCACGCCGCCCGACCGACCTGAATCCCGGCATTGCGGATTTGATGCTGGGCTCGCAACGGGTCGAACGCTGGCGCTCACGCGCAGACGGGGAGGAGATCGAAGGAGTCCTCACCCTGCCCGTAGGCTACGAGGACGGCGAGCCGGTTCCCCTGGGTCCTCGTTATCCACGGCGGCCCTTCCGGAGTCTCCTCGGACCGGTTCCACGTCACTCGGGGTGCCTACCCTGTGCAGGTCTACGCGGGCCTGGGTTTCGCGGTCCTGCAGCCCAACTACCGCGGATCGACCGGCTACGGTGAACGCTTCCGCGGGCTGAACCGGGGCGACATCTCGTGACGGGACTGGGTCGATGTGGACTCGGGCGTCGACGCGATGATCGAGCGCGGGATCGCGTATCCCGACCGCCTCGCGGTCAGCGGTTGGAGCTTCGGCGGCCATCATACCTACTGGGGCCTACCGTTTCGTGGATCGGGTGACCACCCCGCTGCTCATCCAGGTCGGCGAGAACGACGAGCGCGTCCCGGCGGAACAGAGCATCCAGTTCTTCGAGGCCGTGCGCGCGATCGGCAAGGCGCCGACCGAGCTGGTGATCTACCCGGCCAGCCGCACGGCGTGCGTTCCCCGCGCCTCCGCCGGGACCTCATGTCACGCAATGTGGACTGGCTGCGGAAGTGGGTCCCGCCTCGATCTTCTGCCAGTGACCCTGAATGAGGCCCCCCTACCCGATCCCCACTTCGATCCGCCGCCAATGCCCCCTCCGGAAGCGGCCTGCGCTCAGGAAGCAGCGGGTCATATGGCCCAGCAGGATCGCAAACCAGATGTGGTGGGCCTCCAGGCCGATGGTCGACTGCAACACCCAGCAAAGCGCGAGGGGCAGGGCCAGCTGGGAGATGATCGATATGTACAGCGGGCCGCGCGTGTCTCCCGTCCCCTGAAGGGCGCCCGTGTACGCCAGTGCGACCGCCACGAAGAAGCCCGACACGCTGAGAAAGGCCAGAAGTTCGCGGCCCAGCACGGCCACACCCGGATCGTCCATGCCGAAGGCGTCGAGGAGCAGCTCCGGCACCAACAGGAACAGCAACCCGATCCCCGCGGCGACGCCGATCCCGATCCTCGAGGCGATCCGTACCCCGGCGACCGACCTCTCCGGCTTGCCCGCACCCAGATTCTGCCCCGCCACCGCGGCTGTCGCGCCCATCAGTCCCACCGACGTCCAAGTGACGAGCGAGAACAGCTGCCCGTAGCCGACCGAGTACGCCGCCTGTGCTTCGGCGCTGCTCGCGAGCGACCCGATGAACCGCAGCAGGACGACGCCCCCGATGTTCATGGCGACGCCCTGGATCCCCGTCGGCAGACCGAATCTGAAGAGTTGCCGGATGATCGCCGGGTCGGGACGCCAGTCGATGCCCCGATGGAGGCGGATCACCCAGCGCCCGCTGAAGAGGAAATACGCCGAGACCAACGCCATGATGCCGGCCGCGATGACGGTGCCCATGGCGGCTCCGAGGGTGCCGAACGCGGGAATGGGACCCAGGCCCCGGATCAGGATCACGTTCAGGACCAGGTTGAGCACGGTCATCCAGATGCCGAGTCGGAGCGGGGTGCGGGCGTCACCGGCCGAACGCAGCGCCCCGCCCAGCATGAAGAACACCATCATGCCGAAGCTGAAGATGAACAGGGTCCGGATGTACGGCAGTGCCTCGGCCTGTACCGCAGGGGCGGCGTTGACGAGGTCCAGCAGCGTTGGCGCCAGAAAATAGCCGAGCGGCGCCAGGATCCCCACCGAAAGCAACAGGGCCGTTAGAAACGCTTGGTAAACAACTTTGTTTACTATTTCGGGCTCGTTTCTGCCCGCGAAACGCGCGACCAGAACCCCCATCCCCGTGAATAGCGATCCAATGAAGACCTGAACCACCAGGAAGATCTGCCACGACACGCCGATGGCCGCGTTGCCGGTATAGCCGACGAAGTTCCCCACCATGGCGTGGTCGACGATGCCCTGAAGGCCGCCGATGACGTTTTGCAGCATCGTGGGCCAGGCCAGCTTCCAGACGGCGGGGCCGATGGGCCCTTCGACGATGGAGCGGTCGAAGGATTTGCCGGCGGGCCGGGTCACGGGGCGTTACGCCTCACCCGGCATTGCATGACGATATGTAGTCGGCCGCCTAGCCGTTCCCGGCCATGCGCGCGCCGAGGAGAGCACCCACGGCCCCGAGCACGGGATTGAGCCACGCGAGCCACTTCGGCTGCACGGCGGACATCATCGCCTCCGTCATGCCGATATTCTCGGGCCGCATGCCCTCGGCAGCAGGCATCTCGGGCAATGCGCTGGCCACACCCAGGATCACCACCAGGACAACCAGCATCCACACACCCCGTTTGTCAGCCGCGACCTTCCCGCAAACGAAGCCCCCCGGGATCGCCGCCAGCAATCCGACAACGATCGAGCCCAGGATCCACGCCCCCGAGATATCCCAACTCTGCGGCTGAAACGCCCGTTCGGCTCCCAGAACCATCCAGAGTCCCGACATCAGGAGCACAACGCCGGCAAACATGACCACCCAACCCAGCACCGCCCCGCCGATGTTCCGCAAATGCTCCATCATTTGTCTCCCGTTGACGTGGGTCGTAGTCTGCAAGCCGCATGACGGTATACCGGACGCGAGGGCCCGGCAACCGGTTTCCAGCGGCGCACTTGCCGAGACCGGATTTGTCTGCGCCGTTTCACCGGCAAAACAGGAGACAGACGTGGCCAACAAATCAACAGCGATCGACCTCTCGGTCGCGATCGACGCCAGCCCCGAGACGGTGTGGCGCATACTCACCGACCCCGAACGCTTATCGGCCTGGATGGAGGGCGAGGTCACCTTCGAGGCGCGCACCGGCAGTCCGTTCCGGGCGGCCTTCCCCAACTACCGCATCGTGCTCGCCGGCGAGGTCGTGACGCTGGACGTGCAAGCGCGCCGCCTCGGGGTTACCTGGGGAGTCGAATCCGGCGAGGGAGAAGACAAGATGCCTGCAGGATCGACTCTCGTGGAGTTCCTTGTGCGGCCCGACGGCGCGGGATGTTGGGTGGACCTTCGCCATTCCGGCCTGTCGTCCGGGGAAGAGGTGCATCAGCAGGAAGGTGGATGGCGCTTTCAGCTCAGCAAGCTCGACCTGAAGGCAAACCGGATCGATCTGGCGGCCGGATTGGAGCGCACATTGCCCGACTGGATCGCCGCGTGGAACGAGCAGGACGCGGAAGCACGCCTCGCGGCACTGCACCGGTGCTGCGCCGAAGACGTCACCTTCCGCGACGACTGGACCGGTTTGACAGGCATCGGTTTGCTCTCCATGCACATTGCCAACTGTCACATGTACATGCCGGGGTACTCACTCGAGCACACCGGAGATGTGCGGATCTGCCGGGGCGAGGCGTTGGTGGGGTGGCGGACGAGCGGGCCGGGCGGACCCATGAAGGGGTTCAACCACATTCGGGCCGATCCCGATGGCACGATCCGCCGGGTGACGGGGTTCACCGCGGCCTGAGGGGCAGCCGGGTCCCTGTTGCATTGCAGGGCCGCAGCCCGCGTTCGCTCGCGCCGTCTACCCCAGCGTCTCCGCGAATGTCGGCGCCGCCCGGTGGTTCGTCGCCTGCTCGTACGCGTACGCGATCCGCAGCAGCGCGGGCTCGCTCCACCTGCGTCCGAAGAACGAAACACCTGCCGGCAGTCCCGACACGAACCCCATCGGCACCGTGATGTCGGGGTAGCCGGCAATGGCGGCCGGACCCGCGCTGGACCCGCCGCCCAGCGAATCGCCCAGGATGTGGTCGGTCTTCCACGCCAGACCCCGCGTGGGAGCCACGATGGCATCGAGGTCGTGCTCGTCCATCAGCGCGTCGATTCCGTCCTCCCGGTTGCCGCGCTGGATGCTCTCGACCGCGTCCAGGTACACCTGGTCGGTGAGGGGTCCCCGCGCTTCGGAGGCGGTCAGCCGCTGCTGCCCGAAGTGGGGCATCTCCAGCTCGGCGTTACGCTCGTTGAAATCGATGACCTCGGCCAGGGTCTTGACCGGGGCACTCGGACCCAGGCTGGCGAGATAGGCGTTCAGGTTCGCCTTGAACTCGTACTCCAGCACCAGGAGCGGCTGTTCGTCATTCCACGCCGCATCGGGCAGGTTGGCCGGATCCACAAGAGTCGCACCGGCCTCGCGCATGGCGTCGACGGCCTCGTCGAACAGCTCCCACACCTCGGGCGCAAAGCCCGAAAAGCTCCTCGCCACGCCGATCCGGACCCCCTGTAGTCCCCCGGCGTCGAGGAACTGCGTGTAGTCGGCGTGCGAATTGCCCTCGCTGGCGGCCGTCGCCGGGTCGCGGGGGTCGACACCGGTCACCGGACCCAGCAGCACCGCCGCGTCGCGCACCGTGCGGCACATCGGCCCGGCCGTGTCCTGGGAATGGGAGATGGGGATGATGCCGGAGCGGCTCCACAGGCCCACCGTCGGCTTGATCCCCACGATGCCGTTGGTGGACGAGGGGCACATGATCGAACCGCCGGTCTCGGTGCCGACGGTCAGCGCCGAAAGGTTTGCAGACGCGGCCACTCCCGACCCCGAACTCGACCCGCACGGGTTGCGGTCGAGCGCATAGGGCATCCTGCACTGGCCGCCGCGTGCGCTCCAGCCGCTGCTCGCGCGTTCTCCCCGGAAGTACGCCCACTCGCTCATGTTCAGCTTGGCCAGGATGATCGCGCCGGCTTCGCGCAGTCGCTGCGCGACGAAGGAATCCTGCGGCGGGATCGACCCCTCCAGCGCGAGCGACCCGGCCGTCGTGGTCATCCGGTCATGCGTATCCAGGTTGTCCTTCAGCGCGACCGGGATGCCGTGAAGCGGGCCGCGGGGGCCGTTCGCGCGCCGCTCCTCGTCCAGCTGGTCGGCGATCTCCAGCGCTTCGGGGTTGGTCTCGATGACGGACCTGAGCTCTGGTCCCTGTCGGTCCAGCGCCGCTATCCGGTCCAGGTACAGCTGCGTGATCGAACGCGCAGAGCGCTCACCGGACTCCATCGCGGCCTGCAGGTCGGCGACGGTGGCCTCATCCAGCTCGAAGGCGCCCGGTTGGGTGCCGCCGGCCCCTCCTGCCCCCCCGGCCGTCCCACGATCGGGAGAATCGGGCGCACACGCCGACGTGCCGAGCGCGGCGGCCGCGCCACCGGCGATCGAGGTTCCGATAAAGCGACGGCGATCGATCATGTTGTCCTCCAGGTCATCCAGCCTGCGGCAGCGCGTCCACGAACTCGATCATCCGCTGCTGCTGGTCCTCGTTGGGCAGACGCCCCATGCCGGCGCCGAGATTGTCGATCATGTGCTCGGCGTTGCTGGTGGCCGGGGTCACACACGTCACGGCAGGATGGGCCGCGGCGAACTTGATGAAGAACTGGGCCCAGCTGTTGGCGTCGAACTCGCGCGCCCAATCGGGGACCTCACGGTCGCCTACCCGCGACCAGAGCCGTGTGCGGCCAAACGGCACGTAGACCAGCACGCCGATCCCCCTCTCCTGCGCCAGGGGCAGGACCTCGTCCGCGGCGTCGGTGTTGTCCACCGCGTAGTCCACGCCGATGAAGTCCAGCGGGTAGTCGCGCATGGCCTGCATCAGCCCCTCGTACTGGGGACCCCGCGGGGTGAGCGTGGTGCCTATGTAGCGAATGCGGCCCTCGGCCTTCAACTCCTCGATGATGGGCATCTGTGTGGGCATGTCCCCCAGGTTGTGCACCTGCATCAGGTCCATAACATCCACGCCGAAGTACTCGAAGGAACGCTCGATCTGGGCCCGCGCCGCGGCGGGATCCGCCCCGCCACCCCCGCGCCGGGCAACGTTGACCTTGGTCGCCCAGAAGATGCGGTCCGTGATCCCCAGGTCGCCCGCAAGCCGTCCGGCGACTTCTTCGGAGGTCCCGTAGCTGGGCGCCGTGTCGAAGACCGTTCCACCATTCTCGACGAACGTGCTCAGCACATCCCGCAGCTGCGTCACGTCGTCACCCCGAGCCACCCGGGAAAAGGTCGCCGAACTCCCCAGCCCCACGATCGGCAACTGCTCGCCGGTCGACGGAATGGCCCGGGTCATCATCTCCTGTGCGGACAGCGCACGGAGCACGCGTGGATGGAGCGATAGTGCCGCGCCGGCGGCGGCGGTGGAGCGGAGCCAGTCACGTCGAGTCAACATCTGCAGAGTCCTCCCGGGTGGAAATGCCGGCCACCTGCGGCCGGCGAGTGGTCAAGGTGCGCAGGGTCGCGTCCCCACGCAATTCAATGACAGGCAAGAAGGCTTTGGTGTTGACGGGCCCGTCGATTCGTACCAGATCGCCTTCACGAGCTTCAGCCGGAGAACAGGCTCCCGTCGATGGCCGGAACGAGCCGCACCGCGTTCTCGTAGTAGATCTTGCGCAGCACCTCGTCCGGCAGGTCCAGTCCGTACATCTGCCAGAACGCGTGATAGCGCCGGTAGTAGTCGAAGTACTCGTCGGCGGTTTCGAAGACTCGGAAGTAGGTGTGGAACTCCTCCTGGTTGTAGGAGTCCTTCCCCATCAGCACGCGGTCCTGGTACTGCGTCAGCCACTGCCGTGCGAAGCGGGGCTGGCGCCCCAGTTCGTAGACGACGGCGCCCAGCCCCACGTGCATGTTCGGGATCTCGTCAAGGAGCGTGCCCAGTCGCGCCAGGTCGTGCCCGAACCACCCGAGGTGCGCGGCGATGAAGTTCGTGTTGGGATGAGCCCGAAACAGGTCGTGTTGCTCGCCCATGATCTGCTCGAAGGGCGGAAACTGCCCCGGGGGTCGAATGCGCCTCGGCCGGAGCCTTAGTTCGAGCCACCGTTCGTTGAACCGGTCGTGGGGCTGCCAGAACTCCGCCGGATCCGCCGAGTGGATGAGCACGGGGATTCCCAGCTCACCGGCCTTCTCCCACAGCGGCGCCATCCGGGGGTCGTCCACTGCAATCCGGTTGCCATCCGTGTCCCGGTTGGTCATGCCCAGGCCCTTGAAGATCTTGAGGCCCGACGCACCGCTCCGCACGTCCTCTTCTAGTTGCGCGGCCGCACGTTCGCCCCACCCCGGTTCGCCGACACCCCGGAAGTCGGCATTGGCAAAGAAGACAAAGCGCCCCGGATGCCGTCCGGCCATGTTCGCGAGCCCCCGCGCAAGCCCTTCTCCACTGCCACCGGACAGGTTGACCATGACGGCCATGTTGAGTTCGTCCATTTCGGCCACCAGCCGGTCCACATCGGCGGCCGACATGCGCCCGGCGTTCTGGTGCCCGTGAATGTCGACGAACGGGAAGCGCGCGCGGGTGACCGGGTTCTCGGGGACGACGAGCGTGTTGCGCGGCTGGTAGTCCGTGACCGTCACGTCCTGGGCAAGAAGCGGGGGCGGAGCCCCGAATACGACCGTCACGAGGCAGGCAGCGGCAAGCGTGCCGGCAACAGCCAGGGGACCGGCGGCAGCCAAAGGGCGCGCGACGGCAGAAACGCCGGCGACGCCTGCCAACTCAACCGGCCGGGCAGCGGCCGGGCCTCTCCCGGAATCTGCGGTGCTCCGGAACATCTCTCTCCTCCTTCTCAATTCCTGTGCATGCTCATCAGGACATAGCGTTTGTGGGTCGCGAAGCCGGTGGGGTCCAGCACGGCCGCACTCCTCGCGGCGGCGTGGCGGGCCCGGTCGGCCACGTTTTCGAGAACGTAATGCAACGCCGGACTTTTTGCGCGGAGCTTGTCGTGCGCGAAGTCGATCGCGGGAAGGCCGATGCGGTTGGCCAGCAGGTGTGCGAAGCCGAGAGTAGGAAGCACGTTGGCGGTGATGTCCGTTTCGTGGACGACCTCGAAGCCGTGTTCCCGCAGCCGTCGGCGGAAGGAACTCATCCTCCAGCCGGAGCGGTTTCGCTTCGGGGCGGATGTCGCCGCGCCCGGGTCGCGGAGGGCTCCGCCGGCCGGGACGTCCCCGCCGTCGCGGAAGTAGTCTGCCACGATCCACGTGCCATTTGGGGCCAGAATCTGTCCCATGACAGCAAATACCCCATCCGGATCCATGTATTGAATCGACTCAGAATGGATAACTGGGCCAAAATGTGCCCTGAATTTGTCAACGCATGTGTCTTCGAAGCGGCAACGCAGGAGAGGCACGCCGGGATAGTTGCGTCTGATGTACTCGGCCTGGTGACGATCCGGCGTGAGGCCGGTCACGTCGTGCCCCGAGGAACGCAGGAGCCCGAGCATCCCTCCCATGCCCGAGCCCGCGTCCAGCACCGGCGCCTCCGGACGGTCGATGAGGGCCGCCAGCTTCCCGGCGTAGCGAAGCTGGGCCCGGTAGAGGTCCTCGAAGCTCACCGTCTCGGGACGTTGGCCGGGGTCGTCGAAATACCCGTAGTGAAGGAAGTCGCCGGGCAGCATGCGGTTGTACAGCCGCAACTGGGCGTTCGCATGAACGGTCGGGACGCGGCGGTGGAGGCGCCGGCGCCGCATCCAGCCGAGGACATGTTGAGGGAGGATGGCCCGGCCGAGAATCTGTCTCAGGATCCAGGGGGCTCCCAGCCTGGCCGAGGGCCGATCGTGCCCGTCACTCACCCTTGGTCATTGCTCCCGAAAGCACCTGCAGGTAGCCATCGGAGCACAACTCTTCCATTATCCAATTCCTCTGAACATTCGAGCCCGCAAGGTAGGATTGGTGTGCAACACGTGCAATGATCTTCCCCTGCGCCCACACACACCTCGCAGGAGACATCGATGAACGTCACTCGCCCATTCGCGTGCCTCGTCCTCATGCTCGCGTTCGCCAGCACGCTCGAGGCCCAGCAACGGCCCGCCAGTCCCCGCGGTGAGGCCGCCACCCAGGTCGGTGGCGCCTACAACGAGAACGGCCGCTATGAGGGATCGTGGATCACGGTGTCCTACGGCCGGCCGATACTCCGCGGCCGCGACCTCTTCGGGTCGGGCGACGAATACGGCCAGGCATTTCTGCGCGGGGCTCCAGTGTGGCGGATGGGTGCCGATCAGTCCACCCGCTTCATGACCGAGACGGACCTGATGTTCGGCGACCAGCGGCTGCCCGCCGGAGAGTACAGCATCTTCGCCGAACTGAGCGAAACCGAATGGACGCTGATCTTCACCACGTGGGGGGTGAAGAACGCCTATCGCGAGGACAACCCCGACGGGTTGTGGGGCGCGTACGAGTACACGCCGGACCGGGATGTCCTTCGCACGAGAATGGATGTCGACACGATCGGGATGGCGGCCGACCAGCTCGTCATCGCCTTCATGAACATGACGCAGGACGGCGGCGTGTTCACGGTGTGGTGGGACGACCAGGTCGCCACGACGCCGTTCTCGGTGGCGCGCTGACGGGAGACGTTCTCGCCGGGGCCCCGCGCGGGCTTCCGCTGCCTACCGCCGTCCCCCGAACGAGAGCGGCCGTACGGGCACGTACCTCACGAGGCGCATGCGGTTGATCTCGCCGGCGTAGATGTTGCCCTCGAAATCGACGCCGAGGAACTCGATCCCCGGGCCGATATTCACGTCGTGCTGGGGGATGAAGTGGGTGACCCAGGCCTGCTCGGTCCTGAGGTCGCCGATGCGGATGCCCTTCTCCCAGCCGAAGTTGCTGCGCCAGGGGTCGGGGGGGCCGGTGCGCAGGTCGCCCGAGAGGCCGTCGCCCGCGTAGAGGATGTCGTTGCCGTCGATGAAGAGGCCGCTGGGCTTGCCGTACTGGGTCCAGATGTAGAGGAGGTCGCCCTCGGGCCCGAAGACCTGGATGCGGCTGTTGCCCCGGTCGGCGACGTAGACGCGGCCGCGGGAGTCGATCTTGATGTCGTGGGGATCGCTGAAGCGGCCGGGCTCGCGGCTCTCCGAACCGACCCCGCCGCCGACCGCACTGATGAACGTCCCGTCGCTCGCGAGCCTGACGATTCGGTTGTTGCCGCCGCGGTGGCCGTCCGCGATCCAGATGTCGCCGTTCGGGGCGATCGCGACGCCGGATGGGCCGTTGAAGTGCGCCTCGTCGTTGCCGTGCACGCCCGCCTCGCCGATCCGCATCACCTCTTCGCCCCGGCGCGTGAGCTTGATGACCTGGTGCCCCATGCCCATCGACTCGCCCAGCGCGGCGCGCGCGTCGCCGTGCGCACCGCCCTCCGTGACCCAGAGGAAGCCGTCCGCGTCGAGGGCGAAGCCGTGTGGGAAGGCGAACATCCCGGCCCCGAAGCTGTCCACCAGGTTGCCGTCGAGGTCGAACTTCAGGATCGGGTCCAGTTCGGTTCCGGCGCACTGGTTGGCGCCGCAACGGTCGAGAATCCACAGGTGCTCGCCGTCCGGGTCCGGAATGACACCGCTGACGATGCCGAGCGTGCGGCCCTCGGGGAGCTTCTCCCAGCCCAGGGTTGCCCGGTAGGGGTTGCCGGACGTGGTCTGCGCAGGCAACCCCCCGACCGTCGTGACGATGGCAAGCAGCACAAGACACGTGGAGTCCCGCACAGTTTTGTATAGATTTGGTCCATTCATGGGCACTCGTGGCTCGTTGAAGGGCACGTCCGGCTCAGGTTCGCATCCGCGGGATGAATCTACAAGCCACCCACGGCTTGGCGCGCCCGGCACTCGAAGATACTCGGGAGGTTCCGTCATGTCCGGCATTCGTCCCGCAATTCCGGCTCTCTCCTGCCTTCTCGGACTCGCTCTCGGCGGGTGCGACGAATCCCTCGGCCCCCCGCTCGATCCCGGACCCATCGTGATCGCGGCCGCCTATTCCGAGACGGGCCGGCACGCCCATCTGGCCGGCGAGATGGCCCGCGGCTACCGTCTGGGCGTCGAAATGCTGAACGAGAGAGGGGGGATCGACGGAAGGGAGGTACGCCTTGTGCTCCGTGACGACGCCAGCGACGCCGAGACGAGCGCGGGCATCTACCGGGAGTTCATCGCGGCCGACACGATTCACGCGCTGCTCGGTCCCTATACCAGTCCCATCACCGACGCAGTGGTCACCGTCACCGAGGCCGCGGGGTGGCCGCTGATCGCGCCGATGGCCGCGGCGCCCGAGATATGGGCCGGGCAAGGCCGCAGCTGGAGCGTACAGATGTTGAACCCCGGTCCCACCTACCTTCAGGGCTCGGTCGAAGTTGCTGCGCAGCTTGGAGCCGGCACGGTCGCCCTGATCTACGAGGACACCCAGTTCCCGGCATCGGTGGCCGAAGGTGTGCGAGAGGCGGCCCGCGTCCACGGCCTCGACATCGTGATGGACCAATCCTACGCGGTGGGCCAGGCGGACCATGAGGCTCTGGCGACGGCGGCCAGAGACGCCGGAGGCGACCTTTTCATCGGCGGAGGCTACTATGCGGATGCGGTTGAACTGACCAAAGCGGTAGACGCAGTCGGTTACGAGCCCCTTGTGGTGAGCCTGAACCTCGGACCCGCCGAGCCCGACTTCATCGACGATGTCGGCGACCTCGCGCGGTGCGTCGCCGGCAACTCGCCCTGGCTGTCGACCATACGCACATCGGGGTCCATCGCCGACAGCGAGACGTTCGTGGAGCGCTTTGTCGCAGCTCACGGCTTGCTTCCCGGCTATCACCCTGCCGGCGGGTTCGGTGCGGTGGAACTCCTCGCCAGCGCCATGGAGACCGCTCTTGCCGCCACGGGAACCCTCGACCCGGCTGCCATCCGGGATCACCTCTTCAGCGTTTCGACCGAAACCGTACTGGGCCCGTTCGCCGTATTCCCGCTGGGCGACGATCAGGCCGGCGCGCAGCGTGCCCTGGCGGGTCTCCAGGTACAATGGCAGGACGATGGCCAGGGCGGCCTGGCCCTTCGCATCATTCACCCGGCATCCGTTGCGGACGCGGAGCCGTGTGCGCGTTAGGACAGACGGAGGCACCATGAGGAAGAGCACATCATCCCGGAGCCTGTTGACCGGGCTTCTGCTGACCACGGCCGTCGCGTGCGGTGACGCGGAGCCCAGCCAGCCGGAAGTCCCGAACGAGGTTCCCGCCGACCCCCTTTGCGACCCGACGATCACGGTGCCGACCGGACTCTGCGCCCGCGTGTACCACCCGGGCGTCGGTGCCGCACGGCAGCTGGCGGTCGCCTCCAACGGCGACGTGTTCGTAGCCGTGCGCAACCGGGGCAATCAGCGCGGCGGCGTGGTCGCGCTGCGGGACTTCGACGGGGACGGCCGAGCCGACCAGACGGAGTCATGGGGCGACAATGGCGGCTCCGGCATCGCACTTGGCGACGGAGTCCTCTACTTCGCTACGGACAACGCCGTGTTGCGCTATTCGATCGCCCCCGGCTCCCTGACACCCGCCGGGGCGCCCGAGACGATTGTCGACGGTCTGCCGAGCGATCGCAACCACGCGTCGAAGAGCATCGCCCGTCACCCCGACGGCAGCGTGTTCGTCGGCATCGGCTCTCCGTCCAACGCCTGCCAGGCCATCCCGCGAACGCCCGGCGCGGCGGGCAAGAATCCCTGCCGCGAGCTGGAAACCCGGGCGGGCATCTGGCGCTTCTCGACCGACCAGGTCGGCCAGACGCAAGCGGACGGCGAGCGATTCGCGTCCGGCGTGCGCAATGCGGGAGCGATCGCGGTGCACCCCGGCTCGGGGGAGCTGTACGCCGTGATCCACGGCCGGGACCAGCTTCGGCAGCTCTGGCCCGCGTTTTTCAGCGACCCGGACGGATCGGAAAAGCCCTCCGAGGAGTTCGGCGTCATCCGCCAGGGTGCCGATTTCGGATGGCCCTACTGCTTTCACGACCCGGCCAACAACCGGAAGGTCCTCGCGCCCGAGTACGGCGGCGACGGAGTCGAGGTGGGCTTGTGCGCCGACATGGACATGCCCGCGATCGGCCTGCCCGCCCACTGGGCGCCCAACGCCATGGCGTTTTCCGCGAGCGAGTCCTTCCCCGAGCCCTACCGCAACGGCGCGTTCGTCGCATTCCACGGATCGTGGAACCGGTCGCCCTTCCAGGCCGGCTACAACGTCGTGTGGATACCCTTCGAAGGGGACGCTCCCACCGGCGACTGGTCGATCTTTGCGGATGGCTTCGCGGGTGGACAGATCACCTCGTCCAACCAGGCCGACAACCGGCCGACAGGGGTCGCAGTCGGGCCGGATGGGTCGGTCTACGTGAGTGATTCGTTGCGCGGGAAGATCTGGAAGATCGTCGCGGGGTAGGTTGGCCGGATGGCCACCCCCGTCCGGAATGCGGAAAGGGCCTGGTCAGGCGCATGCGCCGTTTCCTGGAAAGAGCAGGAGTCGAAGGATGATTGAGTACAGGGGCTACACAGGCGTCTTCGAGTACGACGACGAATACGAGTTCTTCGCCGGTCACGTCGTCAACACAAGGGACGGAATCAACTTCGAAGGTCGGTCGGTGGGCGAGCTGAAGGCGTCGATGCGACGGCTGTGGACGACTACCTTGAGTTCTGCGAAGAGACGGGGAGGGAACCCAGCAAGCCATATTCCGGTCGGATCCTGGTCCGTGTCGACCCCGACCTCCACCGCATCCTGGCCACCAAAGCGAGTGGTCGGAGAATGTCCATGAATGCGTTCATTGCCAAGCAGCTTCGGGACATTGCACTCTGATACCTCATCAACAACTGGTTTTCGCGCCAGTTGTGGGCCTCACCTCCCCTCACCGCCCGAACAGCCCCCTCATCGCGGCTCCGTCCGCCGCACAGACCCCCCGCTCCGTCACCAGCCCCGTCACCAGCCGCCCGGGCGTCACGTCAAAGGCGTAGTTCGCGGCCCGGGTGCCCTCCGGCGTGACCCGCACCCTCCGCTCCACCCCTTCATCGTCCACCCCCCGCACCCGCGTCACCTCCTCCGGGTCACGCTCCTCGATCGGGATGCCCGTCCCGTCCTCCATGCTCCAGTCGATGCTCGGCGACGGCGCCGCCACGTAGAAGGGCACGCCGTTGTCGCGGGCGGCGAGCGCGAGCGGGTAGGTGCCTACCTTGTTCGCGACATCGCCCGCGGCGGTCGTGCGGTCCGTCCCTACGATCACCACATCGACCTTGCCGCGGCTCATCAGGTACCCGGCCGCGCCGTCGGAGACCAGCGTGTGGGGCACCCCGTGCTGGCCCAGCTCCCAGGCGGTCAGCCCGGCTCCCTGGAACCGCGGGCGCGTCTCGCACACCCATACATGGATTCCCAGCCCCTCGTCGTGTGCGCGGTACACGGGAGCGGTCGCGGTTCCCCAGTCGACGGTCGCGAGCCACCCCGCGTTGCAATGCGTCAAGACGTTGAGGCTGCGTCCCGCCCCACCCACCGTCGCTCCGGCCCGGTTGGCGATCTCCCGGAAGAGTTCCAGACCGAACCCGCCGATGCTCCGATTGGTGCGCACATCCTCTTCACAGAGGCGGGCGGCAAAACGGAAGGCCGCATCAGCGCGCTCTGCCGCCGGCAACCCGCGCAACAACGCTCGGGCACCATCGAGCGCCCAGACCAGGTTTACCGCGGTCGGACGGGTTCCCCCGAGGCCGGTAAGCGCTCTTTCAAGCGACGCATCGGACGGGTCGGCGCGCATCGCAAGCGCCACGCCATACGCGGCGGTCGCGCCAATCAAGGGCGCCCCGCGCACCACCATGTCGCGGATGGCGCGCGCAGCATCGGCGGCGGACTCCAGGCGCATCGTCTCGAACCGGTGCGGGAGGAGGGTCTGGTCGATGACCCGAACATCCATTGCGTCGCCCGCGGTGCCTGCGTAGCCCGCGGTGCCTGCGTCGCCCGCGGTGACCTGATCGCCCGCGGTGACCTGATCGCCCGCGGTGACCTGATCGCCCGCAATGAAAATCGCCCGGTACGGAACTCCACCCACCTTCATCGGACTGCTCCCCGCGCTCTCCCGCCGATCACAAAGCGCCGGGTCGGTGCGCGGCAGCCGGCGGCATCGCCCGCCCCTACGCCAGCGCGATCCGCCCGCAGCACTTCTTGTATTTCTTGAGGCTCCCGCATGAGCAGGGATCATTGCGGCCGGGACGAACGAAATCCCTCTCCGCCGGGCGTGCCCGTTTGCGTTCCCGTTGACGGTCCTGCAGATGCACGCCGATCATCGCATAGATCGAAGCGGCCCTGGCAAACTCGTCACACGTCTCCCTGACGACGACCTCCAGCGGCCGCTCCGGATCCCCCAACTCCTCCATCATCGCTTCCGCAATCGGACCGGTGGCGAAAAAACCCAATATCCACAACACGTCCATGAATTCGTCGGCCAGACTGCCCTCGAACGGCTTCCAGGTTTCCTGCAGCCAGAGGTGACCCTCGATGAACCCGCGTGACCACTCGGAAAGCGGCGAATCGTGCTCCATGTTCGCCAGCATGTCGTCGCGGACCTTCACCTCGTCGGGCAATCTCCCACCGCCCTCGCGCACATCGTCGTTGATGACGTTGTACAGCGACAGCAGCGCCCCCATGATCCCCTCGGCCTGCTTGCCGTCCTCGAAGGTGGGCAATTCACCGCCGAAGACGACCGGGTACCACTCCGACGGCTGCACCAGGTCGGGGGACGCGGCGACCGAGAACAGGAACCCCTGCACCTCGCCGATGGACATGGCGCTCTCCGGCCGGCCGGGACGAGAGAGATACTCCGCCAGTGTGGCCCGGCGCGGCGGTGTCAGCGGCTCAACGATGTTCCCGGGAAACGTCTCGTCGCTCATGTAGCTCCCGCTTGTCGGCCCGGTCCTCAGGTGACCGGCCTGGTCTCCTCTGCAAGGTGAACCTCGAGCCAGGCGGTCCACCGCGCCCACAGGTCGAGCAACGTCTCCCTTGTCGCGGGACCGTGGTCCTCGAAGGGGTACAGGTACATTGCGGCTTCCTTGCCGAGCCCGTTCAGGGCGTGGAACAGCCGCGGCGAGTGGTCGGGTGCGGTGCCCACGTTCTGGTCGTGCATGCCGTGGTACATCAGGAGAGCGCCGGTCAGGTTGTTCGCATACACGAACGGCGACATCCCGAGGTACACCTCGCGAGCATCCCAGAAGTGCCTGCGCTCGGACTGGAAGCCCAGCGGGGTAAAGGTCCGGTTGTAGTTGCCGTCCCCCGCGATCCCGGCCTTGAAGAACGGTGTGTGCACCATCGCGTTGACGGTTCCGAATGCACCGTACGAGTGCCCGCCAAGACCGAGCCTGCGCCGGTCGATGATCCCCCGTGCGTCCAGCTCGTCGATGACCGCCGCGAGATTGTTGCGCAGATCGTGCTGATAGTTGTTGTTCATGCGCCCCGCTTCGCCCACGATCGGCGCGTCGGGTTCGACCACGACATACCCCAGCCGGATCAGGTATTCGATCGAGCGGGTGCCGAAGTTGGGGAACGCGTTCTTGTTGAAGGTGCGTCCGCGCTCGTCGTACGACTCCTGATCCTCGTATTCCCGCGGGTAGAACCAGAACATCGCGGGTCGTTCTTCGCCCTCCACGAAGTCCGGCGGCATTGTGACATTGACCAGGAAGCGGAACCCGTCCGGGCGCTCGACCGTGAAGCGCTGGCGTGGTGCGTTGGTCAGATCGGGCGAGTAGTCGACGTTTTGGGTCAGTTGCGAGCGTGCCCCGCCGTCTACGAGGAACGACTGCCCGACCTCGGTCGGAGATTCGCGATGCACCACGAACCTGCCGGCGTCCGCATCCAGCACCCTGGTGATGCGCTCGTATTCGCCGTCGTTCGAGCTCTCGTAGACCCTCTCGCGATCGCCGGTGCGCAGCGCGACCCGGTCCAGGAAGCTGATCGGAGACTCGGCCAGAGGGTCTTCGTTGTAGCGGGTGCCCATGAGGAAGACGGACTCGCCGCCGTCCTCCCCGACGACCTCCACGAAGTGCGTGCCGGCCAACGCGCCGCCACCTCCAAAGCGAAAGGCCCCACCGCCGCCACCGGCCTGGCCGTTGTCCATCAGAAGCGAGCCGGGGTTGGCGTAGAACTCGTCGGAATCCCACTCGCTGATCGTGTAGCGTGTCTCCGGGTCGTCCAGCCGGACAGCGTACTCGGTGACCGTGCCGCCGCCACCCCCGCCGCCGAAGCCCCTCCCACCGCCATCGCCGCCGGGTCTCCGGGTGACGAAGAGCCAGCCGTAGTCCGCCGAGTAGCGGTGGTTCGCCATCCGCCGGTTGCTCTCGTAGAGAACGGTCGTGTCGTCTTCCCCGAAGGGCGCCGACCACAGCATGACCCGGTCCATTCGGCGCCCGTCCGCCTCCTCATCCTCCTCCTCGGCCGCGGCCTCGTCCCCCTCCTCTTCCTCGGGAGCCGGCTCCATCTGCAGGAAGGTCAGGCCCGCTCCGTCTTCACGCCACCTGATCTGACGCCGGTCCGCCTCCTCCTCGTCGCCAGCAACGCCCGGTGCCGACGGGGCTCCCCGGATGCCCGTGTTCAGTTCGGTCTCGGCTATCTCGGCGAGCACGTTGCCTTCGCGGTCCCAGATCTCCTCGACGCGACCGAAGCTGGTCACCGGGACGACGTAGCTGAACGGCTCCTGCATCGTCGTCACGCGTGCGTGCCGGCCGTCGGGCGAGAAGTCGAAGCTCCGGAGCATGGCCGGGTCGCCGACCCGGGTGACGTCCCGGTTGTCGACGGCGATTGTGGCCAGCTGCCCGGTGACGTGCCACTGCAGCAGCGACTCGTCGTACGGCGTCGCCATCAGGCTGGCGTAGGTCCTGAGGACATTCTTGCCGTCCTCGGTCTGCTTGATCTCGGGACCCGCGGGGACGGTGGGCTCCATGGGCCGCCCGGGACGGTCTTCCGGAACCAGCACGGTTGCAATCTCTGCGCCGTTCGAGGTCCACTCGAAGTTGGTGACCATGGTGGCCAGCACGGGGTCGCGCGTGATCCGGCGAGAGTCGCCGCTCTCCGGATCGGCCACGTAAATGTGCGTTTCGTCGTCGGTGTGGACGTAGAAGGCAAGGCCGGACCCGTCGGGCGACCACTGGGCCGCCGACACGCGCGCGCCGCCTGGAACCTCGATGTCGGTGACCGAGCCGTCGGAGGCCGAGATCACCTGCAACCCCGCGGAGCTGCGGATCGACAGGTTGCGGTGACGATTCGCCTGGGGCTCCAGGAACTGGCCGCCCAACTCGTCGAAGGGGCGCGAAAAGCGGTCCATCGTGACCGGCCCGTCGCCAACCACGTTGAGGAACCACCGCCCGTCGGGACTTGCCTGGTTCAGCGTCACGTTCAGATACCGGGGCGCCAGCACCGCGTCCGCAATTTCAGCCGGCGGCTCCACCCACCCCTGCGCCGAAAGAACCGCGGCGGCCGCGCTGGGCGGATCCTGCGTGGCGGTCGAGGCGGCGTCCTGCGCGCGGAGGGTCCCCGCGGGCAGCGCGATGGCCCAGAGCGCGATGAGTGCGAAGAGCGCAAAGGGGCGAGGTCGTTCGCAGGTTTGGGCGAAAGAAGCGCTTGGGGGGGTCTTCTCTTGTCCGGTCATCTTCGGTGACTCCATCCTGACTGCTGCAGTGGCGTGAGAGGCGACTGGTAAGTTGGGGTGCCGAGCGCAAACCCGACAGGGGCCTTCTGCCACGGACCGCCAATCCCGGACCACACCCTCGCCCCACCCCACCGCACATGCGACATTTTCCGGCCCTCGTCCACACAAGGAGGCATCACGTGACCCGGTCACCTATTGCGCCGCCCCCCGCCCACCGCCTCGCGACCGCCATGGTCCGCACCATCGCCCTGGTGGCCCTCGCCATCTCCACCCAGGCCCTCGCCATCTCCACCATGGCCACCCCCGTCGCCGCCCAGAACGCTCCCGCCGATTGGGACATCACCCAGCCCCGTGGCGAGACCCGCGAAATCGGGTTTACGACGACCGAGGGCACCTGGATGTCCGTCGACATATCCCCCGACGGGGCCTGGCTCGTCTTCGACCTCCTCGGTCACATCTACCGAATGCCGGCCGGCGGCGGCGAGGCGACCAGCATCACGCAGGACTCCGGTCTCGCACTGAACATTCACCCCGTCTTCTCGCCCGACGGCTCCGAGATCGCGTTCATATCCGACCGGAACGGCCAGAACAACCTGTGGATCATGGGAGCCGACGGCTCGGATCCCCAACCGGTCTTCACGGACATCAACATCCGCGCGGCGGAGCCCGTGTGGCTCCCGGATGGCGATTACCTGGTCGTCCGGCAGACCGACATGTCGGCGGGAGGGCTCTTCTCCTACGGGCTGTTCATGTATCACCGGGACGGTGGAACCGGTATCGAACTGGTCCCCTACACCACCGAGATGCCCGGATGGTCTTCCGTCTCGCGGGACGGGCGCTACCTCTACTTCCACCAGTTCGTGGGCTCGATCCTGCCATTCGGGGGACAGGATTCGTCGAAGGGAGACTTTCAGATCCGCCGACTCGAACTGGCGACCGGACACGTCACGCCGATCACCTCCGGCCAGTCGCAGCAGCAGGGCCGCATGACCAGCGGCGGTGCATTCGCACCCGAAGTGTCCCCCGACGGGCGGTTCCTGGCCTTCGGACGGCGGATACCCGACGGCGTTCTGGAATACCGGGGCCACGTCTTCGGCCCACGGACCGGGCTCTGGCTGCGCGATCTGGACACGGGGACCGAGCGGCTGATCATGGACCCGGTCGAATGGGACATGACACAGGAAATAACAAGGGCGGGACCGATCCTGCCCCGCCTCACATGGGACGCCGCGGGAACCCGAATCTACCTGTCCCAGGGTGGTGGCATCCGCGTGCTCGATCCGGCCACCGGCGAGGTGGGGACCATCCCCTTCAGCGCCCGTGTCGAGCGCACCATCTCCGAAATGGCCCACAGCACGCGCAGCATTCCCGACGATTCCTTCGACGCGCGCTTCCTCCGGTGGCCGACCGCCTCCCCCGACGGGCAAACGGTCGTGTTCGAGGCAATCGGCAAGCTCTGGCTGCGCGACGCCGCCGGTGGCGAGCCTCGCCGGCTGACACCGGAGGATTTCCCCACCTTCGAGTACGCTCCGGTCTGGTCTCCGGACGGCGCCTCCGTCGCCTTCACCACCTTCGACTGGGCCGATGGGGGGCACCTGTGGCGCGTCCCCGGCGGCGGCGGGCAGCCCCGGCGCGTCTCCGACCGGCCTGGCGAGTACATGAACCCGGTGTGGAGTCCCGACGGCAGCGAGATCCTGGTGGCGCGGGGATCGGGTGCCACCGCGCGCGGACGCACTCCGGCCGACAACCCATGGCATGACCTGGTGCGCTTCGCCGCGGACGGCGAAGTCCGCGGACCGGGCACGCCTGTGGCCCGTGTTCCCGGCGGCTTCGGCATCGCTGTGCCCGTTGCCACCTACGCCAGCGACGGGCGGATCTACTTCGCCAGCGACGGCGTGCTCGTCTCCGTGACCTCCGACGGCGCGGACCGGCGTGAACACGTCGAGTTGCCGGCGACGTGGGAAGCGGTCGCCTCGCCCGACGCGGCGAGGGTGGCCTTTGTGACCGTGGGAGACGTCTTCGTGGCGCCCGTTCCTCCCGCGCGTTCCGCCGACGCGCTTCCCGCGATTGCGCGCATGGGTGGGCGCCTTCCGGTCGAACGGCTTACGACCCGGGGGGGACTGTTTCCCCGCTGGCGTGACAGTTCCACCCTGGAGTTCGGGGGCGGCACCCGTTACGCCACCCACGACCTGGGCACAGGGGAGACGTCGGTCACCCATCTGCGCCTCGATGTTCCCCGCAACCTGCCCGAGGGTTCCGTCGCCATCACCGGCGCCCGCATCATCACCCTCGACGAGGCCGGCGTGGTCGAGCGGGGCGATGTCGTGACCGTCGGCGGACGGATCGCGTGCGTCGGCGAATGCGACATCTCGGGGGCCGATCGGATCATTGACGGCACCGGAAAAACCGTCATTCCGGGTTGGATCGACATGCACGGGCACCACAACCGCCAATCAATGGGCATGATTCCCGAGCGCGGCTTCGAGCATGGCGTCTACCTGGCGTACGGCGTAACCACGACCCGGGACCCGGCCGCATCGTCGGTCAACACCTGGAGCACCAAGGACCTTGTGCAGGCAGGCCGGATGGTGGGCCCGCGCATCTACGCAACGGGCGAGACGCTGACCGCCGGCGACGATCCGTTCAAGGCGGACGTGGACTCGCCCGAGGAGGCCGACAATCAGGTGGCCCGGCTGCAGAGCTGGGGAGCGGAGAGCATCAAGCAGTACCTGCAGCCGAACCGGCGCCGCGCGCAGTGGCTGGTGGACGCGGCACGCACCAGGGGCATGGTGGCGACATCCGAGGGCGGCAACTTCGATCTTTCGCACAACATCGGACTGGTGATGGATGGCCACGCCGGCTTCGAGCACGCCCTCGTCCAGTTCCCCGTCTACTCCGACGTGTCGCGCTTTCTCGGCCAGGCCGGTTTCTACTACTCGCCCACGGTCGTCGTGGGGGGGTCCTCGCCATGGACCGAAGAGTATTTCTTCCAGCGTGACGACACCTGGCTCGACGACAAGCTCCGGCAGTGGCTGCCCTGGCGTCACCTGATCCCGCATGCGCGAAGGCGCAACCTGCGTCCGGAGTCCGACTACGGCTTCGCGATCGTCGCCGAGGGGATGGCCGACGTCATCGCGGAGGGAGGCTACGGGGTGATCGGATCGCACGGGCAGCAGCACGGGCCCGCTTCGCACTGGGAGGTGTGGGCGTACGCGGAAGCCCTGGGACCGCTGGGCGCCCTCGAGGTCGCGAGCCTGCACGGGGCACGATACCTCGGCCTGGAGGATCAGCTGGGGAGCATTGCCACCGGCAAGTACGCCGACCTCGTCATCCTCGATGCCAACCCGCTGGACGACATCGAAAACACGCTCGACATCGACCTGGTCATGAAGGACGGAGTCCTGTACGACGCTACCACGCTGGACGAGCTATGGCCCTCGGCACGGTCGTTCGGGCCGTACTACTGGGTCAACCCGGACATCATGAAGACGGACACCCTGTCGGTCGGGCACTGGCGTCCCGGCAACTAGAATTTCCACAGCCCTCTCATGGTGAGACCGTGCCGCGCGGTGCCGATGGCGCTCTGCCGGCGCGTACCCTCCAGGCGCAGATCCATCACGCGGGTGATTTCGTAGCGAACCCCACTGCCGAAGGCGCGGTCTCCGCCGTCCACGATGTAGAAGCGGCCGTAGGGTGTGCCGGCAAAGTTGCGCAGCCCGTATTCCACTTCGGTGTTGAGCCGGCCTCGCGCCGGGGTGAAGCCGCCGTGCGGCATTCCGCTCACACCCCGGTCCCAAAGCGCCTGAACACCGCTCGACGCCTCTCCCCACGTCGGGACCATTCTCACCGACAGGCCCTCGCCACGTCCGTGCGTGTCGAACTGGACGAGCCCGCTGACACCCCACTCCTCATACCCCAGGTGCCCGGTCGCGAGCAGCCTGCCGCGGCCCTCCAGCGTCAGGCCACCCTGCGGACTGACGTACCGAAGTCCTCCCCCAAACTCCATTCCGGAACCGGTGGGTCCGTCACCGGAATCGTAGCGCAATCCTCCTTCGAGCAGGACCGCCATCTCGTGTCCCGAGGCGAACCGGTACCCTTGTTTCCACTCCAGGGCGACCCGCGCCCGGCCCATGTCCAGAGTCACCGAGTCGATTTCCTCAGCGCCCTCCACATCGACTCGAGCGAGCCAGCCCTCGGCCTTCAGACGCAACGCCGCGTTCCCGCTCGCGAGCAGATCGCCGACGCCACCCGCGCCCCCGTTCAAGATGCTGACTTTGCTCGACCGCAACTCCTTCCGTTCATCCTCGATCTCGATACTCCCCCAACCGTATCCACCCGTGGCCCATCCGGTTATGTCCACCCGGCCCAGGAATCCCGCAACGTAGGGGTTGATGCTGGTCATCCGGCTGGCGTAGGTGCCCGCCACGTCCGTCTCGCCGGTCTTGTCGGTGAAGTCGAAATCTCCCGTGGACCGCGTAGCCACCAACCCGGCCAGGACATGCGGCCGCAACCGGACATCCGCGCCCGCGTGCAAGCTGAGCATATTGCCTTCCCAGTCGACCAGACCCCCGCGAGGCCGCGACATGTTGTGATACTGGCCGCTCCCCCAGGTCGCCAGGGCGGGCATGCCGGAACCGATCTGACTCGGCGAGTCGCCGCCAAGCGGGATCAGGAAGGAGGCTCCGTCCAGCAGCCGACGGGCATCCAGGTCGGTGCCGCCGAATCCGCGGTTTCCGAGCCCGGACATTCCGGACTGCAGCGCCGAGGCCGCGCCCAGTGACGAGAAGCCTCCCATCTGAACCCGCCTGCCAAAGGGATCGCTGTCGGCGAACGACTCGACCCGGCCCGCAATCGCCGAGAACGTGCTCGACGTCATGGCTGCGGCCGCGTGCGAGAGCACTTCCCTGTTCACGCGTCCGGCGCGGTCCCTGGGATCGTCGGTGGTCGCGGACGCGACGTTCGAAGGCACGCCGGTGCCCGCGACGTTGATCGCCGAAACCCGATAGTGGCGCGTGCTCCCCGGCTTCAGGCCCGTGTGCCCGTAGGCGGTAGAGGTCACCCCCGTCGATGCCGCCAGATCGCTCCATGCGGCACCGTCCACCGAGATTTCGATACGGTAGCTGCTTACGGGTGCTCCCCCGTCATACGCCGGAGCGGCCCAGACAAGGTCGATCCGGGTAGGCTCGGTCGCCGTCGCCATCAGGTTTGTGGGCGCGTCGGGAACGGTCGCGTCCGTGGTGGCGTTAGCAACACCGGACTCCGGGCTCCTCCCCACCGAGTTGATCGCGGACACACGGTAGTAGCGGGTGCTGGCCGGAGCCAATCCCGTGTGGGAATAGCTGGTCGAACCGGACCGCGTATTGGCGACCAACGCCGCCCAGGGCCCGCCTCCACTATCGGCAACGTCGATTCTGTACCCGGAAATGCGGGCCCCGCCATCGAACGAGGGCGCCTGCCACGACAGGTCGATCTGCGACGTGCCGCTGGCCGTGGCCGAGAGGCTTGTTGGAGCGGTCGGAACGGTCGCGTCGGTCGTGGCGTTGGCGATGTTCGAAGCCGGGCTCCGGCCGGCGCTGTTGATCGCGTATACCCGGTAGAACAGCCGCGTGGCGGGAGCCAGGCCCGTGTGGGGGAATGTGGTGGCGGGAGAGTTGGTGTTGCTCCGCAGCGTCGTAAAGGTTGTGCCGTTGGTGGAACTCTCGATCCGGTACCCTGTGATCGGCGCGCCGCCGTCGCTGGCGGGCGCCACCCAGGACAGGTCGATCTGGTTCTGTCCGCGAGCAGCAGCCGAAAGGCGGGTCGGCGCGCCGGGAACCGTGGCATCCGTTTTGGCGTTGGCAATGTTCGATGCCTCGCTGTGCCCCACCGAGTTGATCGCGAACACGCGGTAGTACCGGGTGGTGGCAGGGGCAAGGCCACGGTGCGTGTAGGTAGTGGAGAAGGATGATGTGTTGGGCACGAGCACCGTCCACGCAGACGTCCCCGTGGGCGAGAACTCGATCCGGTACCCCGTGATGCGAGCGCCCCCGTCCAGGAGGGGAGCCCGCCAGGACAGGTTGATCCGGGTCTGCCCGCTTGCTGACGCGGTCAGGCTGGTGGGCGCACTTGGGACGGTGGCCCTCGTGGTGGCGCTCGCCCTCCTGGAATACACGCCCGTGCCCTGCGAATTGATCGCCGCTACCCTGTAGGTGCGGGTGGTCCCGGGCGGAAGATCGCCGTGCGTGTACGTCATGGACGTGGAACGCGTGTTCCCGACCAGGGTCGTCCACACTGTCCCACCCGTGCGAGATTCATCGATCCGGTACCCGGTGATCCGGGCACCCCCGTCGTTGGTCGGCGGCCCCCAGGACAGCTGGATTCGCGACTCGCTCAGCGCCACCGCGCTCAGGCTCACCGGCGCACTCGGCGGGCCGATGTCGGTGGTCGCGCTGGCAACGTTGGAGGCATCGCCCGTGCCCGCGGAGCTGATTGCCGACACCCGGTAGTGCCGCGTCGTTCCGCCGGTCAGTCCCGTGTGCGAATACGTGGTGCTCGTAGAGCGCGTGTTGACCTCCAGATCGGACCAGGCACTGCCCCTGTTGGTCGACACCTCGATGAGGTAGCCGCTGATGCCGCCACCATCGTAGCTCGGCTCGTCCCACGAAAGGTCGATGCGCAACTGTCCGTTCTCGGTGGCCGTCAGGTTGCGCACGGCGCTGGGCACCCCGCCGTCGGTCGTGGCGTCGGCAATATCGGAGGGCGGACCTTCGCCTTCGCGATTGATTGCCGATACCCGGTAGAACCACCTGGTCCCCGCATCGAGTCCGGTGTCTGTGTACGTGGTCCTGGTACTTTCCGTGTCGTCTACCAGATCGTCCCAACTACCGCTGCTGCCGGTACGCGAGGACTCGATCCGGTAGCCGATGATGTCGAAACCACCATCATCGGACGGCGCGTCCCAGTCCAGGTCGATTCTGGTCCTGCCGTCGGCGGTCGCCCTCAGGTTCCTGGGCTTGCTCGGAAGGTCTTCCCCAGTCAGGGTGTTATTGGTGACCGGTTCGCGGTCGAGTTCCACGGCTTCGTTGCCCAGTTCATCCTGGAGCGGGTTGCTGGTCGGAGGCACATAATCCAGAGTGACACGGTCGCCCTTCGACACGGGGTCTCTGAGAATCAGGGTCACCTCGTCGCCACGGACATCCGCCCTGAGAAGAAAGACGCCGACGCTGTTTTCCACTCGGACCGTATAGTCCGTGGTTTCCGGTTCCGATGTCCGGTCCAGGTCCTCGTCGTATGTGATGACGAGGGTCACCTCATCGATGGTTGCGTCCACGAACCTGGGAGCCCTTGTGTCCACCTCGAAATCCGTGTCGGTTTCGGGATTGCCGTCATCCACAGCGTTGCTGCGTACCTCTACGTTCACGAGCCCGTCGAAGTCGCTCTTCGGCGTGACTTCGACCGTGTAGAGCCTGCCGGTTCCCCTTAACCGATCTCCCAATGTGCCGTTGGTGACACGGATGTCATTAAGAGCGAAGTCGCTCACGGATTTCGAAAAACGGAAGTTGACCGTGAATGTCGTGCTCAACGGCTGTTCCGCGTCGGTGTCCATCGACAACGTCGCCGGGACGCCAGCCCCCCCCGCCCCCCCCCCCCCCAACACCCCACCATCCCCCGCCCCGACCGCAACCCCGGGGACTTGCGCGCGCACCCCTGTCGCCGCAATGAAAAGCACGCTCGCAATGGCACACGAAATGAAGTTTCGCATTCAAGACTCCGCTGAGTCGGCGGGCGCCTTGACCGGCCCGGCCGTGGAAGGTCGGCCCGCTCAAACCCGCTCATCGGGGACCGTATGACTTCAAAGATAAACCCTGGAAGGATTCGTCAACCGTCTACACGGCTATTCCGGCAAGGATCCAGGTTCCCGTTCCAGGACCTCGCGCGGGAATCCGCCCGGTTCCAGACCGGCAGGGCGCACCCGGTCGTTTTGCGGCGAGACCCTGCTAATTCCCGAAGAGCGACTCCTGTCCGACGCTCGACAGCCACATCGACCGGTTGGAGTGCCCCACGCCCGGCACGATCATTTCCCGATGGGCGTGGCCCACGAACAGGGCATCCATGAAGCGCACGATGGTGCGTCCGCGAACGTAGCGGTTCGGGCCCTGGAGATTGGCGCCACAGTTCACGTCGAGGGACGCACTCAAGGTATCGGCGTCACCCACCAGAATGCGCACATCCCGGCGCGACAACAGTGCCCGGATGGTGTCCGGCTCCAGACGTTCGGCCCAGGTATTGCGGTCCAGCAGACCATAGTGCCATTCGTCGTAGTCATCGCAGCCGCCCCCCGGGACCGCAAAGTTCCCCGCCTCGTTCTCGCGCTCGGGCCCCGGATACAGGTATGTGGACGGATTGGCCACCACGTAGCGGAAGGTGACACCGTCGCGCGCCTCCTCCTGCACCGTACTCGACGCCGCGTAGCGATGCACGACCTGCCCGCCGGCGGAATGACCGGTCACCACGATGTCGCGAATTGCCGGGAAGCGGGCCACGTCCAGGAACTCCTCGACGATCCGGTCGATCGCCGCGTAGGAGCTGACCCGCGGCGACGGGCCCTCGGGTCTGGACAGGTTCCCCCGCTTCCATCCCGGACTGGACCAGAAGGGTTCGTCCGACTCCGGGGCGTCATCGTCGGTCTGGAAGTAGGGCGCGACGACCGCCGTGCTGCCGGAGACGCCCCCTCGTGCCACGGCATTCAATCCGCTCAGAAAGTAGTTGTCGGGGTCGCGGGCGTTTCCGTGAATGACGATCAGCCCCCGGGTTACCGAGGCGTGTGTTTCCGAGAGCAGGTGCGTGCTGTAGGCCGGGAGGAACAGTCCGCTCGCGATCTCGACCCGTTCCTGGCACGTGGCGTTCGCGAAGGTGCAGGGTACCGGCCGCGTCGGCGGCTCCACGGGCGGGGGTGGGGGATCCGGAGGGGTCACGGACGTGCCTTCCCCACCCCCCGAGCATGCAGTCGCGTGCAAGGCGAGGGCCGCAAGCAAGGCCAGGGCCGCAGGCGGCGCAAGGTCCGCACACGGAGCCAGGTCGGGCCAGGCGGGCGACCGCAGGGACTTGCGCATCACCCGGCCTTCCTGTACTCACCCATGAATCCGAGGTCCATGCGATCGATGCCCCCGTCCGAGCCGATGGTGAAGGTGACGAACGAGCTCCCGTAGGCCTGCCCGTCCCCGCCATCGAAGTACAGGCGGAATACATCGTGATGCCAGTGCTCCATGTCACCCCTGAATGCACCCGGTCCATCAAAGTGAAGGACCAGGCGACCGTCCGAAAGCGCCACCGTGACCGGCCCGGAGCCGTACGCGTCCTCGTACGTGCCCGGGTAGTCTTCCAGTGACAGGGAAGGACGCGTCCCGGGGATTCGGGCCGCGTCCTGAGCAGCGAGCGCCTCCTCCACCTGGGCGTGTATGATCCCGGTGCGAGCCATGATCTCGCCGTGCCAGTCGCGCGGCTCGACGCCGAGGAGGCGCGCGAAGACCCACGCCGCGATCTCCTGATGCGGGTAGTAGGGCGTCCACATGCTGCCGTTGGCCAGGACCGCCACCCCCGCGCCGACTTCGGGCAGCATGGCCACGTACGCGGGGAACCCGAAGATCCCACCGCCGTGGGAAAGATGGAGGCGGTCGTGGAAGGTGGCCCGGGTCCAACCCATCCCGTAGGCGCCCGCATGGTCGTCGGCGAAGACAAAAGTGTGCTCGGTCGCCACCTGGGGCGCGTGCATTTCCGAAACGGTCGAATCCTCAAGCACGAACTCCCCGTTGAAGAAGCCACGCCTGACGTGCATGCGCATCCAGTTCGCGAGGTCGGCGACGTTGGACACCACGCTCCCCGCGGCCTGCATGTTGTCGTACGATTGCCACGGAAGTACCCGCCGCTCCCCGTTGCGGTCCACGCCGTGGGGCATGGCGACGTTGCGGCCCGGCGCGTCGTCGATGCTCACCCTGCCCGCCGGTGCGACGCCCAGGAACGTCGACGCCACGTAAGGACCGTCCCACACGTCGTAGGGGCTGGTCCCGCTCTCGTGCATCTCGAGCGGCAGCAGGAGCCGCTCCCTGACCCAATGGCCCCAGCTCACCCCGGTCACCGCCTCGACGATCAGGCCCGCGACTCCGTACGCCTGGTTGCTGTACCGGAAGCCCTGCCGCAGCGGCGCCTGGTTCTCCGGGAGCCGGAGGCGTTCGGCCGCCTGACGCGCGTCCATGACCGCCAGCACCGGATACGCGTCTCCCGGCATTCCCGAACGGTGGGCCAACAGGTCGCGAACCGTCATCTCCCGCGTGACCCAGGGATCCCTGACCCGGAACCAGGGCAGGTGCTTCACGGCCGGATCGTCCCAGCCGACCAGTCCGTCGTCCACCAGCGCCCCGATGGCCCCGGCCGCAAACGACTTGGTGACGGAACCGATCTGGAAGAGGGTGTGCGCGTCGACGGGATCGTCCCTCCCCATCTCCTTCACTCCGAAGCCCTCGGCGAAGACGACCTCGTCGTTGTAGACGACCGCCACCGCGAGCCCGGGAACGTCCCAATCCGGCATCGATTCGCGGATGTACGCTTCGAGCCCGGCCAGCGTGTCCTGCGCACCGGTGGTGGGCGCCCTTGTCGCCGGTGCCCGAGACGCCGAAGTCGCCGCTACGGCTGTTTGCTGTGCAACCGCGGGCGGCGCAATAGCCAGAACGGCGGCGATGGCCACCGCAGACGGAATCACCCCTTTCTCACTGCCGCGCAAACGTCCCCAACCCCTCGATCTCGAGCACGTCAACGACTCCCGCCGCGCCAATGGTGAAGACGATGAACATCTCTGAATGGGCAGGATTGTCGGGCAATACTCTGAAAACGTCGTAGTGCCAGTGCTCCATTCGGCCCGTGGTCTTGCCTCCCATGCTCAACCGGAGTGCTTCCCGGTCGTGCGTGATCTCCACCGACCCGTAGTATTCGTGCCCGTAACGGCCCGCGTATTCCGCGAGCGGCCGCGAGGGCTCGGTCCTTCGCGCACGGGTTGCATCACGGTTCCGGCGCGCCTCGGCAGCGCGGGCGGCGCTTTCCTTCTGTTCAGCCAGCATCAGGGCACTCCAGTCCGCCATTTCGGACCCGTTCTGGCGGACAAAACGGTCGAACACCTGGTACATCAGCGCCACGATGAGGTTGTTGGGGCGCGCGTTGGACAAGGCCACCATCCCGACACCCTCCTCGGGCATGAAGGCGATGTGCGCCCTCATCCCGTCGATCCCCCCTCCGTGGTCGACGACCTTGCGCCCGCTGTAGTCGATGATCCACCACGCCAGCCCGTATGCATTGAAGTTCATGGGGGCGTCGCGGGCGTGCAGGCTGTTCTCGGGCGCGTCGGCCTGGATCAGCATCTGCGGTCTGTGCATCTCGGCCATGACGCTGTCGCTCACGAGCCGCACGCCATCGTGTACCCCGCCGGCCATGTGGAGCCCGAGCCAGCGGGCCATCTGCGACACGCTCGAGTAGATCGACCCCGCCGGACCCACGTTGTCAATATTCTTGTGCGCCACCGGCGAGGCCGCGCCATCCACACGGACATGTGGCGTCGCGACGTTCTCGAACCGTCCCAGTTCATCAGTGGACGTGACGCTTCGGTCCATTCCCAGGGGAGTGAAGATGCGTTGGTCGATGAAATCGTCCCACGTCTGCCCCGAGACCGCCGCGACGACCTCTCCCGCAGTCAGGAACATCAGGTTCTGGTACTGCCACGCGCCGCGAAAACTCCGGGTCGGCTCCAGATGGCGGATGCGCCGGATGATCTCCAGGCGGCCGTACGGCCAGTTGTACCAGACCGCATCGCCGCGCGCGAGGCCACTCCGGTGGGTGAGAAGGTCCCGGACGGTCAGTTCCCGGGTCGCGTAGGGATCGTGCATCTCGAACCAGGGGATATGGTCGATCACCCGGTCGTCCCAACTCAGGCGGCCTTCGTCGACCAGAAGTCCCAGCGCGGTTGCGGTGAACGCCTTCGATGTCGAGCCCACGGCGAAGAGGGTGTGCTCGTCGACGGGCGCTCCGCTCGCGACATCGCGCACGCCGTAGCCCCGCGCGTGAACGACCTCGTCATCCCTGACCACGGCGAGGGCCAAACCCGGGACGCCCCACGCTTTCATCGCCGCCGTGATGTAGTCGTCCAACCCCTGGAGCGGCGCGGGCTGGGCCCTGGCCGCCGGCGCGAGAACGAACAGGAGGACGAGAAAGGCCAGGAAACCCCGCCGAATATCAGCCACGGTTGAACACGAAGTAGTCGTGGATCGCACGGGCGATCTGGGCGATCACGGGTTCCCGGTCCGCGATCTCGACCTGCGATTCCTTGACATAAACGACCGTCACCACATGACCCGCGCCGCCCGGCAGATCGATGATGCCCACGTCGTTGGTCGTCTGTCCGATCGTCCCGGTCTTGTGTGCGACCGCGGTCCCCGGCGGGAGCACTCCCTTGAGCCGCCCGGCTCCGGTCTGGCAACGGTACATGATGTCGATGAGAAGCGCGGAGCTTTCCTCCGACAGGATCTCGCGGTTCCAGACTTTCTGAAGCAGCGCGGACATGGCTGCGGGCGTCGCGGTGTCTCGCGGGTCGCTGTTGAAGACGGCGTCGTTGGCCGCCATGGCCTCGTCCGTCCGCTCGCCTTCGAGGATCCGGCGGAAGTCGTCCGGGGCGATCTGGTCGTCCTCGCGCACATCCGGGTGCCCCAGCCAGTTGGCGATCAGGGCCCAGGTCGGGCGATCCACGCGGATCCCGCCGATCCCCACCTCGGCCATGCGCGCGGTCACGGCACCCGAGCCCCCGGCCTCACGCATGAGCACGTCGGTCGCGATGTTGTCGCTGATCAGGAGCATCAGCTCGAGCAGGTTGTGAATCGAGATTTCCAGCCCCGGGTCGTCCAGAAGGTCGCTGATGGCGCTCGCCGTCAGGTAGACGTCGCCCTGCTCCACCTCGACCATCTCCCGAAGCGATATCTCGCCCCGGTCCACCATGGTCAGGATCTGCACCGCGATCGGAACCTTGTAGGTGCTCGCCATCGGGAAGGGCTCGTCGCCGTGAAGGGTAAACCCGCGTCCCGTCTCGAGGTGGTACGCCGCAACGCCGACCGTGCCCTGGGCGTGTTCGGCCAGCCGCGCAACCTCGGCCACGAGCCGGTCCAGACCGGGGTCGTCGCCGAACGTGCGGGAGGTTTGCGCGCACGCGGGGGCCGCAAGAAGAAGCAGGGAGGACAGCGCAGCCGTGAGGAGCGCCGGGCGGGGGCGCGGATGGGCGGCGGGGCGGCCCGCGCAGGGGCGGGCAGATGGCGCGACGGTCATGGGGGCTCCTGGCGTGGGGCGTCGAGGGAGACGACATGGTCACGAGCATGTCCCAATGAGCCGGCTGGGGATCGAACCCAGGACCTACGGATTAAAAGTCCGTTGCTCTACCAACTGAGCTACCGGCTCGCGGGAAAAATAACCACGGGCGGCGCCACGGGCATGTCCTTCGTCGGCCCGCTGCACGCCGCGGGCACTCGACTACCCCTCCAGCGACAACTCCAGTTGCAACAGCCCGAAGGTGGTGCGGTGGTGAGGCGTCAGCCCCGCGTCTCGCACGGCTTCCTTGTGGCGCCGGGTGGCGTATCCCATGTTCCGCTCCCACCCGTAGCCCGGGTACCGCGGTGCAAGCCGCCTCATGAGCCGGTCGCGGCAGACCTTGGCCACGATCGACGCGCAGGCGACCGAGTGGACAACGCCGTCTCCACCGATCACGGCATCGTGCTTGCACCCCAGACCCAGCACCGGCAGCCCGTCCACCACGACATGGTCCGGCTTCACGGGAAGACGTTTCAGGGCACGCCTCATGGCCCGGGTGGTGGCGCGCAGAATGTTGATCCGGTCGATCTCGGTAACCGACGCCGCTCCCAATGCCACGGCCGCGGCTCGTGCGTGAATCTCTTCCGCGATCTCGGCCCGGGCCTCGGGTGTCAGCAACTTCGAGTCCGCCGCACCCTCGATGGACACGCCCTCCGAAAGGATCACAGCCGCCGCCACCACCGGCCCGGCAATCGGCCCGCGCCCCACCTCGTCCACGCCCGCCACGTGTGAAAGACGCCGATCCCAGAACGGGCGCTCATAGTCCAGAGGCACCCGACGCTCAGACGGAGCACACCAGGAACAACCGGCCGCTCACGCCGACGCCCACTAGTGCGGTCTGGGGACCCGCTTTTCCTTGATCCGAGCGGCTTTTCCGCGCAAGCCGCGGAGGTAGTAGAGCTTTGCCCGGCGCACCCGTCCCCGCCTGACGACCTCGACGCCTCCGACCGTTGGTGCGTTCACCGGGAACACGCGTTCCACGCCGACTCCTCCGGAGAGCTTGCGGACGGTGAAGGTTTCACCCATCCCCGAGCCCCGCCGTCCCAGGCAGACGCCTTCGAAGACCTGGATCCGCTCCTTCTGTCCTTCGCGGACCCGGTACAGGACCTTGATGGTGTCACCGGGCGCGAAGTCGGGAAGATCGTTCCGCGCGTGTTCCATATCGAGCTGGTGGAGGACGTCCGCCATGGCCGGGCCCCTCGTTTCGTAACCGTTTCCGTTCTGCGACTCTGTGCTTGGCAGCCTGAAAAGATAGGCAGCATTGCCGGTTATTGGAAGCCTGAGTGTTGTCCAACGACAAGTGAGCCCGAACTCGTGGGCGGTCCCGGCAACCCTGCGAGTTCGTGTGACGTCTCATGATCACTGCAATGACACCCTGGACCGCGGAGGCAGGAGAATGAAGCGAGCTGACACCGACCTGATGGCAATCGGACTCATTCTGGCAAGCGCGGTCGCCGGTGCCGGAGCGACCCTGGCAGCGACCTCAGGCAGCCACGACGCGGCTCCCCCGCCTGCCCCGCAATCCGTTCACGAGCACTCCCACAGCCCCGAACCTCCCCTCGTGCTCCGGTGCAGATTGGCCACCACGATCGTATCGGGGAGCCGGACCTGGCAATCCATGACCCTGGAGTCGCCGAGGAAGAGGTCGCACCGCGCAACCATCGGCTGCTCCAATACCATTGTCTTTGTTGGGACCCAAGCGGCGCGCGCGCGCAATCAGGTTGCCATCCGGGGACCCGGCTCGTGGCGGACCCAATTCCAATTCAGCGTGAATCGAAGGCAATCGCTGCCGGACCCGGCGGCGACGGCGCCGCCTACGAACGCCGCCGATCCCGGGTAAGCCGTTCCGACTCCCCCTGGCGCCACGCCTCGATCCGGCGGTGGTCCCCGCTACGGAGCACCTCCGGCACGGACATTCCCCGGTACTCGGCCGGCCTCGTGTACGACGGAGCGGATACCGCGTCGCCATCGTAGAAGGAATCCGAAGACGCGGACTCGTGGTCGCCGAGAGCCCCGGGCAGCAGCCGCACGACGGCGTCCGTGACGGCGAGCGCCGCCACCTCTCCGCCCGACACGACGAAATCGCCGATGGACAGCTCTTCCGTTGCCAGATGGTCGGCCACCCGCTGATCAACGTCCTTGTAGTGTCCGCAGAGGAGGGTGACTTCGGGCTCCAGCGAGAGGCGGACCGCATCGTCGTGACGGAAGCGGCGCCCCCGGGCCGACATGAGCACGACCGGTCCCCGCGGGCTCAAGTCGGCGATCGCTTCGAAGAAGGGTTCGGGCTTCATGACCATCCCCGCGCCCCCTCCGTACGGCAGATCGTCGACCGTCCGATGCCTGTCGTGGGTGTAGTCGCGAAGGTCGATCACCCGGTAGGCCACCAGGCTTGACCGCGCCGCCCTCCCCGGGATGCTTGCTTCCAGAGGTGCGGAGAAGATCGCCGGGAAGATGGTCACGATGTTGATCCGCATCACGGCAGCAATCCCTCCGGCGGGTCGACCACGACCCGGCGCCGCTCCCGGTCGACCTCGACGACCATTTCCGGGATGAACGGAAGCATGATGTCGCCCTGGGGACCGGCGACGGCGAGCAGGTCAGCAGGCCGGAGCGGATAGACCTCCCGCACCACCCCGAGCTCGGCGCCGTCCCTGTGCACGACGGTGGAGCCGAGGAGTTCGTGATAGAAGATCTCGCCCTCGTCCGGTTCGTCGATCGCGTCAAAGGGGCGCAGCAGGTACCTGCCCCGCAGACCCTCGGCCGCGTCGCGGTCGTCGACGCCGGCGAACCTGGTCAGAAAGCCCTTGCGGTAGGGCCGGACGGATTCAATGGTGAGCCGGCCGAGGCTGGCCGACGGCTTTTCGCCGCTCTCGTCGCCCGGAAAATGAACGACCCCGGGAACAAAGTGACTCCCGGGGTAGTCGGTCAACGACCAGACGAAGAGTTCGCCCTTCCTCCCGTGCGCCTTGTTGATGTGGCCTACGATCAGAAAAGGGGGATTTCCGCCCTCGGTCACACTCTGAAACCCCACTTGGCGGAACACTGGACCGGCGGGCGCCTCACCGCCGAGCAGCGCGACGCGGGGTGCACCGCTCTACGCCGATTCGGCTGCGGCTTCGGCGGCCGGCGCTTCGGTACCGTCGTCCTCGGCAGCCGCCACTGCGGCATTGTCGTCTTCGGCGACCGCGCCCGCACCGTCGTCCTCGGCAACGGCCACAGCGTCGTCGGAGCCGCCATCGGACGCGGCGGCCGCCGCCTCGCCCAGTGCGACGGTGTCGTCGCCACCAGACCTGGCCTTCGTCACCAGGTTCCCCACTGTGGGGGACACAATGGCGCCCTCCCCGAGCCAGTAGTCCACACGCGTCAGGTCGACGACCAGGCGAGCCGGGTTCGGGATCGGGTTGTAGTAACCCAGGTTCTCGACAAACCGCCCGTCCCGGGGGGACCGGCTGTCAGCGACGACGATGCGGTAGTGGGGCTGCTTCTTCTTTCCCATCCGCCGGAGGCGAATCTTTACGGACATTTTTCCTTGCCGGATTGAGTGTTGCCTCGGGGCCTTGCGCCCCTGCCGGGCCTGCGCCCGGCTTTACGATCACTAGCGGGGCGTCAGCCCCTTCATCTGCTTCAGCATTACTTCCATTTCGGTGAACCGTTTCATCAGCCGGTTCACCTCGGAGACGGGCCGGCCGCTGCCGCGGGCGATCCGCTTCCTGCGCGACCCGTTCAGGATCTCGGGCCGGCGCCGTTCCTCGGGCGTCATCGAAAGGATGATCGCCTCGATGTGCTTCATCTTCCTTGGATCAATTTCCCCCACGGGGAGGCTGCGGGACATCCCCGGGATCATCTTCAACAGCTGGTCCAGGGGACCCATTCGCTGCACCTGCCGCATGGCGACGAGGAAATCCTCGAGGGTGAAGCGGCCCTTCCCGAGAACCTTGTTGTGGAGCGCTTCGGCCTCCCCGGAGTCCACCACGGCCTGGGCCCGCTCCACCAGCCCGACGACGTCCCCCTTCTGGAGGATGCGGCCGGCGATCCGCTGAGGGTCGACCGCTTCGAGCGCGTCGACGCCCTCGCCCGTGCCGATGAACTTGAGTGCCCTTCCCGTCACCCCGCGGATCGAGAGAGCCGCACCACCTCGCGCGTCCCCGTCCATCTTGGTCAGGACGAAGCCGGTCAGGCCCAGAACACGGTCGAAGCCCTGGGCGATCCGCACCGCCTCCTGCCCGGTCATGGCGTCGGCGACCAGAAGGATCTCGCGCGGCTTGAGCACCTCCTTGAGGCGCGCCAACTCGTCCATGAGGGGCTCGTCGATCTGGAGCCGCCCCGCCGTGTCCACAATGAGAACCCCGGCCTTCATCTGCCGGGCCCTGCGGTGGGCTCCCCCGGCGACCTCGACCGGATCCGTGGCCCCGTCCTCGTTGTGGACCGGGACTCCGACCTGCCCGCCAAGCACCCGCAACTGGTCCACCGCCGCGGGACGGTAGAGGTCGCAGGCGGCGAGAAGACCGGCCCTGCCCTGCCGCTTGAGCCGCTTTGCCAGCTTGGCCGCGGTCGAGGTCTTCCCCGAGCCCTGCAGTCCCACCAGCATGATGACCGTCGGGGGTGCCGGCGACCACTGCAGCTCTACCTCATCGTCGGCACCGATCAACAACGCCAGCTCGTCGTGGACGATCTTCACGATCTGCTGGCCGGGCGACACGGATTTCAGCACCCGTTCGCCCATCGCCTTTTCCTGAACGCGCTTCAGGAATGTTCGGGTGACCCTGAAGTTGACGTCGGCTTCCAGGAGAGCGCGGCGCACCTCGCGCAGCCCTTCCCGGATCATCGGTTCCGTCAGAAGTCCGCGTTGGCGAAATCGCCGCAGAACCCCGTCCAGCTTCCTGCTCAGGTCTTCAAACATCTACAGTCCGCAATGAATGCGGTACAGCTTTTAAGCATAGCTATTGAGACCGTGGGATTCAATGACAGCCCCTTACGGCTCCCGAATCACCTGGCTGCGGCGCGTCCCGACCGACACCATGGCGATCGGCGTGCCGACCAGCTCTTCGATCCGGCTCAGGTACGCGCGGGCGTTCGCGGGAAGGTCGCTCAGCGAGCGCGCCCCGGTTGTCGGGGTCTCCCACCCGGGCATCACTTCGTAGACGGGCTCGGCGTTCTCCAACTCCCACACGCCGGCCGGGAAGAGGGTGCGCACCTCGCCGTTGATGCGGTACCCGGTGGCGATCTTCAACTCGGAGAGCGTATCCAGCACGTCCAGCTTGGTGACGGCGATTCCGGTAAGGCCGTTGACCCGCGCGGCGTAGGAAGCCAGCACGGCGTCGAACCAGCCGCACCGGCGCGGGCGGCCGGTCGTCGCGCCGAACTCGGCGCCGATTTCGCGGACGCGCTCGTCCATCGCGGCATCGAAGGCCGTCGGAAGGGGGCCGTTGCCGACCCGGGTCGTGTACGCCTTCACTACGCCGACGACCGAATCGATCGCGGTGGGACCGATCCCCGCCCCCACCGCCGCCGCGCCCGCGGTCGTGTTCGACGATGTCACGAACGGGTACGTGCCGTGATCGACATCCAGCGCCGTGCCCTGCGCGCCCTCGAGCAGAACCCGCTTGCCCGCCGCGAGCGCCCCGGCGATCTCATCACCCACATCGGTCGCCACGGGCGCCAACCGGCCGGTCAGCGCAAGCGCGTCCTCCACGGTCCCGGCCAGGTCGGGGTCCGCCCCCAGTTCGCGGAGCCGCGCCCTGGCCCATTCGATCGCGCGCTCCACCCGGTTCACTCCCCGCGCGCGGTCCAGGAGGTCGGCGATTCGCACGCCCCGCCGCCCCGTCTTGGCCTCGTACGCGGGCCCGATCCCGCGCCCCGTCGTGCCGATCTTGCGGTGCGCGACCTTTTCCGCGGCGAGATCGAGCGCCTTGTGGTACGGGAAGACGACGTGAGCGCGGGTGCTGACGCCGATCCGGCCACCGGGGTCCACGCCGCGCTCCGCCAACCCGTCGATTTCGGTGAAGAACTGGCTCACGTCGAGTACGACACCGTTGCCGAGCAGGCACCGCTTGTCGGGGTGCAGCACGCCCGATGGGACCTGGTGCAGCACGACCAGGTGGTCCCCCACGTGCACAGTGTGCCCCGCGTTGGCGCCTCCCTGGTAGCGCGCGATCAGATCGGCACTGCCGGCCAGCACATCTACGACCTTGCCCTTGCCTTCGTCACCCCACTGGCACCCGACGACAACGGTGCATGAAGCGGTCAGCGCTTTCGTTTCCATGGAGGGAACGGTCACGCGTGCGCCACGGCGCGGCCGGGAACAACGCCGGCGGCGGCGAGGTGCTCCGCCACCTCTCCACGGCGGCTTTCCGGAAGCGGCTTCAGCGGGGGGCGCGGGACGCCGCCGTGATAGCCGAGCAGGTCGAGGCCACACTTGACCCCGGCCACGCCCATGCCGCCCACGACCGCGTTGTGCAGCGGCCCTACACGCTCCTGCAATGCACCCGCGCCCGCCCTGTCTCCCGCCACGAAAAGTTCGTGGATGCGGGCGGACTCCCGGGGTGCAAGGTTGGCAACGCCGAGAATCCCGCCCACAGCGCCGAGTTCCAGCGAGGCGTAGAGGAGGCTGCCGCTTCCGACGAGAACCTGGAAGCCATCCACGCATTGGGTCACCAGCTCGCCGATCGTTTCCAGCTTCCCGCGCGAGTCCTTGATCCCGATGATGTTCTCGTGCGCCGACAGCTCCGCGATCAGGCCGGCGGGAAAGTCCAGGGTGCTGAAGCGCGTCGGCACCTGGTACAGGATCACGGGTACGTCCGCGCCGTCGGCGACGGCCGTGTAGTGGTCGCGGACAACGGCGGGAGTCATTGCGCCCCGGTAGAAGGCCGGCGGCTGCACGAGCACGGCGTCGAACCCCTGTGCGGCGGCCAGCCGGGTGAGGTGGAGCGTCGTCCGCAGCGACTCGGCCCCCGTTCCCGCCACCAGCAGCATGTCGTCCGGGACGCTCTGCCTGACGACACTCCACGACGATGTGCGCTCATCCTCGTCCAGGAAAACGGCTTCGCCGGTGGAGCCACCGATGACCAGGCCGCGAATGCCCGTCGGCGCCCACTTCTTCACGTTCTCCCGCAGAGCCACCAGGTCGACCTCGCCCGTAACGGGGTCGAAGGGGGTGGTCGTCGGGATCATGACTCCGCTGATGTCGATGGGACTTCTCCTGGGGTTGAAGGTGAAGGGTCCGCCGCGGCCACGCGGCGGACGCCCTGTAGCAGCATTTCAGGTGGGGGGCGAGAACATGCCCATCTTGTCCCTGGCAAGCGCCAGCGTTTCGCCCGCCATGGATCGGGCCCGTTCGGCCATGGCCTTGATCCGGCCGTCCAGATCCGTTTCGCGACGGAGGATCTCGGCCCTGCGGTCGCGCATCTCGCCGGTGAGCGCCACCAGCGCGTCCGCGGTCAGGCCCTTCAGGTTCACATATCGCAACGTACCCGAGAAGTAGTCTTCGCGCATCTGCCGGGCGTCGTCCTCGTGACCGCAAGCGGCCAGCAGGGTCAGCAGGTTTTCGATCCCCGGACTGGCCCGGCGGTCCCGCGGGTCTTCGGCGTCGGCACCGGCCCCCTGGCCCGGGCGACCCGAGTCCGTTACCGCCGAGCGGATCTTCTTCCGTATCGAATCCTCCTCCTCGAACAGGCCGATGTAGTGCCTGGGACCGAGACTCTTGCTCATCTTGCGGCTGGGATCGGCGGTCGAAAGAACCTTGGTGATCGGCGCATGAAGCGTCTCCGGCTCGGGGAAGAGGTACCCGAAGCGGGAGTTGAACCGCCGCGCGATCCCCCGGCTCAGCTCGAGGTGCTGGGACTGATCCTGCCCGACGGGAACGCAGTCGGTCCGGTACGCGAGGATGTCCGCCGCCTGCAGGACGGGGTAGAAGAGAAGGCCCGCCGAAACGAAGGCGCTTTCGTCGCCGGCGTGTCCGCCCTTGAGCAGAGCGGACTTCTCCTTGAACTGCGTCATGCGGCTGAGATCCCCCAGCGACGTGAGGGTGGCGAGCATCCAGCACAGTTCCGTCTGCTCCGGGACGGTCGACTGGATGTACACGGTGGTCCGGTCCGGGTCGATCCCCGCCGCCAGCAGACTGACGAACATCTCCTTCGACGCGTACCGAAGCTCTCCGGCGTCGTGGGTGGCAATCATGGCGTGGAGGTCCACGACGCAGTAGACGCAATCGCACTCGTCCTGGAGGCGCACCCAGTTCTGCACGGCCCCGAAGTAGTTCCCGATCGTCATCACTGCGGTGGGCTGGATGCCGGAATAGATGCGCTTGCGCTGGGGCATGGGGATTGGACGTAGCTCGATTGGGGACTCCCGCTTTTCGCATGCTAAGTTAGCGTAGCGTGGCCGCGAGTTCGACCCTTCCGGGCTACCCGGGGCCCTGTTCTCCAACCAGATGCCACGGTATCTCCGATGCGCGAGCGAGTCGACCGCCTGCTGGACACTGCGATGGAAGCCGCCCGGGTGGCCGCGCTGATCCACCGCGACGCCTCCCGCCGGGGCGGTGAACGGTGGGTGAACGAGAAGACCACGTCGAGCGACTTCGTGTCCGATGTCGACATTGCGGCCCAGGAAGCCGCGATGGCCGTGATCGCCACGCGGCATCCGCACCACGCCATCCTCGCGGAAGAGGACGGCGGCGGCCGCGACGGCGCACCCGGGACCGCGTACACCTGGCTCGTGGACCCGCTCGACGGCACGACCAATTTCCTGCACGGCCACCCCTTCCACGCAGCCTCCGTGGCGGTGTGGGACGGCAGGGAACCCGTCGCGGCGGCGGTGCACGCCCAGGCGCTCGGCAAGGTGTGGACCGCCGCAAGGGAGCGGGGAGCCTTCGAGAACGGCTCGCGGATCCACGTCAGCCGCACGGTCAGGCTGGACCGCTTCCTCCTCGGCACGGGCTTCCCCTTCAAGGCCCACGACGCGATGGGCCCCTACCTGCGCGAACTCGACCGGGCGCTGCGGCACACCTCCGGGGTGCGGCGGACCGGAGCGGCCGCGATCGACCTCGCCTACGTCGCCAACGGCATCCTGGACGGGTTCTGGGAGTCGCGCCTTGCGCCGTGGGACTTCGGCGCGGGGATCCTGCTCGTGACCGAGGCGGGCGGGGTCGTCGAGCGGATCGAGGGCGGGGCGCTGGACACGACCGCCGGCTCGGTGATCGCCGCGAATTCGGCGCAGCGGCTGAAGGGGTTGAGGCAAGTCATCCGCCCCGCTCCACCAGCGCGTTGAAGAACAGCTTGTAGGTGCCGTGCGTCTGCGCGCGGTGCTGGGCGCGGAAGCCGATCATGACGATCGTGCCCTCGCCGTGCGCGACCGTGACCATGGCGGCCTTGTTGGCGATCGCCTCTTCGCCGAGCAGCCACCCGCTCTGGAGGAGGTCGCGGTCGATGTAGGTCACGACGCGGCGCACGTCCGAGCTGCGCGCCCCCGGGACCGTCTCGTAGACCTGTCCCCCCGCGAGGTAGGCTGCGAGCGCATCCCCGGGCATGCCGTAGCCGAACGGGCTCGAGGTGTCCACCGTGACCTTCAGGGTCGAACCGGGGGCCCAGAAGTCGTTCCCCCACATGCCTGCGACGGCGTTGCGCACGGGCACGTTGAACTCATCCAGCACCAGGTCGCCGGCCTGCGCGAAGGTGACCAGCGTGCCCCCGTCTTCCACGAATGCCTCGAGCGCCTGCACGCCCGCGTCACCGAAGCCGCTCCGGTAGTCGGGCGGCGTGCCTGCGGGATCGGCACCGCGACCGCCCCCGCCGCCACCCGTGGGTCCCATCATCATCTGTTTCGAGTCGGCGGGCAGGATGATCACGTCCCACTTCTCGTGCAGGTCGCCTTCCAGGATCCCGTCGTCGAAGAGGCTCGTGTAGGCGAAGCCGAAGTCCTCCAGCAGCCACCGCGTCCAGCCCTCGTCCATGTTGCCGCCGTAGAAGCGCTGGTACATGCCGATCCGTTGCCGCGCGACGGGGTGGCTGATCCCGGTAGCCTCGCCGTCGAGCGCGGCGAAGTCGACTCCGGTCTCCGCGGCGATTTCGGCCAGCGCGTCCGCGCCCGCGCCGGCTCCGACCACGAAGTCGCCGCGCCTCGCGCCCGCGCCGTCTTCGGTGACGCGCCGCACGGCAGCCCCAGCCGCGAAGAGGTGGTTGACCGCCTTGAAGGCGTCGTTGAGGGTGCCGTCGATCACGTAGCCATGCGGCGCCGACGGGGCCACCATTCCCGCAGGCTCGATCTGGCCGGACACCACCGTCAGGGGAGCCTCCACCGCCGTGCCCGCCGGGTCCACCCTCACCCCCATGAACTCCGCGATCACGTCGGCGGACATGTCGTAGGGGCGGATCGGGTTGCCCTCGGCGGTCCTCGTGTAGCTGTTGTCCGGATAGTAGGTCCGGCCCAGGAGCCAGCGGATGACGCCGCGCTTCGGCTGCGCCATCGACACCACGTAGCTGCCTGCGCCGTACACGTGGCCCTCGTGGGTGAAGCCGTCGCCCGAACGTTCCACCGTGATGCCCTGCAGCAGCAGCTTGTTGACCATCTTGGCCATGGTGAGCGGGTCGTGCTGCTCCGCCGGGATGACGAACGCCTTGACTTCGCCCTCCAAGCCGCGCCGGATCTGCCGGCTCGACTTGTTGTACGCGTTGCGCAGTACGGTCTCGCGGTTCTTGGCCGCGATCTCGAGCGGCGAGAACGTCGCGACGATCTGCCGGTCCACAATGTCGCGAACGCGCCACCATCCACCCGGCCACGGGTTCGGGAAGGTCGTCTGGGCCTCGTACTCGGGGAGCTGGCGGGAGCCGCGCAGCTGGTCCGGGTGCACATAGAGCGGCGTCGCCAGCCGGGCGCTGGCCGACTCGGTAAGCATGCCGGCGATGTTGTGGAAGGGGGTGATCCAGTGGAAGCCGAAGTGCCCCCAACCGGAGTAGATCGCCGCGTTCACCGTGCCCTCCAGGCCCGCCTCCTCCATCTTGTAGGCCATGTGCGCGCCGTACCAGGACATCTCTCGCCAAACGAGCGGATCGCCCTCGGGACGGATCGGCTCCGCGTAGGGCGGAAGGTAGATGCGCGCGGTGTAGGCTCCCATCTGGTGATGGTCGATGTACGCCTGCGGGACCCACTCCCGGAACATGATCTCGGCGCCGTAGTACGACTCCACCGTGTTCTGCATGAACGCGTCACGGTTGTTGTCGTGGCCGATGTAGTGGTGGTAGAGCTCCGGCGGGCTCGCGCCCTCGTACTCGGTGCCGACCCAGCGGTCGTACCACTCGTTGACGATGCCGACCCCGTCGGGGTTGAAGGCCGGGATGAGGATCGAGACGGTGTTGTCGAGGATCTGGTGGACCTCGTCGTCGTCGCGCGTGGCGAAGAGGTAGACGATCTCCGCGGCCGCCTGGCTCGCCGCGACCTCGGTGGAGTGAAGCGCGTAGGACTGGACGAAGACGACCTTGCCGTCGGAGATCGCGGCGTCGATCTCGTCCCGGGAGTGCCCGCGGGGATCCTGCAGAACCGCGTTCATGCGCTTGTAGTCGTCGAGCCGGGCGAGGTTTTCGGGAGCCGAGATGAAGATCGACAGGAAGGGTTCGCCCAGCGTGGACGGGCCCATGTGCACGACCTGGACGCGGTCGCTCCGTTCGCCGATGAGTTCATAGTACTCGACGAGCCTGTCCCAGCGCGCGAGCTGGCGGTCGGCACCCATCCGGTGGCCGAAAAACTCCTCCGGGGAGGGGATTGGGGTGGTTTGGGCGGTGGCTTGTGCGGGGGCGATGGCCGCGAGGGCCAGGAAGAGGTACACCGCTCTGCCGACTGCATTCCAGCGACTGTATCGAATCATCCGGGTCATCTCTCGTGTCATCTCTGTTGGAGTGTCCATGCTATCCACGCCCCGCCGCCACCCTTCCCACCGGCACGGCAGCCGCGTCGCTCACAATGAATACGCGGAAACCCTGGGCGATCCGCTCCGCGATGTCGTCAACCCCGGCCGTTATCCCGCACGGGACGCCGTGGCGCCGGCAGGCGGCCAGCACCTCCTGGATCGCCCCCTCGACCGCCTCCATGTCCCCCTCGTAGGCCCTGCGAAGATCCCCCGGCCCCGCGAAGACCACGCTCACGCCCGGCGTGGCGACAATCTCGTCCACCTGCTCGACGCCGCTCCGATCCTCGACGATCAGGAAGCCGAGAAGGGTGCCGTCCGGGTTGCCGGGCCACAGCTCTGCGCCCATCACCGAGACCGCGACGGCGGCGTCCTCGGCAGACTCCACATGCGGGAAGACGATCGCCGCCACGCCGGCGTCCAGGGCTTCGGCGACGTTGGCCGCGGCCTGCTCCGCGCCGCTGCGGATGGGTGGCACCCTCAGCACGAGAGGATGCGCGGCATCCGTCCCGGACCCCTCCGCGATGCCCTCCATGTAAACTCTGGTTGACATGATGTCAAAAGGACCTGACTCCAGGGAGTAGAAAACGAAGTCGAGGTCGCGGTTCTGGCCCATGAGGGCACCCTGCTCGCGGGTCGAGGGACCCGGGAAGATCCCGAAGAGGACCTGGCCGTCCGCGAGCAATTGCACGAGGGAAGCAGCATCCGGGGCCGGGGCACCGGATGCCTCGGACACGGCATCGGACGACCCGGGCGCGGCATCGGACGCCCCATCGGCGGACTGTTCCGGTGCGGAGCATCCGAAGGCGAGGGCCAGGGCCAGGATGAGCGTGGGCGGCACGATGCGCGATCGGGACGGGAACATGGCGCGGTCCGGGTGCGGGAGGGGACGGGTCAGCCATCGGTGAGTGGCCAGTCTAGCGATCCGGCCCGGATGGCGACAGGTGACGATAAACAACCTCTGGCTCCACCCCGCAAAGATGCGTACCTTTTCGCGGCCGGGTAGTTTTGCACGACTTCTTACCGACTGCCACCACTCCGAAGGAGAATGACCATGGCGAACCCGAGACTTCTGATTGCGGCCGCGCTTGCGACCGCCGTTCTTGCGGGCACGGTGCCCGACACCGCTTCGGCCCAGAGCGCGGCCCACCGCCACATCGGCCACGTCGGCGACATGTTCAACGGCACGCCGGACAACATGGGACTTCTCGCGGCCGCTCAGGCCGAGGCCGAGGTCGCGGCCCAGCACGCGGGACTCGCCGCGGGATCCGAAGACCTCGCCGGGATCCAGAGGCACATTACCCATGTCCTGCACGCCATCGACCCCTCGACCTCCGAGAGAGGACCCGGCAAGGGATACGGACTCGCCAGGGCCGCCGGCGGTTGTGCCCAGCACATCGGGATGGCCGGCGGATCGGACGACGCGTCCGACGCCGTCAAGGCCCACTCCAACCATGTGGGGACCGCCTGTCAGAACGTGGCGACGTGGGCCGAGTCCGTTGCCGAGAAGGCGGCGGCCGTGGCCAGTGCAACCGACATGGCGGCGGCCAAGGCGCTCGCCGAGGAGATCGCCGCGATGACGCAGGCCATTCTCTCCGGCACCGATGCCGATGGCAACGGGCGCGTGTCCTGGGGCGAGGGCGAAGGCGGCCTCGAACAGGCGGCGACGCACTTGCGGCTCATGAAGGAGGCCGAAGGGTTGGGCTGACCACCCCGGAACTCCCATGAGAATCGAATCATCCCATCGCACTAGCCGTTTTGCGCTCTCAACTCTCGTCACGGCGGCCCTTTTGGCCAGCCTGGCGGTTATCGGCGCCCAGTCCGTTACCGGGCCCGGCCCCGAAGCGAAAACCGCCGCGGGCCCGCCATCGTCCGCACCCGACACCGTCAGCTTCGCCGAGGACATCCTTCCCATCTTCCAGCAGCGCTGCGCCAAGTGCCACGGCGCGGCCGACGAGAACGGAGACGTGCGCACCGAGGTCAGTCTGAACCTCCTCGAGTACGAAAAGATCATGGCCGGGTCGGAGTTCGGCACCGTCATCGAGGCGGGAGACCCCGCCAACAGCTTCCTCCTCGACATGATCGTCGACGGGACCATGCCCGAGGAGGGTGACCCGGTCCCCGAGGAAGAGATCGCGCTGATCCGGACCTGGATCGAGGAGGGGGCGCCGAACAACTGAAGTGATGGGCGGGGTGGTGTTCCCTATCGGTTCGGACGCGGCGATCCGCCCCGCCGCCTCAGCCACGCCACCGTGGCCAGCAGAACCACCGCGAACGCGATCAGGAAGGTGGCCACCGCGAGGATCGCCGGACTGATCTGCTCCCGGATGCCGGCCCACATCTGGCGGGGGATGGTGCGCTGCTCGATCCCCGCCATGAACAGCACCACCACGACTTCGTCGAACGAGGTGGCGAATGCGAAGAGGGCTCCCGAAAGGACTCCCGGCGCGATAAGGGGGAGCTGTACCTTGCGGAAGGCGATCATGGGCCCGGCTCCCAGCGAAGCGGCGGCCCGGGTGAGGTTGCGGTCGAAGCCGGACAGGGTGGCCGTCACGGTGATGACCACGAAGGGGATGCCAAGGGCGGTATGGGCCAGGATCAGGCCGAGATGGGTCTGGCCGAGCCCTATGCTCGAGTAGAAGAAGAACATCCCGGCGGCGGAGATGATCACCGGAGTCACCATGGGCGAGATGAGGAGGCCCATGACGAGGCGGCGGGCGGGCATGGCGGGGCTCGCGAGTCCCAGCGCGGCCAACGTGCCGAGCACCGTGGCGAGGATGGTCGCGAACGCACCGATGACCAGGCTGTTCACCAGGCTTCCCCGCCACGCCTCGCTCTCGTAGACCTCGCGGTACCACCGCAGCGAATAGGCTTCCGGATCGAAGCGCAGCATCCCCTCGGTGAATGTGAAGTACGGCTCCGCGTTGAAGCTCAGCGGCACGATCACCAGGATCGGCGCCACCAGGAAGACGAATACCACGGTGCAGAAGGCCAGGTAGGCGAAACGAACCAGACGGTCCCGTGGGATGCCGCCGGCCATCCGGCGGCGCGGGGCCTGGCCGCTGGCGAGTGCGCCAGGGTTCATCGCCGCCCCCTCATCCCAGACTCAGACGCTCGATGCCCACGAGCCGGTCATAGAGCATATAGAGCACGAGGACTCCCGCAAGCAGAATCCCGCCCAGCGCCCCCGCCAGACCCCAGTTGAGCGACGTCTGCATGTGGTAGGCGACCATGTTGGAGATGAGCTGGCCGCTGCTCCCCCCCACCAGCGCGGGGGTGATGTAGTACCCGATCGCGAGGATGAAGACGAGGAGCGAGCCCGCGCCGACCCCGGGCAGGGTCTGCGGCCAATACACGCGGCGGAAAGCCTGCGTCGGCGTGGCGCCGAGAGATGCCGCCGCGTCCATGTACCGGCCCGGGATCGCCCGCATGACCGAGTACAGCGGCAGGACCATGAAGGGCAGTAGCACGTGGGTCATGGCGATGATCGTGCCGGTCATGTTGTAGATCATTGCCAGGCGACCGTCGTCGCCGACCAACCCCGCAGAGACGAGCAGGTCGTTGATGACGCCCTGTGTCTGCAACAACACGATCCAGGCGGTGGTGCGCACCAGCAACGAGGTCCAGAAGGGCACCAGGACAAGCACCAGGAGGACGTTGGCCCTGCGCGGCGGTGCGTGGGCGATCAAATGGGCGATCGGGTAGCCCAGGAGCAGGCACAACAACGTGATTCCCGCACTCACGATCAGCGTGCGCCAGAGCAGCGGCAGGTAGATGCGCCTGTCTTCGGGTTGTCGCGCGACCGAGCCGTCGGGCAACTGCTGCATGTCGAGGGCGTTGAGGTAGTGCCGCGCGGTAAAGCGCTGACCGGTGGCGCGGATCGCGTGCCATGTGCCCGGATCCGCCCATGCCGAGTCGATTGCAACCATCACTTCCCGCCACGGGCCCTCGGTCACGTCGCCAAGCCCCCGGGCGCTGCGGGTGACAACGCCGCGCAACCCGCTCTCCACCCGGTTTACCCGCCCCGCCACCTGCCCCAGGGTCCTTTCCTCCCGCGCCAGCACCAACTCTCGTGCAATCGCCTCGTAGGCGGCGTCGGGCGGCAGCCCTTCGCCGGTCCACTCGCCCAGCGATGCCAGCGTCTCGGGCAGGGCGTCCGCCACAACGGGATCGTGCACGCTCCGCATGAGCATGGTCCCCAGCGGGGCGATGAAGGTCACGCCGACGAACAACAGCAACGGCAGGACCAGGCCCAACGCCCGCAGCCGCTCCCGTCTCAGCGACTGCGCCGCGTCCGTCATTGTCAGCGTACCAGCCAGGCGCTGAATCTCTCGTTCAGCTCATCCTGGTTGTCGACCCACCACTCCCAGTCGTACCGCAGCGCCCGGTCCACGTTGCCAGGACTCGCGGGCAGGTGAGGCGCCATGTCCACGCCCGCTTCGACGTGGGTCGTCACCAGCGGCGCCCCGGATCTGCGGGTGGGAGAATAGGAGATCCGACGTCCGACCGCGGCCTGCGACTGCGCGCTCGTCGCAAAGGCGATGTAGCGCAACGCCGCTTCCAGCCTCGGAGTGCCGGCGACGATCCCGATCTGACCGACATCGAGGAGCTGCCCGTCCCACACGATCACGAACGGCTGGTCTTCCAGAACTTGTGCATTGAAAATGCGTCCATTGTATGCCGTGCTCATGACGACTTCGCCATCGGCCAGCATCTGGGGCGGCTGCGCTCCGGCCTCCCACCAGATCACCTGATCCTTGATCGTTTCGAGCTTGCGGAAAGCCCGGTTCAGCCCCTCGGGCGTGTCCAGGACTGCGTAGACCTGGTCGAGGGGCACTCCGTCGGCCATCAGCGCGAATTCGAGGTTCACCTGCGGGACGCGCCGCATTCCCCGCCGGCCCGGGAACGCTTCGAGGTCGAAAAAGTCCTCGATCGTCGTGGGCTTCTCGCCGGGGATATTGTCCGCATTGTAGGCGTACACGGTCGACCAGAACACGGCCCCGACGCCGCATTCGGTCTGGCTCTCGAGGATGAAGTCATCGGCGGCGGGTGTCCCATCGGGTCCGGCGGGCATCGTGTTGATGTCGATCAGTTCCAGCAGCCCCTCGTCGCACCCTCTCACCGCGTCGGCGATCTCGAGGTCCACCACGTCCCAATGGATGTTGCCGACGTCCACCTGAGCGCGGATCTGGGCCAGCCCGCCGTTGTAGTCCTCCACATTCACCCGAATCCCGGTCGCCGCGGTGAACGGAATGTTGATGCCCTCGTTCACGGCCCGCGCGTAGGAGCCGCCCCAGGAAACGGTTGTGACCGTCTGGCCGGCGGCCTTGTCCCAGGGAGCGGGCATGGCAATGGCCAGCAGGGCAAGGGCGCCGAGCGCGCAGCTGGCGCCCGGCCGCCCGCACCGGGAAACCAGGGTCCGCCAGAGACTGTCACTGATCGATCTGTTCAATCGTCTTTCCTTTCGTAGTCGAGAACCCGACAGTCGGTAACCGTCCACCCGATGCGCACGGTGTCACCGACCAGTATGCCGCCATGCCCCACGATGTTGGGGATCTTGGCGACGAAATCCTGGCGCTCGCACGCGTCCAGGCGTACGCGCAGATGATCGCCCAGAAACGCCAGATCCCGCACGGTGCCGCCGACCTGATTGCCGTACACCCCGGGCTCGGGGTTCACCGCTACCCGCTCCGGGCGAATCGACAGCGTGACCTGGTCGCCCGGCTCGCAGTCGGTGATCTGCAACGCGCGGATCCGCTCCCGGCCCGTCTCCACGTCGCACAGTCCGCCGTTCACCGTGACGACCCGCCCGTGGAGCCGGTTGTTCTCGCCGATGAACCGCGCGACGAAAGCGCGCTCAGGCTCCTCGTACAGCGTCTCGGGGGGCGCCATCTGCTCGATGACGCCCTCTTTCAGCACGGCGATGCGATCCGACATGACCATCGCCTCCTGCTGATCGTGGGTGACGTAGACCACCGTAACCCCCAGCTGCCGGTGGATCCGGCGGATCTCGTACTGCATCTCCTCCCGCAGGCTCCGGTCCAGCGCACCCAGGGGCTCGTCCATCAGCACCAGGCTCGGCTCGAAGACCAGGGCGCGCGCGATCGCCACCCTCTGCTGCTGCCCGCCGGACAGCTGTCCCGGCCGGCGATCCGCCAGACCTTCCAGCCGCACAAGCGCCAGGGCCCGCTCGACCCGCTCTTCCCGCTGTTCGAGCGCCATGCCCCGCACTTCAAGCGGGAACGCGAGGTTCTGGCCGACGGTCATGTGGGGGAAGAGGGCATAGTTCTGAAAGACCATCCCGATCCCGCGCCTGCGCGGCGGCAGATCCTGCACAGAGCGGCCATCGATGCGGATGATTCCGGACGTGGGGGTCTGAAAGCCCGCCAACATCATCAGGATCGTGGTCTTCCCCGACCCCGAAGGACCCAGAAGGGTGACGAACTCGCCCCTGCGGACGCCGAGGTCGAGACCCTCCACCACCAGCGTGCGCCCGTCGTAGCTCTTGCTGACCCCCTCGAACTCCACGTGCGCATGGTTGTCGGAGGCTGTCGACGTTATGGCGCCGCCGGTGTCGCGCACCGCTTCGGGCACGCCCAGATCCGTCACGACACGCCCCCCGGCATCGTCAGCAGCGCGGCGTAGAGGTCGATCGCGTACCAGAGGTTGCCGATGCGAAGGTTCTCGTCGGGGGCGTGCTGGTTGTTGTCATGATTGGCCACCGGAACCACGATCGCGGGCTTCCCCGCGACATCGGTGAAGAGGTGCAGCGGCAGCGTGCCGCCCATCCCGGGGGCCAGCACCAGGGAACCGGGCCCGAAGGCGCGGTCGGCGGCCCGCGAAGCCGCCCCGATCACCTGCTGCACGTAGCTGTTGGCCATGCCCGTGCGGGCCGCCGGCGACCCGCCCCCGCCCGTCACCTTTGCAATGCGCGGGTACCGAAGGCGCGTCTCCATGTCGGGGTCTTCCGACACGACATGAAAGCCCTGCTTCTCGATGTGGTCTACAACGAGCTGGCGCAGGTGAGCGGGTTCGTTCCCCTTTACCAGGCGGATACCCAGCGCGGCCACCGCCGTGTTGGGGATGACGTTGCGGGCCAGCGCCCCCGTGTTGCCGCTGGTGATGCCGCGGACGTTGAGCGCGGGAAGGAGCAGCCTCTCGGCGATCGTCGCGGGCTCGCCCTCGGTCCACGCCAGCCCGAGTTCCCGGCGCAGCTGCGGGTCGACGTCCGGGATCGATTCCAGCGCCGCGCGTTCCTCGTCGCCGATGGGGTCGGCGGTGTCGTACCAGCCTTCGACCAGCACGTTGCCGTCCCGGTCCTTCATCGAAGCCAAGAGGTGCGCGAGGATGCTGCCGGTGTCGGGCGTCCAGTTGCCGTAGTGGCCGGAGTGCAGGTTGCGGGTGGCCCCGTATACCGTCACCTCCATCCCCATCGAGCCGCGCACCCCGAACGTCAGCTGCGGCCTCCCGCTCTGGTGCGCGGGCCCGTCGAAGAAGAGCCAGATGTCAATCTCGTCGAGCTTCCCGGCGCGCATTTCCATGTAGCGGCCCAGGTTGCGCGAACCCGCCTCCTCTTCGCCGTCGAAGAAGAACACCAGGTTCGAGGTGGGCGTCACGCCCCCTTCGCGAAACGCGTCCAGCACGGTAAGGACCGCCGCGATGGGCGCCTTGTCGTCGCCGGCGGAACGCGCGTAGATGCGCCAGTTCGGGTCCACGCCCTCGCCCGGCGCGGGGAACGGGATGGGCTCGCCGCCCGCTTCCATCGAGGCGGAGTAGAGGGTGGGTTCGAAGGGAGGATGCGTCCAGTTGGCCGGATCCACCGGCTGCCCGTCATAGTGCACATAGATGCCCAGCGTGCGCGTGGCGCCAGGCGTGTTCAGCTCGCCGTAGACGAGGGGCGCCACACCGTCGAGGGTGAGCAGCTCCGAGTCGGCACCCGCTTCGCGCAGGCGGTCGCGGATGAAGAGCGCGGCCCGGGTAATGTCTTCGGTGTCGCGAGCGCGGTTCGGGTAGGTCAGCAGCTCGGCGAAGTCACGGACGATCTCGGCCTCGTGGCTCTGCCGGTACGCCTGCGCGAGGTCGGCGCCGGACTGGGCTGCGAGGGGGGCCGGGGGGACGAGGAACCCGGCGGCGAGCGCGATGGCGACGCACCCGGCCCGCAGTGCCTGGACGGAAGGGATCATGGCTACGTCGCGCGCTCCTCTTCGATGAAACGGTCGATGTGACTCTGCAGCACTTCGATCGGCAGTGAACCGGGGGCCAGCACGGCCTCGTGAAAGCGGCGGAGATCAAAGTCGTCCCCGAGGGCGGCTTCCGCCCTCCGCCGAAGGTCGAGGATGGCCCGTTTCCCCATCTGGTACCCGAGCGCCTGGCCCCACATGTCGGTCGAATAGCGCAGGGATTCGGTCGCGATCTGGGTCTCGGAGTCGAAGATGTGGTCGCGCATGTACTGCCGGCCCTCTTCGAGCGTCCATCCCAGCAGGTTCATCCCCGTGTCCACAACCAGCCGGGTGGCAACGAAGATCTCCATCATGTATGCACCGTACTCGCCCAGGGGATCGTCCGCCAGAAAGCCCGAATCGATGCCCAGGAAGGTCGAGTACATCCCCCACCCTTCCGTGTACGCGGTGTGCAGCGCGTTGCGGCGCACGGCAGGCAGGTCGGTGTTTGCGTACTGCCGGGTGATGTGGAAGTGGTGCCCCGGGAAGAGCTCGTGGAAGGAGATCCCCTTGTACGTCAGCCAGCTGCGCTGATCCAGGTCGGAGCCGTTGAAGTTGTAGTAGCCGACCGGGTCGGTCGGAGTCGGCGGATTGTAGTAGCCGAAGGTCTGGGAGCCTTCGAGGGCCGGGTCCAGGCGGCGGGCGGCGAAGGGGGCCTCGGGCTTCGTCAGGAACAGTTCGTCCGCCTGCTCGAAGAACTCCCACGACGGCGTTTCGAGCCGCATCTTCACCTCTTCCACCGATTCGGGAAAGTACGCCGGATTGGTGGGGATGTGGCGTCTGAAGTCGTCGATCGAGCCTTCGAAGCCGATACGGGCCTGAACCGCCAGCATCTGGTCTTCCAGTTCCGCGACGTTCTGCAGGCCGATCCGATGGATCTCCTCGGGCGTGATGTCCATGGTCGTATGCACCCGCACCAGGTAGCGGTACGCGGCCTCTCCACCCGGTTGCCGGGACAGCCCCACCTCGGCTGGCGCGGCCTCCCGGTACTCGCCGTCCAGGAAGTCGCCAAGGCGCTGCAGCGCGGGGTTGATCTCCCCGTCCACGATGCCGGCGGCCGCGGCGAGAAATGCCGCCGCATCTCCCCCCGGGGTGCTCCCGTCGCCCTCCGCCCCGAGGCGCGCCGACGCCACCGCGAAGGGACCGTCGTCAAACGGGGCGGCGTTCGCACGAACAATCCCGACCACGGCGTCCATGTTGGGTTCGGGCACGACGACACCCCGTTCCATCTGCCCCCGCGCGAGCGCTTCAACGAAACCCACCGCTTCCGGCACCTGCGACAGCAGCGTCAGGTAGTCCTCTCGGCCCCGCGCATCGTCCACCGGCACCATCGCGAAGAGCGCCCGGAAGCCCCCGATCGGGGACGAATAGGGGGTAAGCACGTTGGTGATGACCCAGTAGTGATCAAGCCCCTCGATGTCGAGCGATGCCCGCCGCTGAAGCACCTCCCGGGTGAGCCTGTCCTGCACCCCGAGCGCATCGCTGTCGATCGCTTCGAGCCGATCGAGGACGCTGCGGCTGAATTCGGCGTCGGCCTCCGCTCGATCGAGTGTCGGGATCGGGAGCCGCTCCAGGCGCAGGCCTTCGCGGGCCCGGGCACGCAGATCGACTTCCAGCTGGCGCTGCCACACATCCTCGGCGACCGCCGCGAGTTCGGCCGGGCCCGTGTCGGCCGGCGGGGGCGCGGACTCGGCGCAGCCGGCAACCGTGACATACACGGCCAACGCAGCACAGCCCCGGACGGGGGAACGTATGGTTGCGTGCACGAAGTCACCTCCTCGAAAGGGTCGAGATCTCCCTTTTCAAGTCCTCCTTGCCGACCACCCGCTGGCCGCCTTCGTCGCGCCGCAGGGTGATCATCTTCGTGAAGATGTTGATGTTGACGACAGTCTCCTCTCCGAGCGACGTCTTGATCTTCTTCCCCTCGCGGGGATACTTCCGGCGCTCCTCCACGTAGCTGTCGTGCTCGTACACGAGACAGCACATGAGGCGGCCGCAACACCCCGAAATCTGCGCCGGATTGAGCGACAGTCGCTGGTCCTTGGCGAGTTGGAGGCTGACGGGCTTGAGCGCGGGCAGCCAGGTGGAACAGCACAGCTCACGCCCGCACCGCCCCACGCCCCCGAGCAGCGCGGCCTCGTCCCGCACACCGATCTGCTTGAGCTCGATGCGGGTGCGGAACGCCTGCGCCAGGTCGCGCACGAGCGCGCGGAAGTCCACCCGCTTCTCGGCGGTGAAGTAGATGATCAGCTTCTTGCGATCGAACTGCCATTCGGTCTCGGTGACCTTCATCTTCAGGCGATGGCGCGCCACATGTTTCCGGGTCTCTCCGCGCACCCGCGCCTCGTCGTCCTGCTTGTGCTCGGCACGCCGGATCTCGTCCGCGATGGCACGGCGGATCACCCTCAGCGTGGGCGCGGGGGTCGAGCACCCTGACGACGACGAACATTTTCGCTCGGCGATGCTGCCCAGCGCGGTGACCCGCCCCAGATCCTCGCCCCGGTCGGCCTGCACGATGACACGGTCACCCGGCGCGAGGTCCAGCGCGTCGAAAGTGTAGTACGCCCGGCGCGTCCCCTTGAAACTCACCTCCGCGAAACCGGCCACGCTACTCGCCGTCCCGCTCGGTCCAGGTGCCGAGCGCCTCGTACTTCGCCCATCGCTCGGTCACGAGGCGGTCGGCGTCCACGGCTGCAAGTTCGCGCAGGTTTCGGGTCAGGGCCTCGCCCAGCGCCGCCATGGTCGAGTCGGGGTCCGCGTGGGCACCCCCCGGGGGCTCGGCGACGACCTCGTCCGCGACGCCCAGCGCCAGGAGGTCGGTCGACGTGAGCCGCAGCGATTGGGCCGCCTTTTCCCGCTCGTCGGCGGAACGCCAGAGGATGGCGGCGCACCCTTCCGGGGAAATCACCGAGTAGATCGCGTGCTCAAGGAGGAGGATCCGGTCCGTGACCCCGAGGGCCAGCGCACCTCCGGACCCACCTTCCCCGATCACGACCGAGATGGTCGGGATGCGAAGGCGCGCCATCTCGCGGAGGTTGGTGGCGATCGCCTCCGCCTGGCCCCGCTCTTCGGCTCCGAAACCGGGGTAGGCGCCCGGGGTATCGATGAGCGTGACCACCGGCCGTCCGAACTTGGCGGCCATTTTCATCAGCCGGAGCGCCTTGCGATACCCCTCCGGATGCGGCATCCCGAAGTTGCGGCGAAGGTTTTCCTTCATGTCCCGGCCCTTCTGGTGCCCGATCACCATGACCGACTTGTCGTCCAGCCGGGCCCACCCGCCGACGATGGCCTCGTCGTTGCGGAAGCACCGGTCCCCCCTGAGTTCGAACCAGTCGGTGAAGATTCCGTCGATGTAGTCCAGGGTGTACGGGCGGCGGGGGTGGCGGGCCACCTGGACCTGCTCCATCGGCGTCAGATTGCGGTAGGTCTCGTCGCGGAGGACATCGAGCTTGGCGGTCAGCACACGCAGCTCGTCAGCAACGTCCAGGCCGCGCTTCGCAGCCATCTCCCGCAGCCGGGAAATCTGATCTTCTATTTCGACAATGTCCCGCTCGAAAGCGAGATGTGCGGCGGACGACAACGTATGCTCCTCACAAGGTTGGGCTGGATGCACTCCAGGCAACTCGCTGCCCGGCACCCATCCGACCTCAACGGGGTAATCCGAATAATACGCCATTTGTTCCCGCTGGCGAAAGCGGGGTTCGGTCGGCACCGCGTGCCGGCTGTTGCCGATGGTCGATGACAACTTGCTGAAGGCGGCACGCCAGATTGCACGTATACCATTCAATACCCGACGGGCGGGCGTGCTCGGGCCATTCTTCCAGGGGAGGACCTTAAGTGAACGATTCAACCATCCGGATACTGTCCCTCGCGACCGCGCTGCTCTCGGCGTCGAGCGCGGCCGCACCCCCTGCCGGCGGGCAGGACAGGCCGCTGCCCGCAGACTTTGCGGAGGTCTACCGCGCGGGCGGCGCCACCGCGCCCGATTGGGCCCAGTTCAGCACTCCCACGGACCTGGCGTTCGACGGATCGGGCAATCTGTACGTCCTGGATCCCCAGTTGTTCCAGGTCGCGGTCATCGACGGGAACGGCGAGCTGGTCAGGACCGTGGGGCGTCAGGGAGGTGGGCCCGGAGAGTTCAACATCCCGATGGCGCAGGTGGTCTGGCGCGATGGACGCTTCGCTGTCGCGGATATGGGGCACAACGCCTACCAGCTCTTCGATCCGGATGGAGAGCTGCTGCGGTTCGTGAAGATGAGCGACGGCCATGGCCCAATGGCCGGATTCTCATCCGTGCGGGGCGCGATCAGGCCCGATCCCGATGGTGGCGCGCTGCTCGCGCAGGGTGCGCCGGGGGGGCTGTCCCGGATCTCGGGAATGATTGCACAGGCGACCGGCGCGGACGAAGAGCCCGGGATCGACGACCGGGGGCTTGAGCGCGTCGACCTCGGCGGTGACATGGTCTCCGCGACGCGGATCCTGCAGGCCTGGTCGCCGCCCGAGGATGGCCCTGCGGCCCCCATGACCGTTGAAACCGCCATGGACCCGTCGAGGATGGCCGAAATGATCGTGGGCGAGGGGAGATTCTTCGAGCCGCAACTCATCTGGGACGTGCTCCCTGACGGCACGATCGCCTATTCCGATTCCTCGGCGTACTCGATCGAGCTGGTTGGCAGGGATGGAGCGGCCGTGAGCGTGCTGAGCCGGCCCATCCAGCCCGAAGGCGTGACCCGCGGGATCCGGGCGGCGATGATCGAGGAAGAGCTCCGGCAATTCGACGAAGAGTCCGCGAACGCAGGCGGGCCCATGGCCGACCTGGGTGCCCTGGTGCCCTCGGGCATGATGGATGCGGTCAGGGACGCGCTCGAAAAGCGCGACTTCTTCGAGGAGATCCCCGTCGTGCGCGGCCTGAAGGCAACCTGGAACGGGGCGCTGTGGATCCAGCGCCGGGGCGAGGATCCCTGGGACAACGCCGGCCCGATCGACGTATTCGATGCGGCCGGAGAGTATGCGGGCACGCTGCCCCCGGCCGAGATGCCTGCCGCCTTCGGACCCGACGGGCTCGCCGCCTACGTGGAGCGCGACGAATTCGACGTGCCGACCATCGTGGTCAGAAGATTGCCGGCGGAGGTGCGGTAGCGGGCCAGCCCCCCTTCCGCACCCAGCCTCCGCTTGGGGAACATTCCTCCGCACCGGGTTTTACCATGGAACAGGCCGACGAGGATCTTCGTCGACAAAGCGCCTGGAAGCGGGGGTAGGGCCATGCGAGCCAACGGAATCAGGGTCGGTCTGCCGGTTGCCTGGATCGTTCTGCCGATTGCCTGGGTCGTTCTGCAGGCGGCTGTGGCGCCGGCCATCCAGGGCCAGGTGGTACGCGGCAGCCTTGTTGACGCTGCCGACGACGCGGGAATTACGGGAGCGATGATCTCCCTGATGGACCGTGGCGATCGCCCCGTCGAACAGGTCCTGACGCGCGGCGCGACCGGCCTGTTCGAGTTGCGGGCACCCGAACCTGGCGAGTACCGGGTACGTGCTGAACGCATCGGGTACGCAACGACATTCTCGGCGTTCTTCAGCATCTCCACCGGTGACACGCTGACAGTTCCAATCTCCGCGCCCGTTGAAGCGCTGTCGCTGGAGGGTATCCAGGCCGCCGTTGGCCCCAGGTGCCAGGTGCGTCCCGAAGAGGGGCTCGCCGTCGCCAGGGTATGGGACGAGGCAAGCAAGGCACTGGCTGCGGCGAACTGGACACAGGAGCGGGGACTCTACCGGTACGAGATGCTGGGGATCAAGCGGTTGCTGGACGAACGGGGACGAAGGGTGGAGTTCGAGGACCGAGCCTACGCACAGAGCCTCGTTCCCGTGCCGTACGTCGCTCGCTCCGCCGACTCTCTCGTCTACGGAGGATTCGCACGTCTGTCGGCGGAGGGGTCGGAGTTCTGGGCTCCGGACGCCGGGGTCCTTCTCTCCGATTCGTTCCTCGATACGCACTGCTTGCGGATCCGTTCCGCGGGGAGCGAACTCGTCGGACTGGAATTCGAACCGGTGCCGAACCGGGATGTGGCGGATATTGCGGGAACGCTCTGGCTGGACGCGGCGACGGCGGTGCTTCAGCGTGTGGACTTCCGCTACGTGAATCTTCCTGTGCCCCAGTGGCTGATGGACGCCTCTCCCGGCGGGACGGTACGCTTCCGCGCCCTCCCCAACGGAACCTGGATCGTGACGTCGTGGCACATCCGGATGTTCAACGCCGGCGCGGAAGAGCACCCTCTGACGGGCCGATTGGTACCTACCCTGGAAGGCGTCGCGATGACGCACGGGGAGGTCCTTCGCGTCCACGGCGACGAGGGCGTGGTCTTTGAAGGCGAGCGGGGGCGCCGCGTGGTGGGCACGGTCCTGGACTCGCTGGGAGCCGGACTGCCCGGTGCGCTCGTATACGTGGAGGGATCCGGCACCGAGACCGTGACAGATGCGTCAGGACGTTTCGAGCTGGACCATCTGGGTATCGGGACCTACGAACTGCAATTCACACATCCGTATCTGCAGCAGTTGTGGTACGAGCCGGAGCGCGCCGAGGTCGAAGTGGGACCGACCACAACCAGTCTGGTGGAGATCGGTTTCCAGGCACCCTCAATGAGCGCCGTCCTTGCCGATGTTTGCGGGCGGGATGGTCCGCCCGCTACCCCCCTGATCACCGCAGATCGCCGGACAGCCTGGAGAACCGGCGTTCTTACCGGCAGGGTGACGGACGAAAACGGGGCTCCGGTCAAGGACGCGACGCTTCACTTGCTCACGAAAGCGCACGAGGCTCGGCTCTTCGCTGAAGTCCGGGATCCGAGCACCTTCGACTTTGAAGGACAGCGGGTCCGCTGGGAGGAAGAGACCAGCCCATCCGGTTTCTACAGAGTGTGCTGGCTGCCCGCCGACTTGCCTGTCGAGCTGGTGGTACTGGGCAAGGACGAGGACGTCGATCGGGGCGCGCTCAGAGCCTCGCCGAGTCTCGCCGACCTCTATCCCGATCGCGTGAGGATCCTTACCATGGACCCCGCGTCGCCCCACAGGACGCTGGATCTGCGGATGGAGTCCCCGGGGCCGGGGTGATTCGGGGCCAAGCAAGGCGGTCGAATGATCAACTGGGGCAGCAAGTGTGCCATCGTGGCCGGGTTGGCGGGAGCCTCCACCCTGGCGGGGGCCGTTGTTGCGGCGGAAGCCGGCGCCTGGACTGGACCGGTCGCGGACCAGGCGGCGCAGGGCGCGACGCCCGGGGCGCAGGATACGCCCGGCCGGATCATCTTCCGGGGCCCGACGGTGATCGACGGGACGGGGGCGGCGGCGCGGGACGCCATGGCGATCGTGGTCGACGGGGAGCGGATCGAAGCGATCGTGCCGGTCGCGGAACTGACGGACGCGTTGTTGGAAGGCGCCGACCTTGTGGATGCGAGCTCCTGGTTCGCGATCCCCGGCCTCGTCGAGTCGCACACGCACGTGGCCACCATGGCCAGCCGCGAGCGGGCGGGGTTCATCCTCAACCGATACCTGTTCGGCGGGATCACGACGGCGCGTGACATGGCCGGCGACGTCCGCTCGCTCATGGACCTGCAGCGTGCTTCCCTGGTGAAGGAGATCGACGCCCCGGATCTGAAGTTCTCGGCGCTCATGGCGGGGCCGGAGTTCTTCACCGATCCCCGCACGGTCTCGTCCGCGGCCGGGGAGACGCCCGGGGCGGTTTCGTGGATGCAGACCGTCACGAGCGGGACCGACCTGGCCGAAGCCGTGACGCTGGCGAGGGGGACGTGGGCGACCGGGATCAAGACGTACGCCGCGATCGACGGGGTCCTGCTGGCCGAAATCGCGGCAGAGGCCCGCAGGCAGGACATCCCCGTCTGGGCGCACGTTCACGTGGGACCGGCACGCGCGCTCGAGGTGGCGATGGCGGGTGTGCGCTCCATGTCTCATGTCTGCGACGTAGGCAGCGCCGCGATCCCCGACGACGTCTTCCAGGAGGGTCAGGAGGGACGGCGCTCCGGGTTTGTCGAGGTCGACCTGAGCGACCCGGCGGTGGACTCGGTGTTCGCCGTGATGAGGCGGAACGGGACCGTTCTCGACGCGACGCTGGGGATCTTCATCGAGATGGAGAGGCGGCAGGCTGTGGCAGACAGCGCGGCCGCCGCGGACGAGGCCGCCGACAGTGCGGAGGCAGGCCGCCACCCCCCCGACGACCCCCCCGTGGACCGGCGACGGCGTGGTGTGCGACCCAGATGCGGCGCCTCCGAGGCGGTGGCCCTCACCCGGCGAGCGTACGAAGCCGGTGTCATGATCTCCGCCGGCACGGACAGGATGACCCCGCCCGACTCCACCTTCCCGGCGCTGTTCGACGAGATCCGCCTGCTGCACGAAGACGCGGGAATGCCCATGATGGACGTCATCCGCGCGGCAACGTTCCACGGCGCCGTCGCGCTGGGGCTGGAGGCCGAGATCGGGACCCTGCAGCCCGGCAAGTTCGCCAACATCGCGTTCCTGCGGGAGGACCCGTTGGCGGGGCCTGCCAGCCTACGCACGGTCGAGCTCACCGTGAAGCGCGGCACGCAGTACCACCGCCGCGATTTCGTGCTCGGGGAACCACCGCCGGGAGGGCCGCCGGGGTAGCGCCGTCCCGTCACCCCTTGCGGTACACCCTCACAATCCCAACCGGGGGCGTCAGCGCCTGAGCTTCGTACGGCGCCCGATGGATCGCGCGCACCACGTCGATCCCTTCCACAACACTGCCGAACGCCGCGAACCCCTGTCCGTCGGGGTTGCGCATCCCGCCGAAGTCGAGCGACGGCTGGTCCCCGACACAGATGAAGAAGCTGTGCGTGGCAGTGTCGGGCCCACCCCGTGCCATCGAGACAGCCCCGTCGGTGTGCAGTATCCCGGTCTCGCGGGTGCGCTCCAGCGCGATGGGGGGGAAGGATTCGACCGTGGCGTCCCGGTTCCGGCCGCCCTGAATGACCGCGATCCGGATGGAATCGTTCGGCTGGTTGTCCTCGTGCACCGTCCTGTGGAAGACGCCGCCGTCGTAGTGTCCGCCGTCGACGTAGCGCAGGAAGTTGGCCGCCGTGACCGGGGCCCGGTCGATGTCGACATCCAGCTCGAAGGCGCCCATTTCGGTTTCGACGACGACGCGCACGGGGTCGTCGGCCGCGGGCGGGGCGCACGCGAGGCCGACGGCCCCGAATACGACCAGCGGCAAGAGGGCGGTCATCGTCCGTCGAGGCGTGGCCTTAGCGGATCGGCACCGAGGTATTCGCGCTCTCCCGGATCTCCGCACTTTGTCCCCCTTCCTTTGCTGTCGTCATCGGCACGCACTTAGGTTGTCAGGCCAACCACGGGACGCATCGCCCCCAAAAATGACTCCCAAGTGCACCGAATCATGAGTGAAACAACAAGGTCCAACCCCGAACGCCCCAACGCCAGTAGCCGGAGGAGCTTCGTCAAGTCCGTAGCCGCCGGCTCGGCGCTCGCCGCCGGAATTCCCTCGCTGCTTTCGGCCAAGGACGCGTCCGCCAGTCCAGGCCCATCCGCGCAGGCGCCCACCAGTGGATCGGCACCCGTCCGCCACACGCTGGCCCGAGGGACGCCACGCGGACAAATCGCCCCTTCGGACCGCGTCGGCCTCGCGGTGATCGGTGCAGGCGGGATGGGGATGGCGGACGTATCGACCGCGCTCCGCATCCCCGGGGTGGAGCTGGTGGCCGCGTGCGATGTCTTCGACGGCCGCCTCGACGCCGCCCGCGAGCGCTACGGCGCCGGGCTCTTCACCACACGCGACTACAACGAGGTGCTGGCCCGCGACGACGTCGACGCGGTGATCGTGGGCACGCCCGACCACTGGCACCAGCCGATCTCGATTGCGGCGCTCAGGGCCGGCAAGGCCGCGTACTGCGAGAAGCCGATGGTCCATACGATCGGCGAAGGCCACGACCTGGTCCGCGCCCAGGAGGAATCGGGGCGGGTCTTCCAGGTCGGCAGCCAGGGGATGAGTTCGCTCGGCAACGAGAAGGCCAGGGAGCTGTACGAGTCCGGCGCGATCGGCGAACTCAACTACGCCGAGGGCTTCTGGGCGCGCAACGATCCGATCGGCGCGTGGCAGTACCCCATTCCAGCGGAGGCTTCCGAGGAGACGGTCGACTGGAAGCGCTTCCTGGGCTCGGCGCCCGACCGCCCCTACGACCCGCTCCGCATCTTTCGCTGGCGCAACTACCGCGACTACGGGACCGGAGTCGCCGGCGACCTCTTCGTCCACCTCTTCTCCAGCCTCCACTTCGTCGTCAGCTCGCGCGGGCCCGAGCGCATTCAGGCCGCTGGCGGGCTCCGCTACTGGGAGGACGGCCGCGAGGTGCCCGACGTGCTGCTGGGCATGTTCGACTACCCCGAGTCGGACACGCACCCCGGCTTCAACCTGTCGCTCCGCGTCAACTTCGTGGACGGAACTTCAGGGAGCACCTTCCTCCGTCTGGTGGGGAGCGAAGGCGCCATGGACGTGACGTGGACCGATGTGGTGCTGCGCAAGAACGTCGCCGTGGACCCGATGGACGCCTTCTCGCAGGAGAAGATGGCCGAAGCGGCCGCGGGCGAGGACGGCCTCCCCGCACGGGTCCGCATGCTGCCCCCGGCCGAGGTCCGCTACGAGGTCGAGCGTGGCTACCGCGGAGCCCACGTCGACCACTTCTACAACTTCTTCCAGGCAATCCGGGGCGGGCCTCCGGTGCAGGAGGACGCGGTCTTCGGCCTTCGGGCGGCTGCCCCGGCGCTGGCCTGCAACCTCAGCTACTTCGAGGACCGGATCGTGCGCTGGGACCCCGATGCCATGAGGCTCGTCTGATGCGTAGAGTGCTTCCGCTTTCCCTGGTTTTTCTGCTCGCCGCAGCCTGCTCCGCGGACTCCGACAGCCAACCCGTCCCCGGCGCGGACGCGGGCACCGCCGACGCTCCCGCCGACGCCAACACCCTTACCGAAGCCGAGCAGGCCGCCGGCTGGCGCCTCCTCTTCGACGGCGAGTCGACTGCCGGATGGCGCGGCTACAACCAGGAAGCGTTCCCCGACACCGGGTGGGCGGTCGTCGACGGAATGTTGGTCGTCGGCGCGACCAGCACGGATCCCGACATCGCGATCGGCGGAGACATCGTCACCACCGAGTCCTTCTCGGACTTCGACCTCAAGTTCGACTTCATGCTCTCGGAGGTGGCGAACAGCGGGGTGCTCTACCGGGTGATCGAGGAGGAGGGCGCGGAGATCTGGCACAACGCGCCCGAGTACCAGGTGCTCGACGACCCCGCGTACATCGCGATGGGCACGATGGACATGAACACCCACCTCACCGGCGACAACTACGACCTGCACGCATCGGGCGAGACGACCCTGCACGGCCCCGGCGAGTGGAACAGCGCCCGCATCCGCATCGTGAACAACCATGTCGAGCACTGGTTGAACGGCACCAGGACGGTGGAATACGAGCTCGGGTCGCCCGAATGGGAGGCCCTCGTCGCGGCGAGCAAGTTCGCGCTTTTCCCGCAATACGGGCGCGCGGCCTCGGGCCCGATCGGGCTGCAGGACCATGGCCGCAACGTCTTCTACCGCAGCATCAGGATCCTGCCGCTGGAGCCGGTGTCTCTCTTCAACGGCGAGGACCTCGACGGATGGACGGTGCATGGCACGGAGCAGTGGTACGTCGAGGACGGCGAACTCGTCTGCGAGAGCGGCCCCGACGCGCAGTACGGCTACCTCACCACCGAAGCGACCTACCGCGACTTCGACCTCACCGTCGACTTCATGCAGGAGGCGGACGGCAACAGCGGCGTGTTCTTCCGCTCCAGCGTCGAGGGCACGACGGTCAGCGGCTGGCAGGCGGAGGTGGCGCCGCCGGGCCTCTTCACCGGCGGCATCTACGAATCGTACGGCCGGGGATGGCTCGTCCAGCCCGATCCTGCACTTGACGCTTCGCTTCGCATGGGCGACTGGAACACCCTGCGGGTACGTGCCGTGGGCGACCGGGTCACGACATGGCTGAACGGGACACGGATGGTTGACTTCGAGGACGATAAGATCGGCGAGGCCGACGGCTCGATCGCGCTGCAAATCCACGACGGTGGCGGGATCAAGGTGCGCTGGCGCAATCTGCGGGTGGTGGATCTGGGTGGGTGAGGCTTGACGCCACGCCGGTAGCCGATCCGTGAGGCACCCTTGTTGCAAATGGTGTATAGGGCTATGGTTAACGCTTAGCTAAGTCTAGCTGAGCTAATTTCTGAGCAGAGAAGCGACGAGTCATGAGAGTCAACATGCACGAAGCCAAGTCACAGCTTTCTCGTCTGGCCAGGCTCGCTTGGGAAGGAGAGGACGTCGTGATCTGCAGAGCGGGTCGCCCGTGGCTGCGGCTCACCCCGCATGAGGAGCGGCGCCGAGCCCGGGAGCCGGGGCGGCCCCCCCGTGCCTGCGGCCCCCCCCGAAGGAGGGGCGCGCGGAGCCACGGGAGCCGGGCGGCCTGGAGGGGCAGATCCGGATCGGTCCGGACTTCGACAGCGAAGATGACGAGATCATCGCGATGTTCGAGAATTCGAAGCTGTCCCCGGGTGACGAGTAGCGATGCGACTCCTGCTGGATACGCACGCCTTCCTCTGGTGGGTGTCCGACTGGGATGTTCTTGCCGAGCAGGCTCGCGCCGCCATCGCCGATCCTCGAAACGAGGTGTTCGTCAGCGCGGTTTCGGGGTGGGAGATCGCCATAAAGAAGGCCAAGGGCCACCTTGTCGCGCCGCCCAACCTGGCCGCCCTCGTCGAGGAGAAGCAGATGGTGCACCTGCCGCTGACGTTTCGTCATGCGGAGCGGGCGGCGGTCCTGCCGATGCACCACCGCGACCCGTTCGACAGGATGCTGGTGTCGCAGGCGCAGGCGGAAGACCTGATCCTGATCACGCGGGACGAGCGCATCCCGCTCTACGATGTGTCCACGATGTCGGCGTGAAAGTCCTGCCGCCCGGACCCTGACGTTACGGCATGCGGCATCATGTTTGTATCTTTCTGTGGTCGTTGGGGTTACATGTTCGGAAGCCCGGATTCCCGCTGATTGACTCCCGCTATTCTCGGCGACAGTCGCGAACCGCGGCGGCGAGCTTCCAGAGCCGTCCGAAGCTGTCCTTCGTCGGCTCGCTGATAACACTGGAGCACCGTCTTGGCGGTCTTCCAGCCTCCGAGGTCGCAGAGGACCTTGAGCGGCTGGTCCATGAGGTCGCTGGCGAACTTGCGCCGCAACGAGTGCCAGCCCC
>MPNE01000049.1 GCA_002238865.1 Gemmatimonadetes bacterium bin94 | reverse complement strand
TCCGGCCTGCTCGCTTCGTCCGGGTCGCTCGTTGCCTCTCTCCAGCGTTGGAGAGGGCACAGAAGAAATCATATCAGACACCATCAACCCCAAAAACTAATCGTCCGTGAAAGCGGGGCAGGTCCAAATTGATCACCCCGCTCCCGTCCGCGTTCATCACGTGAACCTCATAGTTGACGTCGCGGTTGGACACGAACGCGATCTTGGTCCCGTCCGGAGACCATGCGGGGTCGAGGTCATTATCGGAGTGGTTTGTCAGATTTCCGACGCCGGTCCCGTCAGCGTTCATCACGAGGATTTCCGCGGCACCGCTTCCGGAGGAGAAGGCGATGCTGCGACCGTTGGGTGACCACGCGGGCAGGTGATCCGGAGCCGGGCTGTTCGTCAGTCGCGTCAAGCTGACGAACGCGGTCGCGCTGAACTGCTGCACTGCAGTCAGCCCGGCGGGATCGGCGGCCACGACGGTAATCGTTGCAGTCCCGGGTGCTACCGCCCGGACCGTCAGCGTACTGCCGGTCACCGCGACCGTCGCCACAGCCGGATTTGACGACGACGCCATGTACGACAGCGGGTCGCCGTCCGGATCCGTGAAGTAGAGCGACAGGTCCGCGGTCACCGACTGGCCGCCGGTGACGCTCAGGGCGGGAATCGTTCCTCGTGGCTGCGGTGCCTGGTTCCCCACCGCCACCGTCACCCTGACCGCGTTCGAGCAGTTGTTGGCCGTGTTCGACTCTCCGGTCACCGGGTCGACGCACATGCCGACGTAGAAGCTCCCGGGTTGGAAGTCGGCCGGTATCGGAATCGTCAGTTCCAGGCTGGTGGTCCCGTTGGGTGCCAACCCGCGGACCGCGATCGGGTTGCTCGCAACCCGGTCCGAGGTCGTGATCCTTGCGTCCGGCGACTGGTGGGCCCGCGCGCTCGTCGGCGCCGAGTTCCCGTTGCCCGCGTTGCGGATCGTGAACTCCAGTCTCTCGGAGCCGCCCGGGGCGATCGTGACCGCGGTGGGCGTCACCCGGCTGAACAGCAGGTCCGGCTTGGCCGCCGTGCCCACGCTCACCGAGACGCTCTGCGTTGCCGTCAGGCCGCCGGGGTCGCGGGCTGTGACGGTGACCGTCGTGCTGCCCGGCGATTGCCCCGAGATGGTCAGCGTGGCGCCTGCTGCGGTCGCCGTCGCCACCGACGGGTTCGCCGACGACGCCGTGTACGTGAGCGCGTCCCCGTCCGGATCCGTGAAGTAGGAGGTCAGGTTGACCGTGGCCGACCGTCCGGCAGTGACGCTCTGGGCGGGAATGGACCCCTGCGGCTGTGGTGCGCTGTTCCGGGCCGACACCACGACCGTCGCGATTTGCGTCGCGGTCAGCCCGCCGGGGTCAATGGCCGTGATCGTGATCACCGTGAACCCCGTGCCCGTCGCCCGGATCGTGAGCACGCTCCCCGACACCGTCCCCAGTGCCACGGCCGGGTTTGCGCTCGTGGCCGTGTAGGTCAGCGCGTCACCGTCGGGATCGGTGAAGTACGGCTGCAGCACGAGCGTCGTGGTGCCGCCCTCGATCAGCGTCTGACCCGGGATCGTACCCACGGCCCCGGGCGGCCGGTTCGGCACCGTCACCTGGAAGCTCTGCGTCGCGCTCTCGCCGTCCGGGTCCGCCGCCGTCACCGTCACCGTCGCGGTGCCTGGCGCGACCGCTGTGACCGTCAGCGTCGTGCCCGCAACTGCCACCGTGGCCACCGCCGTCGCGGACGACGATGCCGAATACCTGAGCGCGTCCCCGTCCACGTCCGTGAAGTAGGACGACAGATCCACGGCGGTCGTCTTCCCGGCCTCGACCGTCGCCGCCGGGATGCTCCCACGCGGCTCCGGCGACCGGTTCGGCACCGTCGCCTGGAAGCTCTGCGTCGCGCTCTCCCCGCCGGGATCGGTCGCCGTGACCGTGATCGTCGCCGTACCCTTCGCAACCGCCGTGACCGTCACCGTGCTGCCCGACGCCGTGGCCGTCGCCACCGACGGGTTCGATGACGAGGCGCTGTAGCTCAGCGTCTGCCCGTCGGGCTCCATGAAGTTGCCGGACACGTTGACCGTCGCCGTCTCCCCGCCGGCCACAGTCAGCGGCGCGATCGTCCCCACCGCGCGCGGCGCCCGGTTCGGCACCGTCACGTTTGCCACAGCCGTGGCCTGGAGACCGCCGGGATCCCTCGCCGTGATCGTGATGGAGGCGTTGCCGGGCGACACCGCGGTCACCGTCACCGAGCTGCCCGCGGCCGACGCCGTCGCCACCGACGGATTCGACGAGGTTGCCGAGTAGGCGAGCACGTCCCCGTTCGCGTCGTTGAAGCACAGGCTCACGCTGGTCGATTCGCCCACAGTGATCGTTTGCTGAGGAATCGGCCCGCACGAGATCGGGGCTTGCGGGTTCTCGCACGCAACGGCGAGCACCGCGAGGGCCACCGTCAGCGGCGCAAGCCGCCCGGGCATCAGTTCATGGGTCCGTGGGGACATCGGAACGGCTCCTTTGGGAGAAGAACGTCAACTCCGGTTTACATCATGGAAACTTTGCTTGACATTTCGTCTATGGTGCGGGCCTGGTGTTGGGCGGCGACGGTCATCTCCATCACCGCATCCAGGCCGGGAAATCCGGGATTCCTCGGCTGAACAGCACTTCGAAGCCCGGTTCGGGGGGGAGTCCGGCGGCGTTCGCGTTCGCGAGCACAACCGCCGCGTCGGCCTGGGTCCGGGTCTCCGGCGACAGATCCCGCAGGACGGCGCGCACCTGCCCGGTCGTCGGATCGCGGATGATGGCCATGGGCCGGTCGGTGCGACCGTCCAGCGTGGCCGACCCACGGGGCCCAGCGAGTGCGATGCTGGCCAGATCTTCGGCCCAGCCCGGCTGCACGGGCAGCGCGAACGCAAAGCTCGATTCACCGTCGCCATCGGCCACTGTCGGCATGTCGAAGGTGACCGAGAAGAGTTCGCGACCGCCGTCGGCATGACCCGTGATCCGGTAATCGCCAGCGCTCTCGGGCAACGCGGGCGGCGCGTCGACCACGAAAGCGGGCTCCAGGAACGGCACGCCGTCGCTGGCCACGCCGCCCCAAAGCAGGAGCGACCTGGCTGGGACGGGGACGCCGGCGGAGAAGGGGGAACCCTCGTCCAGAACCCTGTACTCGAGCGCGCGCTCGAAGTGGTAGTCGCTGATCCAGCGCCGACTGAAGCAGTAGGACATGAGATCGTTCGAGGTCGGCGGCATCAGGCGGCCCCCGCCCTGGAAGTCGTAGCCCCAGGCACCGATCGATCCGTCGGGTTGGGGGAACGCGGGGTCCACCTGCGACGGGTCTCCGCACGGCGCGTGCGCGAGGTTGATGTTGTGTCCCAGCTCGTGCGCGACCGTTCCCCATTGCGGCACGGACACGCTGGCCCGCCCGGGCCGGTACGCCAGCCCGCCGTACATCTCGAACTGCGCCATCAGGCCCATGTAGTGGCCGCCGGCGCCTTCCATGACCCGGATCGCCGCGATCTGGGAGAGCAGCTCGTGTACCTTGTTGGACGATGTGATCACGGGCTCGTGCGCCGTGACCGACAGCGCGGACACGGGGAGAAGATCCCGGACGCCCCGGAGCAGGTCGTCGCCCCGCGGGTCCGCGGCTGCACCAGCGATCACATCGACCACGCTTCGGTCGGGGGATTCGGACCACACCAGCGGCACGAGGGTCAGCGCGAGTTCGGCCACGGGCCGGACATCGACCCTCAGGCGTCCGAGTGCCGGAATCCGCCGTGCCACGCCCACCGCCGGGCCCAGCACGCCCACGGGGTCGACGTCGACAACCATCTCCAGGCCCGGGCGAACGATGTCGCCCGGTATCGTCGCGTTCGCCGACGACCGCAGATCACCTTCGAAGGCCTGCGCGGGGACCGGACCGGCCGCAAGCGGGATGTCCACGACGTGCAGCTCCTCCGCACCGTCGTGGAACACGGCCCGGACGGGCGGCATCGGGGCGCCGGTGGCGGAGCCGGTTGGGCCTCCGTCGACAAAGACCCGCAGCAGCGCCGGCTCGCCCGCAACCAACGGCACGGTGAAGTCGCTCGACTGCACCGCTTGCGTCATGTAAGCGGGCACGAGAGTGGCCGGACCGGTCCCGGGCCCCTCGATCACCGAGACTTGAACCACCGCCGAGCAGTTGTTTCCGGTCGCCGTCTCATCGGGCACACCATCCACGCAGAGGCCCGCGTGGAACCGGGTCCCGCGTGGATCCGCGCTGGCAATCGTGTACGACAGCGTCACGGCCCCACCGGGAGCGATGGCACCGGGCAGGAAACGCTCTTCCAGCACCGAGTCCGAGGGCGACACGGACCCGTCGTGCGACCCGAAGAGGCGTGCGCGCCCGGTCTCGACGGGCGCGCGGCCAACATTCTCCACCGTGAACAACAGTTCCCGGCCGGGGCCGCCGGAGGGCACGTCCGCGCTCTGCGGCCAGACACCGCTCACGACGACATCGGGCACCCCGGCGGTCAGCACCCTGATCGCGGCCTGTTGAACCGCCTCCGCACCCTCCGGATCCCGCCCCGTCACCGTGAGTCCGGCGGTCCCCTCGCCCACCCCCACGATCAGCACGGCGTTGTCCGCGACGGAGACCGTCGCCACGCCCGGGTCCGTCGTCGAGGCCGTGTAGACGAGCGCGTCGCCGTCCGCGTCGACGAAGTACGGCAACGCGTCCACGATCTTCGTCTCGCCCTCTTCCAGCTCCTGGGGCGGAATCGCTCCGGCCGGGGAAGGCGGCGTGTTCGGCACGGTCACCTGAACCGCCTGCGAGGCCGTCAGACCGTCGGGATCGGTGGCCGTGACCGTCACCCGCGTTTCGCCGCGACCGACTCCGGTCACCACCACGAGGCTGCCGTCGACAGCAGCCATCGCCACGGCGACCTCGGCAGTTGCGGCCTCGAACGCCAGCGCGTCCTCGTCCGGGTCGGCGAAGAACGCCGATACCTGCAACGTGTCGCGTTCGCCCACATGCAGAGTCAGCGAGGGGATCGTGCCCTCTGTCAGTGGCGCCCGGTTGGGCACCGTCACCAGGAACGACTGCGACGCCGACAGCCCCCCCGGATCGGTCGCGGTGATCTCGATGCTCGCCGTGCCCCGTGACAGCGCCGCGATCTTCACATCGCTGTCCGACACCCGCGCTGACACGACACCGGGCGCCGATGGCACCGCTTCGTACACCAGTGCCTCGCCGTCCGGGTCGGTGAAGTGGGCGGCCATATCCAGCGAGGCCGTATCACCGGTCGCCAGCATGCGGGCCTCGATCCTGCCCGTCGCCTCCGGCCGCCGGTTCGGAACCACCACCTGGAACTCCGCGGTGGCTTCGAGCCCCCCCGGATCGGCGGCGGTCATCGTCACGGTCACGCTGCCGGGAGCCATTGCCCTGACCGTGACCACGCTGCCCGACGCGGAAGCGGTCGCCACCGTTGTATCCGACGAAATGGCCGTGAAATGCAACGCGTCGCCGTTCGGGTCGTTGAAGCATACCCGCACGGTCGCGGCCTCGCCCGCGTGGAGCGTGTGCCCGGGGATCGGGCCGCAGGAGGCCGGCGGCAGGGCATTCTCGCATGCGGCGAGCGACGCACCGGTGAGCGCCAGCCATGTGAATGACCGGAGACCGGAGGGGCCCGGGCACAAACGCCCGGACCCCCCAGCCGTGCTCGGCACCCGTCGGCCTCTAACGCACTCCGCGGTTCCGCACTTCGACGGAAGTCACCACGATCTTCAGCGATCCCGGCGGAAGCGCCCGGCGCTCCAACTGCTCCGGCTTCGCAACCGAGGTCGGTCTGACGCGGCTCATCGGCTGCTCTGTCACGCCTTCGCCCTGCTGCTTTTTCACATCCGATTGCTGCGAACTCGCAGCAGTGATCACCACGGTCACGACTGCCCCGGCCGCAGCCGACGAGCAGTTGTTCATGCGTTGGGATCCCACGGCCTCGCCGTTCGCGCCCGTGTTGTCCAAACAGACGCCGATGTAGTACACGTCGCCCGGATTTCCGGCGCCGGTAACCGTATACTTGACCTCCTGCTTCCCGAGGGGATCAAGGAGCGGAACCGGGGAGATCACTTGCTCCTTGACGTCAGTGAGAGTGATCGTATTGTCCGTACTCTTCAGGATTTCCCCACTCGTGAACTGCGTCGTCGCAGCGTTGCCCACGTTCTGGATCGTGAACGTCACGTCCTGACTCTGACCCGCTCGGATCGTGACCGTAACGGGATCAGCCCCGGTCACCACCAGGTCCGCGCCGCCGGATTGCACAACGCCCACACTGACAGCTGGTGAACAGTTGTTGTCCGTGTTGGCTTCGTTGGACAGCACGGCTACGCACATCCCATACCAATACTCCGATCCCGGCGCCTTCCCGCTCGTGATCGTGTGCGACTCGTGGTGACGGCTGCCGGCTCCCAATGCCGGTATCCGAGCGCTGGCGCCGACCCGCATATCGTTGGTCGAGATCTTGTCGTCATCCGACTCGTAGAAGTGCCCTCTGGCACTGATGGACTCCGCTGCCCCGTCGTTTGTCACCGTGAACACGACCGAGCTGCCAGCACCGCCCGCCGTAACCACCACGTTGTCCGGACGCACATCCGACACCGCGAGGTCCGCTTGCGGCGACGCAATCGTCACCCTGACCGACGCCGAGCAGTTGTTGGTCGTATTCGACTCTCCGGTCACCGGGTCGACGCACATGCCGATATAGCTCGAGCCCGCCGGGGTGTTGGCAGGTACGTTCAAGGTCAGCCTGATCGTGGCTTCCCCGTTCGGCACCAGTCCGGGAATCGCAACGTCGTTGGTTGCAACCCTGTCCGAAGTCGTAATCGTCGCGTCCGAAGACTCGTAGCCCTGCGCGCTCGTCGGCCCCGAATTCGCGTTACCCGCGTTCTTGATCGTGAACACCAGGACCTCGGAGCCCCCCGGTGCAATGGTGACGGCCCTCGGCGTCACGCTGCTGAACAACAGGTCCGGCGAAGTCGCCGTGCCCACGCTCACCGAAACGCTCTGCGTCGCCGTCAGCCCGCCGGGATCCCTTGCCGTCACGGTAACCGTCGCACTGCCCGGCGACCGCCCCGTGATCGTCAGCGTGGCGCCCGTCGCCGTCGCCGTGGCCACGGCCGGGTTCGCCGACGATGCCGTGTACGTCAGCGCATCGCCGTCCGGATCCGTGAAGTAGGACGTCAGGACCACCGTCGCCGACTCGCCCGCCGACAGGCTCTGGGCCGGAATGGTACCCACCGGCTCGGGCGCGGCATTCCGCGCCGAAACCTGGATCGTGACGATCTGCGTCGCCGTCAGTCCGCCCGGATCCGTGGCCGTAATGGTGATTACCGAAAAGCCCGCTCCGACCGCACGGATCGTCAGCACGCTCCCGGACACCGTCGCCACCGCCACCGCCGGATTCGCGCTGGTCGCCGTGTAGGTCAGCGCGTCGCCGTCCGGGTCGTTGAAGTACGACCGCAGCACCACCGTCTCGGTGCCGCCCTCGGTCGCCGTTTGCGCAGGGATCGTCCCCACCGCCTCCGGAGCCCGGTTCGGCACCGTGACCTGGAAGCTCTGCGTGGCCGTCTCGTCGCCCGTGTCCGTCGCCGTCACCGTGACCGTCGCCGTCCCCGACCCCGTTCCGGTAACCGTCAGCACCCGCCCCGCGACCGATACCGTGGCAACCGTCGGCGCGGATGATGTTGCCGCATAGCTGAGGTTGTCACCGTCCGGATCCGTGAAGTACGACTCCAGATCCACAGTTGTCGACTCGCCCGACTTCACCTCGGCGTCCGGGATGCTGCCCGTTGGCTCCGGCGCCCGGTTCGGCACCGTCACCTGGAAGCTTTGCGTCGCGCTCTCGCCGCCAGGATCGGTCGCCGTCACCGTGACCGTGGCCATGCCGCGCCCGACGGCCGTCACCGTGATGGCGCTGCCCGAAGTCGTCGCCGTGGCCACGTCGGTATCCGAGGACGAGGCGCTGTAGCTCAGTGTCTGTCCGTCGGGCTCCATGAAGTTGCCCGACACGTCGACGGTGGCCGTCTCGCCGCCCGCTACCGTCACGGCCGCGATCGTGCCCACTGCCTGCGGTGCCCGGTTCGGCACGGTCACGGTCACTGCGGAAGTGGCCTGCAGCCCGCCGGGATCGTTCGCGGTGATCGTGATGGTGGCGTTGCCGGGGGCCACCGCCGTGATGTTCACCGTGCTGCCCGCCGCCGCCACCGTCGCGACCGTCGGGTTCGATGAGGTCGCCGAGTACGCCAGAGCGTCTCCGTTCGCGTCGTTGAAGCATGCGGTCACCGTGGTCGATTCGCCCACGTTGACCGTCACCCCCGGTATCGGGCCGCACGACGCTGGCGCCTGTGGGTTCTCGCAAGCCGCGATCGCGACCGTAGCGAGTGCTGCGAGGGCGAGCCAGCGAGGGCGACTTCGGGCGCCGGCTGAAGCAAGTGGTTGGGGTGTCATGTCATGGGGTCTCGGTTGCGTCAACTGTTGCACGGTCTTCTCGATTCGTTGTTGTGCGTTTAGGCGTTTGCACGCCGCTGGCATCTGTGGTTGTTGTGGACGGCTAGTCCCCGCCCGGCGAACCGGACGGGGGCTTCCTTACTGCGCCGCCGTCGCGTCCCATTCAGAACTCGTGAGGGGTTGGTCATTCCTACTTCCTGGTGGCGATCAGGATGTAGTCGCGTGTGTTGCTCGTGTTCGCGTCCACGTCGGTCGTATCACCGTCACTGTCGGTGATCCTGAAGCACGCCCCGTCGCTTCCCTTCGTGGTCGCCGTGTTCGCCAGCAACGTGAGGACGCCCTCTGTACCGGAGATTGAGGTGAAGTCGCACGTGGGGTTGGTAGCGGTCACGTCGACTTCGCCCCACGTCACCACGCCGAATCCCGTGGTCAAACTGGCGGCTGCAACCCCGAGATTCGTCGTCGGAATCGTCCCGTTGTTGTCGCCCTCGTCCACCGTGATCCTCAAGGTGGTCGTACCGGTCACCGGATCCGTCTCACCGTCGGGATCCAGGTTGAGACCGTCCCGATCCAGTTCGATCCTGTCGCCGTTCCATGAGATCGTGACCTCCTTCACGCGCACGTCGGCATTGCGCCGGACATTGAAGGCCGCCACCTGGCCGCCGGTTTCGGTCGGATCACCATTGCTGGCATAGTTATTCGAGTACCCGTCCTCTGCGAAGACATGGACGTAGAACCTCTCGGATCCCGCCTCGGCCAGCGTGATCGTGGCTTCCTCGTCGGTCACTTTGATCGACCGCATGGTGGCGGTGCTTACCGTCGCGTTCGTCCGGCTGTTGCTCAGCCAGATCTGGGCGCCGGCCGACGCATCGACCTCTACGGAGATCGTTCCGTCGGGGTCGTCGGCGCACCTGTTGACGGCATTCGTGGCGGCTTCACCGAGCGCACAAGTATCGCCGTTGACATCGACACTGGTCAGGACTGCGCCATTGCCCGCGTTCCGGTCCTTGATGTGGAACGTCTCGGTGTCGTCATCGGCGCGCCCGCCCTTCAGTTCGACGATCTGTTGGCTGTGGAAGCCAGCGGCGGTAGCGTCGTCGGAACCGTCCGCGGCGACACTGATGTACCCCGCCGGCAGGTCCACGATCACCTCGTAGATGCCTTCCATTAGGCTTCCGGCGCTCCAATTGCCCTTGGCGTCCACGGACGCTTCCACAACCACGTCCGTGTACTCCGTGCACTGGCTCAAGGGAACCTCAGGAGTCGTTGCGGTGGCCACCTGGTAGTTCGACACCTCGCACTGATGCAGCTCGACTACCGCGCGACTGTGTGCCTTCCGCTCGCTCGGATCCGACACGCTCCCCTCGACCTCGCCGTCTTTGTACAGCAATGCAAAGTTGTTGAATTGGTGAATAGCGAGCGTGCTTGTGTCGTAATCCCAAAATGGTGGCGGGTTTCGGGCGATCAACTCATCGAACCACTCGGCTGTGGAAGCTGTCGCGAGGTCGTAGTTGACCACATGGTCTTCGTCGTCCTTAAGTCCTGGCGTGCGATTCTTGACGACCTTGTACAAGTCCGTTTCGGGAACTCTCAGCAGATAAACCTTGCTTGAGCCGGCTTCGTTTCTCTGGAGACCGGTGAACGAGAACACGCCGTCCTCGTCGGTCACAGCCGTCACGGGGTCGCCGTTCTCATCGATCACCGCATCGCCCGCCACCAATCCATCGGCCACTGAGCCCGATGTATGGTAGATTTCGACGACAACGCCCGCCCTTGACTCACTACCCGTCAAGCTGAGGCTGTTATTGACGTCATTCGCGATCACGCCTTTGATCACGCCCCGCAGGTCGGTGGCGGTCAGGTCGTTGCCGCTGCTGACGTCGCCGGTGTAGTCGTCGTCGGTGTTTTCCTCGTCGTGCATGACCGAGATCACGCCAGTCTCGTCTGCACCCCAACTCCCCGAATTGGCTTCGAGCCTGACCATGTATCGGCCGTCCGGGACATTGCTGAAGGTATAGCTGGCTGCGCCGCCGGTACCGGCCGTCACTTCGATGTCCTGCGCCAGGTCGTCCGCGTAGGCGTCATTACTGTTGACCGGTATCAGCGTGACGGTGGCCTCGTCACCCTGCCGGAGACGGCCGATCGAACCCGTGATCGTCCCGGTCGCCCACTTGTAGCCGTAGGTCGAGCATACCTCGCCGGGGTTGTCGCTTGCCTGCCGTTGCAGCGGGCACAGCCACATGTCGGGACGCGCACCGCTGCCAGCGCCGAACGCGCCGACGATCGTGCCGTCCGGATAGTCGTCCAGCTGGCCGCCGAACGCGTCGATCTCGCGCGACGCCCGGCTGTCCGGAACGACCACCATGCCGCTGCCCTCATCGGCCACGACCGTGATCTCCATGTCCGCCGGGATGTTCTTGAACGACACCACGCCGGAGGCACCCGCCGTCGCTTCAGCCCTCTGGTCGGGCGTTTCGGGATCGGCGTCGTGATCGTACTCGAGGACTCTGAGCCGGCCGCGGCTGTCGGCCGCCATCAGCGCGACTTCGATCTCGTTCTCCGCAGTGCCGGTGGGCCGGCCATCGCCGTCCCCGAGACCGATGAAGTCGGTCATTCCCGTCCGGTCGTCCAGCTCACGGTGCACGCCTACGTAGACGGCCTGCGTCGTGAACGTGACGCGGAGGGGCCCGAGGTCGAGCATGTCGTCATCCGCCCCGGGCGGAAGATCGAGCCCCGTGTGCGTGAACGTGAGCGCGTCGCTCTGCTCCCACGCCTCGCCCTGGTCCGGCTGGCCTGCCTCGGTCGTCACCACCGTGAACGTCGCCGGCAGCGTCGTCGGGTCGACCACGTACGCAAACGTGCTCTTGCCCAGGTCGGCCGCGTTGTCGTCGCCGTCGTCCGTGGGCATCGTGGCGTTGACCATCGCGCCGTCCACCTCGACCATCAGCGGCTCGGAATCGTCGGTGACCTCACCCATGAACACCTGGGTGTTCCAGCCGCCCAGCCCTGCGTCGCCGTCACGCGCCGTCTCGTTGCTCTTCACCCAGAAGTCGAAGCCGACCGCGATGTTGACCAGCGTCGCGACTTCCTTCTCGGCGTCCGCCGCGTAGAGACGCGCCGTCGACGCGTAGTTGATCTCGACGAAGTCGTTGCCTGACACCACCAAGGCGGGATGGCCGGCCTCCACCACCTTCACGAAGACGATGTTGTCGCCGTCGTCGCTGCCGGGACTGGTGTCGTCGGCACGCGCGAAGCTGAACGCCGCCGCGCCCGTCGAGTCGGTCGTGGCTTCGCCCAGCATGCCGGTGCCGTCGGCCCGGGCATACAGCGCCAGCTTCACACCCGCCACCGGAGCGCCGAAGTGGCCGCCACCGCCCATGCGGGCACCGGTCGCCACCGTCTGCGTCGTGATCCGGAACGGGAAGTTGACCGTGGCCGAGCCGGCCGCGTCAACCGTCACCACCGACGACTCGCCAACGAAGGCTACGCCGGCCGCTGCAAGCGCCGCCGCCACCATCTCGTTGTTGGCGGGCAGCTCGACCTGGTATGAACCGGCCACCAGGGCCTCGCCCGTCGTGAAGGTACCGTCCGCCTGGATCGGAACTTCGGTCATTGTGTTGAGATCCGGACCCCGGAGAACCACCTTCGCCTGCGCCAGCAGGCCGGCCAGCATCTCCGTGTCCAGCGCACCGGCCGCCACCAGCGGCGCAAGTGCTTCGACGATCGTGGGCTCGCCCGCGGTGAGCATCTTGTCCTGATCCACCTCGTCGATGAACAGCACGCCCGAGACTGAAGCAGTCCGCGTGTGCGTGCCTTCGAAGTTCGTGATGTTCGACTCGGAGTCGCCCAGCACGACCGTGGCAGTCGTCTCCTCGAACGTGTAGGCGTCCGCGTTCGGGTTCGTCATGGTGAGGACGTAGGTACCCTCGGCGAGGCCGGCGAAGGCGTACTGCCCGCCGTTGGCCGTGGTGGCCGTGGCTTCCGCCGCGCCCGCCAGGGCGATCTCTACGCCGTCAAGGCCCATGCCCTCGACGCTCACCCGGCCTGCGATGCCGGAGGTGCGAAGCAGCGTGCCCTCGAAGGGGATGTTCGCGGTCTCGCCGGTGGCGAGCGTCACGTTCTCCGAGGTGGTTGCGAACTCGTAGTCATTGGTGTCGTAGCCCGAGATCGCGACCGAGTAGTCGCCCGCCTTGAGCTTCGAGAAGGCATACAGACCACCGGCGTCGGTGGTTGTGGTGCCGTCTTCGCCCTCACCGGCGAGGGTGACGGTCACGCCCGCAAGGCCTTCGCCCTCCACGGCGACCTGGCCCATGATGCCGGCGGTGCGGAGATACGTTCCGTCGAAGGTGAGGATCTTCGACTCGCCCACGCCGATCGTGGCGCTGGACGACGTGCTGCCGAAGCCGACCTCGTCCATGTCGAATCCGGAGATCTCGACCGAGTACGTCCCGGCGCGAAGGCCCGTGAACACAAACTGACCGCTGTTGTCGGTCGCGGTCTGCGCGTCGGCCATGCCGGAAAGCATGACAGTCACTCCCCCGAGCCCCATGTTCTCTACCGTTACCGTCCCCATGATGGAAGCGGTGCGGATGAAGGAGCCGCGGAAGTCAACGGTGACCGATCCGCCGGTGTCGGGGATCGTGGCCGCGGAGGACGTCGCGTCGAAGCTGGCGTCCGCCGGGAAGCCGCTGATGGTGACGGTGTAGGCACCGGCCGGAACTGCGTCGAAGCGGTAGGTGCCGCCGCCTGCGGTCGTGGTGGAGGCGCCGTTGCTGAGATTGACGGATACTCCGTCGATCCCCTGGCCCTCGATCGACACCTGGCCCATGATCGAGCCGGTGGGCGGCGGAGGAACAATGTCCTCTCCACAAGCCGCGATGACCGGGAGCACCAGCAACGTTGCCGCCGCAAGGAGCTTCTTGAGTCTGTTCATGTCCATTCCTTTGGATAGGATGGTTTTTTCGTCGCCCTTTTTCCTCCGGCCTCGTGCCGGTGGCCAGGCAATCCGAAAATCTATGATCATCGTCCTTCGGCGGCCGACGCGGTGTCGACGCGACCGGCGGACGGTAATCAGGGGTTGTCAATCGACCCGCTGCTTCTTGGGTCGGCAATGCATTGTAGCAAGACTTGTGCCACGATTCCAACAGTCCGCAAGCCATTTGCTGACAACGATATAGGCATCACGTGCGTCTTGCCGGACGCACGAAAAACCTGTTCCTGTCAGCTTTCTGACCCCTGTCCCGCCGATTCGTCCGGAAGTTCCAGGTACTGCTCGGCCAGATTCACCAGGCTCGCCGATCCCACGAAGAGGGGCGTACGGTCGTGAAGCCCGCCCGGAACAATGTCCAGAATGTCCCGGGAGCCGTTCGAAGCACGTCCTCCCGCGGCTTCACAGACCAGCGCCAGCGGGGCCGCCTCGTAAAGGACCCGCAGCTTCCCCCGCGGCGCCTTCGAGTCCGGCGGATACATGAAGATCCCGCCCTGGAGGAGGGTGCGGTGAAAATCGGAGACCAGCGAACCGATATATCGCGACTTGTAGCCTCCGCCCCGCTCCCCGTTCACGCCCTTGAAGTGGTCGACCAGGCGCTGTTGCTGGCGCGACCAGCGCGCGTAGTACGCCTCGTTGACCGAGTAGACCTTCGCCGGCGGGTCGGGGATGCGGATGTTGCGGTGGCTCAGCAGGAATTCGCCGATCGACGGATCCAGCGTGAAGCCGTGCACGCCGCCCTGCACCCCGGTCGTGTAGACCAGCATGGTCGAGGAGCCGTAGATGACGTAGCCGGCGGCAACCTGGCGGAAGCCCGGCTGAAGGCAGTCCGCCATCGTCCCCGGGCTGTTCCGCTTCGACCGACCGTCCAGCACCCGATGGTGGATCGAGAAGATGGTGCCGATGGAGACGTTGACGTCGATGTTCGACGAACCGTCGAGAGGATCGAAGAGGAGGACGTAGTTCCCGATGTCGAAACGTTCGGGGATGGGGATGATGTCCTCGCACTCCTCGGACACCATGCAGCACAGATGGCCGGCGTGATCCATCGCCTTGACCATCACCTCCTGCGAGAAGGCGTCGAGCTTCCGGACCCGTTCGCCCTGGACGTTGGTTTCGCCCGTCAGGCCGAGCACGTCGATGAGGCCGGCCATGTTCACCTCGCGCGAGATGATCTTGGCGGCCAGTGCGATGTCGTACAGCAGCGCCGAGAAGCGCCCCGAGGCGTCGGGGTAGCTGCGCTCCTGGTCGATGATGTGACGATCTATGGTCACGACCTTGCTTCGCATGGCCGAATAGTGTGTCCGTTTCGTGCTGGTTCGTCAACCGGCGGATGAGCTACCTGGCTCTCCGCACCTCGACCGTGCCGTCCCTGCGGCCGCTGACGCCGACCGTGCCGTGCAGGTCGGTTCTGAGGATGCGGGTGCCCGATTCGTCGAGGCGGCCGAGTACCGCCGGGTCCGGATGGCCGTAGCGGTTGCGTGAACCGACCGAGATGAGGGCGTAGTCGGGCGAGACCGCGCGCACGAAGTCGGCGGACGTGGAGGTGCTGCTGCCGTGATGGCCCACCTTGAGCACCGTGATGTCCCCTTCGTCCAGGAGTCCGGCTTCGATCTCGGCGTCGGCATCGCCCATGAGCAGCGCCGTGAAGCGGCCGAAGGCGACGTGTACGACGACCGACCAGTCGTTCGGCGATCGCGTGGCATCGGACGCGTCCGCCGGGACCGGGCTCAGCACGCGGAACTCGACCCCGTCGACGGTCCAGGAGTCGCCGGCGACGGCCCTGCGCCAGGGAACGTTCGCGCGCCGGGCCTCCGCGAGCCCCGCCATGTGCCCGGTCTGGCCCCCGCTGAAGCCGGGCCCGATCACGGCGCCGGCGGAGATGTTGCCGAGCACCGCCGCAAGGCCGCCGGCGTGATCTTCGTCCGGGTGGGTGAGGATGACGGCCTCGAGACGGCGCGCCCCGCGCGCGTGCAGGTAGGGAACGACACGGGTCAGGCCGGCGTCGGAGCCGCCGAAGCCGCGGGGGCCGGCGTCGACAAGGAGCCAGCGGCCGCGGGGAGTGCGCAGCGCGATGGCGTCGCCCTGGCCGACGTCGATCGCGACGATCTGCAGCGTCCCCCGCCCCGCGAGGGAGAAGGCCGCCTGCCCTGCCCAGAGGACCGCGAGCGCGCAGACGGCCGAGACGCCGGCCCGGACCGCCGGCCGCGTGCGCCACGGGGCGTTCGCGACGAGAAGCGGCAGGATGGCGCCCGCGGTGAGGAGCGCGGCCTCGCGCGGCGTGACCAGCACGACCGTCCAGGGAAGGTCGCCGAGGGCGGCGGCGGTCGCGGTGACGGCGAGGAGGAGGCCCTCCGAGCCCGCGCCGGCGACGGCGGCGCCCGGGATGTGCAGGATATCCATGACGATCGTCGCGATGACGCCCGGCACCGCGGTCGCGACCAGGGGAGTGAGCAGCAGCGAGGAAGGGAGCGAGAGGAGCGGGATCTGCCCGAAGTGGTAGGCGAGGACGGGCGCGGTGAACACCGAGGCGCCGATCCCCGCCGCGATGGGCGGGGCGATCCACCCGCGCCCCCTGTGCGCGGGCCAGTGGCTCATCATCCACCTGGTCATGATGAGGATGCCGGCGGTCCCGGAGACGGTGAGCTGAAAGCCCGCGCCGGCGACGACCTCGGGCCGCAGCACGGCGAGCATGAGCATGGAAAGCCCAAGTGCGCCGAGTGGCCGCGCGGGCGTGTGCCGGAGCCGTCCCAGGACGAAGGCCGAGGTCATCCAGGCCGCGCGGGTCGCCGACGTCGGGGCGCCGATGACCAGGACGTAGGCCCAGACGCCGGCCGCAACCCCTGCCGCGCGGGTGCGGGGCGGCTGCCCGGTCAGCGCGAGGAGGCCGCCCAGCAGCGCCGCGATCACGCCGACGTGAAACCCCGAGATGGAGAGGAGGTGGGCGCTGCCCGAGCGCGCGAAGGCGTCCCAGAGTTCGCGGGGGATGCCGTCGCGCTCGGCCAGCACCAGAGCGGACGCCACCCCGGCCTGGGTGCCGAGCCTTCGTTCCAGCGCCTCGGACGCCCGGCCGCGTATGGCCGCGCGCAGACGTTGATGCCACGGCGGCCGCCGCTCGGCGTCCTTCAGCTCCTCCACCGATGTCGCGCTCAGGTAGATCGAAACCGAACCGTCCGGCCGCTGGGACCGGAACCACGTCCCGGCAACGGACACCTGACGCGCCAGGGGCGGGGCGCCGTCCCGCGCGTAGACCCTGACCAGGCCTCCGCACCCCGAATCCACCCGCAAGGTGGAGGCCCCCTCGGCGCTGGAGCTCGTGAAATACCCCGTCACCGACGCTTCGGCCCCGTCCTTGACGGCGGCCGTGCACTGTTCGCGGGATCGGCGGTCGGCCGCGCCCCAGGCGCTGCCGGCGAGAAAGCACAGGAGAAGCGACAGCGCCCGGGATCCGGGACCGCGCCATAGCAGGATGGGAACGCCGAAGAGCAGAAGCGGGTTGAACGTGCCGGCTGCCGCGCCCGAGGCGAAGCCCACGGCGGTCCAAAGGATCGGGGGCGCGCCCCTCACTCCAGAAGCGTCTCTCCATGGTGCGGGCCGGCGTCCGTCAACGTCGCAGGCCCGGTTCCGGCCTTGGTGTTCTCGGTCAGGCTTTCCTTCAGGTGGCGCTCACGGAGCAGGCGCCGGACCTTCAAATCGGCGTTGATCCCCGCCACGAGGACCACGCCCATGCCGATCACCATGCCGCCAAACGCGACAAAGGTGACGGGCACGCCGCTGAGCGTCGCGATTCCGAGGTTGATCGTGACTTCGCGGCCGGCGTTCCCCATCGCGAAGGCCACGCCCAGAAGGACGACCACGCCCAGTGCCAGGAGACCCGAGAAGCGGCGCATGCCGTCGTCTACCCCTGCACCGGCTCGGCGATGAAGGTCACGCCGGTCGTCCGGACCAGCTCCGCCGTGCGGTAGTGTCCGATGTCGCGCTCCCCGCCCCGCATGACCGCCGCCTTGTTGCGGCGCGTGCGGCCGAGAACCATCCCCTCGTGCTTCCCGCGCCGCTCGATCAGCAGCTCTTCGACGCGCCCCACCTCCTGCTCGTTGATCTCGGCCTGGATGGACCGCGTCGCGCGGATCAGCCGCTGCAGCCTGTCGCCGCCGATGTCGTCGGGAATGAACTGGTCGGCAGGCAGGCGTGTCGCGGGCGTGCCCTCGCGCGGGCTGTACCGGTAGGTGAAGGCCTCGTCGAACCTGACGTCGGCGAGGAGGTCGAGTGTAAGCCCGAAGTCTCCTTCGGTCTCGCCCGGGAAGCCGACGATCACGTCCGTGGAGAGCGCGATGTCCGGCACCGCCGAGCGGAGCATTTCGACCTTCGCCATAAAGGACTCCGCGGTGTAGCGGCGAACCATGCGCTTGAGCACGCGGTTGCTCCCCGACTGGACCGGCAGGTGGAACTGCTCGCACACCGCCGGCTCGGTCGCGATGACTTCCACAAGGTCCTCGGTGACATCGTTCGGGTGCGGCGAGGTAAAGCGCACGCGGCGTATGCCCCCAACCCGGGCCACCGCCTTCACGAGGCGCGCGAAGCTCCAGTCGCCGTGGCGGTAGGAGTTGACCGTCTGTCCGAGCAGGGTGACTTCGCTGATGCCGGCATCGACCGCATCGGCGGCCTCGTTCAGCACCTCGCGCGGGTCGCGGTTCTTCTCCGAGCCCCGCACGTACGGCACGATGCAGAAGGTGCAGCGGTGGTTGCAGCCACGCTGGATCGGGATCCACGCCGTCACGTCCGAGCGCCGGCGCTGCTCCAGCCCCACATAGTTCTCATTGGGGTCGAGGTCGATCACCGAGAGCTGCTTCCTGGGCGTCCTGCGGGTGGGTTGAACCGCGCGCAGCGCGGACGGAAGGCTGCGGTAGCCGTCGGGTCCGACGACCAGGTCGACGTACGGGGCCTTTTCGAGCAGGTCGTCGCCCATCCTCTGCGCCATGCAGCCGGTCACGCCGATGACCATGTCGGACCGCTGTCGTTTCAGTCCGCCCAGCTGGGCCACCCGTCCCAGCACGCGCCTCTCGGCGTGCTCCCGGATGGCGCAGGTGTTGACGAGGACGACATCGGCCTCTTCCGGCGTAGCGACGATGTCGTAGCCGTCTCCTTCGAGGACGCCCTCCATGAGCTCCCCGTCGGAGATGTTCATCTGACATCCGTAGGTCTCGACGTAGGCCCGCCGGCGTGTGCTGATCATGGAGGTCTAATTCAGCGCCAACGGTGCGCCCTCGTCAACCGTGATGCTCGATCCGTCGCGGGAGAGGCTGCCGTGATGAAGGACCCCGGGGTCGGGGGTGTGCGACGCCAGGACCGACACCCTGAGGTAGTCGCCGGTCAGCGCCGTGCCGTTCGCGCCTTCCATGACCACCTCGACCGGCGCGCCGCCGCGCTCCCGTGCGTAGCGGGCGCCCTTCCGCTCGGCCAACTCCCGGAGTTCGCGGCCGCGTTCCCGTGACACCCGCTGCGGGACGGGCCCGGGAAGCTCGGTGGCGACCGTGCCGTCCCGGGGCGAGTACGGGAAGACATGCAGGTATGTGAAGGGCAGTTCCTCCACGAGGGCGACGGTCGAGGCATGGTCGGCGTCGGTTTCGCCGGGGAAGCCGGTGATGATGTCGGCGCCGAGACCGACGGGGTGAACGGTGGCGGCAATCTCGTGCGCGCGGCGGCGGTAGTCCTCGCGGTTGTGCCACCGCCGCATCTTGCGCAGGACGGGATCGGCGCCGCTCTGCAGCGGCATGTGCAGATGGGGAGCCAGCCGCCCCCCGGAGGTGGCCAGGAGGTCGACCATGCCGTCGTCGATTTCGGTGGCCTCGATCGAGCCGAGCCGGAAACGGGGGCCGGGCACCTCGTCGAGAAGGCGGCGGACAAGCGCCGTGAGCGTCCCGCGCGGTTCCAGGTCCCTGCCGTAGTGGCCGATGTGGACGCCCGTGATAACGAGTTCGGGATGACTGCGCGAGAGCACGTGCGCTTCCTCGACGATTCGGCCGGGGTCGCGGCTGCGGCTTTTTTCCCCGGGCGGCCGGGGCGGGGCCCACCGGCAGGTCCCGGCGCCGCCGGCCCCGAGCGCGAGCCCGCGCCGCCCGCGCGCCCCGCCCCCGCCCCGCCCCGGGCCAGCCGGGTCGCACAGAACGCGCACTTGCGGTCGCAGCCGTCCTGGACCTTGAGCCAGCCCCGGGTCGCGCCCGCGCGTCGCCGCAGCACGGTCGCGCCGACGGCTTCGAGATGGGCGCGGTCCAGCGGCGCACGGCTGCCCAGCTGAACGAGGCGCGCCCCCCCCCCCCCCCCCCCGCGCGCCCCCCCCCCCCACCCCCGGGCGGGCGCCCCCACCACTTCGGCAGGGTCGTGGCCCTCCACCACCTCGACCCCCATGGCCCGGTACTCCGGCGCGCGCAGGGCCGCCGAGCAGCCTGCGACCACCACCGCGGCTCCCGGATTGCGGCGCGCCGTGCGACGGATGTAGCGCCTCGCCCCCGCATCGGCCTGATTGGTGACGGTGCAGGTGTTGATCACGCACAGGTCCGCGCTCTCCAGCGAGGCCGCCCCCACGGCGCCCCGGGCCTCCAGCGCCTGACGCATGCGCTCGGTGTCGTACTGGTTCGCCTTGCATCCGAAGGTCTTGTAGTGGATGCGCATGGATGCGCCCTTCCGGGTCCTAGAATCGGGTGATCCCCAGCGAGACGGTCGCTCGCCAGAAATTCTCGCTGAGGGGAGCACTGGAACGCTCGGCGCGCTCGACCGCGACATCCATCCAGCCGTAGCGGATGCCGTCGACCTCCACCAGGTTGAACCCCAACCCCACGGACCAGGCGGTCTCCACCGGGTCCTGCACCTGGTAGCGGAAGGGCGGGACCACGCGTCGGTACCCCAGGCGCAGCGGGATGCCGCGGGTCGGCCTCCGAACAACCTGCAACTCGAGCCCGGCGCCGTAACTCAGCGTTTTCGCGCTGACGACTCCGGGCTGGAAACCGTCCGCACCCGACCAGTCCTGGTAGGCGAACGACGTGTTCAGGTGCAGGCGCTCCGAGAGGCGGCCCGTCGCGCCCCACAGGAGCCTCAGCGGGATCGAGTACCGGTTCTCGTCTCCCTCGGTGTCTTCACTGGGCGATTCCTTCAGCGCGCCGGACCACTCCAGCGCACCGGCCAGGTGGATGAGGTCATGCGGATCGGCCCCAAAGCCCGCCGTGAGGGTGTAGCCGCCGTAGTGCCACGAACTCGCCTCCGTGTACGAGCGGACATCGCCGCCGACGACGAGGGAGTCGAGGGTGCGGTCGAACTCGCGCTCCAGACGACCCACATACGCCCCCGCGGAGACCCCCGCCGCGAAGCGGGCTCCGAATCTCTGGGACCACCCCACCCGCGCTACCGAGGTCCCGCCGTCGGTCGTGAAACGGTCGTCCACGGGCACGTCGATGCCGCCCAGATTCACCGTGCGGGCCGTGTGTCCCACCCAGCGCTGCTCCAGATACCCCGCAAGGGAAAGCGTCACGGTGCCGTTGACCGAAAGCACGGGGTAGCCGATCGCGATGAGGGGAAAGCGGGTGGTGCGCATGGTCCCGCTCTGGTCTTCGAGCTGAAAGTCGCCCCACATCGGCTGCATGGACACGAAGACGGAGGGAAACGGGATGTGGGCGGCCGCGGCGGGATCGGTGACCGACAGCCCGGCCCGGCCCAGACCGATCCCCAGATTGCCAAGGGCCACCGAGCGGCCGTCCGCAGGCCCCACCGGGACGCCCAGCCCCCGAAAACCGAGGAAGGACTGGCCGCTCGCCTGCCCGGGCGCGGCCATGGCCAAAAGAGCCAGAACCAGGAGCGTCTTCCTCATCCCCCACCTCCGCTGCCGGGCGGGAAGTTCAGAATGAGCCGCAGCCGCGGCGCATCGGCAGACCGCTCGTCACTGAACGAGACGTACTCGATCGAAAGCGGCTCGAACCTGGACAGGAGGGCCACCGTGTTGCTCACCGGGTCTCCGTCCGGCGTCTCGCCGCGCAGCAGGTCGCGAACGAGGCCGGTCACGGGTACCTCGACCACGTGCCCGGCCGGGGGCGAGAACCATTCGGGAGCCAGGACGACGCCGGCGAACCCGGTGGTGGGTGGTCCCAGCGGTGATTTCGGCAGGATATCGGGCACCGTAACCATTCTGATGTCGATGGTCAGGGTGTCCGAGGGTGCGAAGGCGGGCGATTCGGCCAACGTCGTGAGGCGCAGGCCGGCATACGATATCTGCTCCGGGCTGATTTCCAGCGGGCATCCCAGGACATCGCAGAGTTCGGGCGGGCCGTGCAGCACTCGAGGAGGGTCGAGGTCCAGCACCGTCCGCCACGCGGGAGCACCGCCCACCCGCAGCGAGTTGTCCGGGGCCTTCGGGATCGGATCGTAGATGAAGCTGGTGGCCTCGGTATCGGCCAGCACCTGAACGATGGTGTCGGGGTTGATGCTGGGCAGCGTCTCCAGCCACAACAGGGCCGACCTCATCTGCAGGCGCACGCCGGGCGCCCGGGTCGTCAGGCGGACACCCCGTGAGAGATCCGCGGTATCGGCCCACGACGCGACTCGCGCCGAATCGACGGTGATCGACAGGGTGTCCCCCGCTTCCGGATCCCAGACGCCGCTGCCGATCTCCTCGACAACACCGCCGCCGGGCAGCGACCACGGGACCCGCAAGCCCACGCTGTCGACCGCGAATTCCCACGTCGCGCTGGGTCCGTCCCACGGCTCCGTGATCGCATGCGCGATGACTTCGACGGGGCCCGAGAGAATGCTCGACAGGGTGTCCAGGCGCGCCACGATCCGGCCCGACAGGAAGGTCAGCGAGGAGTCGGGCCGGTTGGTTCCGGCCGTGTCGGTGACGGACACGAAGCCGGGGTAGCGACCGAAGCGAAGCAGGGTCGCGGCTTCCAGGCCCCGCTCGCCCGCGGCGAGGCCGTCCGGCCCGGTTCCAAAGTCGTGCGCAATGAATCCGCCGGCCAGCTCCGACGCCCTCCCGTACCCTCCATAAACCCTGGCCCGCGTCCCGAAATCCGTGAACGGCAGCGTGACTTCCACAGCAACGCCGCCCTGGATCAGGTCGTCGCTCGAGGCCGTCGGGAGCACTTCGTCGCACCCGGTCCCAACGACGACCGCGATGACGGGCAGCGCGCGCATCCACCCGCGCGAACGATCATTCATCGGTGACCGCCAGCTTGAAGACGCTGGGGATCAAATCCTCCAAGGACCAACGCAAACTCTCCTTTTTCGCCACGCTAAACACCTCCAGACCGGTCCCGAACTCCGCGAGCACCTGACGACAGGCACCACACGGCGCAACGGCGCGGTCGCCTTCGGTCGCGACCACCAGCCGGCGAAAACCGGCGTGGCCCCGTGCGACCGCCGCGGCCAGCGCCGCCCGTTCCGCACAGATCGTTAGACCGTAGGAAGCGTTCTCTACGTTGCATCCCGTAAACACTTCTCCCGATTCCGCTTCAAGCGCGGCTCCGACTCTGAACCGGGAATAGGGGGCGTAGGCACTATTCAACACCTCCGCCGCCAGCTTCGCCAGCCGCTCCACCGGGACGTGATCCGTCATGACAGTCCTGCGACTCTGGGCAATCTGGGCGACAGCCCCGTCAGGATCTCGTATCCGATGGTGCCCGCCCGTTGTGCGACTTCATCCAGCGTCAGTTCGGCGTCGCCGTCCCGACCGACAAACGTAACGGTATCACCGACGGATACATCCCCCGAAGTACGTACCACCGTCATGTCCATGGAGATCCGGCCCACGATCGGCACGCGGCGCCCGCGCACGATGCCCCCGCCCCGGTTTCCCAGAACGCGGGGAAGTCCGTCGCCATAGCCGATCCCCACGGTCGCCCAATGCTCCCGTTCCCGTGCGCGGTAGGTGGCGCCGTAGCCGAGCGTGGTGCCGGGGACAACGTCGCGGACCAGCACGACCCGGGCGCGCAGCGCGGCGACCGGTTCGGGCGGGTCGGCGGGCCGGCCCGCGGCGCCGCCGTAGAGATAGATTCCGGGACGGACCGCGTTGGCCGTGCCGGGCGCGAGCCGCAGCGCCCCCGCGCTGTTGGCGCAGTGGAGGAGCGTGTCGGGCCCGATGCCGTCTGCGCCCCGCACGAAGTCGTCGAAGCGCTCAATCTGGCGGCGCGCACTGGAGATGTCGGGCTCGTCGGCCGAATGCAGGTGCGTGAACACGCCGAATAGCTTCAGGCCCGATTCGGTGGCGCGGAGGATGTCTTTCCACCAGCCGGTGCCCGTGTCCTGGAGCGTGAAGCCGGCTCGGCCCATGCCGGTGTCGATTTCGACCTGAAAGGCGGCTTCGACCCCGGGCGCAACGGAGGCGGCTGCGTCCCTCAGGGCGGCCAGGCCGGCCCGGTCGGAGATTGTGGGGATCAGCCCACCCGCAACAGCTGGCGCCAGGGTGTCGGGCACAGCGGGGCTGAAGACCATGACCGGCTCGCGTACGCCGATGCTGCGCAGTTCGAGGCCTTCCGCGACCGTGGCCACCCCGTACCCGAAGGGGCGCGCCGGCGTGAGGGCCTGGACCACGCGCTCGACGCCGAGACCGTAGCCGTTGGCCTTCACCATGGGGATCAGCATGACGTCGGGTCCGACGGATTGCCGCACCCGGTTCATGTTGTGAAGGATGGCCGCCGAGTCGATCTCGACCCATGCGCGATCCCGGGGGTGAGTGGGGGTGGGGTGGGCGGCCGGGTTGGGGGCGTCCCGGGCGGGCGGGGGGTCGTGCATGCGCGGTCCTGGTGGTCGGCTCTGGCGGGGATCGTCCCGGGCGGGGTGTTCCGGGATGTGCGACAAATATGGCACGGATGGGTGGTGGCGGGGGGTGGTGGCGGCCGGACATATTTGGGGGACCTGTTCCCGACGGGGGCGGAATCACTTGGCGGAGACCGAGACTGTGCTGTCCGAACGAAGAGTGGAACGGGAAGCCGAGGACGCCCTGTCAATGGCTTTCGCGGCGCAGTACCGGGCGAGTCTGATGGGCTTCGACTGGCCGGATACGACGGGCGCGCTGCACAAGGTGCGGGAAGAAACGCGTGAGGTTGACGCGGTTATCGGGGCGGGCGCGGGAGGGAGGCGGCTGGAAGAGGAACTGGGCGATCTGCTCTTCGCGGTGGTGAACGTGGCTCGCCTGGCGGGGGTCGACCCGGTCGGCGCGCTCGCAAGCGCGACGGCCAAGTTCGAGGGACGCTTTCAGGAGGTGGAGCGCCTTGCCCGGCAACGTGGCCTTGCGATGCCGGGAACGGATCTTGAGCGGTTGGACCGGCTTTGGGACGCGGTCAAGGACCGGGAGCGGGCGGGATAGGCGGATCGGGGGTGGGCGTGACCGGGTGGTGGGCGGGAGTTCACCGCGGATACGTGGGCAAAGTGGCCAGACCGGTCGTCGTGCCCGTCCTTCGTGTCGCAAACCAGTCCCATCCGGACATGGCGGCGTCCCTGGTTTTGCCGCGGAAACGTTGGGGGACGCGGCGGGCCGATCGGCGAGACTCGGCGCCTACCGCTCAGGCCGATTCCAGCGGCGCTCACGCCGGGTCCAGCTACCGGACAGGCCGATTCCAGCGACCGCTCCCGCTGAGTCCCGCGACCGCTCACGCCGAGTCCCGCCACCTCTCACGCCGGGTCCCCCACCATCTCGACCGCCTCTCGCGCGGCCGCCTCGAGCTCCCAGGGGACCGCCGCGTCCACCATCCGCGCCGCCCCGTTGGACAGCTCGCCGGGTGGTAGCGATGGGGGCGGCGGAAGCGGG
>MPNE01000048.1 GCA_002238865.1 Gemmatimonadetes bacterium bin94 | reverse complement strand
CGGGGTTCGCGACGGAAGTCGAGAATAGCGGGAATCAATCAGCGGGAATCTGGGCTGCCGAACACGTAACCCCAACGACCACAGAAAGATACAAACATAATGCCGCATGCCGTAACGTCAGGGTTGGCTCTGGGAGCGAAACGCGGGCCATCGTGCGCAGCGTTTACGTCCCCGCACAATCATTGCGCGCCAGGACGGCTTCGTGTGTACTTGTTGGGTTGCCGGCCAGCTCGGCGAGATCCGGTGCAGACTGCGTTGACCCCCCTGACCTGTGAGGAATCATGAGGACGCCCCCTGCGGAGATGTCGGGGCGGTACCTCTACGACGTGGACCCCGTGGACGGCGAAGAGGCCTGGGCCCTCTTCCAGGCGTGCCGGGACGGTGATCTCGCGCGGGTGAGCGAGCTGATCGGGCACGACCCCGCTCTGGTCCACGCCCAGTACTGGTACACGCAGCCGATTCACTTCGCCGTCTACGCGAACCGTCCGGCGGTCGTGCGCGCGCTGCTGGAAGCGGGCGCGGAACCGGGCCGCACGCGGTTCATGGACTCCGGATGGAAGAAGCTGGTTCGTCGCGCGGCCGCCATGGGCTTCCGGGAGGTTCGCGGGATTCTAGAGGATGAGGCGCGGAGACGCTTCGGCCATGATTCCCGATTCGCGGAGCTGCGGGACGCCATGGTTGCCCGGGACGTGAGGCAGGTCGATGCGACGCTGGACGCGCATCCGAAGCTCGCGGCCGCCGCCGACCTGCACGGCAACAACGCCGTTCACTGGGCGGTCATGACCCGCCAGCCCGGTCTCCTCACCCTGTTGGTCGACCGGGGCGCAAATCCCGATGGCCGTCGCAGCGACGGGCAGACCCCGGCCCATCTCCTCTTCAACGGGGACTACGAGTTCCGCGTCCGGCGGGAGCTGAAGGGGATCCCTCTTCCCGACACCGCCACCGTTCTGGAGGGCTTGCTCGGGGCCGGGGCCACCCTCGACCTCTCGACGGCCTGCGCATCCGGGGATCTGGCTGCGGCCCGGGCGCTGCTGGACGAGGATCCCGAGCGTGCCCGCGGTCTGGATTCGGGTCGGCGCAACCCGCTCACCTACGCCGCGCGCGCCGGCCATCTGGAGCTGGTGCGCCTGCTCCTTCGGCACGGAGCCGACCCCAGCCATCCCGAAGAGCTCGCAACCGAGGGCCACGCGCTCTGGATGGCTTGCGCACGCGGCGACACCGCCATGGTGGAAGTGCTGCTGGAGCACGGGGCGGATCCGCACGCCGCGCCCGACTCGTCGGACAGCTGCCTGAGGATCGCGGTTGCGTGGGGGGGCGATTCGGCGTCCGAGATCGAACGTCTCCTCCGCCACCACGGCGCCACCACACCCCTCTGGTCGATGACCGTCGCCGAACTGCGGGAGGCCATCGCCACCGGGGCGGCCGCAACAACGACCCCCGACTTCGCCGAGGAGGTGTTCTGCCGCAACGACCTCCCGTTGGCCGAGCTCCTGCTGCAAACGGTCCCGGCGGCGGCTCGGCGCCTGCACGGAGGCTCTCTCCGCCGGGGAGATCCGAACGTGTGCGTCACGTCACGCGCCGTCCTCGAACGCCTGATCGAAGCCGGCTTCGACCCCAACCGCCCCGATTGGCTCGGCAAGACCGCGCTTCACCATTACGCCGGACGCGGTGACACGGACAACGCCCGGCTGATGATCGAGCACGGCGCCGATCCGGACGCGCTGGACGACGAGTATCGGGGCACACCTCTGGCGTGGGCCGCCCGGCAGGGGCACGAGACAATGGTCCGGTTTCTGCTCGGGCGGGGAGCCGATCCCGCGCTTCCTCACGATCTTCCGCCCGCGACGCCGCTAGCCCGGGCGCGGTCCGCCGGCCACGACGAGATCGTGGCGATTCTCGCGCGGGTAGCGGGCTAGTCAGCGTATCAGCCGCGGCTCCAACACGACGACACGCACATCCCCGGCCGCGGCTTCCTCTGCCGTGTACATCAACCCGTTCCCGCAAACCGGTGCAAGCGTGTTCTCGTAGCGAAGCTGCGCCAACACCTGCCCACTGGCCGTTTCGATCACTTCGATCATGGTGTCCAACACTCGCTCGTTCCAGGCGGGATTCGGACGCTGCGGCTGCTCCGGACTCCAGTCCTCATCGGGAATCAGCGAAAACGTCCAAAGCAGGCCGCCCGTCGTCTCCCACATGTGCGTAAACTACGAAGCGGGTGGCTCACTCACGTACATCTCATCGGAATAGGCGTTGTCCGATGGAAACCAATCAACGTGGTCACGAACCAGCGCATACTCGAGGGAATCCGCGTTGACCCATTTGTGCAATTCATACTTCCAACCGCTGGCGGCCCAGAAACCACCCTGGCTCCCTCTGCCTACCACCCACTGATCCAGATCGGCAAGGTTCTCGTCCGATTCGCCGAAAGAGCGAAGTTGTCCGGATTCCATGTCCACCAGAGTGAACCGATGTCCTGTATCGTCCGTAGCGCCCGAGGGCCGTCCATGGACAAGGAGTTCCCCACTTTCCAGCAACGCCAGGGACTGGACGCGAAGCGGTAGTCGCATGGTGCGCAAAGGCTGGGTGTCGCGCAGTGTGGTCAAGCGCAAGTAGGTGTTGTCGACAACGGAAACTGTCCCTTCCGGACCGACGACGACGTGCAGGCTCGTCCCGTACTCCCCCGGGCCCTCACCGGAGCGTCCGATGGTACGCACGAGGGCGCCGGTCGTGTCGTAGACCCCGAGCTCACCGCCCCCAATGAGTCCGCTGACGGCCCACTCCTGCCGGGGTAGTCGGGCGACCATGCAGGGCCGGTTGCTGACGTCGGGACGAATGGACACGGGATCGCCGTCAGCGCCAAGCCGCGCCACCTCAACGAGTTCGATTGAGCATTCCGGACACGACCCGGTTTCGCTGACCTGCCGGATCGACGGTGATTCGCCTGGGTCGCCGGCACGGCTGCAGGCCAGCACGGCCAGGAGCGGCAGAGAGTATTGTATGCTTGACATTCCCATTCGACCCTTCCAAACGAGCCGGCGAACCACGTGAGAAACTACCCTGAACGAGAAAAGCGGCACCGGGTATCCGCCGCAAGCAGGAAGCGGAATGTCTGAACAGCTGCTGCTCAACCAGGTGGCCGTCGTCGCCGGCGCGACGCGGGGTGCCGGCCGGGGCGGAAGAAGCCGAGCGGCTGAGAGCCTGGCTTGCCCGCCACGATTGACCAGGCAGCCTGCCGGGGCTTCCGCGGTCATGGAACGGGCGAACCCGCCTCGGTTGGTGGAAATGGCGTCGGGGACGATACCTTGGCGTCGGCAGTGTCACGGATACCCGACCACCGAAAAAGGCGCGGTGTACGCATGGCGACCTGGAAGACCGAAGCTGCGACTCTGTGTCGCCTGTCAGCGTACACGGCCGCCGCGGCCCTGTTCACAGCCTGCGACGCGCCCCCGCCCTCGGACGACACCTTCCTCACCCGCGCCGAGCGCACGGAGTACCGGGAAACCAGCTCCTACGCCGATGTCGTGGACTTCCTGCAGCGCGCCGCGGCCACCTCGCCGTCGGTCCACTACACCACATACGGCTATACGAACGAGGGAAGGGCGCTGCCGCTGGCGGTAGTGGGCGATGTCGACGACCCGAGTCCGGCGTCCGTCAGAGGGTCCGGCAAGACGGTCGTCTACCTGCAGGGCAACATCCACGGCGGCGAGGTGTGCGGGAAGGAAGCGCTCCAGATGCTGCTCCGCGACCTCCTGGCAGGCCGCCACCGCGAATGGCGGGAGTCGATGGTCCTGCTGATCGCGCCCATCTACAACGCGGACGGAAATGAACGGGTGACCCTCACCAATCGCGGCCGCCAGCACGGGCCGATCGGAGGGATGGGTCAGCGGCCGAACGCCCAGGGCCTTGACCTGAACCGCGATCACATGAAGCTCGACTCGCCCGAAGCGCGGTCGGTGGCGCGCCTGCTGGGCGAATACAATCCGCAGGTAGCAGTTGATCTACATACGACGAACGGGACGCGGCACGCCTATCATCTCACGTACTCGCCACCACTCCACCCAAACACGCCTGCGGGAATCGACGGTTTCCTCCGTGGCGCGCTCCTTCCCCACGTGACCGGTGAGATCCGGGACAAGCACGGCTGGGAGTACTACTACTACGGGAACGCGGGCGCGCGCGGCGGAGGCGAGCGCGGCTGGTACACCTTCGACCACCGCCCGCGGTTCAACAACAACTACATCGGTCTGCGCAACCGGATCGCGATCCTGAGCGAGGCCTACTCGTACGCCACCTTCGAGGAGCGCGTCCTCTCGACGCTGTACTTCGTCGAAGAGATCCTGGACTACGTTCATGAGCATGCGGACGAGGTCCGGCAAGTCGTCGCGGAAGCCGATGCCGCCTCGGTAGTCGGCGATTCGCTCGCGTTGCGCGCCGCGCCCGAGCGCTCTGCCGCACCGGTCGACATCCTCATGGGCGCCGTGGTCGAGAAGACGCACCCGCTCACCGGGCGCCCGCTGCTCCTGCGCGCCGACACGCAGTACGTCGAGCCCATGTACGAGTACGGGACCTTCGCGCCGACGCTCAGAGAGCGCGTGCCCCGGGCCTATCTGATACCGGCCGGTCTGGTGGAGATCCTGACACGGCTCGCGGCGCACGGCATCGCGCTCGAGCCGGCCGCAGCCACGCCCGTGGATGTGGAGGCGTTCCGCATCGATTCGGTCCGGACGGCCGAGCGGCCGTTCCAGGGCCGTAACGAACAATCCCTCTTCGGGCGCTACGAGAGGACACAGGTCACCCCGGCCCCCGGAGACATGCGGGCGCGGGCCGACCAGCCTTTGGGCCGCCTGCTCTTCAGCCTGGTGGAGCCGCAGTCCGATGACGGGTTTGCGAACTGGGGGTTCCTCGCGGACCGGCTCGGGGTCGGGGAGCTGTATCCGATTCTGCGAGTGCCGGGGGCCTAGCGGTTGCCGGGAGTTGGCGTGCACAGGCAGCCAGGGTTGTCCGGCTCCCTCAGCTAGCGCGGTATCTCCACCTCGTATACCTCGATGAACTCCCCTGCGAGCTCACCGCGGCGGAGGATGGCGATGCGGCCAGCGGTCACGTCCAGCAACTCGTGCCGCGGTTTCGGGAGCGAGGTCGTGACCTCGACGGCACCGGTACCCATGGCGCCCAACCCCTCTCTGAAGCGGTACCACTCAGGACGAAAAACCGGGAGACTCAGGGCACCAATCGGCCTGCCTTCGGGTCCGAGAACGGTCCACCGCCGCTGCGGCTCCTCGAGCTTCGCGAAGTCTCCGATCCAGATCCTGCCATCGGCATCGACGCTGAGCGCCCCGAATGCCGGATAGGTCTCCCGGACCGTCGACTGCTCCAGCTGTCTTCGCTGGTCTGCGCGCCACCCTTCCGGGAACATCGCAACGTAGAGTTCGGTCCAGGCTTCCTTTTCCCGGGCCGTGACCTGGCGAGGGGAATGTCCACCGCGAATCCGGGTGAGCGGGGCGGTCCCCTCGTAGAGGGTCACGTCCAGGGAATCGTTCGTGCCCACGACCGTGTGGAGCCCACGCCCATCGAAGAGTGCGGTGGCGCCGAATCCGACCACAATCTCCCCCCATTCGCGCGAGAGATGACGTTCCTTGCCAACCCACACGCCCAGGGTATCGACAACCTCCCAGGAGTCGTCAGCGAGCACGAGAAACACCGGACCTCGCTGCAACCCCGATGGGAGGGGCGGCCGCGGCTCAAACAAAGCCAGAGACTGTCCACTCCGCAGACGGACCAGTGGCAGCACCTCCCCGCTTCGCTCGATACGCTCGACACCGGTCACCCCCCCCTGCGAGTCCAGGAAGGTGAATCGCCGCTGACGTCGATCATAGACGAACAGCGTTCCATCCGCGCCGATCCCGATGCGCGCGATCCAACTGTATTCTCCGGGCCCCTCCCCCTCTCGACCCGTGCGCGCTCGAACATTTCCTTCCCGGTCGAGGAAGGTGAGTTGGGATGACCTCCGGTCAGCGACAACCAGCGATGAATCCGGAAGGAAAACCGCTCCCACGACGTGGTCGAATTCGAGATCTGCTGCGGTGGAGTAGATCAGCCTCTTCTCGACCTGAGGCGGGTCCACGGCCTGGAGATCGGAGATTCGAACGATATCCACCGACCCGGAATCGGACAGGAATACGGTCGCGGAATCCGCCGGAACATCGGGACCGCGCGTGTTTTCGGAATCCTCCAGGCAACCGAAGCCGGCAATGGCCAGGACCGCTACGATGAGACACCGCGTGATCTGTGACATGCTATGCCCCTTCCCAGCCCCCGGTGCCACGCCCCGGCAGCAGCTCCGTCTGGGACCGACCTCGCCTGGGAACGTCGTGGCAGCGGCGGCAGCGCGCCTCGTAGGACTCGGCGCCTCCCACGTGGATCGTCGGGCCCTCCGCGGGCGCCGGATTCCCGTCGATGAGGCGCTGGTTCTTCGTCGCCGGATCACCGCACACCACACAGATCGCATCAAGCTTGTCGATCCGCTCCGCGCGCGCCAGCAGGAGCCCCATGGGACCGAAGGGCTCACCGCGGAAGTCCATGTCGGTTCCGGCCACGATGACGCGCATCCCGGCATCCGCCAGCGCTTCGACAACCTCGCAGATCCCGTCGTCGAGAAACTGGGCCTCGTCAATGGCGACGACCTGCGTTGCCGGGCGGATCCTTTCTGCGAGTTGCACGGAGTTGGACACGGGCTCGGCGTCGATCTGCCGGCCATCGTGGGACGATATCCGGAACTCGCCGCCGTAGCGGTCGTCGAGGTGGGATTTGAAGAGCTGAACCCGCCGGCCGGCGATGAGTGCGCGCCGTACGCGCCGGATCAGCTCCTCGGACTTGCCGCTGAACATGACGCCGGCGACGACCTCGATCCATCCGTGTCTTGTCCTGTGCAGCATGGTTTTCCCCTGTTCAGAACCCCAGAACCCCGTAGTTGCCGTCCAGAATCAGACGCACCGAGACGTACAGCCCGAACGCAGGCACGAACACCCAAAACGCATTTGGCGCAACGACATACGTATACAGCTCGCGCCTGGTGACGTGGGCCTGCCTCCCCGCCACGAAGAAGCTGACCCAGTACAGCGACGACACGTAGACCCACTGCCAGAACAGCATCGCGCCAAGAATCCCGACAAGCACCGCCGGCGGGAAGCCAACGGTAAAGGCCGCGTAGAGGACCAGCGTCGGAACCGGCGTAACAAACCCGTTTCCGATATCGACAACGAAGCCCAACGTACGGCGATCCGTATAGGATGGGTCGATCATCGAGTACGTCGCCCAGGCATCTGCCCAGACCGTGGGGGACAGGATCCGTCTCAGCGGCACTTTGGTTGAAAGGAACTCCAACGCCGGCGTTCGGCCGGTTTCACGCTGCCGTTTGCGCCAATGCCTGGCGCGCGTCTCGATTTGGTCCCTTCTGAGGAACAGACACGCTTCCCAATGGCAAATCAGCAGATTGACCGAGAAAAACAGACTGAAGAGACAGTGGATGGCGTTGAGATCCCCGTGCACGTAGTACCGAATTCCGATGCCGCCAAACGCCAGGAGGGCGATCACCAGCGAGGCAAGAAGTCCGGCCGGGATGCCCGAGCCGTTTCTTCGCGCACTTCGGTTCCCACCCATGGCTTGTAATCCTCTTCGGTATTCCTAGGACCTGGACGCGCATACACTGACTCCACCTTGCCACCCCCTCGACCCTCACACAACCTTCCCCCATGCCAACCCACTGGGCCATCGACCTCGGCACGTCCAACACGACGATCTGCGAAGACCGGTCCGGGCGGCCGCACATCGTCAACCTGCCGGACCTCGCGAAGATCGAGCCCCTCACGCAGACCCCGGTCATGCCCACGTGCGTCTGCGTCATGGACTCGGGCAGCGAGCAAGTCCTGATCGGGCAGGAAGCCGTCACCTACAACTGGGACGGACAGGCCAAGGGCTTCGCGCGCGGCTTCAAGCGCTACCTCGGCACGGAGAGCGGCCGCGCCATGGCGCGCGTGGGCGGGAAAACCTTCACCGCCCAGGACGCCGCTTCGCTCTTCCTCCGGGAAGTCATCGGCGTCCTGGAGGCGCAGTTCGGCGAAGAAATCACCGACATCACCATCGCCACGCCGAGCGGCTTCTACGAGACGTACCGGGCCGAACTGCAGGCGATCGTTCGGCGCTTGAAGCACCGCGGCTGGTTGGAGCGCGTGTGGGCGCGCATGCGCGGGAAGCCGGCCGGGATCGCTTTCCGCACGCTCGACGAGCCCGTCGCGGCAGCGCTCGGCTACGGCGTGGATGTGGGGCGCCCGACCACGCTCGTGGCCTTCGACTTCGGCGGTGGATCGATGGAGGCGGCCGTCCTTCGGACCCACGGGGCGCGCACGGTGGAGACAGGCCGGGCGGAGGTGCTGGCGAAGCAGGCCGTGGAACTCGGCGGTGACGACGTTGACGGGTGGATTCTGGAGCGGTTCGTGCCGTCGGCGCTTCGTGACTGGCCCGAATGGGAGGTCGCGCTCAGGTGGGAGGCCGAACGCGTGAAGCTGCTCGCGAGCGCGGGGAGCGAAGGCGAATTCACCTTCCGCAGTGAGTCGTTCGGGAAGCTGGACTACAACGTCCTGAGAGACATTCTCGCCGGGAACGGACTGTACGCGCGAATGCGGGAACTCCTGGACGCCTTGCTCACCGAGTTGCGGACCCGGCATGGCGTTCCGTCGGGCGACATCGACGACGTGATCCTGGAGGGCGGGTCCACTCTTCTTCCTGAAGTGCGCAACGTCGTAGGCGATGTTCTCGGCCGGGACAAGGTGCGGGAATGGCTTCCCTTCGAGAGCGTCGCGCGGGGTGCGTGCATCTTCGCGGGAGGGGCGCACGTCGAGGACTTCATCTACCACGACTACGCGCTTCGCCTCCTTCCCGACGATGACAACGAGGCCGAGTACGAGCTGCTCATCCCCGGTGGCACGTCTTTCCCGACGGACGACAACTTCGTCACGCGCTACTATGCCCCCGGCTTCGACGGCCAGCAGCGGATCAACCTCTTCATCTGCGAGGTGGGGCGCATCGCCGGGCGTCCGATCGACTGGACCGAGCGAGCCAACGGCTCCCGCTATTTCGTGCCGGAGACCTCGGGCGAGCGGGCGTTCTGCCTGTGCCTCAACGAGGCGGACCCGGCGCTGCCGCTGAGTCCGGCCGGCAAGGGGTCGGCGCCCCGGCTGCGCGTAACGTACTCGGTTGACGAGAACCGCTGGCTGTGCGTTACCGTACACGATCTGCAACGGAAGACCGACCTGAAGGTCAAGCACCCGGTCGTACGACTGCGATGAGCGCATGAGATGCAATGAGCACGGGATATGCAATGAGCACGGGAGGATCCGCCGAATGAGCTTCCTCAAAGCCCTCTTCGGGCCGAGCCAGAAGGAGATCTGGAGGCAGCTCTCCAGCGAGGTTGGGGGGCAATTCCACGAAGGAGGCCTCTTCACCCAATCTGCTGTTCAGGCCCGTACCGGCGACTGGATCGTCACACTCGACACGTACACCCAAAGCACCGGACAGACCCACCAGACGTACTCGAGGCTCCGCGCTCCCTACTTCAATCCGGAAGGTTTCAGGTTCGAGATCTACCGGTCGAGCATCTTCACCGAGGTGGGGAAAGCGTTGGGCATGAAGGATATCGAGGTCGGCCATCCTCGCTTTGATGGGGACTTCGTGATCAAGGGCACCGATCCGCAGCGCGTGCGACGGCTCTTCGACAACGCGAAGATCCGCCGTCTCATCGATGCCCAGCGCAGGATTCGCCTGTCCGTCAAGGGGCACGACGGGTGGCTCGGCAAGTTCCCCCCCGGTGTGGACGAACTCCACTTCCAGTCGGCCGGGGTGATCAAGGATCTCGCGCAGCTCCGGAGCCTGTTCGACCTCTTCACCGAGGTCCTGCAGCAGGTCTGTCACGAGGGTAAGGCGTACGAGGACGATGTCCGGATCCACATCCGGCGTCTGCGCGCACCCGGTGGCCGGATCGAGGACAAGTACGTCCTCTGGGAAAGCTACGGCAACCGTCGCGACGCGGCAGCCGCACTCGGACGGCTGAAGGATCCCGCGGCCGTTCCTGCCCTCGCTTCCGTGCTATGGGACGACGACACCACGCTCAGAGTCCGCGCGATCGAAGCGCTCGCGGAGATCGGACACCAGGACGGGGTCGGCCTTCTCGCCCCTCTGCTCGGGGACATCCGGGAGGCCGACGGTCGGAGAATTCGAGACAGGGCCGCCGACGCATTGAGGCAGCTGGGCGAAGGGGAGCTGGTCGACACCGTGCTCGCGGCGCTCGGCGGCGATTTCGGGCGTCTCAAGGCGTACGGCGGTGGGGGATACAGGGCACAGGTGATCGGGGCCCTCGGCGTCGCACTCGAGGGGCCGTCCGGCACGCACGCGGCGAATGCGGTGGCCGAGATCCACGCCGTGGAAGCGCTGCCCCGGCTCCGCGAAGTCCTGAGGAGCGTGGGCGAGCAAGGCTCCAGGGGTCAGGCGGTCTCGCGTGCGATCAGGAAGCTCGAGGCGCGGGCATCACTTCCGCGGGCCGCAGCCGCGGCCGATGTCGACCTTGACACCCTGCCACGTGCCGCGCGGGAACCGGGATCCGGGTCCGCGACCCTGCCGCGGGGATCCCGCGCTCCGTCCGAATAGGGGCTCCCGAGCGGGGCCAGGGCTGGCCGAGCCCGGTCGGACGACTCCGATTGTCGTCAACCGGAATCGCGCTCGGCCCACCACATGGCGACGAGCATGGCCGCGCCGGCCACTGCAAAAGCCCCGACCTGCGCGTACATCGTGCCGTCGAAACTCTGCCCCACGAGCGCGCCGAGCGGCACCCCGATGAACGTGGTCAGCGAGGCGACCACGGCGGCTCCCACCCCCGCGATGTGGCCGAGGGGCCTCATCGCGAGCGCATTGAGATTCCCGAAGATGAGGCCGATGCAGAAGAAGACGGCGAGCATGTAGGCCATGAAGAGCCAGAAGGGAGGAAGTCCCTCGAAGGCGAACGCCAGCACCCACGCGACAGCCGAACCCAGTGTGACGAACACCGTTGCGGTCCCTGAGAGCCGGCGCATCCCGTGCTTCATCACCAGCCGGCCGTTCATGAGCGAGGCTCCCCCGAAGGCGAGGGACAGCACTCCGAACCAGAGCGGGAAGAGCGCTCCCGTGCCGTAGGCATCCTGGAAAATCTGCTGGGCCGTGCTCAGGTAGGCGAGGAACGGTGCGAAAACGCATCCGGTGGCGAGGGTGTATCCGAGCGCGGCCCGGGTTCTCAGAACTTCCAGGGCCGCCCTGCCGATGGCCCGCGGGGAGAAGGGCCGGCGCCGGGCGGCGGGCAGTGTTTCCGGCTGGCGGAGAGCAAACCACGTCAACGCAACCCCGGCAATCGCGAAAATGGCGCCGAATATCGCGCGCCAGCCTCCGAGCCAGAGGATCCCCTGGCCGAGCGCCGGAGCGACGGTGGGAACCAGGATGAACACGGACATTGCGAACGACATGAGGCGAGCCATTCGGCGGCCTTCGTACTGATCGCGCACCATGGCGATGGTCACGATGCGCGCTGCCGCGATTCCGAATCCCTGCAGTACACGGGCCGCGATCATCACCTCGAAGGTGGGAGCGAAGATGCTCACGAGGCACCCTGCCATGAACAGGGCCAGGCCGGTGTGTATGACGGCCCTGCGCCCGACGCGGTCGGAGAGCGGGCCAAAGAGGATCTGCCCCAGGCCAAGCCCCAGAAAGACCGCCGTGATGACGAACTGGACGTCGTTGCGGCGCAGTGCCCCGAGGTCGCGGCCGATATCGGGCAGCGCCGGCAACATCGTGTCGATCGAGAGCGCTACCAGCGACATCAGCAGCGCGACGAGGGCGATGAATTCGCCGGAGCGAAGGGCAGGTCCGGTCTCGGTCCGGCTCATCCTCCCGCCCGGGGTGCTGGGGCGCGATGCCGGGACTCGAATTTGTCGACTAGGCCCCGGGCAACCGGTACGGGACCGCCTTCCCCACCGCTTCGTCCACGGTTTCCGGGGTGAGCAGAACGGTCACGTCGACCGTGAGCGCACCCGCGGCGGCGATGTTCAGGGAAAGTGCCGTCGCCGTTGCCTCGTCGGGTAGGTCGGCGATCAGATAGAGGTCGCAATCCCCGAAGGCATAGTAGAACCCCTCCAGAGTGCCGCCCGCGCCCTCGATTGTCTGGCGCAGGGCAGCCTCGCGGCCGGTACCGCCCTCGGCGAGCAGCCCTTTCAGACCGGATTGCGTGTAGTTGGTTCGGAACATGTACTTGGCCATGCTGTTCTCGTTCTCCAGGGTGGCAAGGTATTGGAATGGTGAAATGTAGCCACCCCTTGGCGCACTTCCGCAATAGGGTCAATCGCGCTCAGCCAACTTGACACACTATGACGTAGTCTATATAGTGACTATATCAGTATTGATATAGCTACGAGCCTGGCCCGCTGACATGGGCCTCGCCCGGGAGTTGACCTGGACCTCGACCACAATCCGACATGAGCCTCGACCACATCCTCCTCGGCCTGCTGCGCGAGCCGGCTACCGGGTACGACTTGAAGGGCGCGTTCAGCGAGAGTGTGCGGCACTTCTGGTCCGCCGAGCTGAGCCAGATCTACCCGACCCTGAAGCGTCTCGAGAAGCAGCGGATGCTCCGCAGCCGGGTCGAGCCGTCTCCCAGGGGGCCGGACCGCCGGATCTACTCGCTGACTGACGAGGGCCGGACCGAGCTGCTGACCTGGCTGCGCGACGGTCCCGCCATCGGCACCGAGCGGTTTGCGTACCTCGCGCAGCTCTACTTCATGGACGCGGCCGGCGATCTCGACCATACCCGCGCTTTCATGACGGCTCTGCGTGACAACCTGTCGCGCTGGCTTGGCCAGCTGCGGGCGATCGAACGAGACATCATCGCCGACCACGGCGACGCCCCGGAGCGTTACGGCGACGCCGGCTTCCACCAGTTCGCGACGCTCCGCATGGGCATTCATTCCATCGGGTCGAAGGTGGTCTGGTGCGACGAAACACTGGCGGCCATCGACCGGCGGCTTGAGTCCAGGCACCGGTGCGGGGCAGCGGAGGGTGCCGAGTCGAACGAGCCGGAGGCGGCTTCCTCATGACGGCCACCGCAACCATGCTGTTCAACGTGCTCATCTGGACGCACGTGGCCACCGGGTTCGTCGGCCTCGCGGCGTTCTGGGTCCCCGTATTTGCCCGCAAGGGGGGACGGGTGCATGTGCGGGCCGGCCGGATCTTCACCTACAGCGCATACGTCGTGACGTTGTCGGCGGTCACCGCGTCAGTGGGCCGGATCGCCTCCTATCAGATGCAGGGCATCGCCCTTGCAGATGAGCCCGACCGCTACGGAATCGCCCTGTTCCTCGGGTACCTCGGAGTGACGACGTTCGCCACGGTGCGCCACGCGATCCGGGTAGTGGCCACGCGACAGGAGCCGAAGACGTTGGGGACTCCGCTGCACAAAGCGCTCGCGTGGGCGTCCATCGCCGGCAGCGCCACCGTCATCGCATTCGCGCTGGGGATGTGGACCAACCTCTCCCCGATACTGTTGGGCTTGAGCCCGATCGGCATTTTCACGGGCCGCGGCATGCTGCGGGCAGTGCGCAACCCCGGGTCGGAGCATATGGGCTGGTTCTTCAGCCACATGGGGTCGATGCTCGGGGGTGGGATCGCGTTCCACACCGCGTTCATCGTCTTCGGGGCGCAGCGGGTGTGGGCCTATGAGATCGCGGGACCGCTGGCGGCCGTGCCGTGGCTCCTGCCGACGGTCATCGGCATTCCGGCCATCGTCGTCTGGACGAGGTACTATCGACGGAAGTTCGAGCCGGCGACTTCCCCTTGTGTCCCGGCGGCCGGATCGTCCACAATCCACGCATGACGAACACGAACACCTGCTCCAGTGCGAGGAAACGGGAGACATGGCAGCCAGTGGGAAGGGGACGCGGCGGCGGCGCATAGCCATTGTCGGCGGAGGCATTTCCGGGCTGGGGGCCGCCTGGGCGCTGCACCACGACCGGCGGTTCGATTTCCGTCTGTTCGAGGCGGAGGACCGGATTGGCGGCAACGCGGTTACCGTCGACATGCCGCAGGATGACGGCAGCTCCATCCCCTTTGACATTTCCGTGACCGCCTGTATTCCGTCGGTATATCAGCACATGACAGTGTTGATGAGACAGTTCGACATCGACCTCATCGACACCCGATTCAGCTACAGCGTCAAGTACCAGGGACGTGTCTACGCTCACGATTTCGATTCCGGGATCAGGGAAGAGCTGCAGTCCGAGATCGCAAAGTTCCAGAGAATCCTGAGGCGCCTGCAATGGTTCGGTCCCCTGACCCGATCCCGGTCGAGGCTTCTGAACGCCCTCAACCCCTTCAACTACATCAGCATGGGGACGATTCTGAATCTGGCGGGCCATTCGGGCGACTTCCGGTACAAGGTATTGAAGCCCATGTTCGTCAACTTCCTGATGGCGACAAATGTATTCGATATGCCGGCATCTCTCTTCTCCCGGTATCTTGAGTTCTTTGATATCGAACACGCCACGCCCATGCAGACGTGGGACCGGGGCACGCGCCGCATCTACGAAAACCTGACGGCTGATTTCCGGGACCGCATATACCTCAGTCGTCCGGTCCGGAAAGTGTATCGCGAGGCATCGGGCATCGTGGTCGAGGACGGCGACGGTGCCAGGGAAGCGTTCGACGAGGTGATCTTCGCCTGCAATGCGAACCAGACGCTGATGATCCTCGACGACCCCACGATGCTCGAACGGTATCTCCTCTCATCGATACGCTACGAAAGCGAACTTCACAACCACACGATCGTGCATTCGGACGCGTCAGTTCTTCCGGACAACGAAGTGAAACCCCTGACGACGCGGAGCAATCATATCGAGCAATACGGAGCCAGACCGGACAACTATGAAATCACCTACATCATGCACAACCAGCAACCGTGGGCGAATCGCTCCGACAAGCCTTGTCTGGTGACGTACAATCCCATCAGCGAAATCGACGAGGAAAAGATCATCGGCAGGCGATGGTTTCAACACATTGTGCATGACGTGCGTCACGTCGCAATGCTGGTCCCCCTGTTCCGGTTCATTCAGGGCAAGCGGCGAACGTGGCACTGTGGCGCACATACTCTGATCAACAGCCAGGAAACCTGCCTGGTCAGTGGTCTTGCGGCTGCAAGACAGCTCGGCGCGGACTACCCGTTCGACGATCCCGAGGCGACCCGGGCGTTCAACCACTACGGGGGCGTCATGTATGGCTGGGGGTTCAGAAAGGCGGGCTAGCGGTTTGCGATCCTTTCCTCGATCAGACGGGCGGTGCGCTCGGCGCGCGCATCGGAAACCTGGCGTGCGAGCGCCAGCGACTTGCCCAGATCGGCGATGGAGACTCCGTTGATGACCGCCTGGCCCGTCTTCACGCGCTCGGCCCATCGTACCGACGCCGGATCGTCGAGCATCATGTTCAGCGTGATGCCCGGGCTGTCGTGCAGCCCGTCGCCGGGCATGTCGTCGGTGACGATGCCGAGGTCGCGCAGCACGTTCGGGGTGCCCGGCGGGGTCCGGTAGTATTCCGGGATGAAGATCACGGCAGCCTCGCCGTCCCATGCCTCGGTCAGCGTGCTTGCCACGTTGTCCATGCCGCGCTGGTTCCCTCCGCTGTCGCCGATCAGGATGATGTTCTCGAAGCCGTGCATCTTCAGGCTGTGGGCCACATCCGTCAGCACCGCCTCGTAGGTCTCCTCGCGCACGCTGATGGTGCCCGGGCTGGTCATGTGTCCGCTGGGCGGATCGATGTTGCCTTCGGGCACGGTCTCGATCACGGGGGCGCAGAGCGCGTTGCCGAGCTTGTGCGCGATCGCGGGGCAGTTGGCGCGCAGCACGTAGTTGTGCTTGCCGGTAACCAGCCAGGGGCCGTTGGGCTCGACGCCCCCGGTGGAGATGATGGCCGTGGTCTTGCCGTTGGCCAGTGCGTCGCGGACGTCCATCCACGTCATCTCTTCGATCCAGACGGTATTCGTCTCGGGCAGCGGGTTGGGGGTATCCGCGCAGTTGTAGCTGTTGGCGCTGCAGTCGCCTCCTCCCATCGAGCGGGGATCCGGGGCGGGGCGCTGGCCACCGCCAGGGCGCCCCGCCTGCCCGCCGGCCGCGCGCCGCATGGCCGCGAACTGCGCCGATCGATCGGGCGCCGGCAATGTGCCGCGGTTGGCAATCGCCTCGCGTATTGCATTGGCCGTGTGCTCGGCACGGAACGCCACGATCTCGCGTGCCAGCTCCATCGACTGGACCCGGTCCTCGATCGAGACGCCGTTGATGGTCGCCTTGCCCGCCGCGACCCGCTCCTGGTAGCGCACCGAGAAGGGGTCGTCGTAGAACATGTTCAGGGTGATGATCGGGTCGTCGTGGAGGCCGTCGCCCTCACCGCCCTCCAGTCCCCGGAAGGCCATGTAGCGGGTCACCGAGTTGTAGTCGTAGTACTCCTGCACGTGCGCCACGATGGCCGCCCCCGCGAACTTCTCGTTGAGCCTCTCGGCCACGGCGCGCTGTCCGCCCTGATTTCCGCCGCTGTCGCCGATGAAGATGATGTTGCGGAACCCGTGCATCTTCAGGCTGTGGGCGACATCGGTCAGCAGCGCCTCGAAGGTCTCCTGGCGCAGGCTAAGGGTGCCGGGGCTGGTCATGTGGCCGCTGGGAGGGTCGATGTTGCCTTCGGGAACCAGCTTGACGATCGGAGCGCAGAGGGCGTCGCCCAGCTCGCGGGCGATGGCGTCGCAGTTGGCCCGGAGCACGAAGTTGTGCTTGCCGGTGGCGAGCCAGGGGCCGTTGGGTTCGACGCCGCCGGTGGGGATGATGGCCGTCGTCTTGCCGTCCGCGAGGGCGTCACGGACGTCCATCCACGTCATTTCCTCGATCCAGACCGTGTTCGGGGCGGGAAGCGGGTTGGGCGTGTCGCGGCAGTTGTAGACGTTGGCCGCGCAGTTGCCGCCACCCATGCTGTTCGGGTCGCGCTCCGGGCGCTGCTGAGCCGTGACACCGGTCGAGGTGAGGAGCAGGGCTCCGATCAACAGGGTTGCCTTCATGGTGTTTCCTCCGGTTTCCGATAGACGAGAGCTGACGCATCGTAGGGCATTGGCGGCCCGGTGGCGAACGCCCCGCCGGCTCAACGGTCAGCCTTGATGAATCTCCATCGTAGCCCGCAGACCCGACTCGAGGACGCCATTCATCCATCCCCGGGCTGCCGAGACCCCTCGGGAGTTCACGGAAGAAGTAGTGGCCCCAGCCACAGGGCCCACAGCAGGCCGCCGAGAATCACGCCATTCCACCTCCCTACCTGTGCAGCGCGTCGATCCGCTCGACCATCTCCCTGGATTCCTGCGGCCCGAGCAGCCCCCCCAGGATCATGGCCGCCGCGCTGGCGAAGAGGGCGACGACCACCGGCGCCACGCCGATGTCAATGACGCCCAGCTGTACCACCATGTACACTGTCGCGCCCGACACGACGGCCCCGACTCCGCCGGCCAGGTTGGCCCTCTTCCACCATAGTCCGGCCACGGTGGGAACGAAGAGGCTGGCGCTGAGCACCCCGACTCCCGCCGTGTAGAACTCGGTGATCAGTTCGGGTGGCGAGAACGCCCAGAGAAGGGCCGCGATCCCGATCACCCAGGTCGAGCCGATGCGCACGAGGCTGAGCGTGCGTTCGCTGGCGCGGCCCCGCAGAACACCGCCGAGGATGTCGTGTGAGATGGCGGAGCTGCAGGCGAGAAGAAGCGCATCCGTCGTGGACATGACGGCAGCGAGTACGGCTGCAACCGCGATCCCCCGGATCAGGGGCGGGAACCGGGTCTCCATCACCCGCAGGAAGAGCTCGTCCGCATCCTGCAGCCCCGGAAAGTCCATCCTGCCGACCGGCACGATCGCGAGCACCGCCGCGAGGATCATCACGCTGTACACGAGCATCGACAGATTCAGCGACATGCGTGCGCTGTCGGCGTCCTTCGCCGTGAAGACCCGCATGACGATGTGGGGGATGACCGGGATGGCGGTGGCCCAGATGACGAAGTAGCCGAGGTAGCCGGACACGGGCCGGTGCGCGACCTGCCCGAGTTCGGGCGCCACCGCCGTCGCCTGGCTCATGATCTCGAAGGGCGAGCCGACGTGCCAGATCAGCACGAAGGCCGTACCCACCACGACCAGCACCATCAGGAACCCCTGGATCACATCCGTCCAGGTGATCGCGACCATGCCCCCGAACGAGACGTAGATGACGAACACCACCGTGGCCAGGGCCAGGGCCGTGTTGTACGGGATCCCGAGCAGCGCCTCGGCGGCGATGCCGGCCGCCTTGAGCTGCGCCACGATGTAGATCGTGAAGGCCAGGACGATGAGAATCGGGACCAGGTACCGGACCAGCGCGTGGGGATACCGAAAGCTCAGAAAGTCCGTGATCGTGAACTTGCCGAAGTTTCGCAGCGGTTTCGCGACAAGGATGGACGCGAGAGGAAAGCCGAGCACTGCCCCGCCGAAGAGCGCCAGCGTCGCGGGGATGCCCTGGGCGTACGCCAGACCCATCACGCCGATGATCGAGCCCCCGCTTGCCAGGGCCGCCATGATCGCCATCGAGTTCACGACCGTGCCGATGCGCCTCCCGGCTACCCAGTACTCGCTGCGGGAGCCCAGGACCTTCTTCGACGCCGCGATCCCGATCCCGATGCAGACGGCCAGGTAGACGCCGACGAGGACGCGCTCGAAGAGCATCAGCGCCGCAGGAACGCAATGAGGGTGACCGCCGGCGAAATCAACATCAACGCGGCGATGAGCCAGCCGAACACGGCCATTCCGCCGACCTCGATGGTCCGCCACGCGGGGATGAACGCGAACGCGGCGAAGGCAATGAGGAAGACGAGTACCGCGCCCTCCCGCCGCACCATGGGGAAGAAGGATTTCATGGACGGCATCGTGCGCGGTGCGGGCGGATGGCGCAACCGGGGCGCGAGTCCCGGCTCACCGGCGATCACCCTGAATGGATCTCCATCGTGGCCCGCAGACCCGACTCCAGGGCGCCGTTCATCCATCCCCGCGCCCCCGAGACGTGTTCGCCCGCAAAGTGCAGCGGTCCTTCCGGCCGGGCGAGGGCGCCGGCGAGTTCGGCGTCCTGGGTAGGCGTGGGCTCCGCCCAGGCGGCGCGGCTCCACGGGTCCCGTTGCCACGAGTGTGACGTGCCGGACGCGAAGTGACCGGAGGCACCCGGCAGAAACTCCTCCCAGTGGGCGAGGACGCGGGCCACGCGCGCGTCGTCATCGAGTCCGTCGAGCTCGATGGCGCGATCGCCGCGGACATACGTGAGGAGGACGCCTTCGGGGCCTGTCGTGTCCCAGGTGGGATGCCAGAGTTCTTCGGGCCAGTCGGTCGTCCCCCATCCGTTGAGGTCTTCCGCCTCCCAGAACCGCGTCCGGAAGCGAACGAATACGCGCGTGGCGCTCTGGTAGCGGAAGCCACCGTTCATCGCCTCGGTCTTCGCGGACGACAGGGCTGGCGAAAAGCGGATGCTGGAGAGAAGAGGCACGGGGACGGTCACCAGAACCCTGTCCGATTCGTAGCTTCGCCCATCGCGGGAAGTCGTGCGGACCGTGTTTCCGGCAACGATGTCGGTCACGGGCGATGCCGTGATCACGCTTCGGTCGAGCGCGTTTGCAAAGGCGGCTGGCAGTCGGTCGCTTCCGCCCCGGATCTTCACGAAGTCCGGCCACTCGGAGAGGAAGGAATCCGGCGGAATCGTTGCCAGCGCTCCGTCCTGGAATCGGAGGAAGGACCCGGTGTCCGGGTAGAAGCGGTCCAGTTCCAGACCGAAGTGGCGAGCGTATCCCAGGGTCAGGTCATGCTCCGGGGGAATGCGTGCGGCGCCCGCCTCGGCGGAGTGTCCGGCGGCAAACGGGGAGCGCAGGCTGAGGACGCGGCCTCCCACCCGTTCGCGGGCCTCCAGTACCGTGACCTCGTGCCCGGCCCGGGAGAGCTCGTAGGCAGCGACCAGACCGGACATGCCGGCGCCGATCACGACAATCCTGAGCGGCCGGTCGGCCGGGGTCAGCGTGCCAGGAGTGTCTTCGGGGTCGAGCGGGCTCGAGCAGGAGATCAGGCCGAGTCCAGCCAGGCCGCCCGCGCGGCGAACGAAGTCGCGTCGATTGATGGCTTGCATCGGGTTCGGGCCCTGGGTGGGGCGCGCCAGCGACCCAACCACCGGGCCGCGCATGGTGCGCAAGAGTCTACATAGCACCGGCGCTGTTCAAAAGATCCGCCCCACGGACGCGGCATCGCCCCGCCGGCCGGGCGTCCCTATCTTCTCCACTCGACCTGCCCACCCATCCAGACAGCGGATTTGGCACCATGAACAGCACACTCAAGAACCTCGCCACCGGGATCGCGGCTGCCGTCTTCATCTCAGCGTGGCCCGTCTCCCCCACCCCGGTTCACGCCCAGGCGACGCCCGAACCCGGCCAGCAGGTGGCCCTCGTCACGGGCTCCACCTCCGGCCTGGGCCGCGAACTCGCGCTGCGCCTCGGCGCGCGGGGCGATCACGTCATCGTCCACGGGAGGAACGAGGAGCGCGGCGCCGAGGTGGTGGACGCCATCAACGCGGCGGGACCCGGGAGCGCCCGCTTCTACCGGGCCGATTTCGCGTCCATGAACGAGGTTCGCCAGTTCGCCGAGACGCTGCTGGCCGACTACGGCCGGCTCGATATCCTCATCAACAACGCGGGCTTCGGCTCGGCCCCGAACGAGCGGTGGCTCACCGATGACGGGCACGAGTACCGTTTCCAGGTGAACTACCTCTCCACCTTTCTGCTCACGCACATGCTCATGCCACGTCTCCTCGCCAGCGCGCCGTCGCGCATCGTGAACGTGTCGTCCGGGGCGCAGACCCCGATCGACTTCGACGACGTGATGATGGAGAACAACTTCAGCGGGCGCCGAGCCTACGCCCAGAGCAAGCTCGCCCAGATCATGTTCACTCACGACCTGGCCGAGGAGCTGGCCGGAACCGGCATCGTGGTCGGTTCTCTCCATCCGGCGACCTACATGCCGACCGAGATGGTGCGGCGGGCGGGCGCGACGCCGCGCTCCACGATCGCCGAAGGCGCCGACGCAACGATGCAGGTGGTCGACTCCAACGACTTCGAGAGCGGGCAGTACTTCAGCGGACTCCGGCCGACTCGCGCCAACGACCAGGCTTACGACCCGGAGGCGCGTGCCAGGCTCAAGCGCCTGAGCGAGGAGCTGACGGGGGTCGCTGCCGGGAGCGGATGAGATGAAGACGACCACGTGGATACTCGGAGTCCTGGTACTGACGGCGGCCTCTTCCGCGGAAGCACAGGACCGCCGCACCCTCACGGCAGAGCAGCGCGCCGAGCTCCAGCGACGCCAGGAGGCGATGAGAAGTGCGCCCCGGCCCATCGAAGGCATCAACTCGATCTGGATTGACGAACTCACCTGGATGGAGGTGCGGGACGAGATCGCTTCGGGGAAGACGATCGGCATCATCGCGACCGGCGGGGTCGAGCAGAACGGTCCGTACGTGGCGGGCGGCAAGCACAACTACGTCCTCGAGGCGATGTGCGACGCGATCGCGCGCGAACTGGGCAATGCACTGTGCGCTCCGGTCATGAAGTACGTGCCGGAAGGAGACCCCGAGAACATCCGCTACCCCGGAACCCTGAGCGTTCGCCAGGAGACCTTCCGCATGGTGCTCGAGGACGTGGCCAACAGCCTCAGGAGCCAGGGATTCACCGACGTCGTCTTCATCGGTGACAGCGGGGGCAACCAGAGCGGGATGTCCGAGACCGCGGCCAGGCTCAACGAGCACTGGGACGGCGCGGCGCGTGCCCACTACATCGAGGAGTACTATCGGGAGGATATCTGGAGCTGCGAATACCTGGAGGAAGAGCTGAAGATTTTCCAGCAGCCGGATATCTGTTCCGCGACCCGGGATCTCTATCACGACGACGTCCACTACTCGTCGATCGTGGCGACCACCGATCCGGAGCGCATCCGCGCGCGCCAGCGGATGGAGGCGGGACTCTACTCGATCAACGAAGTAGAGCTGGGGCCTCTCGAAAGGACCCTGGAAATCGGCCGGGAACTCATTGCGTACCGCACCGGGATCACTGTGCGTGCGATACGGGAGAGCCTGGCGCGGTAGCCGAATCCCGACCGGCGATGTCCCCGACATGAACCACCCGGTCGGCAAGGTAGGGATGTCTCTGCACCTTGTCGTGAAAGCGAGTGTCGGCCGTGACGACGGGGTAGTTTTCGTGCATGGCCAACGCGAGGTAGAAGCAGTCGTAAACCGGGTGCTGCAGGTCTCGTGCAAGGCGTGCGCTGGACGCGGCCAGTCGGCGCATTGACAGCGGTGTGGCCACCGGCGCGATGCGAAGCAGGTCCACCGCGTCCGCGAACTGCCCAGCGTCCAACTCACCGTGCCGGTGCTTGGCGGCCAGCGCGCTTGTCGCCTCGGCAAAGAGCAGATCCGGTGCCAGCAGCGTGACATCCGAATCGAGCAGCATTGCCGACTCTTCGGAGAGGTGTTCGGCGACAAGCCACTTCACGGCCACGCTCGCGTCGACCACGTACCCGGTCATGGCAGCGCATCGCGGTCACGGTCGGCGCGAATCGTCTCGGTGCTGTCGATGGATGAAGCGAGACGCTGCCGCATCGCCTTCGCCCGGTCGGCGAAAGCGCCCTCCGCCGGGAGCAGGGTCTTCCGCAGGATCTGACGGTGTTCCGCTTCGGCGGATCTGCCGTTGGCCGCAGCGCGCTGCTTTAGACCGTCGACGATCTGACGGCTGAGCTTGCGAACCGTGAGTTGAGGCATGGTGTGATGTCGTTGAAGTGTAGGCAATGACATCACATACTATGCGACGACGGTAGTTGCCGTCAACCAGCGATTGGTCCCGATGCCCCGCGATCGGGCGTTATCTTGGCTTCACGGCTTCCATCCCGCACCTCACCGCGACAGGTACCCGGACAATGATCCCGAAATCACCCCCGCACCGCGCCGCCCGACCCTCCCTTCGCACCGTGGCGACCACCCTGGGCCTCCTCATCGCCACCACGGCCGCGACGCTGCCAACACCCTCCTCAGCCCAGCAACCCCCCCCGCCACCCGCCGACCCCGCCGATGTCGAGTCCATCGACGCGATCGTCACCGCCCTGTACGAAGTCATCTCCGGCGACGCCGGCGAGGCCCGGGATTGGGACCGTTTCCTGTCGCTCTTCGTGCCCGGCGGGACCCTGAGTCCGGTAGGGCGCCCCCGGGGCGAGTCGACCTATCGGCGCAGGGTGATCACGCCCGACGAATATGCGGAAGGGATCGGCCAATCGCTGGAGGCCAGCGGCTTCCACGAGGTTGAGATCCACCAGGTGACCGAGCAGTACGGTATGATCGCGCACGCGTTCAGCACCTATGAGTCGCGCAGGCAGGCGAGCGACCCGGAGCCGTTCGCCCGCGGCATCAATTCGATCCAGCTGATGAACGACGGATCGCGCTGGTGGGTCGTGTCGATCTTCTGGCTGGGCGAGGGGCCCGACCACCCGATTCCTGCGAAGTATCTGCCTGGGGGATGACGCCGAAATCCTCTGAATCCGAGGCTTCCCGACTGCCGTGTACAAGACCTGCATGTTCTGCAAGAAGCTCCTCGGCTCCAACGAGGTCGTGGAACCCTTCCCGGTCGGCCGTCGCCTCGCGTTTGATCCGGCGAAGGGTCGCCTCTGGGTGGTTTGCCGTAGCTGTGAGCGCTGGAACCTCACCCCCCTCGAAGAGCGCTGGGAGGCGGTCGAGATGTGCGAAAGGCTCTTCCGCGCGACGCGGATCCGCACTTCCACCGAGAATGTCGGCCTGGCCCGGCACGCCGAAGGCCTCGAGCTTGTCCGCATCGGCGAGCCCCTCCGTCCCGAGTTCGCCGCCTGGCGCTACGGCGACCAGTTCCGCCATCGGCGTCGGCGCTGGATCGCGGCCGGGTCGGCGGGCGTCGTGGCGAACATCGCTACCTCGACGACCATCCAGTTGGTGGCGGGCGGATTGATCGGGGGAGTCGGGGCAGCCGCACTGGGCGGCGGCGTCGCCGGCGTGGCCCTGTTTACGGTGCAAAGATTACTGAACAGGCAGGCCAATACAGCGCAGTTCCGGCGCTCCGACGGCACGCCTTGCACGCTCACGCGGGAACAAGTCACCCAATTCGCGCGGATAAGAGCCGCCGACGAAGAACCCGGCTTTCGCATCGAGATCCACAAGGGACCGCTCTCACGGAAAGGTCCGGACTCGTTTGAGGGCGACGATGCCGCGCGAGCCATCAACGCCGTCCTTCCCCTGGTCAACGGCGCAGGCGCTACGGCTCACCACATCCGGGAAGCGGTGTCCCAGATCGAAGCCCACGGCGACCCGCATCGGTTCATCACCGATTCCACGGAGCGAGGGTCCGCTACCACTCCGCGCCAACTCCCTGCGCCCAGGCGCGGGAGGAGGATCCGGCTGTCCGGGCCCGGAATGGGTCCGCAAGATGCCCAAGCCCACTCGCCTCGCGCTGGAAATGGCGCTGCACGAAGAGCAGGAACGGCGCGCGCTTGAGGGCGAACTGGCGCAGTTGGAGCAGGCGTGGCGCGAAGCCGAAGAGATCGCGGCGATCGCCGACAACCTGCTCCTCCCCGAGCACACCGACGAGTTTCTGGACCGCCACTCACGTCGGTGAAGGTCCGGCGGGCCGACGGCCGCGAGCGGGTCGTGCTGCGAATCGCGGGCGTGCCCGTTCGATGGACGCACACAGGCTGGGCGCCCGAGGTGGGCGTGACGTTCTTGTTCCCCTGGCGCGGAAGGAGGCGGCCCATCACAAAGCGGCCGACAGCCGCAGATGGCCGCCTTCGAACCGCTCCCGCACGAAATTGTCCAGGTCCCACCGGAGCCCGGCAGTCACCTCGAAGCCCGACCGGAACCGGTGGCCCGCTTCCGTGATCAGTCGCTGATTCTGCCAGGTGAGCCAAGGCGCCCGGGAGCCCGCATCGCGATCCAGAAGGAAGTAGGCCAGGCGGCCCGTCCATCCCGCCTCCGGGTACCGGACGAGCGCCGCCCGGGCGAAAACCTCACGATCACGGTGCTCGCGGAGAGCGCCCCCTCCCGGCGAGCGCCATTCGGGTCGCCGCACCCGCGCCAACTCCGTTTCGACCGCCCACGGCGGGCTCAGGCGGGTCCGTGCGCGTGCGCCCACGGTCACCGTCTGCTCGCGCAGAGTGAAGCCGAGACCGCTCGCGGGCGCCCGCCGCTCGGTGTCCGCCCTCGCCCAGGTGCCGTACAGCGCTAACGTCACGCGCTCGAGCGGTGTGACTTGGAGGAGCGCTCCCAGGAACGCGACCTTTTCGAGCTGGGTGAACGGAGCCAGACCGGTTGCCGGAAAGGTCACCTGTACCTCGCTTCTTCGGCTCCATCCCGCCTGCAGCGCCGCTCGCCAGCGTGACGCCGCGGCCCTCAGGGTCGTGCGAGCGGCGAGGGGAGCTCCCGCGTAGTCGTAGTGGGCGTCCACCTCGTCCGCCCCCACTCCCAGGCCCTGGAAGATCGCCT
>MPNE01000047.1 GCA_002238865.1 Gemmatimonadetes bacterium bin94 | reverse complement strand
CCCCCGCCTCCTCTCCGTCGTCGCACGCGCGGCCAACCTGCTGCAGGCGTTCCGCGAGCACGGCCACCAGGCGGCCCGCATCGATCCGCTGGGAAGCGCGCCGCCCGGTCACCCCCAGCTCGACCCCGCCTACTTCGGCACCACGATGGAGGAGCTGGAGGAGATTCCGACCTCGGTCCTTTTCCCCGAGGGGGGCGAGGCCCCGCTCGCATTCACCCTCGATCGCCTGAAGGCAATCTACGGCGGCGACCTCGGCTACGAATTCGAGCACCTCGAAGACCCCGAGAAGGTGGCGTGGCTGTGGGAGCAGGTGGAGAGGGGCACCCACTTCGCGGGATACACCGACGACGACCGCATCCGCACGCTGGACCGGCTCACCCAGGTGGAAGGGCTGGAGCAGTTCCTGCACCGCGCCTACCTGGGGCAGAAGCGCTTCTCGATCGAAGGGATCGACATGATGGTCCCCATGCTCGACGAGGCCATCGAGCTCGCGGCGGCCGGCGGCGCGACCGAAGTCGTCATCGGGATGGCCCACCGCGGCCGCCTCAATGTGCTGACGCACATCCTGGGAGTCTCGTACGCGGAGATCCTGGCCGAGTTCGAGGGAGGCGCAGCACCGGGCAGCGCGCTCTGGGTGCCCGACCCCGGCACCGGTGACGTGAAGTACCACCACGGTGCGGTGGGGGACTACCCGCTCCGCTCGGGCAACTCGATCCGAGTCACCCTGGCCCCCAATCCGAGCCATCTGGAGTTCGTGAACCCGGTCATCCTGGGCATGGCGCGTACGCAGCAGTATGTGAAACGGAACGGTGACGCCGAGCGCGATCCCTCGCTGGTCGTACCCATTCTCCTGCACGGCGACGCGGCATTCGCGGCCGAGGGCGTCGTGGCCGAGACCCTCAACCTCGCCCGCCTGCGCGGCTACGAGGTGGGCGGCACCATCCACATCATCGGCAACAACCAGGTCGGCTTCACGACCAACCCGGGCGACGGCCGTTCCACCCGTTACGCGAGCGACCTCGCCAAGGGGTACGACATCCCCGTGATTCACGCCAACGGCGACGCACCCGAGGAATGCCTGGCCGCGGTGCGACTCGCGATGGCCTACCGGGACCGGTTCAGGGCCGACTCGGTGATCGACCTGATGGGATACCGTCGCCACGGTCACAACGAAGCCGACGAGCCCGGCTACACGCAGCCCGTCCTCTACAAGTGGATCGCCACGCACCCCACGACGCGGATGCAGTGGGCGGCGGAGTTGGTGGGGCGCGGGCTCGTCACCCGCGCGGAGGTCGACGAGCGGGTAAACGTCCTGGGCCGGGAACTGCGCGCCGTCAAGGATGGGCGTCGGCAGAACGAAAGCGAGTCCCCTTCACCGTGGACCGTGCCAAGCTACGGCGCCGTGGGCCAGGACTTCGAGATGGATACCGGAGTCCCCTTCGAGCAGCTGGAGCGGATCAACCGGACGCTGTTGACGGTTCCGGAGGGCTTCACGCTGCACCCGAAGCTCGCGCGCCAGCTCAACCGCCGCGGCAAGGATTTTCGACCCGGTTTCCGCGTCGCCTGGGGGCAAGCCGAGGCGCTGGGCATCGGATCCCTCCTGGATGAGGGCGTCCCCGTGCGACTTTCCGGCCAGGATTCGGAACGGGGCACCTTCAGTCACCGCCACCTGGTCCTCAACGACGCCAGGACCGGCGCGCGCCACACCCCCCTGGCGCAGATTTCGGACACCCGCTTCGAGATCTACAACTCGCCGCTCACCGAAGCCGCCACGATCGGCTTCGAATACGGCGTCACCGTGGCAGCCGACCGCGATCTCGTCCTCTGGGAGGCCCAGTTCGGCGACTTCGTCAACGTCGCGCAGGTCATGATCGACCAGTTCCTGTCGGCGGGTTGGTCGAAGTGGGGACAGCGCTCACGCCTCACCCTCCTGCTGCCGCACGGATACGAGGGACAGGGACCCGAACATTCCAGCGCGCGTCTCGAGCGCTTCCTCCAGCTCTGCGCCGAAGACAACATGCGGGTCGTCTACCCCACCACCCCGGCGCAGTACTTCCACCTGCTGCGCCTCCAGGCCTTCAGCGAGCCGGAGCGGCCGCTGATCGTCATGTCGCCGAAGAGCCTCCTGCGGCACCCCAGGGCGACTTCGCCGGTGCGCGACCTCGCCGAGGGCGGCTTCCAGAAGGTGATCGACGACCCTGCGATGGAGGGACCGGAGGATGCTGAGCGGGTGCGGCGCCTGGTACTTTGCAGCGGCAAGGTCTGCTACGACCTCGACGGAGCGGAGGAGCGCGCCGCGGCGACAAATACCGCGGTCGCCAGAGTCGAGTCGCTCTACCCCTTCCCCGGCGAGGAAATCGGCGCTCTGGTGGACCGCTATCCGAATCTGGAGGCGGTGATCTGGACTCAGGAAGAGCCGAAGAACATGGGGGCGCTGACCTACATGCTCCCGCGCCTGCTGGACGTTCTCCCCGGCAACGTACGGCTGCGGCACGTCTCGCGACCCGAGCGCGCGAGCCCGGCCGAGGGGAATCCGCACAACCACGCGGTGGGGCAGCGACACATCGTGGCCAGGGCGCTGGGGTGACCCCGGGGCGGCCCATGCTGACCGCCGCCGACATCGAAGCCGCCCGCAACCGCATCGGGGCGGAGGTTGTGCGAACGGGGTGTCCGGAGTCGTTCCCGCTGGGCGGGACCGCGGGCTGCCGTGTGCACCTCAAGGCCGAGCTGAGGCAGCGCACGGGGTCGTTCAAGGATCGGGGATCGCTCAACAAGCTCCTGATCCTCACTCGGGCGCAGCGGGAAGCAGGCGTGATCGCGGCCAGCGCGGGCAACCACGCCCAGGCGCTCGCCCGCCATGCGTCGCGGTTGCGTATGCCGTGCACGATCGTCATGCCCACGAACGCGCCGCTGATCAAGGTCAGCAACACCCGTGCCAGCGGTGCACGCGTCATCCAGACCGGGGAAACGCTCTCCGACGGGATGGTGCTGGTCGACCGACTCGTCGCCGAGGAGCAGCTCACGCTCGTGCACGCCTTCAACGACCTCGCCGTGATGGCTGGCCAGGGTACGATGGCCTTCGAGATTCTCGAGCAGGTCCCCGAAGTCACGACGATCGTGGTTCCGGTCGGCGGCGGCGGGATGATCTCGGGGGTTGCCACGGCGGTGAAGGCCAGGAAGCCCGGCGTGCGGATCATCGGCGTCGAGGCGGAAGCCTCACCGGGTGCGGTGCGGTCGCTGCGCGCGGGTGCCCCGGTGCACGTGGAAATGTCCGACACGGTCGCGGACGGGATCGCGGTGAAGCAGGTCGGCGACCTGACCTATCCGCACCTGGAGGCACTCGCCGACGATGTTGTCCTGGTAAGCGAAGAGGAGATCATCCGAGCCATCTTCTTTCTGCTCGAACGTGAGAAGCTGGTGGTGGAGGGAGCGGGGGCGGCAGGTGTGGCCGCGATCCTGGAGGGGAAGATCCGGGTGAACCCGGCCGACACCGTGGTCTGCATCCTCTCGGGCGGCAACATCGACATGAACATGGTGTCCCGGATCATCGACCGCGGCCTCTGGGCAGATGGCCGTCTCGCCAGCCTGTCCGTCGTCGTGCGAGACCGGCCCGGCTACCTGAACGAGGTCACCGGCGTCGTCGCGATCGAGGGGGCCAACGTACTCCACATCGAGCACACCCGCGCCTTCGGCGACATCTCCGTGGGGAAGGTCGGGATCGAGATGAAGATCGAGAGCCGCGGCCGCGAGCACGTGGTGAACATCGTGGACAAACTCCGCGAACTCGGTCACTGCGTGGAGGAGGTGGATTAGGGCGCTGCCACCCCGTTCGCCCTTCGATCAGTTGCTCTCTGCAGCCGGGATCCCGTACTGGGCGAGCGTGGACTTCAGCGTCGGACGGCCCAGCCGCACCCGGCTGTCGTCCAGCAGATAAGAGAAGACGAAGCCGGCGCCGAGCATGAGAATCCCGATGAGGAAGCAGTACATGACGGCGCGGTCGGGATAGGTGTCTTTCAGGTAGCCCACGTACATGGGGCCGATGATCCCCGCCGCGGCCCACGCCGTGAGCACCGTCCCGTAGATCCTGGACATGTTCTTCGAGCCGAAGACGTCGACGATGAACGACGGCATGGTGGCGAAGCCGCCCCCGAAGCAGAGCAGCACGTAGCAGACCAGCGCCGAGAAGATCAACGGGTTCGTCTCGGTCATAAGAATGCCGAACACGACCATCTGGCTGGCCAGGAGCACCCGGAAGACGGATACCCGCCCCAGTCGGTCGGACAGCAGTCCCCAGAAAAGACGCCCCACGCCGTTGCAAACCGAGCTCACCGCGATAAGGGTGGCCCCGTACTCGGCGAGCTGCGCGGGCCCGATCGACGGATCGGCCAGCCCCCAGACCTCCTGCAGCAGCTCGGACTGAAAGCTGATCACCGAGATACCGGCTGCGATGTTGAAGAAAAACACGATCCACATGATCGCGAACTGGGTCGTGCGCAGGTAGGGCACCGCCGGCTCGAGCTTTTCGGGAGGTGCCTGCCTGGCGGATGGCTGGCGACCGGGGAGCGCGGACTCCGGTGGATCGCTCAGGAACAGACTGCACGGAATCAGGATGCAGGCGAATACGATCCCGAGCCAGAGGAACACCAGATGCAGCTCTCCCTGCGCCCGTACCACCAGAAGGGGTGCAAGGCCCTTGCTCAGGAGGAATGCGCCCACACCGAATCCCATCACGACGATGCCCGTTGCCAACCCTTTGCGATCGGGAAACCACTTGGCCACGGTAGCCACCGGTGTGACGTACCCCATACCTATCCCCGCACCTCCGATGACGCCGTAGCCCAGGTAGAAGAGCCATATCGAGTCTATCGACAGCGCCAGGCTGGCAATCAGGTAGCCGCCGGAAAACAACGCGCTGCCCGTCACGGCCAACCACCGCGGCCCCACCTTCGGGAGCATCTGCCCCGCCACCGCCGCCGACACCCCGAGCGTGAAGATCGTAATGCTGAAGGCGGCGGCCGTCTGGCTGAACGTCCAGCCGGAATCCCTCACCAGCATCGTCTGGAAGAAGCTCCACGCGTACACCGTCCCCAGGCACACTTGCAGTATGGTACAGAAGAGCGCAATGACACTCCTGGGGACCCGCATTGCGCGTGTCGTCACCTAGCCGCCCCGCCGCCCCTGCGACTCGCGCACGTCATCCGCGCCATCCGCGACGAACTGCATCAGGCGGGCCATGTCCCCGATCTCGTCGTCCCGAACCAGGATACCGTTGTCGTCGGGCGGCCTGTCGCTGCTCGCGTGCTCACGGGCCAGCCCTGCCACATAGTCGAGAAGCTCTCCCAGCGGCCTCGACGCCAGATTCACCAACCAGATCGATGCAAGTACGCCAACGACCATGATGATGCACAGGAGGTAGATCTGCTGGCCAACCGCACGCTGGATCGTCAGGGCCAGGAGCTCCAGGTCCATGCCCACGTGAACCGTCCCTGCCACCCCCGACAGGATCGGACTTCCCACCTCGATGAAGTCACCCAGACCCGGAAGACTGCGGTCGACAGGCTCGGTAGCGTTCGGATCGCTCGCCAGAATCTCTTCCGGTATCCCCGGGACGAAGGTATGGGCAAGGAATTCCCCGGTGTCGCTGGTGATGTAGATGTACCGGATACTCTGGATCTCGACGAATTGGTCGATCAGCGACTGCAGGGTGGCAAGGTTGCGGTTGAGCAGGATGTCCACGCTGGAATCGGCAATGTTCTTGGCGATGCTGCGGCTGTTGCTGACATACTCGTCCCTCAGCTCCCGGGAGACGGTCGAGATCGACAGCAGGGAGATGGAAAGAACGACCACGGCGAACAGCGCGAAAATCCCGAAGCGGGTCTTTCGAAAGAGTTTCCGAACCTGCACGACCTGTGAACGGGTCATTGGTCCTGGTTTCTTCATGCCGGACCGAACCTGGTTTCCCAGTCCTCGAGGGGCACGAAGCGGTCCCCTTCCGGGACGGTGTAGTAGACCCTCTGCATTCCTTGCCGCCGGTCGGGGGCGAACGACACACGCTCGCCCACTCCCAGGTCGTAGTTGCGAACCGCGAAGACCGCCTCCTCCAACCGCGATCTGTCGGGCTCGTCCCCCATTCCCCGCAGGATTTCGGTAATCAGCTTCGCGTTCACAAACCCCTCGAGGCTCACGAAGCTCTGAGGCAACGGGTCATAGGGCTCGCCCTCGGTGATCCTCTCCACGTTGTCCGGGGGCGGGGGATCGTAGCGACTCATCAGTTCGTGATACTCGCGCACGGCCGGCAGTGACGTGTCCTCGTAGCTGGGGACGACCTGGGAGTTAACCAGGAATCGCGTGTGCTCGTCCGGGTCCTCGCGACCCTCGCGCATCAGGGCGAGGAGGTTTTCGCTACCCACGAAGGATACGTTGGCAACCGGTATGTGAAGCCCCAGGTCGGCGGCGTCTCGCGCGAAGGCCGCGCACGCCTGGTACGCGCCGATGCAGATGACCGCATCCGGAGAGCGGGCCTGCAAAATCTCCACCTGCCGCCTCATGCTCGCTCCGAACTGGGTTCCCCGAGTGTAGGTCGCCTCGCCGGCCATCGTCTCTCCATGCGCCGCCATGGCTTCCCGCACGCCCGCCCAACCACTGCGGCCGTATGCGTCGTTCTGATAGAACACCGCGACCCGCCGACGCCCGATCCGCACGAAGTTGTCGACCAGTCCGGCGGTCTCCTGACGGTAGGAGGAGCGCAAGTTGAAGGCGAACTCTCCGTAGGGAGGCTCCCGTTGCGGTTCAGCCCCTGTAAACGGGAAGAAAAGGTACACCTGTTGATCCCGGAACTTCTTCAGCAGGGGAAGCACCCGAGTCACGGTCGGTGTGCCCACGTATCCGAAGAGCAGGAAGACGCTCTCGTCCTGCATGAGGCTGATCGTGTTGGCCACGCACGGGTCCGGCTGATACCCGTCGTCGTAGAGCTTGAGGACGATTCTCCGGCCGTTGACCCCGCCGTTGTCGTTGACCTCGTTGAAGTAGGCCATCGCGCCGCGGTAGAGTTCGGTCCCGAGGCCCCGCGACGGACCCGAGAACGCCGCCGACACGCCCAGCACGATCTCGTCGTCCTGTTTCGGCCTGCCCGTGGCGCCCACGGATCGGGCATACGGATCGGGAACGAATCCGGCTCGGGCAAGCCTGGCCCAGGGCGCCGCCAGGAGCGCGCCCAGTCCCGAATGCAGCAGCGACCGGCGGGTCAACATGGTGCCGGATTCCGGAGTGTCGCGGTGTCCCGTTCGGAAATGCGAGCGTCCACTCGGCGTTCTCCCTTTTGAATTTGCGCGCACCACAGCCAAAGAAAACTAGGTTGCAAATGCTCCGCGATCAAACCAATCCGCCGGTCAGCGCCGCCGAATCTGGCCACCGGGGAACGCTACGACACTTTCGTTGCCGTCTTCGCCAATAGCGGCTACCCCGAAGAGGTAGTTGTCGATCACCAGACCTTCGAGTGTAAAGCTCGTGACGTCACCCACCCATCGCGCGCGCTGCCACTGCGGAGCCGTCGTGTCGCGCCAGTACACCTTGTAGCCCGCCACCCGGGGATCGTCGACCGCTTCCCATTCCAGGGTGGTGGAGGGTCGGACCGCACCACCGATCAATACGCTGGAGGGGGCCGGTGGCGCCCACGCCAGCCGGGCGAGCACGGCAGCGTTCAGCGAGGTCATCTTCGCCGCGTAGTCGAAGTCGACGCCCTCGACCACGTCGCCGTACTCGATCCCGTTCTCCGTGCGGATGTTCTGGTGCTGCCGCGGGTAGTACTCGTGGGTCTCCATGATGCGCACGCCCGCAAAGCCCTGGTCGTTGAAGGGGCGGTGGTGGCCACCCCGGCCGAAGCGGTCGAGGCGGTAGATCATGATGGGATCGAGGTTGGGGATGTAGGCGTCGGCCGTCGCGGCGACGTAGCGGGCCAGTTGGCGCGAGGGACCGTCCACTTCGCCCCCGAAGACCCGGTAGCGTGCCCGGTCCTGCTCCGTGTCGGTGGCGGGCGTGGGCTCCGAGAAAACCCGGAAGGTGTTGTTCTCGATGACGCCGTCGACGCCCTCGATGTTGCCGATCATGTCGTTGTTGAGGACGCCGATGATCTCCCAGCCCTCCTCACGGGCGACACGTGCCATGTGCTGCCCGCCCCAGAGTCCCTGTTCCTCGCCGGAAAGACCCACCATGGCGATCGTGTTGCCGAATTCATGGTCGGCAAGAAGCCGGGCGGCTTCGATGACTCCCGCCATGCCCGAAGCGTTGTCGTTGGCGCCCGGCGCGTCCGATTCGCCGTCCGAGCCATTCGACGCGCGCGAGTCGATGTCGCCCGACATGATCACGTACCGGTTCGGGTTTACGGTGCCGCGCTTGATCGCAAGTACGTTCACCACCCAGGTGTCCCGGGGGATTCGGGGGCTGTCCTCCGCGGTGACCAGATTGCGCTGGTACACGACCTCGTAGCAGCCGCCGCACGCCGCGGAGATCCGATCGAACTCGGCCTTGATCCAGCGGCGCGCGGCCCCGATCCCGCGCGTCGACGAGAGCGTGTCCGAAAAGGTGTTGCGGGTTCCGAATCCCGCAAGCATTCGGATGTCGGACTCCACACGCTCCGGAGACGCGTTCGCCACGATGTCATAGATGCGCAGTTCGGTCTGCGGCGGCACCTGAGCGGCCACGACGTGCGGGCCCGCGGCCACCGCAATCCACATGAACGCGCCCAACCTCAACCCGATGTCCATCTTGCTACCTCCCGCATGAGGGTATTTGTCCCAGTGCAACGGCCAAGCTGGACCGCCGCACCCCACACCAGCACGATCTTGCCGAAGTTCTCGTTCGCTTCCATGCGGAGGTGCGCGTCAACCGCCTCGGTCACCGGGAAGATCCGGTCGATCACGGGGACCAGCAACCCGTCCACGAACCCGGGCACCACCTCGGCGCCGAACTCCTTCGCCAGCGCGGCCTTCTCCACCACCCCGCGCGCCCTCAGCACGGTCCCGAACAGCCGCGCCCGCCGCGCCATCAGGGCCCGCAGGTCGATCTCCGCACGGCTTCCGCCCGGAACGCCGACCACCACATGCCTGCCGCCCACCGCGACCGCGGCCTGGTTCTTCTCCAGGTAGGGCCCCCCCACCAGGTCCAGGATGACGTCGGCCCCCCTGCCGCCGGTCGCCTCGACAACCCCCTCGACCCACGCTTCTCCACCGTTGAGCCCCACGTCGAGACCCATGGCGGCGGCTCGTTCCAGCTTGGCGGGCGTGCGCGAAGTCCCGATCGTGCGCGCTCCCGCCCGCCGCGCCAGCTGCACGGCCGCGGTTCCCACACCGCTCCCGACCGCGTGGACCAGCAAGGCCTCGCCCGCTGTCAGTCCAGCCTGGCGAAAGACCGCGTCAAAGGCCGTCATGTACACTTCAGGGATCGCCCCCGCCACCGTCAGGTCCATGCCCGGCGGCACACCGACGGCCACCCGCTCGTCGACGACAACCCGTTCGGCGTAGCCGCCACCCGCGACGATGCCCATCACACGGTCGCCCGGCTTCCAGCGGGTGACATCCGTGCCCACCTCCTCGACCACGCCCGCGAACTCGAGGCCCGGCACCTCCGATACACCCGGCGGCGGTGGGTACAGCCCCCGGCGCTGCAGCAGGTCGGCCCGGTTCACCCCCGAAGCATGCACCTTCACCAGGACCTCGCGGGGCAAGGGCTCCGGGTCGCGCACGGAGTCGAGCCTCAGGACCTCGGCCTCTCCGAAATGGGGAATCACAACGGCGTGCATCGGTGAAATGTAGCAGCACGCTCGGGTCGGTCGGTGTCGAAGGCAGACCGGTGCAGCCCATCGGGCGGGTGTGCCCGACCCGAGGATCTGTTAGGATACGCCCCCATGAAACTGCCCCTCGATCTTGACCGGCCGGTCATCTTCTTCGACCTGGAGACCACCGGCCTCAGCCTCTCCCGTGACCGTATCGTCGAACTCGCCGTCATCCGGGTGTCGCCCCAGGGTGACGTTTTCGAGCGGGTGCGCCGCTACAACCCCGGGATCCCGATTCCCGCCGAGGCCGCAGCCGTACACGGGATCACCGACGACGTGATCGCCGGCGAACCACCGTTTCGGGCCACCGCCAAATCCCTGGCAAAGCTGCTGGAGCCCTGCGATCTGGCGGGGTTCAACATTCGGCGCTTCGATCTCCCCATCCTGCTCGCCGAGTTCCGCCGGGCGGGGGTCGCGTTCGACGTGACGGGCCGCCGGCTCATCGACATGAAGATGATCTTCCACAAGGAGGAACCCCGCGACCTCTCGGCCGCGGCGCGCTTCTACCTGGGCCGCGACCACCAGGACGCCCACACCGCGCTCGGTGACATCCGCACCACCGCCGCCGTGCTGACGGCCCAGCTCGACCGGTACCGCCACCTGCCCCGGGACATGGACGAGCTGCACCGATACTGCGACGAAATGGGCCCCTTCCTCACCGAGTTCGACCGCTGGTTCTCGGAGACCCCGGCCGGCCTCGTGTTCAACCGCGGCAAGCACAAGGGTACGGCCCTGAACAAGGTGGCGAGCCAGGCTCCCGACTACCTGCAGTGGATGCTGAAGGCCGACGACATGCCGGACGAGGTGCTGGAGGTCGTTCGCCGGGCCCTTGCCCCCGGAAACGCGCAATGAGACTTACCGATCTCGACAACTCGAGCCACTCTGGCCAGGAGAAACCCAAGCCATGACGATCCGGACCCCCACCATCCTCCTCGCCGTCCTGGCGACCACGCCGGCTGCTCCGGCGCTCGCCGCCCAACAGGCGATCACGGAAGCCGAGCTGGCCGCGTACCGACCCCGTCATGTGGGGCCCGCCGTCGCCGGCGGCCGCATTCACGACGTCGAAGCGCTCCCCCACGACCCTTCGACCGTGTACGTGGCCACCGCGTCCGGCGGGCTGTGGAAGAGCGTCAACCGCGGCATCTCCTGGACCAATCTGTGGGAGCACATGCCGGTCAGCACATTCGGAGACCTCGCGATCGCCCCGTCCGACTCGAACATCCTCTACGCGGGAACCGGCGAGCAGCAGAACCGGCAGAGCACGTCGTGGGGCAACGGGGTGTACAGGTCCAACGACGCCGGCGCGACCTGGGAGCACCTGGGGCTGGACGAGACGCATCACACGGGACGCGTGCGAGTTCACCCCTCCAACCCGGACATCGTCTATGTGGCGGCGCTGGGGAACCTGTGGCGCTCGTCCCCCGACCGGGGCGTCTACCGTTCCCGCGACGGCGGGCGCAGCTGGGACAAGGTCCTCTTCGTCGACGATCACACGGGTGCCGTCGACCTCGCGATCGACCCTTCCGATCCCGACATCCTGTACGCGGCCATGTACCAGCGGCAGCGCCGGACATGGGGATTCAACGGCGGAGGACCCGGCAGCGGCCTCTACAAGACCACCGATGGCGGCAACAGCTGGCGTGAACTCACCGACGGAATCCCCGACGGCGACAAGGGCCGCATCGGCATCGCCATTTCACAGACGAATCCGGAAATACTGAACATTCTTGTTCAGCATTCCACCGAGTCCGGCGGATACCGCAGCGAAAACGGCGGCGAGAGCTGGGAGAAGGTCAGCGACCAGAACATCCGGCCCATGTACTACTCCCACGTCTTCATCGATCCCACAAACGAGGACCGGGTGTATACGCTGGCGACCTCGTCGCATCGCAGCGAGGATGGCGGGCGCACCTTCGAGGAGATCGCCGAGCGTCCCACCTACGACGTGGGGGTCCACGCCGACCACCATACCATGTGGATCAATCCCGGCGACCCGGAACACTTCTACCTGGCCGGAGACGCGGGGCTCCACGAAACGTACGACCGCGGCGTCACCTTCCGGCGGATCAACAACCTCCCGATCGGCCAGTTCTACGGCATCACCGTGGACAATAACGACCCGTACTGGATCTACGGCGGCATGCAGGACAACCACTCCTGGATGGGGCCGTCGGAGACGCGGTCCTGGGAGGGGATCGTGGACGACGAATGGCGGCAGTCCGGCTTCGGAGACGGCATGTACCAGCAGTCCGATCCGGACGGCCGCACCGTCTACATCAACGCCCAGAACGGGAGCTGGACCCGCTTCGACAACGTGACCGGCGACATGATGAGCCTGCGGCTGACCGCCCCCGAGGGTGAAGAGCCCTACCGGTGGGACTGGGTCTCGCCCAGCCTCATCTCGCGGCACGACCCCAACGTGGTCTACCTGGGCGGCAACCGCCTGTTCATTTCCCGGGACCGGGGCGACAGCTTCACCCGCACCGGGGATCTGACCCGTCAGGAGGACCGCGACGACCTCGAGATCATGGGCGTGCGGGGCGCGGACACCCGCCTTTCCCGCAACGACGGCACCTCGACGTACGGCGAGATCGTGACCATCGCAGAGTCACCCGTCGACCCGGCCGTGCTCTGGGTGGGCACTGACGACGGCAACGTTCAGGTATCGCGCGACGGAGGCCGCGGCTGGAACGAGGTCTCGGGGGCCGCACCCGGCCTCCCGGACGGCACCTACGTCAGCCGCGTACTCGCGTCGCCCGAAGGCCCCGGCGTCGCGTACGTCACCTTCGACGCGCACCGTGACGGCGACTTCCGACCGTGGGTCTACCGCACCGAAGACTACGGCGCGAGCTGGACCGCGCTGCACGGCCACCTCCCGTCCGGTTCGGTGAACGTGATCACGCAGCATCCGGACAACCCGGCCGTGCTCTTCCTCGGCACCGAGCATCACGTCTTCGCCAGCACCGACCGGGGCGCCACCTGGGCCCGCTTCCCCGGCCTCCCGACCACTGCATACGACGACATGGTCATCCACCCCCGCGAGAAGGACCTGGTCCTCGGCACGCACGGCCGCTCCATCATCATCATCGACGACATCGGACCCCTGGCCCACTTCTCCTCGTCGTCCGACGACCCGGTCACCCTGTACGAAGCCCCTCCCGGCACGCTCATGAACTACTGGAAGGACACCTCGTACCGCGGCCAGTCCGTCTTCATGGGCGAGAATCCCGTCGACGGCACCGTCGTGACCTACCGCCTCGGGCCCGGTTCGGGTCCGGCCCGGCTGACCGTCCGGAACGCCGCCGGCGAGGTGGTGCGCACCATGGAGGTGCCGTCGGATCCCGGCGTTCACCGCGTCGACTGGGACCTGCGCCACGCGCTCCCGAACACCGAGGACGACGAATGGGCGCCTCACGACCCCGCCGTGGTGCCGCGCACGCTGGACCAGCGAGGACCTTTCGTGTCACCCGGGGTCTACTCGCTGGAACTCTCCGCACGCGGCGCAGTCCGCTCCGGGAACCTGACGATCGGCGGGGACCCCGACCTCCCCCTGACGGCGGAGGACTACCGCGAGCGCGAGGCGTTCCTGCTCGAAATCCTCGATCTGAACGAGCAGCTCTCGGACGCGGGCGAGTCCGCGGGAGCCCACCGCCGTCAGCTCATGCAGCTCTACAGCGCGATCAACGGCGGCGGTGTTCGGCAGGGCACGCTGCATCCACCGACGACCACGCAGCGGGAAGAACTGGAACGGATCAAGCGGGCGCTGCGGCGGCAGGGGCTGGTGGCGTGACGCCGGGACCGGTGCAGCGGTCGGCCTGGGGGGCAAACACCCGCGGCATCGCGCGGCGATGCAACACCACGGCTACCTGAACCACCAGAAGCCGCCGCCTCCTCCCCCGAACCGGTTGTTGACGACGTTGTTGTAGATCGAACCGAACTGGAAGGAAAAGCCGAGTTCGAGTCCGTAGTTGAAGTCCTGGCTGCGCTGCTGGAGGTTCAGAAGGGCCTCGGCGTCGGTTGCGCCTGCGGCGGAGAGATATATCTGGTCGTTGACCCAGGAGATGTTGCCTTCCGCGTTGACGCTGACTCCCCGCGCGATGCGGAAATCGATGTCCCCGCCGAGCCTTACGTTGTAGAGGTCCTTGTCGTGGAGAAAGTGGGATCCGGTCATGCTGATCGAAGCGTCCCCCCACTGTTGCCTCTGGGAGAGTTCGAATTCCAGCGACTGCTCCCAGCGGGTCTCGTCCATCTGGCCGAACACGGTTTCCTCGATGTACTTCCGGTGCGCCGGACCGATCTTGTAGAAGAGCGTCAGCGCCCGCCGGGTCGCCTCTTCGTACGGAAAGACGCTGTACTCGAGGGCCGGCGTGATCTCCGCCCGGAAGTCCTGGTTGAAGCGCACGATCCTTCGGACTTCCCCCTGAAGGCCGATGGACCAGTGGTCGGCAAGCGAGTACGCGATCAACTCGCTGAATCCCCAGTCCGTCCTCGAATCGACGAACGTGGGGGCGTCCGTGAGATCGATCTCCCTCTGGTTGTAGTTCGCATTCGCGCGAAAGCTCATCTTCCAGGTGGGGGTGACCCGCGAGGCGCTGAAGTTCCCGTCGATTTGCTTCGTCCGGCGCGTCTGCTCCCCGTCGAGCTCGGTACGTCCCCCCAGACGAAAGACCCAGAAGTCCCAGGGGTCTTCCACCTCCTCGCCCGTCACCACGCGTTCCCGGGGATCGATCTGTTCGGCGTCGATGTCGAGGACATCGGTGACCTCGTGAAACGCGGCGACGGATTCGAAGAACCCGCTCACGGTGGCGAAGTGCAGCAGCCCTACCCCTATCGTGTGCGCGATCTCGTCCAGCGTCTCCCGGTCCGTTCCGGTCGGCGGCGCCTGATAGGCGAGCTGTTCCTCATAGTCGAAGTCACCGTTGCCCATGAAGTCGAGCTGGTATTCGCGTCCGCCGGCGCCCGTCGCCTGGCTGGTCATGATGACGTGGACGTCCGAACTCTCCGGCACGCGGACCCAGTTCACCCAGGACAGTTCGGTCCGGAAATAGTTCATGTTGCAGTTGCGGGTCGCACAGTCCATGAAGACGCTGACCCGGTCGCCGTTCACGCCCTGACCCTGCTGGGCGACGAGCGGCTGGCCGGTCGCGATTCCAGCGACGGCGAGCGCCAGCAGCCCTCGACGAACCTCCGCGGCCCGGCTCACCACGCCGGAGACCGCCAAACCGATGTCTGCATTCAGCGGCGCCTCGTGGTAATGACGATCGCCCCGGCAATGTGATTGGTGCCGAAACGGGTGGTCGCATCCGAGGCGCTCATGAAGCGGATCTCCTGCACCTCGCCCGGCAGAATCGTCCACATCTCGTCGAGTTCGCCGCGGAGTTGCCCGTCAATGTACACCCTCGGGGTCTGCTGCTCGGGGTTGGTGAGCGACAACCCGGACCGTGCCTGCAACCAGCGGGGCCGCAGTGCCCTCACCGCCTCGAACACCGAGCTGTGAGGCACGGCCATGAGTTCTTCGGCGGTGATCAGATTTCGATCCCGGGTGGGGCCACCAGACGCACCAGCCGTGCGGCACGCGGTCGAGAATACAACGCACACGATGGCCAGGGACAGGACGGACCGCGCGGACATGGGGCACCTCTCACTGTCAAGGAGAAGGCACCCGACCACTGCAATTGCGGAGGAACACCCAATCCGATTACTTCGATACCTATCTGGGACACTTCCCGGCGTCGCACCGTTGGCGAACCGTGCGGACATAATAGAAGGCAGATACCATAATGAGAAAGCCCGGTGCCATCTCCTTCCCCTCGAGGACGTGAGCGATGATCGGGACGGTTCGGTAGCAAGCGGGCCGACGACCAGGCTGGCGGGGCGGGTGTGAGGAGCGAGCCCTACAACGGCTGGATCTCCGCCAGAATGTCCCGGCCGGCGACCGCCCGAAAGCCATCCGCCATGGGGTAGGTTTCGCGGCCGACATGGACAACGTCGATTCGGCCCAGCCCGAGCAGTCGCCTGGTGGAAACCATCGACCTGGTGACCCGGGGCGCGTCGGTTCGCTTGAACTCGTAGCCACGCTTTTCCTGTCCCCGCACGACGAGAAGGTCCAGTTCCGGGCCGCCGTGCACGGACCAGAAATAGCATTCCTCCGGACGGGCCTTCAGCTGCCGGACAACCTGCTCCAGTGCGAATCCCTCCCAACTCGCGCCCACCTTCGGATGCGCCGCGAGATCTCCGGTGCCACCGATATCCAGAAGCGCGTGCAACAGGCCGCTGTCCGCAATGTACATCCTGGGGGCCTTGACGATGCGCTTGCCGAGATTCTCTCTCCAGGGACGGAGGAGCCGCGTGAGGTAGGCGCCGGTCATGATGTCCAGGTAGCGTCGCACCGTCGTCTGCGCGACCCCGAAAGCACGAGCCAGCTCCGAGCCGTTCCAGGTCTGGCCGTGGTAGTGTGCCAGCATCGTCCAGAAGTCGTGGAGCAGGCGTGACGGCAAGGTGATTCCGAAGCCGGGCAGATCACGCTCGACAAATGACCGAATGAAATCCCGCCGCCACTGCCGACTACGCTCATCATCCCGTGCCAGCCAGGAGCGGGGGAATCCCCCGCGCAGCCAGAGACCCCTCCACCGTTCCGCACCGACCTCGGCCAGATCGAGGCCCGGCAATTCATGATACCCGATGCGACCCGCCAAGGACTCCGACTCCTGCCGCAGCAGCTCCGGTGACGCGCTGCCAAGCACCAGGAAGCGGGCAGGAAGCGGGCTGCGATCCGACAGGACCCGGAGAACCGAAAACAGGTCCGGACGACGCTGGACCTCGTCGATGACTATGAGTCCACGCAGGGGTTCCAGCGAGAGCGTGGGTTCATCCAGCCTGGCCAGGTCGCGAGGATCCTCAAGGTCGAAGTGACTCACCTGCTGTCGGCGCGCGGCCAGTTCCCTTGCGAGGGTCGTCTTCCCCACTTGCCGGGCACCGAGAAGCGCGACTACGGGATTGTCGCGCAGCTTCCGGCTCAGTTCCTCCACGTGGGCGTGTCTGGGGATTATCATCTGTGAAATATGAGTATTCAATACTTGGTTTTCAAGATATCCACACGCCGAGACCAGCAGCAACAACAGCGTGACCGGCCCGGATCAGGCCGTCCGCATTGCAAGGCGGGCGCGTACCCCGCAGACTCAGGGCACCATCACCCTCGCAATTCGGGAGCTTCCCCCATGCTCTTTGCCGCACACTCCGGCCTTCGTTATCTGGTCCTTCTCGCGGGCCTGTTCGTCGTCCTCTACGCGCTGACAGGCTTCTTCGGCAAGCGCGAGTATTCGGCCGCGATGGCGCGGCTGGCCACTGTGTTCGCCGGACTTCTCCACCTGCAGGTGCTCAGCGGTGTCGCGGTGCTCTTCGCGCGGCCGTTCTACACCCAGCTGATCGGCCACTTCTTCACGATGCTCATCGCGGCGGGTGTCGTTCAGTTCGTGAACACGACGATGAAGCGGCGGCCGCCGGAGAAGAAGTCGTACGGCCCGCACCTCGTGAGCGGCGTGCTGGCGCTGGTGTGCATCTGGGCCGGGATCGTCGCGATCGGGCGCGGGGTGCTGCAGAGCACGATGTAGGCGTGGGACACGGGGGCGGGGCCGCGTCCGCCGCCAGTCGCGTCAGGGAAGGTCTCTGGTCGTGCACACCGTGAAGACCCGTTCCCCGCGGCGCATGCGGTACGGCTGTTTCGCGCGAGGGCTTACCACGTAGTTGTCCCCCTCCGGATACCGGGAGCGAAAGGCGTTCACCCGCGACGGGTCCAGCCTGTCCGGATTGATCTTGCACTCGAAGACGTCGACCCGGTCCCGCCCTCGACGAACCACGAAGTCGATCTCCCGGCCCGACTTGTCCCGCCAGTAGAAGATCCTGTCATCGATGTGGCGCAACCGCAGGGCGTCGAACACGAGGTGCTCCCAGAGGACACCGCGGTCGTCTTCCCTGATCCGATTCCAGCCTCTCTCGAAGGCCACGAAACCCGTGTCGAAGGCGTAGCACCTGGGACGGCTGACGATCTCCCGCAAACCACCACTGTGGAACGGCCGCAGCAGGTGGACTGCGTGAGCGATCTGCAGGGCTTCCAGGTAGGACTTCACTGTGGGCCGGCTCAGCTCCGTGAGGCGGGAGAGGCGGGTGTAGTCGACCTGTCCGCCGCTCCACCGTAGCAGCAGCCGGAGCAGCAACAGGAATCCGTGGCGGTTGCGGATCGAGAACAGTTCGAGAATGTCACGCGCGTAGAAGCTGTCGATCCATTCGGCGAAGAAGGCTTCGGGCCTTTCTTCGCTGAGCAGTGCGTCCGGCAGCCCCCCGTGGAGGAGTCGACGGTCCAGGCCGGGCACGCCGAAGGGCTCCGGGCACTCCTCCCACAACACGGGATAGAGATGGATCGCCGCCTTCCGGCCGGCCAATGAGTCGTGGAACTTCCCCGTGGCGGCCAGGGTCGAGGATCCGGTTGCCAGGATCTTGAGGCGCGGGAATTCGTCCGCAGCGATCTTCAGCAGGCGGCTCGGATCCCGCAGCTGGTGCACTTCGTCCAGGACCACGATCCCGCCCGGACGCTGTCCCCCGAAAAACAGCTCGGGATCTTCCAGTGCCCGCGCGGCCGAGGGCAGGTCACAGTTCATGTAGACGGCGTCCGGCAGCATTCGGGCGAGGGTCGTCTTCCCCACCCGGCGCACGCCGGATAGCCAAACCACGGAGCGACGCGACCACGCGTGCTTCACCAGGCTCAACCACAATGGACGCTGAATCATAGGCGTATTTTATATTTGGTCGGACCAAATAACAAGTACAACAGCGTATGGCTCCTGACACAGCCGACATTGGACTCGCCGTCGTGCTCGCTCCCCCGGCGCCCTGCCTGTCATGGCCCCCAACGTCCACACACACCGAAAAAGGAAAGGGCCCCCCGCGAAGGGGACCCTCCCTTGCAACGGCCCGGCCCGCCGCAACGGCGCGGGGCCTGCCAGGCTTCGGTGACGCGATGGCGCGCTACACGCCGCTCACCCCGTTGGACCGCTGATGTTGGGGTTCGTGTCCACCTCGCCCCGCGAGATGGGGAAGCACAGGTCCTGCTGCACCAGGTGCGAGCCCTCGTCCTGGCTCCCCGACGGCGTCTCCAGCGCGTGCAGCTCGCCGGGCGTGTTGTTCGCGTTCCAGCGGTAGAAGTCACCCAGTCGGCGGCCTTCCAGCCACAGCACCACGCCGCGCTCGAACTTGAGCGCCGTCCACGCTTCGACCGTGTTCGTTGCCATCGCGGGCTCCACGCCAGCGGCCGTTCGCAGGGCGTTGATCTTCCCCATTGCTCCCTGCCAGTCCCCTGACACAAGCATGGATTCGGCCTCGATGAGCCGCATTTCGGTCCCCTTGGACAGCGGGATGTCCGACCCCGAGTCGGCATACTTGGTCTGGGGCCACCAGGGAACCTGGCCACAACACAGCACGGCCGCGTCACCTGTTTCGTCCGTCACCCGGTACCCAACCCGGGGGTCGCCCTCGGGGTTGTTCTCGCTCATGCTGTAGTCTTCGTACTTCGTGTACCTCTGGGTATGCGCCTTGTACGGCTCGGCCTGGCTGGCGAACTGGATCCTGTTTCGGGTCGCGTCACCCTCGGTGCCGAAGTACGGCAGGTTGAAGACGAAGCCGTCCGGAATGCCCGCCGCATCGGAGGCCGCCCCCGACCAGTCCCCCATGAACGCCTTCACCGAGGCGCGGGCCGCGACGGCCGCCATCGCCATGTCGCCCGACCCCAGCGAAGCTGCCTGGTCGAAGCGGGCGATGGCCCGGTCGTAGTAGACGCTCCGGTCACCCGCCGATCCGCCATCGATGACGGAAAGGCAGAAGTTCTCACCCAGCAGCCTGTGCGCGTAGCCGGTCCACAGGTAGGCTTCAGCCAACGTCGCCTGGTTCTCGGCTCCCGTCTCCATGATCTTCGCGATCCCGTCGTCACCCCACCAGCGGGCACGTTGGGAAAGGTTCCAGTGGGTATTGACCGTTTCGTAGTCGAGTTCCCCGTTCTGCCACTCGACCGTGATTCCGAAGCTTCCCGTGGAACCGGAGGGGTGGATTTCGCGCGAGACCGCGGCGCCCGTGTATCCGACGTAGTTTTGCGCTTCCGCGACAGCCCGCCCGATCCCGCTGACGATCGCCTCCTGCGCCTCGGTCTCGAAGAGGAAGACCTCCTGCACCCGTCCCGGGTTGACGACATCGGTATCGCACGCCGCCACGAGGCCGATCAGGGCAGCGGGGAGGAGCGCGACCCGCCTTGTCATGCACGATGTAAGCATTGTCTTGATTTTCATTCGTCTCACCCCCCTAGAAGACCAGTTGCAGTGCGAAGGTGTAGAACGCCGGCGGTGGAACGTGCTCGGACATGCTGCGCACCCGGGTGTTGAAGCCGACGTTGCCGCCTACTTCGGGATCCATCGTCCGCATGAGCGGGTCCACCCAGCGGAAGAAGTTCCGCCCGGAGAAGGTTACGGTGGCCCGTGACGCGCCAAGCCTGGCAGCCCACGCGTCCGGGAGAGGCGCCTGAGCGCTTAGTTCCCGGATCTTGAAGAAGTCGGCCGGCTGGATCGCAAAGTCGGACTGGTAGTGCTTCACGTCGCAGCGCGCACGCTCTTCCGCGGTGAGGGCCGCGTACCCCTGCGTCTCCCAGGTGTTGTAGGCTTCGAAGCAACCCGCCCAGCGGACGGACCGGCGGGTCGCTGCCGCCTGCGGGCCGTTCAGCATGTAGGCCCCGCCCTGGTACTCACCCCGGGCGGTAACGAGGATCCCGAAGGGCAGGCCGAAAGTGGTCCCGAAGCCCGCGATCTTGGGTGCCTGGTTGGGCCCGATGAGACAGTCCTGCTCGATGATCGGATCCGCCCGGTCCTCCTTGTTCGTTACGCAGTCGGCGCGGATGACCGGTGCCGGCTCGCCTTCGATCACCCAGCCGAAGCCGCCGATCGAGAAGGACGGAACGTCGCCCAGCGAGGTTATCTCCGAATCGTTGAAGGCCAGATTGGCGTTCACGTCCCAACTCCAGGTGTCGTTGCGCACGATGCTGTAGTTGAGCCCGAGTTCGAAGCCGTTGTTGACGAGCTCACCGACGTTGGCGAGCTGCGAACTGGTGAAGCCCAGAGACGGGACCTGGCGCACACTGAAGAGCGCGTCCGAGGTCGTTTGGGCGAAGTACGTGAAGTCCAGGCCAAGACGGTCGTCGAGCATGGAGGCCTCGAAGCCCATTTCCAGTTCCGAGGTCGTCTCGGGACCGATTTCAGCGTTGCCGACGTTGCTGGGGAGGAAGGCCGGCACGCCGCCCCAACCCGCTGCGGCGAAGGTTCTCACCGCGTCGAAGGCGCCGGGCGCCCGCCCCGCCTGCCCCCAGGCGGCCCGGAGCTTCATGGACCCCCAGCCCTCGTTCCAGAAGTCCTCGTCGGAAATGACATAGGAGCCCGAGATCTTCGGGTACGACTGAAGGCCGAAGTCGGCGCCGAACGCCGAGTTGCCGTCCACGCGGAGACCAACCGTGACGAAGTACTTGTTCGAGAAGTCGAAGACGTTCTGTACGAAGAGTCCCGCGTTCACGATCCTCGTGCGGTCCTCGAAGCCCAGCGTGTTGCCGGCGTTGTCCACGTCCGGGTCACCCGGGCCGGGGAAGTTGTCGCCGTAGGCTGTCGTCTGCTCGCTGCGGGTTGTGACGCTCTGTCCGCCGAAGGAAAGGGCGGAGCGGATCCCCGCGGGCAACTCGAGGTCCAGCGAACCCACATAGTCCACCGTGAGCGTGTTGAACTCGTAACGCGACGTGGCCAGGATCCCGGAAGGCGCCCGGATGAAGCCGAACGGCCTGAGGTTGCGGTTGTCCTGCTGGGCCAGATCGTACCCCACGCTGAACCTGTTGGAGAAGTTCGCCATGGGAGAGTAGGTCGCCGTCAGCCCCGTGATCAGGTGGTCGATCTGGGTGGTGATCTCCTGGTCGAGGAAGGGGTTGATGGCGTTGAAGGACTCGTCGTTGAGGTAGTTCCGGTCACGGCGGAAGGTGTTCAGCGTCATGCCGTGAGCGTTGTTACCGGCCGCCGTGTGGGCAAGCTGGTCGTTCGTGTACGACGTGTTCCACTGGAGCTGGAGGTCGTCCATGGGGTTGAAGGAGAAGTTCCCCCGGAGGATGACCTTCTTCTCCTGGTCGTTGGCCAGCACGCCATCGTCGTGCTCGTAGGAACCCGAAACGAAGTACCTGACGTTCTCCGCACCGCCGCCGACGCTGAGAGCGTAGTCCTGCTGGTGCGCCCCAACGTCGCTGAAGAGCCCGCTGTCGCAGGGCTGGCCGTCAACGACGATCGCGTCGCCGCACTTCGGCTTGTGGCCGCGCAGCCAGGGGTTGATGAAGAGGAAGTCGGAGCGCCCGCCGGACAGCGAAGTGGGGTTTTCCGACGGGGGCCTGAGCGCCGGATCGGGGCCGAACGTCAGGTTGCGCGCCACACCCTGAGTGGTCTGACCCGTCCAGGTGGCCTCGCCGACGCTCCCCCGCTTGGTAAAGATCTGGATCACGCCCGCGGATGCTTCCGTTCCGTAAAGCGTCGTCGCGGCTGCCCCCTTGATGACTTCCACCCGCTCGATGTCCTGCGGATTGACGCTGTTGAGCGGGCTGGACACATCGTTGTTGCTCCGTCCGGAGTACCCGACCGGCGGCACGTTCTTGGCGAAGCCCTGGCTGCGAACCCGCACCCCGTCGATGTAGATCAGGGGCTGGTTGGACTGGGTCATGGAGACGTTGCCGCGAAGGCGGATCATCGCTCCGCCACCCACGCTGGCCGAACTCTGCGTGACGGACATGCCCGGAACGCGGGCCTGAAGCAGGGCGTCAACGTTGTTGGGGGGCGCCACCACGTCCTGCCCGACGTCGAGCAGGGAGACCGTATTGCCGATTTCGCGCCGGCGAGCTGCCCCGGCCGTTCCGGTCACCACGATCTCGTCGAGGCCCAGTGCCTGCGCATCGATGGCGAAGTCCTGCTGGACGGTGCCACCCGCGATCGTAACCTGCGCTTCCATCGCGGTGTACCCGATGCGCTCGGCGCGTAGCGTGTAGTCACCCGCGGGCACGTTGAGGATGACGAAGCGGCCATTGTCACGGGACAGCGTTCCGAGGCCGGTACCGACCAGGAACACCTGCACCGAGCCAACGGGCCGCTGGCTTGCGGCATCCGTGACCGTGCCGGTGACCGTGCCCTCCTGCCCGCTGACCGGAGCCGGCATTGCGAGCATCACCGCGAGGAGCACTGCCGCCGCCGTGGCCACGCCGCCACGCTGAGAGCGGACTTTCAACAAACGTTTTCTCATGCTGCATCTCCTTCCAGATCTGATTGAAGCTGCCGGCCTGAGCGACGGGGATTTCCCGGTCCGCCCGGCCCGCGATACGTGTCGCGGGAGAATCCGGCTGGTGTCGAAGGTAGTATATGCGATTCGGGCCGCGCCAATGGCAAAGCCGTCGAAGCGAAATACGTCATCGGCTCTGAACATTGATGGAAACCTGTGCGCTCGCCACCCCTTCCAGGGCATCGACCGCCCTGGCCCTGACGATGAACATCCCCGCAGACTCGTAGGTGTGTTTCATTGACCCCGACGCGGTTTGCGCACCGACGGTGGGCAACGAATCCGTCGCCCCGTCGCCCCAGGTGAACACGATGCCCTCGAGCCGGCGGCCGCTGACGTTGTAGAGAACCGAGAGTTCGTCTCCAACCAGCCCGGTCTCCGGTCCGATCAGTTCGACGGAAAGGGGCGTCCCGATTTCGTCGTCGCTCCAGCAGGCGGCAAGCGCCAGCACCAGAAACGACCCTGCGATGACAAGGCGACGGCCGGTCATCGGCGTCCTAACGAACCGTGAACGGGATGCGGATCACGACGGCGATATCCTCTTCGGGCACGGGCGGAGGGGTCGAGTCGCCTCTCCGCGAGCCCCGCAGCTGGTCCCAGGCGATCGCCCCGAGGACGACGCCTATGGCACCCACCAGCGAATAGGTTCGGCCGCGGGCCAGGGACCGAATCTCCACGTCGGCCACTCCGGGGGCCGGGATCCGAAGCCGCTGGCTGAACGACTCGACGCGAATCCCCTCGGTCACGGTAACGACGGGAACTTCGAGGAGCACCCCGCCCGGGTCCGCCTCGACCACCGTACCCTCGATGAGACGGTCGCCGCCGAACAGATGTTCGTCGAACTCGTCGAACTGCTCCTGCGTGACCAGCGTCCGCACCCGGTCTCCGGGCTGGAGCTGCGTCAGACTGGAGGGCGCATAGGCGTGGCACCCCACTGCGAGCAGGGACAGGAACAGGACGGCGGCGGCTCGGATTCGACTCATGGCGACCTGTAACGTAACATCCCGGCGGAGTTTCCGGCGCCATGTCCGGCGGGAGCGGGCGGACACGGCGGGAAGTCAGGCCCCACCGCCCCGCAGCGCCGCTTCCACCTGGCGGATCACATCCTCGATCTCCGCGTCCCCGGGAGCGAATTCCAGCGCGTCACGGAGCGACGGCAGGGCATCCTCCACACGACCGGTGTTGATGAGCGACACGGCCAGGTAGAAGTGGGCGCGTGCAAGGCCCGGGTCATTCACGACCGCGGCCCGGTAGGACTCGATCGCGCCCGCGAAGTCGCCCCGCCGGAAGCGGATGTTGCCCAGGTTGAGGTGGGCCAGCGCCTCGGTGGGCCGCGCCCGCACTGCCTCCTCGTAGACCCCCGCCGCGTCGTCCTCGCGGCCGAGCGCTTCCAGCCCCTGTCCCAGGTTCACGAGGGCGACGGGATCGCCGGGCCGCCGCCTCAGCGCTTCCAGGTACACCTGCACGGCCTGCGCGACGTCTCCCGCGGCCGCCAACCCCGCCCCCAGCGCCACCAGTACCTCCGGCGACCCCGGCCGCGCTTCCTGTGCCCGCCTCAGCAACGGCAACGCCGCCGCGGCCCCACCCGCCTTCTCCGCGGCGGCCGCCCACTGCATGAGGGCGGCGGCCCACAGCACGCGCAGCCGCTCCGGATCGGGGGCCCCGCGCGAGGCGGCATCCAGGAAAGCACGCACATCCGCATTGCCGCCGCGGGACGCGTGCAGTGCCGCGGCCGCCGCCGCGCGCACATCCTCGTCGTCGTCGCCGACCAGGGTGGCCAGCGCGCGTCCCGGGACATCGTCGAGCCCGCCCGGGGCGCCTGAGCCCCCGAACACCCGCCCCCGCACCCACGCGTCCGCGGCCATCAGCTTGGCCACGCCGTGCCGGCTCCCCTGCGCGGCGGCCGCCGCCAGAGCGCGGTCGAGGTCGCCGCGCGTGGCGCCGGGATCCGTCGCGGCGACCAGCGCGGCCACCTCGGTCCGGTGCGGTGCCATGTCGCCCCACCACGCGGCCGCCTGACGGGCCAGATCGGCGGCGGACATGTCCCGGTGACACCCCGCGCACGCCGACTCGAGCCCGGCTTCCTCGTCGAATCCGGGGCGCGGGATGGAGATCGTGTGGTCGGAGCGGGCGTACGGCACGGCATCCGAAAGCTCCGGGTGCTGGATGTACGGCATATGGCACGAGGTGCAGGCGGCTCCGGACGACCCTGCCGGGTGGAAGGTGTGCGCTTCCGGGTCGGCCACCTTGCTGGCGTGGCAGGCCGTGCACTGGCGGTCGTCGAAGCGGCCGTTCAGCGGGTCGCCGAATACGTCACGGTAGTCCTGCGAGTGCGGGTCGTGACAGTCCACGCAAGTCATGGACCCGAAGAGGTAGCACGCGCTGGAGCGATGGGTCTGCTGGTAGCCGAATGTCGCGATCCTGCCGTCGGGCAGGTATGGGGAGTCGCCGATGAGGGGGAGGCCGAGGCTGTAGTCCGCCATCGTGCGCGGCGGCAGGTCGCCGACCGCGCGCTTGAGTGCGTGGCACTGGAAGCAGACGGCAAGTGACGCATCGACGTCGAGGGTGGCGAGGGAGGGAGGGGTGGGGCCGGGGGCGG
>MPNE01000046.1 GCA_002238865.1 Gemmatimonadetes bacterium bin94 | reverse complement strand
GAGCATCTCGTAGGTGGCGATGTTGATCCGGGCGGCGAGGTCGGCGATGCGTTCGCCGAGTTCAAAGAGGTCGTCGTTCATGGGGTTGTCGTTCATGGGGTCGTGCTCCTAACGTCAGATACGGCAAAGAGTTACCCCTGAAAGATAACGGCGGCATTCGGGACCTCCCGTAGCGGCCCGGGGCGCGAAAACCCGGGTCGGGACGGCTTCAAGGGGTACTTCGGCCGCGTTCGCCCCGCAGCGGCCCGCGTACGGCTTCCAGCAGCCTTCCAGCACGGCATCCCGCACCTCGCCGAAGTCGCGGTCTCAGACCTGTCCATGGCTGGTTGGGACTGCTGTTCGGCGATTTGGGACGACAGGGGGGTCGGGCGCAGCACAGCGCACGGGTGGCGCAGCGCACGATGGCGGGGACAACCGCGTGGCGTTGAACGTTGCTCGCCCCTGCCGGGAACGCTGCTTCGCCCCTGCCGGGAACGTTGCTCGTCCTGCCGGAACCACTGCTCGCCACTGCCGAACCGGCTGTCGCGACTTGCACGGAATCGGGCCTCGCCATCGCCGAACCGGCACGAGCCAGACGCCCGGCGGGGCCCACCCCACCCCGACCGCGCCTCGACCCCCCCCCCCGTTCCCCCGCCAAAACAAGGACACCCCCCTAACCCGCTTGGGCGGCGGCGCCGCCCGCCGCGCGGGCCCCCCCCCCCCCCGACCGCGCCTCGCCCCCCCCGACGTTTCCGCGGCAAAACCAGGGACACCCACATGCTCGGTTGGGCCGGCGGCCCAGCCCACCGGATCACCGGCCCAGCCCACCGGATCACCGGCCCAGCCCGCTGCTAGTACACGTCCAGATCCGCCGCCGAGACCACACGGCCGGTGTACCCGGCTTCCCGCATTTCGCGCAGCAGGTCCTCGTCCGTGACGCCCCAGTAGAGCTGGTGGTACAAGACCAGCAGCCCGGGCCGGGCCCGGTTGGCGATGTCGGCGAGTTCGACGGTCGACGTATGGGATGCCGCATGGTACCTCTGCCATTCGGGGGGCCGTCCCGCAAACGCCTCCGCCGAGTAGACCTCGTGGACGAGCAAATCGCAGCCGTTGCAGGCCGCGACCAGGGTCTCGCTGGGCCGCGCGTCTCCCGAAATGACAATCGTGCGGCCGCCCGCTTCGAAACGGTAGCCGAGCGGGTATGGCCATGACCCGTGCAGGACGGGGATCGCGGTGACGCTGACGTTTTCGTCTTCGTAGACGGGACCGCCGGTGGTCTCGGTGACCGGGGACTTGTAGGCGTCGAGGTTGTGGTCGCGCGGCTCGAGCCCGAAGAGGCGCATGTGAACATCCTCCTTCCACGCCTCCTGGACGTGGTGGGCCATCGAGGCGGTCCCGGGCGGGCCGAAGATGAGGACGGGGTTGGGTCGCTCGAGAACCCACGGTGAGAAGATGACGTCGGGCAGTCCGACGGTGTGGTCGGAGTGCAGGTGCGTGATGAAAAGGCGATTGAGCCCCGGGGCGGCGAGTGCCTCGATGCCGTGCTCGCTCGCTGCCGCCGCCGCGCGCCGCACGATGCCGGGACCCGCGTCCACGAGGTATGCCCGCCCCCCGGCCACAATCGCCAGCGCCGGGCCGGAACGATCGGGATCGGCGTTGGGTGTTCCCGTGCCGAGGATCACGAGGCGAGCCCCCGCCGCAACGTCCGGCGCGGCCTCCTGCGACAGGGCGGGGGCCGTGCCGTGGAGAGCGAGGAAAAGAATGGCGCTGATCGATCTCATGAAGACTCCTTGCGGTTTTCTGGAGGCCGGATGGCGTCCCGGAACGTGTCCCCGGCGGTTCCAGTGCCGCAAATGTACATACCGTTATGTACAGATTGTACAGAAAGATATGTACATAATTTCCCGCCGGGCTGCCGGGGTCCCCGCCGGCTGCCGCGTGCCGGATCCTCGCCGCGTGCCGCGTCCGCTGCTTGCCGCGTCCGCTGCTTGCCCGCGGGGATCGCGCACCGGACTTTGTCGGTCACGCAACCCGCTGCCGGAGTCCTTCATGCGCCGAACACCCCTCACCCCGCTCCTCTGCCTCCTGCTGTCCTGCACCCCTGCGGGCGATGCTGGCGAAGGGGATTCCAGCCCGGCGACCGCCTCGGCGGACGACCTCGCGGCCCGCGTGGAAGCCCGCCTCGCCACGCTGGATGCGACCAGCTCGCTCTACGCGAAGCACCTCCCCACGGGTCGGGAGATCGCGGTCCGTCCCGACCTGCCCATGAACACGCTCAGCGTGATCAAGATCCCGGTCATGGTGCGGGCCTTCCTCGACCACGCGGAAGGGCGCCTCGACATGGACGCCCGGCACACGGTCGAAGCGAGCGACATGCGGCGCGGCAGCGGGCTCATCCAGACCTTCGCGCCGGGGCTGAATCCCACGCTGCGGGGTCTCGTCACCCAGATGATCATCACGTCGGACAACACCGCCACCGACATGGTGATCGACCTGGTCGGCATGGACCGCGTGAACGAGATGCTCGCCGCGAACGGCTACGAGCAAACCCGGCTCAAGCACACGACGCACAGGCTCTTCCTGGAGACGTGGATCCGCACCGATCCCGCGTATGTGGCGCTCTCCCGACGCGACGTGTTCGAGCGCGGCTTCCCCTCGGACGTGGGCGCCGCCGCGCGCTTCTTCGAGATCGAGGGCGATTCGACGGTATGGCTGGGACGCACGACCGCGCACGAAATGGCCCGCCTGCTCGAGCAGATCCTGGAAGGGGAACTCGCGGATCAGGCGGCCAGCGAAGAAATGGTGGAGATCCTGAACGGCCAGTTCTACACCACGCGGCTGCCGAGGATGGTCCGCTTCCAGGGCGTCCAGGTGGCCCACAAGACGGGCGACTGGCCCCCCTATGCGGGGAACGACGTCGGTATCCTCTTCCATGAGGGCGGTCCCACGATCATCTCGGTGTTCACGAACCAGAGCACGGGCGACTTCTTCGAGCTGGAGGAGACGCTGGGCCTGATCGCGCAGGACATCGTGGAGGTGTGGAGATGACGGCGCGTGCCGCGTCCGCGGGCCGGGAGCGGACCGTCCGGCGGACCGCCAGTCACCGGCCGGCCCCCGCTGTCGCCGCCGCGGCCATTGCCGCCCTCGCCCTCGCCGCCGCCTGCGCCGCGCCCGACCGCCCCGTACCCCCATCCCTGGCGCGCGGCATCGACGCCGTCTTCGCGGACCTGGACCGCCCCGGATCACCGGGCGCCTCGGTGGCCGTCATCCGGGACGGCGAGTTGATCCATTCCCGCGGCTACGGCGAGGCCCAGGTCGAGCACGGCGTCCCGGTCACGCCCCGCACGATCTTCCACGTCGCGTCCGTCTCGAAGGAGTTCACGGCGATGGCCGTCACCCTGTTGGCGGCGGATGGGGCCCTCTCCCTCGACGACCCCGTCCAGCAGCACCTCGACTTCGTTCCCGACTTCGAACACCCCGTCACCGTGCGGCAGATGATCCACCACACGAGCGGGATTCGCGACCAGTGGCAGCTCCTGGCGATGTCCGGATGGCGCCTCGACGACGTGATAACCACCGAGCAGATCCGCGCACTGATGGCCCGCCAGCAGGAACTCAACTTCGTGCCCGGCTCGGAGTACCTGTACTCCAACATGGGATACACGCTGCTGGCACAGACCGTCGAAGCCGTCAGCGGGATGTCCTTCGCCGAATTCACCACGGCGCGCATCTTCCGTCCGCTGGGGATGGACCGCACCCACTTCCACGACGACCACGAGCACCTCGTCCCGGGGCGTGCCTATTCCTACCGGCCCGCGGCTGCCCCCAACCCCGACGCCGAGGAGCCCGAGGGCGCCGGCGCGACCGACGACCCGCCACGGTACGACAAGTCCGTGCTCAGCTACGCGAACGCCGGGGCGACCAGCCTCTTCACGACCGCCGAAGACCTTGCCCGCTGGCTGGACAACTTCCGCCACGAGACCCTGGGCGGCCCGGACGTCATGGAAACGATGAAGACCCGCGGCATCCTGAACGGCGGCGACACGATTCCCTACGCGCACGGGCTGTCGGTCGGCGAGTACCGCGGGCTGCGGACCATCGGACACGGTGGCGCGGATGCGGGATTCCGCACGCAGGTGAACTGGTTTCCCGCTGCCAACACCGGGGTGGTGGTGCTGACCAACGTGGCAAACGGCAATCCGGCCGGCCGCGCCCGGGCCGTCGCCGACGTCGTGCTCGCCGGTTCATTCCCCGAGGAAGAGGGGGATGAGGACGACGCGCCCGCCGCGGCTCCCGAGACCGCGCCACCGGAGACTCCCGGCCCCGTTGCGCCTGCGGAATATGCGGGCACCTACTACAGCCCGGAGCTCGACGCGCTCCACCACGTGGAAGCATCGGAAGACGGGCTCGTGGCGCGTCATATCCGCCACGGCGCCATCGTTCTCGATCCGCGCGGCGCTGACGAATTCGCGACGGGGCAATGGTTTTTCCGCGAAGTGCGCTTCGTGCGGGACGGTGCGGGCACCGTCACGGAGATGCGCGTCGGCGGCGGCCGTGTCCGCAACCTGCGCTTCGTCAGGCTCACTACCCCCCTGCCCGGATGACCAACGAAATGAAGTGGACGACGCCCGATCCATCCACCGGCTTCCAACTCGGGCACAAGGGTACACCCCGGCGGGCCCGGGGTCGTGTCGCGACCGTGGCGGCCTTTCTCGCGGTGCTCGGGTCGGGGTGCACGGGGGACGGCCCCGCGCCGGAGATCCCGGAGCGACCCTTTCCTGCCCCCACGGGGCCTCACGCGATCGGCATGACCGAATACCTCTGGACCGACGAGAGCCGCCCCGAGCCCTTCACCCGGGATGCGGACGACCGGCGGTCGGTTGCGGTGCGGGTCTGGTATCCCACCGACGACCCCGGCGAGCCCGGCGCGATGTACATCACCGATATGGCCGAGTTCGGCGACGGCCAGGATTTCGTGCCCGTCACCCACGTCCGCACCAATGCACTTCTCGACGCGGCTCCCGCCCCCGGACCCTTCCCCGTCCTCGTGTATCATCACGGCGGGAGCTGGACGCGCTTCACCAGCACCTTCACCACCGAGGAATTGGCCAGCCACGGCTACGTCGTCGTCTCGGTCGGCCACAATGGCTTCAACAAGACGCAGCTTTTGCCTGGCGGCGCGTCCGTGGTGCCTGACACGCTCACCTTCCCCGAGCCCTCCGGCGACCTGCTGGCCGACGCGTTGGACGGCTGGGCGTTCCTTGACGAGCACCACTTCACCGCCTGGGTGGCCGACGCGGTCTTCGTGCTCGACCAGCTCGAGGCGCTGAGCAACACCGGCCGCTTCGCCGGGCGTCTCGACCTCGACCGCATCGGCATGTACGGTTGGTCCTTCGGTGGCGCAACGTCCATCGAGTTGGCGGTGATCGACGACCGCGTCAAGGCGGCGATCGACCACGACGGCCAGCTCTTCGGGTCCGCTGCGAGCGCCGGCACGGACAAGCCCTTCATGCTGATGCACAACACCGAGGTCCCCGAGTTGCCGCCCAGCGACGACCCCGAGGTGTCTGCGGCCAACGCCAGGGCCTTTGAGCAGCTGATGGCAACGGTGGACAGCACGTCGGCGGCCATGAGGACGGCTTCGACGGGCGACTGGTACGACGTGAGGATCTCGGGAGCGAACCACGGGAGCTTTTCGGACCTGGTCCTGTTCCTTCCTGGATCCTCGCCCGGGATCGAGCCGGCGCGCGGCCACGAGATCATCAATGCGCTGACCGTGGCGTTCTTCGACCGCTACCTCAAGGGCGCCGAGGCTCCGCTGCTGGACGATCCCGGCGAGGTCTTCCCGGAGGTCGTTGCCCAGAGGCGGGTGGGGTCGTGACGCGGGCGAGCCCGGTGTCGCCCGGATAGGTGCGCTGGCCGGAGGGAAGGTGACTTGCGGGGCCGGCCACATTAGAATCCGAACCGATAGATGCCGGTCGACGACGGGCTCCGCCCGCTAACGACGTGTCCTCCAACGGGATTGTTACAATGTCTCGACGTTCAGCTCCCGCAACGCGAGTCCTTTTCCGCGCGGCCGTGTTGCTGGTGTTGCTGGGTGCGGGTACCGGCTGTGCTACCTACCATCAGGCCCGCGTCGAGGATCTTCCGCCGCAGCAGCGGGTCCGTATGCAGCTGGCGCCGGAAGAACTCGCCAGGAACATCAGCTTTGTCAGCGGCAACCAGGGCCTGATCAGCGGCCGTTTCGTTGTGGCGCAGGGCGACTCCGCCACCTTTGTGCTGACGAGTCCCACGGGTTTCAGCCAGATCCGCCTGCCCCTGGCATCGATCCTGATGCTCGAACGGAAGGATCCCAGCCACGGACGCAGCATCCTGCTGACGGCGGGCGTCGTGGGGGGCGTGGCGACACTTGCCTTGCTCGGCTTCGAGGGCAGCGAGAACTCCGGGCCTGATCCCGAGGATGACACGGTCGACGCGTTTCGGCCGATCATCAGGTTCTCCATCCCGCTGGGGCGGTAGCAATGATCCGGCAGGTAACCTTTCTTGCGAAATCCTCTCCCTTGCGATTTTATATCAGACGGTGCAAGAATCGCTTGCACTGGTTTTTCAACCCCGAACCGGAGGAAAAATGTTCAAAGCACTAGTTCGTCGGGCGGTCGGCCGGGCCGCCATCCATCCGCTTCTGATCGCTGCTGCACTGGTCGCGACGGTCCAGGCGCCCGCCATGGCGCAGACCGGATCGATCACCGGCTCGGTCCGAAGCGCGACCAACGGGCAGCCCATCGCGGGCGCTCAGGTCGCCATTCCCGAACTCAATATGGGGATCCTGGCCAACAACGTCGGCCGCTACCTGCTTCAGAATGTGCCCGCGGGCACGCACACGATGCAGGTGCAGTACATCGGCTACTCGGCGACGACCGCCGAAGTGACCGTGACCGCCGATGGCGCTGTGGTGCAGGACTTCGACCTGCGCTCCGAGGCGATCAGCCTTGAGGGAGTCGTGGTAACGGGTACCGCCGGCGCCGCCAGACGGCGCGAGATCGGCAACTCGGTCAGCCAGCTCAACGAAGAGGCTTTCCAGTCTGCGCCGATTTCCAACGTGGCTGACATCCTGCAGGGTCGCGCCCTCGGCGTGACCGTACTGACCAACGGCGGCCAGGTGGGCGCCGGGTCGACGATCAAGCTGCGCGGCAACAACTCCGTCGCTTTCAGCAATTCCCCGCTCGTCTACGTCGACGGAGTGCGGATTCGGGAGCGCGGGTTGATCCATTCGGACGAGGCCAACCAGCAGACCAATCCCTTCGATGACATCAACCCCGCCGACATCGAGCGGATCGAGACCATCAAGGGCGCCGCCGCCACCACCCTCTACGGGACGGAAGCGGCGGGCGGCGTGATCCAGATCTTCACCAAGCGTGGAGTCGCGGGAGCGCCTGCGTGGTCGTTGACCATCGACCAGGGCATCAACACCCTGGGGCACATCGGCCCGGCGGTCGACGTGAACCCCACCGGCTTGGGGATGAACAACTGCAACTTCACCGGCGACAGCAACTTCCCCGGTGGCGACCCGCAGTTCCCTGCCGACCCCAGCTGCCCGGCCAGCGGCTCGTGGCTGAAGGACGGCTACCAGCAGAGCTACAATCTGTCGGTACGGGGCGGCGCCGAGCGCATGAACTACTTCATGTCGGCCCGTTGGGGCGCCGAGGAAGGCGTCTTCGACACCGGCGTCGACGACACCGGCACAGCCCGTCCCACGCAGGGCCAGGAGTCCTGGAACATGCGGGGCAACTTCTCGTTCGCCCCCGCCGAGGACCTGGACATCCGCTTCAACAGCTTCTACGCCCACCGCAACGTCACATGGGTCCCGGATGGCAACAACGCCGAGGGGCTCCTCCTCAACGTCTTCCGGGGCGGTGCCGACTACACCAACGACGAGGACGGCAAACTCCTCGAGATGGACATCACCAACATCAACGACCACTTCACCAGCGGCATGAACATCCTCTGGAACCCGATGGACGGGATGAACCACCGCCTGAACGCCGGGATCGACTGGGTCCGCAACGAGTACTTCGAGGAACGCCCGTGGGGCTACTTCTATGTACAGGGCGGGAACCGGGAGACCGACGAGCGCACCTTCAGGAAGCTGACGCTCGACTACGCGGGGACCTGGAGCGAGAACTACTTCGGCTTGTCGTCGTCGCTGTCCCTCGGAGGCCAGCTGTACAACGACTTCGTGACCGGCACCAACGGTTTCGGCGATGATTTCGCGGGCCCCGGCGCCAAGATTCTCCAGTCCGGCGCGATCACGGAAGCGTTCGAAGTCAACAGCACCGTCACCAGCGGAGGCTTCTTCCTCCAGGAAGTCGTCGGGATCGGCGATCGGCTCTTCCTGACCGGTGGTGTGCGTGTGGACGGACACTCCGCGTTCGGCCAGGATTTCGGGCTGGAGACGTATCCCAAGGGGTCGTTCTCCTACGTCATCTCCGACGAAGCCTTCTTCCCGACCAGCTTCGGTACCCTGAAGCTCAGAGGTGCGTTCGGCGACTCCGGCAAGGCGCCGGGTCTGTTCGACGCGGCCCGGACGTGGGCATCGGTGGCGGGCGACAACGGAAGCCCGGGTGTCACGCCCGACAACCTGGGCAACCCGGTCCTGGGTCCCGAGCGGACCCGGGAGTGGGAGTTGGGCTTCGAAGGTACGACCCTGAACGACCGGATCGGCTTCGAATACCAGTACTTCAAGCAGAACACCTTCGACGCCCTGATCCCGGTAACACAGCTTCCCTCGGGCGGCTTCGTCGGGAACCAGCTCGAGAACGTCGGCGAGGTCAGCAACGCCGGGCACGAAGCCTTCGTGAACCTGTCCATGCTGACGTCCACCAGGTTCAGCTGGGACATGGGCCTGCGGCTTTCCACGAGCGAGTCCAGGGTCCTTGACCTGGGCGCCCTGGAGAGCATCAATGTGGGCTGGCGGAACTACGTGCGGGCTCCGGTGGTTTGCACACCGGAGTTGTCGAATGGCGCCTCCTTCGACGGAAACGGCTACATCGGCCACGGTTGTACCATTGGGGAGCAGGTCTACTTCCCGGTTCCGGCCTTCTGCGAAGACCGTGTCCAGAACCCGAACGAAATCGGTGCACCCGTGTACCAGGAGCAGTGTCTGGGATCGACGACGCCGAAGTACACCTACGGCATCAGCACCACCATGACGCTCTCCCAGCGCCTCACCCTCGACGTGGTGGGCGAGGGGATGGGTGGGCACTGGCTGTCCTCGGGAACCGCCTATCAGAACACTCGGCGGCGGGTATGGCCTCTGTGCCGTGAAACCATCGCGGCCATCGCAGACGGGCGGCAAGACCAGCTGACCGCCGGTGATCGTGCCCTCTGCGACCGCTCCGTGACGCGCTACGGCATGTGGACCCAGCCGGCGGACTTCTTCAAGATCCGCTCTGCGTCGTTGAGCTTCCGGGTTCCGGAGTCCCTGCTCCCGGGGCAGCTGCGGTCGGCCACCTTGCGTCTGCAGGGCAGGAATCTCCTGACCTCCACCGACTTCGAGGGGATTGATCCAGAGGCCTTCGAGGACGGCTCCGCCGAAGTGCTCTTCAGACAGGAGTACTACAACCTTCCCCCGATCCGCAGCTTCCTGCTGTCGGTTCAGGTCGACTTCTAGGGGGATACGACTATGAAAACGATGAACACTCGCCGGCTTTTCGTATGTGGCCTTCTGGCCGCCATCGGATCGACCGGCTGTGACGAGAGCATCTTCGACGTCAAGAACCCCGGCCGCATCCTCGACGACGACCTCAACACCGCGCAGGGCGTTTCGTCTCTGGTGACCGGAATGTCGGCCGATTTTTCGGTCGGTTACGACAACCTTTCCTTCACCACCGCGATCCTTTCGGACGAGATCGTCGGCTCGGGAAGCTACTTCTCCACGGGCCGCTACCGCAGGGGACTGTTCGACTCGGAGGATGCGAACGGCTTCTGGGGCGCCGTGCAGCGGGCTCGCTGGGTGGCCGAAGCGGGACTCCAGCGCATGCAGGCGATCGAGGGCTACCAGTACGACGGGAACGCCGAGACTGCCAGGGCGCACCTCTTCGGGGGGCTCGCGAACCGCTGGTTCGGCGAAAATTTCTGCCAGGTGGTCTTCAGCGAGCCGTATGACGAGGAGAACAGGGGTCCTGGAGGAGAGGTCGACACCGGTGACGCCCAGGACCGGAACACCGCGTTTCAGCGTGCGGTCGCGTTGCTCGAACGGGCGATCCAGCATGGAGGCTCGGCCGGACGTTCCGACATCGTGAATGCGGCCGAAGGCGGCCTGGCCCAGGTCTACGTGGGCATGGGCGACTTTTCGAACGCGGTGGCCCATTCCTCCAGAGTGCCTACCGATTTCGTCTTCAGCGCCGCCTACTCATCCAATTCCGGCCGCGAAGAAAGCCAGATCTGGAACGAGACGCACGGGCGTCACGAGGTCTCGGCCTGGGGCACGCTCGCGGGCACGGTAGGTGCCGGAGATCCCCGTACGCCCTGGCTGGATTGTTCCGCCTCCGGCAGCGGCTGCGCCAGCGGCAACGGGGCTGACGGAGAGACCATCCACTACCGCCAGGACAAGTATCCGACGAGGGACGACGACATCCCGCTGGTCAAGGGTACCGAAATGCGGTTGATCGAAGCCGAAGCCGCTCTGATGGCCGGCGACCTCCCTGGCGCGATGGCCAAGATCAACGAGATGCGAGCACACTACGGCCTGGATCCGGTGGAATCGGACGGCACCATCGGCCAGATCACCGGCGGCGACGGCGGCGGGGCGAATGTCACGTCCATGTCCGGATGGGACATTCTGGACCGGGAACGGCACCTGACCCTGTGGTTGGAGGGCCGCCGTCTCTGGGATCTTCACCGCTGGAATCACCCGCACCTGGACGGGGGCGGCGTGGTATACAAGGCGACCGTTGCGAGACGGGCCTCGTGCATGCCGATCGCCCTGGACGAGTGTCAGGTGAACGAGAAAGTCTCCAGCCTCTGCATCAGCGTGTAGCAGAGGCAGACGATGTTTGGAGCCGCCCCCCGGAGGTTTCGCGCTGGGGGGCGGTTCCGCATTCTGGTGGGGGTGTTGCTGGCGGTTGCCGGCAGCGCCCCCGTTTCTTTTCCGGGTGGGCCTGCCTTCGCCTCCGCTCAGATCAAGGTGGAAGGGGAGGTGCTCGACAAGGTGACCGGCCTGCCGGTCGCGGGCGTGATCGTGCACCTGCCGGATCTGGGAGTGGGGACCCTTTCCGACGAGTTCGGCTATTTTTTGCTTGACGCGGTGCCGCGTGGGGCACAGGTCGTGTCCGTGCACCGCGCCGGGTACGAGGCGTTGGAGCAGGAGGTCCGTGTCATTCCGGGCGAGGTGTGGGAAGTGCGCCTCACGCCGACCGTGTTTTCGCTTTCCGGGGTCGAGGTGACCGCCGCCACCGGAGCGGAGCTCGAAGCGGCGACGACCGGGCGCCGGTCGGATTTCATTTCGCCGTCGCAAGTGGCAGAGGCCGCCGGGCGCACCAACAAGCTGCTGGAAGTGCTCAGGTCGAAGGCGCCGCCCAGGCTGCGGATTCGGCAGAAGGGCGGATTGAGCGGCGTGACCTTCTGCATCGAGTCCTCGCGCCGCAGACCCTCCGTCCAGGAGCTCATTGACCTCGGTACGGGATGCCGCCCGGCGCTCCTTGCGCTGGACGGGGTGATCGTCTATGCGCCGCCCGCGATGACGGAGATGGCCCGCGCTGAGCCGCCGTCGCTGCCGGCCGATGTGGCGGCGCTGCTGCTGGACCAGAACCCCGAGGAAATCCGCAGCATTCGGGTTCTGTCTCCGGCGGACGCCTTCTTCCGCTACGGCGATGCCGGGCGCTCGGGCGCGGTCGAGATTGTAACCGTGCACCCGGGGCGCCCGAAGGGCTCGTGAAGCCGACGGGGCCGTGACCGCCACTCCAGCGGTGAGGGTGTTGGCTACCGGTCCGTCACGACCGCTCGTTCTTCCGTGCGTGATCGCCGCCGCGCTCGGGGCGTTCCTGTTCCACCCGGGGGTCCGGCGCACTCCGGGGATGTTCTGGGCCTTCGTCGTGGCTGTCGCGGGGATCCTGGTATGGACCGCGTGGCTGCATTCGGCGGCCCGCCACCGGAGCGAGGGACTGGTCCTCGACTTCGTCCTCCGCACTCCTCACTGGATGCAGACGCTGGCCCAGGGGGCCCTGCTGGTGTGGTGGGGTTCGTTCGTCAGTCTCGTGCCGGCGTGGGCGCCCCTGATCATCGCGCAACTGCTGCTCGCGGTTGCGGTCGAGAGCCTGTTCAGCTTGACCAGGCGGGGCCGGTACTCCCTCGGCCTGGGACCGGTGCCGGTGGTCTTCAGCGTCAACCTCTTCCTCTGGTTCACCGAGCCCTGGTTCTTCCTTCAGTTCGCCATGATCGTGCTGGTGTACGCGGGCAAGGAGTTCATCCGCTGGCAGCTGGACGGACACTCCCGGCATATCTTCAATCCTTCCGCGCTGGCGCTGTCGGTCGCGGCGGTGATCCTGATCGCCACCGGCCGAACGGACATCACTCTGGGCATCGAGATCGCCCAGAGCCAGTTCATCCCGCCTCACATGTTCCTGGTGATCTTCCTGGCCGCGGTCCCTGCACAGCTGCTGTTCGGCGTGGCGATGATGACCATGCCCGCGGTGCTGACCATCCTGGGCTTCAGCCTGCTCTATCACGCTTCGACAGGCATCTACTTCTTCTACGACGCCTTCATTCCCATCTCGGTCTTCCTGGGACTCCACCTTCTCTTCACCGATCCCGCGACTTCGCCCCGCTCCGACGGAGGACGCATCATTTTCGGGCTGCTCTACGGCTCCGGGGTCATCCTGAGCGTGCTCCTGCTCGACGCCATCGGCGCGCCCAACTTCTACGACAAGCTGCTGCCGGTGCCGATCCTGAACCTGCTGGCTCCACGTCTGGATCGCGCGGCCAACGCGCTGGCCGCCCGGGTGCCGACCGCGGTGGGCGCGCTCCAGCGACCGGGAAGCGCTCGCCGCAGGGTGGCGACCGTGGGGGTCTGGGGCGCGTGCTTTGCGACCATGAGCTTCACCGGCGGGGTCGGCGACAACCACCCGGGCCAGTACTACCCGTTCTGGCGCGATGCCTGTGAAGTGGGGAGCGAGCGGGCGTGCAACTATACCGGGATCATGCAGCAGAACTTCTGCGACCGGGGATCCGGGTGGGCATGCAACGAGTTCGGCATCCTCCTGGCGGAGCTCGACCGCGATTTTCGGGGCGCCGTCGGCGAGTTCGAGCGTGCGTGCCGGTTGGGGTTCGCCGCCGGTTGCCGGAATTTGGAGGGTCTGGCCACGGGCGATGAGCGATTGGTGCGGGGTGGGGCGTACCAGCGCGGCCCTCCACCGCTGGGCGAGCTGCCCATCGTGCTGAGGGGCAGCAAGGGGGTCGTTGCCGAGCGCGATCCGGACGCACTGCGCGCCCTGGGGTGCGAGCGGGGGTGGCGGGAGTTGGGGTGCTCCTGACCGCCCCCCCGCCCCCGCCTATCCCTTGGGCTGATCCCCCTGCAACTCCAGAATGTCCACGTTCCACTGGTCGTCGCCCAGCAGGTGCTGCACGAAGTACTCCGCCCTGAGCCAGAACCAGTAGTTGCTCATGTTCCCGAAGCCGTGGCGCTGGCCGGGGAAGATGAAGAAGTCGAAGCGCTTGTTCGCACGGATCAGCGCCTCGGCCATGCGGAAGGTTCCGGCGTGGTGAACGTTGTTGTCCACGTCTCCCGTGGTCAGTAGCAGGTGGCCCTTCAGATTCGCCGCGATGTCGGAGTTTCTGTCGATGTCGTATTCGAAGTCCGTGACGGCGCCGGTGGAGTCCTTCACCTCCTTCACGCCGTCATGCTTCTCGGACCAGTTCGCGTTGTAGACGTCGTTGTTGTGGTTCCCCGCTGACGAGACGGCCACCTTGAAGAAATCGGGGTAGACCAGCATGGCCGCGGTGGACATGAATCCGCCGCCGGAGTGCCCGTAGATCCCCACCCGGTCGATGTCGATGAAGGCGTGCCGGTCGGCGAGCTGCTCGATGCCGGTCTTCTTGTCGGCCAGGCCGTAGTCGCGGAGGTTCCCGTACCCGTAGTTGTGGTACCACTTGGAGCGGTCGGGGTGGCCGCCGCGGTTCCCGATCGTGATGACGATGAAGCCGAACTGCGCGAGCGCCTGCTCGGTGGAGTTGAGCGAGAACGACTTGGAGACCGACTCGGTCTGGGGTCCGGGGTACACGTATGCGATAATCGGGTACTGCTTTGCCGGGTCGAAATCGTACGGCTTGTACATGACGCCGTAGATATCCGTCACGCCGTCATCGGCCTTCACCATGTACGTCTCGGGGTACTGGTAGCCGGCGCCTTCCAGAGCGGAGAGGTCGGCCGTCTCCAGGTCCATGATCTTGCGGCCGGAGGCGTCGAAGAGAGCTGAAGCGGGCGTGGTGTTGACGCGCGAATAGTTGTCCACGAAGTAGCGCGCGGACTCGGGTACAGCGCTCTGGTGGTCGTAGTTGCCGGGGTTGAGGAGCGTCAGGCCGCTGCCGTTCAGGCCCACGCGATACAGGTGCATGTAGTACGGGTCCTCACCCTCTTCGCGCGCGTTTCCACGAAGGATCGCGTATCCGCCCTCCTCATTCACTCCCAACAATCCATCGACGTGCCAGGGGCCCTCGGTAAGACGAGCGCGGACCGTTCCGTCCGGCGCGTAGCGGTAGAGGTGCGCCCACCCGTCCCGTTCCGACCACCAGATGAGGTCCCCGTTCTCCAGGCGGCGGGGGGTCTGGTGCTCCACGTACGTGTTCAGACGTTCCTCGATCACGGCGGTGACCTCGCCGGTTGACGGGTCCGCCCTCATCACGTCGACCCGATGCTGGTCGCGGCTACGGCGCCAGAAGTAGAGCTCGCTGCTGCTGTCCGACAGCCACTTCGTGATGTTGGGCTCGTCTCGGCCCGCACCACCGCCACCGCCGAAGAAGAAAAAGCCGCCTCCGCCTCCGGCTCTCGGCGCGTTGAAGATCCCCATGCGCTGGTCCTTCCAGGCATCGTCGTCGACCTGCGTCATCTCGCGCGATTCCATGTCGAAGACGTGGAGGCTTGTCTGCGTGACGTTTTCCTCGCCCGGCATGTCGTACCGGTAGCTCTCCAACTTCGGCCGCGTGTTGCCCACGGCGTGGACGACCCAGAGCTTGCCCACCTCCCGGCGATCCTGGCGGGTGAGCGCGAAGTAGCGGGAGTCATGGGACCAGGTCGTCCCCGAGAACTGGCGCTTCTTGAATTCCTCCTCGGTCTCCTCGTCGTTCTGGCCCCGGCCCTGCGAGCCCCAGCTGAAGTCCTGCTCCCCATCCGTGGTGAGCTGGACCTCCTCGACCTCCACCTCCTCTTCCGCCTCTTCGGCATCGTCACCCGTCTTTCCGCGCCGAGCCTCGACGATCTTCATGTACTCCTCGTAGCTCATCATCCACAGGTTGAACTCGCGGCTGAAGACGACCCAGGCCGTGTCCGGCGAGACGCTCGCCCAGCCCGGGTGGCTGTCGGGCTCTTCGTAGTCCTCGAGTTCGCGCAGCGTCCTCGTGGTGACGTCGTACTCGAAATGGTGAACCCTCTTGCGCGTCTGCGGCCTGCGCGAGCCGCGCTGCTGCTCGTCCTCCTGGTCTTCTTCCTCGACGTCTTCGTCCTCTTCCTCCTCCACCTCCTCGTCCTGGGACGACTCCACGTCGAACTGGATGGTGTTGGGCCCGGTGAAGCGGATCGTGCGGATCGGGAGGTGCTGTGCGTCCCACGGATCGCGCGTGATGCGGGTCAGCTCGGCCGCGATGCGGTCGTTGTCGAAGATCTCGGTCCGGGTGCCCTGAGCCGGATCGACAAGGTAGAAATGCCTGCCCTCCGAGGACTCCCACTCGTACCAGAAGCGGTCCGTTTCCTCTATCCAGCGGGGTGTGACGCGCAGGGAGTGGACGAGGTCGCTGATCTTGTAGGGGGCGAAGCGGGCTGCCAGCTCGAAGTTGGCGGAGCCGGAGCCCCCGACCTTGATGCTGCCTTCGGTCTGCGCGAGGGCGGTGCCGTGCGGGGCGAGGGGGGCCAGCAGGGCCAGGATGGCGGCAAGGGCCAGGATGGGGGCCGTGTGCCAACGAGTGAGCGACCTCTTGGTCGCCGTGGAGGGTGCGGATGGAGTGGGGCGGTTCATTGGTGCTCTCCGGGAGGGGACGGTCGCGTGTGGCTGGGGGTTCATCTTACTGCCGGATTTGCCCCGGGGCCATCGTCCGGGATGGTGGGCGTCAGGTGGATTCGTCGAAGACCCTTGCGGGTTTCGCCTGCCACACTGACCTTTCCAGAATCCGCAACGGGGAATGTATACACTGTTGCGTACGCTGGCGGGACGGCCTATTCTTGACGAACCGCCGAAGGAGAGTCTCGCAACTCAACAAAGAGGAGATGTGTCACATGAGACCAACTTCACGTTTGAACCGATTGGCCCCTCGCCCGTGCGGGCTTGCCGCCATGGGCGCGGGGGGAGTTCTGGCCCTCGCATTGGCCTTTGCGCCCCTGTCGGCCCAGAACACCATCACCGGGACGGTGGTGGACGGTGGCACACAGCGGCCGCTTGGCGGCGCCCAGGTGCTGATTGAAGGCACCGAACTCGGCAGCCTGACGGACAACCGGGGCCGCTTCCTCTTCCTCAACGCGCCCTCGGCAACGGTCACGGTGCAGGTGGTCATGATCGGCTACCGCGAGGCCACGGCCACCGTGAGCAGCGACCAGGCCGTCACGATCGAGTTGCAGGAGACGGCCATCTCGCTGGATGAGATCGTGGTCACCGGGGTGGTCGGGGAGCAGTCCGCGCGGGCGGTCGGCAACTCGATCGGTCAGGTCGATGTGGCGGAGATGGAACAGTTGGCGCCGTCCGTCGATGTTCCACGCATGATCAGTGCCACCGTGCCCGGTGTGCGCGTGTCCATGGGCGGAGGCGAGATCGGTGCCGGCGGCACGACGCGCATCCGCGGGATAGCGAGCCTGTCGCTCGGTGCTCAGCCCCTGGTCTACGTGGACGGAGTGCGCGTGAACGGCGCGGAAAGCAGTGCCGCCTTCGGCTGGTACGCCTTCAACGGCAACGCGCAGCCCTCGCGCCTGCAGGACTTCAACCCGGACGAGATCGAGAGCATCGAGATCATCAAGGGCCCCGCGGCGGCTACGCTCTACGGAACCGAAGCCTCCAACGGCGTGATCCAGATCTTCACCAAGCGGGGGCGCACCGGTGCGCCACGAATCAACGTCACAATGAAGCAGGGCGCGAACTTCTATCCCGACGTCTACAACATGTTCCCGGACGTGTGGTACCAGTGCAACGGGGTGTCCCAGACCGTGGACGTGGACGAACGCCTCAAGTGCACCCCGGGCCAGGTGTCCTCGTTCAACGTTCTGCAGATCGACCGGGACGTCTACGGCAACGAGTGGTTCCAGGCCGGACATGCGCAGTCCTACGGGGCGGACGTGACCGGGGGGACCCAGCTGATCACATACTACGTGTCCGCCGATTGGGATCGCGACGAGGGTGTGGTCCAATACAACTGGCGCAACCGGATGAGCGGGCGCGCGAACCTGACATACACACCGTCGGAGAAGCTGGAACTCAACTTCGGGTTGGGTGCAATCCGCAGCAAGGCACAGTCCGCGTCGGCTCAGCAGGCTCTCCCGACGGCGATCATCTGGGCGTGCCCCGCACCAGGTTGCGAGGCCGGGGACATGGCCGCTCCCAGCCGCATCGATGGTCCGTATCGCGGGTACATTGCCTACCTGCCGGAGGCATACGAGGACGAGATCGAAGGCTTCCAGCATGTGGACCGCACCACATTCACGCTGGAAGCGCGTCATGAGCCCTATGACTTTTTCACTCAGCGCGCCATCGTGGGCGGCGACTTCAGCGGAGTGCGAAATTCCGAACTCTACCGCGCGACCGGCAACATCGGTCAGTTCACGCCCTGGGGCCGCAAGACGATTATCAACCTCAACACCAGCTTCTTTTCGCTCGACTACCAGGCCAACGGGATTTTCGAGTTCGGCGACAACCTCAGGCTGACGACCTCTGGAGGGATGCAGTACTACCAGCGCCAGGAATCGTCGACCCTGGCCCACGGCGAGACATTCCCCGTGGAGGCGCTGGAGACCGTATCGTCCGGGTCCGAGAAGCAGGCGGCCGAGGATTTCCTGGAAAACAAGACCTTTGGCGTGTTCGTGCAGCAGCAGGCGGCCCTGGGTGACAGGCTATTCCTGACCGGCGCGGTCCGTGGCGACGACAACAGCGCATTCGGGACCAACTTCGACTTCGTCGTTTATCCGAAGCTCTCCGCCTCGTACGTCGTCAGCGACGAACCGTTCTTCCAGGAAACGATGGGTGCTGTGAACACCCTGAAACTCCGCGCTGCGTGGGGTAAGGCAGGAAAGCAGCCCGACGTGTTCGACGCCATCCAGACCTACACGCCGACGGTGGGCCCGGAGGGTGCGTCGGTTCTCACTCCCGAGAACATCGGCAACCCCGACCTGAAGCCCGAGGTGGGTACCGAGATCGAGTTGGGCTTTGATGCAGGCTTCATGAATGATCTGGTCGGTCTTGAGTTCACGGTCTACAGCCAGACGACGAACGACGCCCTGGTCCGGGTCCCGGTGATCCCCTCCAAGGGATTCCCCGGCGTCCAGTTCCGAAACATCGGTGAGATCAGGAACCGGGGCATCGAGATCGCGCTCAACGGCGCGGTCTACAGTTCCGACGCCTTCAGCGTGGACCTCGGAGGCACCTTTTCGACCTTTGAGAACGAGGTCACGAATCTTGGCGGACAGCCGCCCATCGTTCAAAGTTCGTCAAGCCTCAACCGACAGTTCCACGTCGAGGGCTTCCCGCTCGGAAGCATGTTCTACAAGCGGGTCGTAAGCGCCGATCTGGACGGTTCCAGCGGGCGCAACGTGGCCACCAACCTGATGTGCGAGGGCGGGGCGAAGGTTGGCGATTCCGAGTTCTCGCACGGTGGCGGATCTCCTGTCCCGTGCGCGACCGCGCCTGAGGTGTATTGGGGTCAGCCGATCCCGAACCTCGAGGGTGGAGTGTACACGAACATTCGGATCGGCCAGAGCCTTTCGCTTTACGCGCTGGTCGACTATGTGGGCGGGCACCATCTCAGCCTGGGCGATGTCAGCGCGCAGCACCGGTTCTTCATCAACTCGAGGGCCATCCTCGAGCGGATGGATCCGATCCTCCTCGGATACGAGGCACTCGGCTCTCAGGGCCTGGCGCAGTCAGGTGTGGTAGCGGGTGACTTCGTGAAACTGCGCACTCTGTCCGCGTCCTACACGCTACCGGAATCGGTGGCCGAGATGATGTGGGCCAGCCGGGTAGCGCTCACGGCATCCGTGGAGAATCTGTGGACCATCTGGCAGAAGTCGGAGGAGTCCTTCGGACATCCGATCATGGACATTGAGCGGGCTCGGCAGAGTCCTGGCCAGTTCGGACTGAACGGATACGTGCAGGAAGGTTGGCCGCAGCTGACCCGGTTCGTGTCCACCCTCCGTTTCACCTTCTAGATCACAAGGAGAGAAGAAATGACAGCAAGAAACAAGCTGGCGGCTTCGGCCGTGTTCATGGCTTCGACGGTCATGCTCTCCGGGTGCAGCCTGGACGACATCCTGGCAGTCCATGTACCGGGGAAGGTCCTCGAGGAAGCGCTGGACAACGCCGCTCTGGCGGATGTGCTGAGCACCGGGGTGGTTGCCGAAGTCGAGTGCAGCTGGAACCAGTACGTCGCGGGCGCGGCACACCACTCGGACGAGTACGTGCCGACTTCGGGGAACCTCACGATGAGGAACTGGGGACAGCGCAAGATCTACGCAAGCGATTCGGGCTACTCGCAGGGCACCTGCGGCGGCTGGGGGTACCCGATGTTCACGCCGCTTCACACCGCGCGCTTCCAGTCGGAAGACGTGGCGTCGCGGCTGAGCGGCTTCCCGGCCGAGGAGGTCTCGAACCTGGCGGCACTGCAGGCGAAGGTGGCAACGTGGGGCGCCTTCCCGGTCGTGGCCATGGGGGAGGGCTTCTGCCGCATGGCGATCAACGGCGGCGGGGCGCTGACTCCAGCTGATGTGCAGGCCGAGGCAGAGCAGCGCTTCAGTACGGCGATCTCTCTGGCCCAGGCAGCGGGCGATCAGACCCTCACCATGCAGGGTATGCTTGGGCGCGCACGGGTGCGCATCGCCAAGGGTGACTTCAGCGGGGCATTGGCGGACGCCGGACAGATTCCCGATGGTTTCGTAGTAGAGGTCACTCGGGATGCCGCGGAGTCACGCCGCTACAACTACTACTTCGAGCGCCTCAACGCGCCGACCGGTTTCCGGGCACACGGCTCGGTGGCGGACAACTACCAGAACCTCACCATCGGCGCCGATGGCATGCCAACCGACGGTGACGGCGTCAAGGATACTCGCGTCAACGTCAAGACGGACGGAACGCAAGCGGCCGACTTCGCGACGATCCTGTACTATCACGACAAGTACAATTCGCGGAGCGATCCGCTGCCGCTGGTCCACTGGCACGAGGCCCGCATGTACGAGGCCGAGGCGTTGGCCATGCAGGGCGACGTGGCCGGGGCGCTCGGGAAGATCAACGGACTGCGCGAAGCAGCCGGGTTACCCATGGTTACGGCGGCGGTCGGCGCGGGCGATATCATGGATCTGGTCAAGGAGGAGCGGCGGCGGCAACTCTTCGTGCTGGGCGGTCACCGCCTGCACGACATGCTGCGCTTCAACGTCCCGTTCCTCGGCGATCCCGGGTCGATCCATCCCGACGGGCGCGACCAGACCGGGGCGGAGTACGGCAACCTGACGTGCTTCCAGCTGCCCGAAGTCGAGGTCAAGGGGAACGAGAACATCAGTTCCTGATCCGGTTGCAGGCCGGGCCGCCGCTCCGCCCAGGGGTGGTGGTCCGATGAAGGGAGGCGGGGGGGGGGGGGCAGCCCGGCCGCGGGCCCCCCCCCCCCCCCCCCTAGGGCGCGCCCCCCGCCGGCCCGGTCCCCGCCCCCCGCACTACGTTGAGCACGGACGCGGGCGCCCGTCTCGCTACGGGCCGGGCTTCCCCCGCTTCGTAAAGATCAGCACCACCCCGTCCCCCGCGTCCGGCCCGTAACGGGCGCCCGCGGCCGGACCCTTGAGGACCTCGATCCGCGCGATCGTCCCCGGGTCGATCAGTTCCAGCGCGCCCAGCCCTCCGTCAAACCCCATGGCATCGACCCGTATGCCATCGATGTATACCACCGGTGGCCGGTTGAAGGTGAAGCTCTTCGCCCCGCGCACTCGCAGGAAATACCCCATGCCGACCGCCCCCCCGGTTCGTATCAGGGTGACTCCCGTCACTCCGTCGAGGACCTCGCGTACGCCCCGGCCGCCCTGCATTTCTTCACCCTGGATCGTGCGGTCCGGGATCTCCACTCCACGCATCGCCCGCGCGACCACCTCCTTCAGCACGAATGCGGGAGCCAGCATCTCGAAGTCGCGCAGGAGCAGCGCCGGTTCGTCCACGGTCAACCGTTCGACCAGCCCGACGTGCTGCGGGTGGGTCACACGGATGACGGAAACCCCTTCGGGAACCGATAGCAGCGCGTAGCGACCGTCCTCGCGCGTCTCGGTCACCACGCCGGTCCCGACGATGCTCACGACGGCGCCGGCAAGCGGTTCACCGGTCACGGACGAGCGCACGATACCGCGCAGCGTTGCCTTGACCTGTGCGGCCACCGGGACCGCGCCGGCCAGAATCGCCAGCAGGATGAGTCGAAATGCCTTCATGTCCAATCCTACGACCAGCGCGCTGTGCCGGTTACGTCACAAAGCGCCGCTCGTCACCACCAGTGCGCTACGATTCCACCCGTTCGAAGACGATGTCGGAGCCGTTGGGCTCGAAGGGAATCGCCACCTTGCCCACACTCCCCTCGGGATCCGTGGTGAACGTCACGAGCCCGGTGACCGGCACGATGTTCGGCGGAGAGGTGATCCTGAAGATGTCGTAGTGGAAATGCTCGAGTTCGAGCTGGAAGTCATCGTACGTGATTTCCAACGCGCGGTCGCCCACGATTCGCACTTCCATGCTGCCATACCCGGGGTGGCGGTATTGCCCGGCGTATTCGGCAAGGTCGTGGCTGGGCCGGGTACCCGTAACGCGCTTTGCTTCGAGCTCCTGTTCGGCTTCGTCGGCGCGTGCGCTCTGCTCGGCACGCAGCTCCAGGTTGCGTTCGTTCCAGTCGATTTCGTCAAGTCCGAGCAGCCGGTCGTAGACGTTGTACGCCACGATGGTGGGCACGGGGTTCATGTCGCCGGAACGGTTCGTGAGAACCATGACGCCCATCGATTCGCGCGGGAGCCACGACATCGACGAAATGAAGCCGTCGATGCCACCCCCGTGCGCGACCATCTTGTGGCCCCTGTAGCTGCTCACCCGCAACCCGAGTCCGTAACTCGCCTGTCCGAGCTCCGGGAACTCGGATTCGCCGGGCATCGCGAACTGGGGTTGCTGCATCCGGGCCGATGTCTCTTCCGAGAGCAGGCGGTCGCCGTCGTGGATACCGCCATCCATGTGCGCCTGGATGTAGGCCAGCATCTCGGTGACGTTGGAGTTGATGGAACCGGCCGGACCCACCACGTCGATGTTGCGGAAGGGCACGCGCACGACAGTACTGTCCCGCAGCAGATAGGGAACAGCGTAGTCACCTGACGCCGGGCTTTCCCGCACCGAGGTGTTGGAGCGATCCATCCGCAACGGTGTGAAGATCCACGAATCGATCAGGTCGCCCCAATCCCTGTCGGCGATCCGTTCCGTCAGATAGCCGGCGGTCATGAACATGAGATTCTGGTACTGATACCGGCTTCGGAACGAAGCATTGGGCTCCAGGTGCCGAAGCTTCCGGAAGATCTCTTCGCGGGTCCCGGTTCGCCCGTACCACACGTTGTCGTGGCGGGGGAGGCCGGACTGGTGCGTGACGAGGTCGCGCGGCGTCATTTCGACGGTCGCGAAGTCGTCGTAAAGGCGGAAGTCGGGCAGATAGTCCCGAACCGGCCTGTCCCACTCCAGCTTGTCCTGATCGACCAGCATCCCCATCAGCGTGACGGTGAAGGACTTGCTGTTGGACCCGATGGCCATGGTGGTATGCTCGGTGACCGGAAGCCCGGCCTCGACGTCACGGAAGCCGAATCCCCTGGCCAGTACGATCTCCCCGTTGTGGACGACCCCCACCGCGACTCCCGGGATCTGCCAGTCTTCCATGACCCTCGCCACAAACTCGTCGAAGCCGGTGAAGAGGTCGGGGAGGTCCGTTCGCGTGGATGCGGTCGCGTCGTCGACTGCCGCGGCCTGCGCATCCCCGGCCACCGTCCGTGCGCCGGTCTGGGCCGACGCCGGGGCAGCCGTTGCGGGATAGAGGGCGAAGATGAGCAGCCACGGAGCATGCCTGCGCGCCCACCTGAGGGGACGTTGCCACCCGCGCTTCAGCTCCGGGCGAACGCTTTCGCCGGTGACTGGCCTCTTGTCGCGCATTCGATTCCTCGGGATCGGGTCCGGGCTACACCGACAATGTACTGGAAACGGCCCCGTTCGCGTCAGGCTTCCTTGAGAACATCCACGGGATCGACGCGGCTTGCGCGCCTTGCGGGCAGGTACGCCGCGGTGGCCGCCACGACCGTCATCACCAACGGGACCGCCGAAAAAGATGACGGGGTCGAAGGAACTCACACCGTGGAGAGTGCCCTGGATCAAGCGGGAGAGCACAGCCGCAAGCGCCAGGCCGATTGCCAGGCCGAATAGAACCAGTCTCAGGGCGATTCCGAGCACCATCGCGACAAGCCTGTCCGGCTCGGCTCCGATGGACATCCTGATCCCCAACTCTCGTCTCCGAGCCACGACGCTGTGCGCGACGATCCCGTAAAGGCCGATGGCTGCGAGAAGGAGCGCAAGGGCACCCATCGACCCGAGGGTGATTGCCGATATGCGAACGGGGAGGAGCGTGAACGAGAGGTGCTGTTGCATGGTTTTCGTGTTGATCGCAATCACACCGGGATCGAGGTCGCGGGCAACGTCCAGTATCTGGGACAGGAGCGGGATGGGTTCGCCGGTGGTACGGGCGACGATGCGGCCGTGAACGTACTGCATCTGTTCCACAGGGGCGTAGACGAGGGGTTGGGGAGCATCGGACAGCGCGCGAACCCGGGTGTCGCCGGCCACACCGACGACCCCGACCTCGGTACCATCGAAGACCGTGTAGCTTTGGCCGACCGCGCTGCGGCCCGGCCAGAACCGGGCAGCCATCGTCTCGCTCACGACGGCAACCGGGGCGGAATCGCGTGTGTCCCGTGCGTCGAAGAACCGGCCGGCGACGAGCGGAATTCCCACAGCGTCGAAGTAGTCGCCGCCTACGCCCGCCCAGTCGACTTCCAGGTAGTCGAACCCGGGGGGTGGATTGATGCCTGGCACCGTGATGCTGATCGAGCTCGTCGAGGTGCCGTCGAGGGGGAGAAGGGTGACGATCCCCGCCGCAACAACCCCGGGGAGCGAGGACACCCGGTCAAGGCAGGCATCGTAGAAGTCACGGCGCTCTCCGGGGGTCCGCGCGGTCCCGGGCTCGATCCAGGCGATCGCGGCGGGATGGTAGCCGAAGCCGGGATCGATGCCCCGGGTTGTCAACAGACTCCTTGTGAACAGCCCCGCCGCGACGAGAAGCACCGCCGCTCCGGCCACCTGGCCGACGACCATGGCGCCGCGCAGCTTCGGGGTGCGACCGATGCCCCCCGCGCTCTCGTCCTTCAGTGTGCTCGAAACGTCGGGCTGCGTGGATCGCAGGGCGGGTACGAGTCCGAGTGCCAGGCCAGCCAGGAGCGACAGCGCGAGGCCGAACAGCACGACGGTGAGGTTCAGCCGTGCGTCCACCTTCAGGGGGAGCGGCAGGGGCAACCGAATGCTCAGCATGAGGTCGACCAGAAAGGCCGACAGGAGCACTCCCGCGATTCCGCCCACCATGGCCAGCATGGTCGTCTCGGTCAGCAGATTCCGAATCAGGCGGCCTCGCTGAGCTCCCAGGGCAAGTCGCACGGCGACCTCGCGACGGCGCGCCTCGGCTCTCGCCAGGAGAAAGCCGGCCAGGTTGATGCACGCGATGAGAAGCACCAGGGCGACCACCGCCATCACCACCGCGGCGACGCACAGGACGATGCTGTCCAGCGCGGGGTGTACGGGTGAGCCGAGGGTGGGTGTGGTCTGTATGCGGCGTCCGAGGTACCGCTCGCGGTGGCCGGCGATGAGGTCTTGTGCGAAGGTGCCGACAACCGTCTCCGCATCGGCCAGGGTCACTCCTTCGGTCAGCCTGCCCTTCACGATGAAAAACTCCTGTCCGCGCCGATTCAGGTTCTCCGGACCGTGAAGGGAGATCTGGTCCGACATCGAGGCATGGGCCCAGATGTCGGGTTGCAACCACGGGAAGACACCGGTGAAGTCCTTCTGGGCAACGCCAACGATCGTGTAGGGGAATCCGTTGAGACTTACGGTCCTGCCGACGACGCCGGGGTCGGCGTCGAACGCCGCGCGCCAATAGCTGTCGCTCAGCACCACGATGGGGTCGGCGCCGATGGCGATACCCTCACCCGGGTCGAACACGCGCCCCACCTGGGCACCTATGCCGAGCACCTGGAAATAGGGCCCCGCGACGAGCTCGTTGACAAGGTCGCGCCGTCCCGTCTCGTCGCCGAGGCTGACCATGTTGAACATCGCGCCGGTCACACCCTCGAACACGGATGTCGTCGCTTCCTCCAGTTCGCGGAACGTCGGGTAGGAGAAGTTCCCGAAGGCGTCGTCCGGGCCGGTCAGGCGTATGTCGACCAGCTTGTCGGGATCCTGGTAGGGCGGTGGGCGAAGCAGCAGCGCGTCCACCAGCGCAAAGAAGGCGGTGTTGCCCCCGACCCCGATCGCAACCGAGACAATGGCCAACAACGTGAAACCCGGCGCGCGGATCATCCTGCGCCACCCGGCCCTGATGTCCTGGATGATCCCCGCGACCCATGTGGCCGGGCCGTGCCGCCCGTGCCCTGCTGCGATGCCTCGCATGTCCCCTCCCCTTGCCCCCACGCTACCCGATCGGGCAGCCCCCGATCCCGCGATCCCCTGATCCCGTGTTCCCCTGTGCCCGTCGCTGAGTACCACTGCGCAACCCGGCGACGAATCTGCCGGGTAATCTGACCTGGACCCGCCGTCCCCGACAGGGTCTTAGAGACAGACCGTCCTCTACGGAGCCCCGTCGTCCCGCGGCTCGAATTCCTCTTCGGAGAGCCGGAAGGCTTCGATCAACCGGGGATCATCCTCGGTGCCGAGAATCCGTCCGGCCAGGTACTCGCCGATCACCGGTCCGAACTTGAAGCCTTCGGCTGATCCACCGCCGGCCAGCCAGACGTTGTCGAAGTCGGGGTGGCGGTCAAGGAAGAAGTTGCGTGTCACCGACGATTCGTAGTGGCACGCTCTGGTCTCGCTCACGGGCGCGTCGGCCAGCCCCGGGAAGCGTTCCCGCACGAAGGCCCTGGGGCGTTCCAGCTCCTCCGGCTCCAGCCACCGCCGGCTTGTGTCGGGATCACCCGGTGGCCGACCTCCCGTCCGGACCCGAAAGCCGCGGTTGTCGGGCGCGAGCGCAGGCCAGCCCGTCACGCCGGGGAAGTTGTAGCTGGGCAGGTTCGGATAGCTGTAGCTGTTGTCTCCGGGAGGGGTGCGCAGATAGACGACGTGCCCCATGGGAATCCGTAGCCGGTTCCCCATGAGTTCGGGGAATGCCTTCGGGTACCAGGGTCCCAGCGCGAAGACGTAGGTGCCCGCCGGGAAGTTGTCGCCCGGTTGCAGGCTCAGGGCATCCAGCTGACGGCCCGTGGCCGGTCCCATGGCCGCACGCGCGGTCTCGACCGCGCCGCCCGCGTGCTGGAACACCCGGGCCACGGACTCGATGGCCCTGCGGGCTCGTACGACCCCCGCATCCTGCTCCCAGAGGGCGATCGTGATGTCCGTGAGGTCGATCACGGGCCACCGCCGCTTCACCTCGTCCGCGTCCAGGACCTCGTAGCGGACGCCGACCTCATCCCAGTTCTTCCTGGTGTCCTCCATGAAGTCGGTCCACTCATCCCTCATGATGAGGTCCGACGTGTTGAAGAACACGCGCGGGAGCAGCATGTCCTGCCACTGTTCGTCCCACTGGTTCCACTTTTCGATCGCGCGTTGGGCCCATCGGGTCCACAGCAGCCCGTGACCACGGCCCCCGTAGCCGGTGCGAACGCCGCGCGTCTCTCCGCCCGACGTCGCCCGGGAATTGGCCGGCCCGTACTGGTCGATCAGCGTGACCTGGGCGCCCGACTGCTGGAGGTGCAGGGCAGTCCAGGCGCCGAATGCGCCGGCACCCACGACCGCGATGTCCGGTGTCTGCCGTGTGTGAATTGCCGGTGCTTCCCGTGTCGCAATCGCCGGCGCTCGACCACCGTCCCCCTCGCGCCCGCCCAGCGGGGGAGCCC
>MPNE01000010.1 GCA_002238865.1 Gemmatimonadetes bacterium bin94 | reverse complement strand
CCCCACACCCAGCGCCCCTATGGACCTCCGCTCCTCCAAGGTGATCGGCATCGCCTGGAATCTGCGATCGGCTTGGCGGAATCGGTGGTCGGCATCGCCGGAATGGGCAACCGCTGGCGACCTCAGGATCGTCCCGAAGGGAAACCATCTATTCCACCCGAAGCTGTACCTGTTCGAACGGCCCCGGAACGGCATCGTGGTGCGTCAGGCGTGGATCGGAAGCGCCAACTTTACGAGGGCCGGGTTCGGCGGTCACTCCAACGCGAACGAGGAGATCGTGTTGGAGGTGGGTCCCGGCGACCGGGCCGACGCGCTTGCCGATTGGTTCCAACAGCGCTGGGATCACTGCCGGGTGGATTCGCGTGTCTCAGAAGTGATCCGTCGGTACACGGAAGACTGGAAGCGGAGCCCGCCCCATCGACACATGCGGCAGATCACGTCTGGGTCGGTGTCCGACCCGAGAGATCTTCTCGACGATGACGCCCACCGACCGCTGTCTCTAGAGGGATACCGCCAAGCCCTGAGTGAGTGTGAGGAGCACTTGAGAGGCGAAGGGCGGGGATGGACGGTCGTCGACCCGCAAGGTCGGAGCTACATGAGGGTCATCTCTGACCGCCGCAAGCTGCTGCTGGGCAAGCAGCGCTGGTCGGAGCTGGATGTCGACTCCCAGAAACAGCTGAAGGGTAGCTACCGTCGCAAGGATCTGAAGTGGTGGGGGCTGACCGGTAACCATGGGTCGCAAGAACTGGCCGGCAGTGCGCCGGAACGAGAGGAAGATCAGGACGAGTCTGGACGCTGTTCGTCAAGCTCACGACGACGAGTTCCCGGACATCGCCGTTGACGCGATGCGGGGGCTATTAGACATCGACAACGTGGGCTACGGGACCGCGACGCTGTTGCTCACGCTGGCGCGACCGGACCGGTTGCTGTCGCTCAACGCGCGATCCCGGAAAGGGTATGGTGCGCTATCGCGGATGAGCCCTTCCACTCTCGGAGAGCCCGAAAACTATCGCAAACTGCTTCGGTGGCTCTATCGCCAGCCTTGGTACAAAGACGGACCGCCAACGGACGAAGCCTTGGTGCGGATCTGGAGATTCCGCGCCGCCCTCGTTGACGCTTTCGTGTGCGAACCGACGTAGGGGCAGACTACAGCTCGGCGCCACATGGCCTGCCTTGGCGTCCATTCACTTCACCGGTGATCGTAGGGTATGAAAACCACTTCACGGACTTCCCTCGGATTCGCGGCCCTCGCTTCCACCCTCGCCCTTTCGGCTCCTCCCGCTGACGCCGCCAGCCAACTCTCGTTCCATCGCCTCGACGCCGTTGTCGGAAGCCCCACCACCGCGATCCTGGCTCGCGATCTGAATGGCGACGGGCGGCTTGACCTCGTGGTTTCCGGCGGCCAACGCGTTTTCGTGTTGACCGGGCAGGGTGACGGCCGCTTCGAAGTGACCTGGTCCGGTGCCGCCGGCGAGAATCCGGTGGACCTGGCCATCGCGGATCTCGACGAGGACGGGCTTGCTGACCTCGCGGTGACGAACCACGAGACGGATTACGTCACGCTGCTCTTCGGGATTGCCGAAGGGGGCTTCGAACGACGGGACCACTCGAGATTCCGCGTCAACGTCTCGCCGCACCCGCACGCCGTTCGACTGCAGGACGTCGACTCCGATGGCCACGCGGACCTTCTGGTCGACGACCGGTCGCCCGAGTCCATCCGGCTGTTCCGGGGGCGCGGGGATGGCACGTTCTCGGGGGCGACATCGATCGACGTCGGCGGTGATCCATACCGGGGCATGAGTCTGGCCGATGTGACGGGTGATGGCCTTGCGGACCTGATCACGCCGAATCCCGACCACGTGGCCATCCTTGTCGCCGAGGAGGACGGCGGCTTTCGGCCGCGGGCAATCCTGCCGGCAGCGCCGAGGTGCTGATCGCGAGCTACGCGGGTGGTGAGGTCGCCGTGCTGGTCGGAGGGGACACGCCCGTGCTACAGCGCATCGAGATTGTGGGGAGCCCGTACGGCTTGGCGACGGGTGACTTCGATGGCGATGGGCGGGTCGACTTCGCTGTGGCGAACGACGCGGCGGACTACGTCAGTGTTTTCTTGACGAGGTAGCGATGGTCCGAGGTGAATGAGCCAACGGGTTGTCGAAATCGTTCCCGCGTCGAGTTCGGCACCAAGGTTCAGTTCCGCGCACGCTCGTGGATGAGGTACAGCGCCTTCCAGTACTTTCCGCCGGAATCGGCGAACGCGCAGCCGAGCAATCCGTCGATTCGGTCGCCGCCCGACACCTTGCCGCTGAAAGTGCACTGCGTCGTGTATGCATCGTACCGAAGCTCGAACTGCCAATCGACTTCATCCCGGCGAAAGCAGTGAGACCCACGAAACCTCCCTCGTATCGTGTCCCCGTGGGGACCTTGGTGGAAAGAGCGATCGGTCACGAAGGTGCCGCTGCTTCCATCATGCTCCACATCGAACTGCCACCACGGGTAGGTATCCTTCGTGGTGAACGGCGCTTCCCGCCCCTCCCATTTGCCATCCAGCGCGGGCGGAGGTGGCGTCATGGACTCGCCGAACAGGCCCGAGTCGTAGGCACAGTCGTCTCCACACGCGGCCGCGAGGACGGCCAACGCCAGGATCGCGGACCTTCTGAGAATCAAGTTCATGAACGCCTCCTGAAGAGAGTCCAGCTTCCTCGCGCCCTAGCCGTCCATGGTGTACTCCGTAGCCAACGTGCTCGGGGTCTCCCCATGAAAGACGGTACACGGAGAATGGCCAGGAGTTTCGCGGAGCAGATCTACAGTGCCGTGAAGCGGATCCGTCGAAACCAACCAGGTGCCCGCGGGTCACGGCCTGCGGCTCCTCTCGTCTGGTTCGGCCGCGATGGCCGAGATCGGCGTGCCGATCAGCTGGACCGCTGACCAATGGCTTCGTCCACGATGGGGGCCAGGTCCTTCCACGCCTTGAGAATGGCTTCCACCAGGTAAGTACGGTACTCCCTGAGGTTGTCGCCCTCCCAGAACCTGTCCGCTGGAGGATCCAGGTACCTGTAGGCTGGCCATTCCTGCGAGGCATGCGGGTAATCGGGACGTGCCTCCTTGGTGAAGGGACGCTTGTATTGCTTTACGCTCGTCACAACTCCGCAGCCCACTTGCCCATTGGGAGGGAAACCCTTCTTGCGGTTCCATTCCATCTTCACATACACGCCATCGTCGCCTTCGGGCCAAGCCCGTCTCCGCAGACACACTCCCGGCCAGTTCCCTCCAACGAGAAACGACTCGACATCGCTGTCGGCGATCCTCCCGTCCGTGATAGCCCCGTCGAGATCGCCCTTGAGACTGCGATAGAATCGGTCCACGAACTTGCTGGCTTCGGTCTCCAGGGCAGCCCACTCCCTGATCCGCTCCTCGTGCTCGAAGTAGAACTTGATCTGTTCGTTTTCGATCCGATTCATCCGAACTGCTCCTTGAGCGTGCGTAGGTAGTTTCCGACGACATCGACCGCGTCGGCAGCGGCGGTCGCGGGCCGTGACTCCTTCAACGCCGCCTCCAACATGGCGCGTACCTCGGGCCACGAGAGAGTCCTGAACGCGCGCTGCGCTTCCGGTGTAGTCGCCGTGGAGGGCCGGTTGCCGTCCGGGGTCAGGAAGAGGAACAGCGGCTCGATCTCGTTCTTGAAGTTCTCGTACAGATCGTCGCACTGGTCGGGTTGCTCAGGCGCGTCGACCTTGTTCTCGATGATGAGCGTGAAGTTCCGGCCCCACACCACGAGGTCGGCCTCTCTGCCATTGCGCCACGCAGAGAACGCCACCTTCCCGACTGCCACCGGCGCGGACGCCGGCTCACCTGTGCAGTGTTCCACCAGGCGCCCGACAAGCCCGCATCCGAGGCCGTGGCGTGCGGTCGGCCTCAAGAGCCACTCGAGCATGCGGGAATGAGTGTTTTCGTCGCGAGCGAGACCGATGATATCGAGGAAGTCGGACGGTCCACTCACCCACAGCCCGTCCGAAACCAGACCGTCGTGCTGGCGACGCATCTCGGACATGGCCTGATCCCAGTCGGCCAGGAGTGCCCTCGTTTGGCGCTCGGCGATCGCTGCCCATTCGTCTTCCATGGTACGAATCTGGGCTTTCCAGGAGGTGACTTGATCGATCGGCATGGTTTCAGGGGGTACGGCGGGATCGGGACCGCATGGTCCAAGTTCTGCTCGTTCGCCTTTTCGGCGTCTCAGTGTAAGCGATAGAACCTCGTCGACCGATCCGGGCGAGACAGCGGAGGTGGCCGCGTCCGGCACCAAGGCCCCGATTCAGGTTCCAACCTCCCCCGAGGCCGAGCGATTCCTCATCACGGCGTTGACGAACTCAAGCACTGCGGGTCGAAGGCCATCCCACTCGTCGCTCGACTTGAAGGAAAGGACGTATCCTCCGTGTGGCCAGTCCCGAAGAGCGACACTTTCACCAAGTCCTTCGAAGGCGTCCCCACCCCAATGGATCGCCTGTGGCAGGATGCTAACGCTGTACGTGCCGGGTCCGAGATACCCGGCGTAGACACCGAAGTAGGTTTTCCACGCGGTTGAGTCGTCAGGCTCTGTGAGCTGAAAACCGATGCCCGTGCTACCCGGCTGCTCCCAACAACCTTGCTTCGGCAGGTGACCTTTGATGTCGGCATGGACCTGATCGAACATGGCCTCGTATTCCTCAGTGGCCAGGTATTCCCGTAGGGCTGCACGTCTCTCGGCGGTCGACACGGTACGACGTTGGCGCTTTGGCTTCGTTCCCGGTTCCACTTCCAGTTGTCGCGCCAGGAGTCGCTCGCCATCACGTGCGAATCCATGGAACGTAATCACGGAGATGTCCACCGGCCCGCCGGAAATGAACCTCGCTATCCGTTCGGCAGCGGGATCCACGCCCAATCCGACCAACACCATGCGCGGCGGCAGGAGATGCGACAGGTCGTCACCGCCGAAGTTGTGGCCGTACCAATGGTCGAAGTCGTCGATTCCTTCGATTCCATAGTTTCCCGAACGGTCAGCGATGTGCGCCGCCAACTGGGTAGTGGTCATGGCGTCCAGGTCCGAAGCGTAGGCCAGGACCTGGGTTACGGCTTCTTTAACAAGCGAGCCACGCTTGAGTTCGTAGACCACCAGACGGCCATCTTTGTCAACCGCGAGCAGATCAAGCCAGCCCGCCTGGGTGGGTGTCTGTCGCCCCACCAGCTTGAGGCCGGGTTCCAGCATGTCGGGATGCCGCACCAAGAGCTCCTCGAGCTCCAGCTCGGTGGGTATTTGCTGGAGCGGTTTCAGCGGCTCAACGTCCCCCGATTCACCAATCGACCAGAGTCGCAATTCTTCGGTCATCGTTCTCTTGCTCCCATTCCGGCCGGAGACCGGTGATCGGACGGGACGCGGCGCTATTGCCCCGTACCTGTAGGCGAGTAGGTCGCGTTGTAGATGTCGCCAAGCAGTTGCCCGTCCGGGGTCCTCCAGTGGGGCATCGGTGGGACCGCGTAGTCGATCTCACGTGCGCGTCTCGTCGCTTCCGTCATGGATAACTCCTCGTCGCCCATTCGAACGCGTTTCTCGTCGACCACTTCGACGGTCACTGTCTCGTCATCCCTAAACCGCAGCTCTGTTCCCGGCTCAATCCCCATCTCCTTGAAGTTGAAGTTGGGACGTCGACGATCAGCGCGTTCACGAGCGGCCCGATCCTCTCGTGTCTCGCGGGTGTTGGCAGAGAGGGGTGATCTCCGGTCCGGCAACGCCTGAACGAAGATTGTGAATAGCGTCGTGAGCACCCGGATCGCAGCGACGCTCACGCCCGCAGCAATCAGCAGTTCGGGAGCGGTGGTCAGCACGACGAGTACCACCACGACCACATCTCGAAACTCGACATCTTTGGCGACACTCTTGAGAGCCCGCCCCACCTCGCCCACTAGTGACGCGAGGAACCCAACCACTCGAATGCGATCCTTCTTGTCGTTCGCGGACCTGGCAGCCTCCACGAGTTCCCTGATCACATCGCCAACCTGCTCCGGGTCCAACCGATCCACGAGGCGCCGGAGAGCTCTTGTTGCCTCGGCGGCAATCGTCTCGGCTCTCTCAGGGCCGATCTTGTTGACGGCGGCCCTGGCCATCCGATCGGACCTCTTACCTCCAGACGGCTTGTCCGTCTTTCCCTTGCCGTCCACGTCGATTGTTTCCACAAATCGGCGAACGGCATCCTCGACCCGACGCGGATCAAGCTTGGCAATCGTCGTCCGAGCCAACTGAGTCATTTCACGGGCCACATGGGTAGCGACGCTCGGACTAATGTTCCGGACCAAACTTCGAAGCATGCTGGTGACCGCTCGAACGCTACGCGCGTCCCGCGGTGAGATGCGGCCAATCCGACCGCCCACGCCCTTCGCTCCACGGCCGACGCCATGTGCTAGCCGGGCAAGGTCGGCCGAGCCGATTCTGCGGAACTCCCGGATGGCTGTAGCCAACCTGCGCAGGCGAAGCTTGACCACTACCGACTTGGCTGCCCGGCCAGACTTGCCCAACGCTATCCTGGCCGGCGCGGCCGGATTGAGCCTGCGGGCCAAGCGCCTGGACCGCGCCAACAGGCCTGTCACGCGACGGGGCTCTTCCTGGAGTTCGTCGCTGGCTGGCTCCTCGACGAGCAGTTCATCTGCTGGAAGCTCTATTACCACGAGAGCAGTGCTGTTGGCAAAGCTCTCCGACTGTCTTTTTCGCCAAGTGAGACGCATGTTCACCAGACCCTTTCGTGTCCAGCGACAATCAAGATCTGAATCTGGTGTCGCGACGCCACGAGCGTGAAGACGATCGCGGTCCTGGCCACTTGGAGCAAGAAGGTCGTCAGGCGGGAGTTGGGAGGGTTGGCGGCCAATGTGACGGATACCGCTCGGGCCAAGGCCAAATGTCGGGTATCCGCGCCATGGGACAGCCTGCCGCTACGCCATCCGAGCTGCCCGACTACCGCGCAAGTCGTGCCGTGCGACAGTCCACTGGCGTCTTAACCCCACTGGCGCGCAGCAGCGGAAGATCCCGGAAATGACAACCATACATGACATTATGGAAAGCGTAGTTGACACTGTGATCCCGCTGCAGCTGGCCAAGGACCGGCGCTGAACCCGCTCCGCTCCCATCTCAGCATCCCGCCCGTCCTTGACCCTCATCCCGACGGCCCGTAATCCTGATTGGTCAGACCCATCGGCCAGGCCCGTGCCACACCACCTACCCCACCCCGACGGAGACCCCCCATGAAGGTCGCAGATGCGATCAAGCAGATGTCGAAGCTGCCGCTGCAACGCATTGTGGACAGCTTCACGAAGGATTTCCCGAAGCCAGACGAGACACAGGCCCGGGACATCATTCTGCGAAATGTCGAGGAACTCACCGACAGGAAACGAATCACCACCGTTCTACAGTTCGACGGTCCGTTCAAAGACCAGATCCGGCAGATACTGATGCTGGAGGCGTTCGTGAACCGTCCCGACTGGTCGGCATCGGAGCAGGATATCGTCGCGAGCCTGACGAGCCTGGAGCAGGACGTGCTCGATGCCGCCGCAGCGGAGGACAGCCTGCGCTATGAGGATCCTGACCGCATCGAAATCCTGAAGGACGTGCTCAAGGCGGCCCTGGCCGACAAGCTGATCACGTTCCGCGAGCTGAACCTGCTGCGTACCCTCCGCGATAGCCTCGGACTATCGGAAGCCGTCTTCCGCATTGTGCTCGCCCAGCTCGAACACTTCCCACAGCGAGGCAACGTCCTGCACACGCCGAGCGAGTGCCGCGACGTGCTGAACAAGCTTCAGTGGGGAGGCATCGTCTTCCACTGCAACAAGGCCGACGGTGCTCCTTACGTGATTCCGGACGAAATCCGGGCCTCCGTGATGGACGCCCTCGGTCTGGAACTCGGGCTGCATGCGTGGAGCCTGCTCCTCGACGCCCTTACGGTCACCCAGCTGAAGCAGACGCTGGTCAAGAAGAAGCTTCCCTCTTCGGGCACGAAGTCGGAACTCAAGAGCCGAGTGATCTCCTCCGGCCTGAGTCCCAGCCGCGTGCTGGGCATCCTGTCCAGTGAGGAGCTACGCACGCTGTGCTCCTCGCTTCCGGGTGTCCCGGTGAGCGGCAACAAGGCGGAGCGAATCCGACGAATCATAGGCTACTTCGCCAACCTGATCTCGAAGGAAGTCGGCCCGGAACCCTCCCGCGGCGAGCGCTTCTACGCGTACTTGCCGGAGCTGGCCAAGCGTGACCGCGCAAACCTGCTGGCGAACCAGATCATCACGAAAGACCTCGATATCGAGCACGGATTCGAGGCGGCGACCCGATTTCTCTTCGAATCAAGGCTGGGCCTCAAGCTGATGGAGATGGCCGGCAGCGAGCACCCCGACGGATGCATCCGGTTCGGCGGGCGTCGGAAGGCAGCCGGGGACGTGTTGATGTGGGACAACAAGAGCACGGAGACGGCCTACACGTTTCCGCCCTCCCACCTGAGGCAGTTCAAGCGCTATATCCGCGACTCGCGTGATCCGGTCGCCTGCTTCCTGGTCGTTGTGGCGGACGCCGACGACTCCGCAATGGACAGGGTCTGGCAGCTCGCAGCCGACTGCGCCGGCACGAACGTGGCCGTGATCGCCGCCGAGAACCTGGGCTGGGCGGCGGAGGAATGGTGGGGGCGGGGGGGTGACGGCCGGTTCAATCTGGAGGTGCTGAATATGACGGGGATTCTGAGTCGGCCGCTGCTGGAGCAGAGGATGAGGCTTTTTCTTTAACCTAGACAGCGTGGGAGGTAGGACCGAATTGCTCATGGACCAAGAAATGCTGATCCGTAGGTTGTCTCTTCCCCGCTTCCTCTTTCGCTCTGGCGTAGTCGCACTCCGAGGGCCTGGCCCGTATGCGTCAGGCCTTGCCACCTCGCTATTCCAAGATTCCATTGAGGCTTTTCTTCGTGTTTTAGCCGAGACAGGCAAGGTCAACGTAGGTCCCCAAGTCTCGTTCGATATCCTGGTAGACAAGGTGAGTGACTCATACGGTTCTGTTTTGGATCACAAAGCTGCCCTTTCCCGGCTGAACAAGGCACGGGTCGCCTTCAAACATCACGGTATTTCCGTCTCCGAGGAGGACGCTGCCCACTTCCGTGAGAGCGCGCGGGCATTCCTAAGCGAGATTGCCCGCGACGCCCTCGGTTTGGATTTTGCCCGCGCATCTCTCATTTCCACTATTGGCCACCGACGGACAGAGAATCGGTTACGCAAGGCACAAGAGGCTGTCGCAGCCGGTGATTATCGCAAGGCTATGGAATGTGCGGCAGTCGGATTTCACATCTACCTAAACGCTAGGTCGGTACATCGAGCGCGCCCGGGCAGTCATCGATATTGGGGACCACTATCTTCCACATTCCATTCCATCGACCACCGACTGCGGCGTTCGTTGACTGAGTTCACAGATTGGGTAGTATCGCATCTTGAAGAACTCAATCAGAGCGTGGATCTTCTCAGTCATGACTTGGACATCATGGCATATCGGCGATTCCTGGATCTGACTCCCAATGTGCAAGTTGCCATGACAGGTGCGCTGTCGATCGTTTGGGGGGGCAGCTCGAATTCCCAGCCATCCAAGGAAGATACCGAATTCTGCATCGACTTTGTCGTCGACTCTGTACTGCGGATTGGTGCAAGTCACACACAACAGGATGCGTGGAGCAGGCTCGATTCGATTGGGCAAGTCGAAGTCCGAGAGGACTCGGTCGTCAGATTGTATCCGAGAGATGACTCAGAGGTCATTCGGTCGGTGTCAGTCGGCGACTACCTAACGGTCGTTTCAGGGTACATCGATCAGGCGGACGGTTACATAGCCATCTTGCAGGATGGCGAAGCTGCTTTCGTCGTAACCGACCACGTGCGTTTGTCGAGCGGAAGATTGCAATGACGGGTCGCGAATCCGATGATGCCGACCACCGATTACGACAAGCCGGTCGCCGATTCCGGACCACGCCGATCACCTTGGGGAAGCGCAGCCCAGCGGTACGTCCTCCACTGCCGTTCCGCGGACACCGACGATATGTTGGCTTGGCCGTGCTACGGAACACCGAACCGCTATCCCGGCATTCTCCGCTGCGAAGCCAGACTTGGAAGGAATCAACGCACATGGCGACAACCGATCTCGGCCGTCTCGAGCCTGTGGACCTGCGCGAGGTGTGGCCAAACGAGGAGAGCGACTTCACCCCTTGGCTCGCTGACCAGAAGAACCTCGCGATCCTCGGCGACGCGCTGGGAATGCCGCTGGAGTTCGTAGCGCGCGAGGAAGCCGTGGGCCCGTATTCGGCCGACATCCTCTGTCGCGACTCCAACGACCGCACCCAGGTCGTCGTCGAAAACCAGCTGGAGTCCACGGATCACGATCACCTCGGCAAGTTGCTGACCTATGCCGCCCATCTGGGCGCGCGAGTGGTTGTCTGGATCGCGAAGAGCTTCACGGACCAGCACCGGGCTGCGCTGGATTGGCTGAACGAGGTGTCCGAGGCGGAGACCCGGTTCTTCGGCCTGGAAATCGAACTGTGGCAGATCGGAGAGTCGGCACCGGCTCCAAAGTTTAACGTCGTGGCAAAGCCGAACGACTGGACCAAGGAGCGAATCGAACCGACGGCCCTGACGGCAACGCTCCAGATGCAACTCGACTTCTGGAAGGGATTCGCGGAGTTTGTGGCCCGCAAGGGCAAGATCGTGACCAAGATCAACTCGCCCAAGCCACAGAACTGGCTCGGACTCAGCGGAGTCGGCCGGGCTGGATTTTACCTGTACGGTGTGGTCTCCACACGGTCCGAGACCGGCGGTCACGAACTGAGGGCAGAACTCGTCATCACCGGGCAGGACACCGATCACTACTTCGATCTGCTCAACGCCGGCCGGCACGATGTAGAAGAGGAGCACGAGTTCAGCGACAAGATGGAATGGTACAATCCCACCGGCGCCCAGCAACGCAAGATTTACTGGCGCCTTCCGACAGACTTCGGGGATCGGGACCTGCGTACCGACCAGTACCGCTGGCTGCTGAAACGGGTCGAGGCGCTTCACCGCATCCTGGCACCTCGGGTGAAGGCGCTGCCGGTGCCAGAGTAGCGGGGTCGAGCCAGCCTGAGTGCTCAAGGGTCCGGCCTTGTCAACCATACATGACATAATGTAAGCGCCAGCTGACATTCCTTCAGCCAAGCCGGTCATTCACCCCCAATGTCCTCGGTAGGATCGGAGTCTGAGTTGGCTACGTATTCCGACGAAGCCGACCACCGATTCCGACAAGCCGATCGGGGTTTCCGAAGCATGCCGATCACCTTGGAGGAGCGGAGGTCCATAGGGGCGCGGTCCGGGGCCGGGAGGATCTGGTCGTGGGCTGGCGCGAGGATCTCGCCCGGAATCACAGGGACGAACGGACCGGTTGGGCAAGGCACACGGCGGGAGCGCCCAGGAGATCGAGCGCGGTGTGCGCGAGTCCTATCGAAGGGGGCTGTTGGACGAGGAGCGGCGCGCATGGGCAGTGCGGGAGAGGATGAGGGAGCGCCAAGAGACGAGGGAGCGGGAGAGCGGCCCGAGCATCATCATCCCCCTTCCCAGCCTCGCCGGCCCCGAGGCCCCGAGCGTGGCGGGGGAGGGTTCGAGCGATGAGCCTCGCCTTCCCGGCCATCGCTACGCAGATCGTGCGGAAACGACTGATCCGGGAGTGGTTTCGGCAAATCTACGGGCTGTAGGCTCGCCCAGGAGCGACGATCACAGACCTCCGAGGGGTACGGGTCGGGTGAGAATCGCCTTCGAGCACAGCCTCGACGGGGAACCGGGGGATCCCGAAGCGAACCGCGATGTCTGCCGGATTCTCGCCCCGCGCCGTCCGCTCGCGGATATCGCAGCTGAGGCATACGGTTTCCTCACGTAGAACTTGCCGCAGGACACACACCGCCGTTTCCCCTGCTGCCGGGGCCACGGCAGCCGCAGCAGCCGATCCGCCATCTTAGCTCGCTGGAGGCCGGGGCACCTGGAGGTCCTTCCAGATCTTTCTGGCGAGGTCGCGGTAAATCTCCCGGCGCAATCCGCCCTCGTCCGGGGCGCTCGGGGATCGGCCAAGCCCATCAAGCATCCGGCGGCTGAAGCCGTCACATATCTGGGTCTTGGTCATCACAGTACTCCTCCCCCAGCAGCCGCTTCTCTAAACCGTCCCTTTCTTTCAGCAGCTTGATGAAGGCTTCTTGTTCACCAGGGTCACGGGGCAAATACGCGCCCGCGAGGTCATGGAACCGGGAGCCGTTGTCGAGCACCGACTCTCCCTCCAATTTGGCGATAGTCGCCGACAGTGGAGCCTCGGTACGCTCTAGCCCCTGACAATGCACTCGTCGCCGGTAAAAGGCAACGAGAAAAGCAACGGCCCACATCTCACCGGAAGAAAGATCCGGGTTGCGAGCATCCGTTTCTGCTTCCGGTTCGGAGGGGGGACAGGGGGTGGTATCTTTCCTCATGGCGCAGGTCCTTTCTTCGCTTTTGCACTACCTCGCCCGCTACCTCTGAGCGGCTGGATGAGACGCCGATCACCGTGCTCGGGGTGATCGGCGTCTCATCGCCATAGCGCATGATGACTCGAAGTCTAGAGCTCGACACGCGATCGTCAAACACCGCTTTCGCCGCCGTGCGATCACGAGCGGCGAAAGTTCCCCCATACTGCTGGATGTAGAGGTGGCGCGACCCTTGTGACCCCACGGGCAGTATGGGGTTACGGGTGAAGCCCGCGAGCACGTTCGCGATGCTCTGACCGAGATCGACATCGCGTGAGGTGTGGTCGGAGACCTGCTCGAAGCCGGGTGCGCGACGACCTCGGCAGCCTCGGCGTCGCCGTCTGGCCGGCCAGCGCACCAGATCCGACAGCGCCAGGCCCGCCGAGCGCGCCTTGGCGTGCCACGCGGCACGCTCCGCCTCGCTGGAGCGGATCTTCACCCACACGGCGCGTCCGGCACTCATGACGCGCCGTTGGCGTTGGGGGGTCTGAGGGGGCACAGCCTCCCGCCAGCTCCCTCCGGGGACGCGCGAAGCGTGGCCACGGAGAGTACGCTGCTCTCCGCCCAAACAGGCGTCCGACAAAGCCCGTCCCTTCGCCCTCAGCCTGCCCTGCTGTGGCATTTCCCCGCTATCATTACCCATGCCGCCGTACCCATCCTGCACTGGATCGCCAGCTACCTCCGGAACATCCCGCACGATGATCTCTGCATGTCTCTAGCCCGTGGATTTCGCGACCGGCCCGGATCGGGCGAGGCTTGATGGCGGAGGAAGGCGCCTAGAATGGCTGAATCGAAGATCACGGGTCATATCGAACTCCAGACGAAGGAACGTTGGTTGGCGCGGGAGGCGGCAAGGAGGACGTGGCGGGAGTTCAAGGAGGTTTTGACAAACTGCTTGGAGAAGGGGCCGGACCCAAGGGAGGAGCAGGCGCTGACGGCAACGCTGAAAGCCATGGAGATGGCCGGAGCGGCGCAGCCGGAGCGTAGTGTTCTTGGAGGCCGCCCGGCACCCGCGTTGGACGCGGAAGCGCAGAAGCGGGATTTGGCGGCCGTGGGCGTGAGCGTGGCGCTCAAGAACCAGCCGCCGCCGGGGGTTGCAAGGGTGGTGGAAGAGATGCCGGCGGTCTTGAAGGTGGCGGGCAGGGAGTCACACGCCGCGCTGCAGGCCGCAGCGCTGAAGGCCCGGGAGGCGCTGGAGTCATACCTAGAGGAGCCGGAGGCGTTGGCGGCATGGAAGGCGCTAAGACCGTGGGCGGACCGAGCGGCGGAGTGGAGGGCTTGGAGGAAGGCAGCGGAAGCGGAAGTACAGGCGTTGAGGTCGGTGTGGAAGCGTTGGAGGGCGGGAGAAGATCAACCCTCGTTGGATGCGGCGTGGGCGGCCTGCGTGCGTGGCCGCTGGAGCGGCTGCGGAAGCGGCGGCGTTCGCGGCGGTGAAGGCGGCGAATGCGCTGCACGCTCTGGACGCGGAGACGCGGGAATGGGTGGACGCGCGCTTGGAGAAGTGCCCAGCGGCGCTGGACGCGGCGCTAAGGGCGGAGCCGGGGACGAGGCTGGTGGCAGCGTTGGACGCGGTGCGGGACGACCCGTGCGTAGACGATCCGTGCTTGGACCACCCGGACGCCGTGGAGGCTGGACAGAGCGCGTTGAACGTAGCGCTGGCGCAGGCGCATGCGGTGGTGGAGGAATCGGACGCCAAGGCATTGGAGGCCGCGCTGGGCCTGTCGCGGATTCGTTTCGCGGCCCAGTCCCGTCCTGGTTAGCCGTTTTGGCTTGCCCCGCTGCCGACCAGCGCGGTGTTGCAACGGGGCAGACTGACGGCCAGGGAATCAGGCTGCCGGGGCTAACCCAGATAGGCATCTGGCCGCGTTGCGCTGCTGGTAGAATGGAGCGGTGCCGGCACTACGGCCGTGCTTGGTGGCGATCGGGTCCTCGCCGCGGCAGCGCAGCATCTGGTCCGGCTTTCCGGGAGGACCGCAACGAGTTCGTTGGCCCGACCTGACCAGTAGGCAGGCCATGAATTGAACTGCGCCCCAGGACGGAGGCAGCTTGACCGGATGACAACTTGGTGGTCACCGGGTTTCGGGGAATCCGCGCCCTTTCCGTCCGTGCGGCCCTAGGCGATCAGCCGCGACGGATGAGAGATCGGTCGAGGCCGCGGGGGGCCATGAAGTTGAGGTCTTCGATGGTTGCATCGAGGTGGAGCCTAGCGCCTGACACCGGTGTCACTCTCCCTAGCGCTCGTGCCTTGTGCACCGCGGCCTTCTCGTTGTCGGGGATCACGAGTTCCGGCACCCCTCCCCAAAACTCGACCATCCGGACGTGGGACATCGTCCAGTCCGGCAGCGTGCGGCTCCTGGTCACATCCACGAACGTGTAGTTCGAGGCCGCCAGCACGCCGACGAAGACCATGGCGTCTCGTTCCTCCCCGGTGCTCCGGTCCACCACCTGGAACTTCAAGCCCGCCTAGTCGACGAACGCCTTCTCGCCCGCACGGTAGACCTGCTGCATGACCACGTCGAGCCGACCATCAGTTCTACACTGCCTAGAATCGCTGGGCGAGAGCTTCAGTGAAGTGATGGTTGAATTGAAGTCAAGATACCTTCTTGGGCAGGTCCAACCACTCCAAGTCTCGAAAGCAGTGCCACATTGACTCAGCCATGGGCAACGGAAGCACCTTGCGTTCCTGGAGGGTGAGGTCAGTCATGGTCTTGCTAGTGGTTTTCGTAATCTCTTGAAGGGAGTAGGTCTCAGTGTAGGATAGCGCCGATGCGCGGTGCGAGACAGTAGCATCCAATTGGGCCTGAAACGCCCGGAAATATGAAAACCGCACTATGTCCGCTGGAATTCCCTTCTCTCCTTGGACTGGCGGCGGAAGCGCGGCAGCCTGTAAGATGGTCTGCATATGCGTGGCCACAAGGTGTCGAATATGGCGCACTTGTTCTCGGCGGGCCCGCCATCGGAAAAGCCAACTGCGGATGCCGAGAATGGCAGATGTCACGACGCCAGCACTCACGCCAACGATGATCCCTTGACTAATGTCAGTCACGGCATTCTCCTTTTTTGTTCACTCATAGGATTCCGACTGTCGTAGTTTGTGGTATCCAGACCCAGCTCCGCTAGTCTATAGCCTAGAGCTGAGCTAGTGAGGAAGTAGGTCAATCTGGCCGTACCTCTCTCGCCTCTTGTGTGCGAGCACCTTGAGGATTCTGTGCCGGTGCGTGGTAGTGCCGTCCTTTCGCAGGATCTCGTCGGTCTCCATGCGAACGCGAAGGGTATCGCCGTATCCGAAGTCGACCAGGTTTGCCCGGATCTTGTTGACGAAGTCACCGTCTTCCATCTTGGCGGTGAATATGTTGCCGCTCCACTCGAATCTCCACATGTAGTCGCCTGTGAGAACGGGAACGACCACGGTGAGGATCATCTCGTACATCCGAGTAGTCACATCATCTTCCGGAAAGTCGGGTTCCTTGAAGTAGGCAGCTTCCTCCTGCTGAATCGAGAGATCGCCGCTCTTCGGAACCATGCTGCCGTCGCCTTGTCCTATGGTGATTCTGGTCGCATTGCCTTCCATCAGGGGCTTCATAACGCCCACGATGCCCCGCATAGTTTTCTCGTCCCGGAGGGCGCGGACATCGCTGACGGACAACTCTCTCACGTCCTCACCGATGCGCATGGTCATCGAAGCACCAGGATCGTCGAATTGCGGTCGGTGTATGGCCGTGATCCTTCGGCTGCGGATCCACTGCAACGTCTGGATCAGGCCGTTGGAGTTCTCGGCAAAGCCCAGCAGGGAGACCACGCTGTCCACGCTGCTCAACAGATCGGCTGTGAATGAGACGATCTCGAATACCACGAGGAATGAGTTGCCGCCGAAATCAGTCCTGACCCGTGCTCGGACATGCGTTTCGTCGCCTATCACGATCTGGCTGGCGCCAGACACCATTTCGCCCATGCCAATGATGGCGCCGCCAAGGTCCGCGGCGCACATCAAGCCGTCTTCCGCCTCGCCGCCATCGTACTGCACGCGAACTACTTGTGTCATCGTCACACCCCGTCGTTAGGGTTGGATTGGTCGCTAACCGAAGTGTCCGGCCATGCCCCCAGCCGTCAGGACGCCGGAACTGTCAACGACACATGACATAATGTCAATCGGAGGTGACGTCGAGAGCACGCGAGGGAGCGAAGCCCAGATGAGATGCGGGAAAGGACGGCGGAAGAATGGGTCCCGTCAAGGCATGTTCTACTGCATGGTGGTGCATCCAGGGCGTAGCCGAATCGGGGTTTCGCGGCACCTGTGGAAAGACAAATGCGCTGCCGGGTGCGGCCTCTGACAACCGAGCTTCGCTACCGCAATCTTGACGTTCGGTCCGGCGGCCCGTAATGGTCATTGCCCCGAGGTAACCCCACCCGTCAATGGAGCCACCCACCCCACCCCCATGCCCCTCCGAAAATCCCACCTCTACTCGTCCCTCTGGAAGAGCTGCGACGAGCTGCGCGGCGGAATGGACGCGTCCCAGTACAAAGACTATGTCCTCACGCTCCTCTTCATGAAGCACGTCTCGGACAAGTACGCGGCCGACGACGAGTGCGCCGACATCACCGTGCCGCCCGGGGGCAGCTTCGCCGACATGGTCGCGCTCAAGGGGACCAAGGAGATCGGCGACCGCATCAACAAGGTCATCGGCAAGCTCGCCGACGCCAACGACCACCTGCTCAAGGGCGTGATCGACCTCCCGGACTTCAACGACGAGACGAAGCTCGGCAAGGGGAAGGAGATGCAGGACCGTCTCACGGAGCTGGTCGGGATCTTCGAGGGGCTCGACTTCCGCGCCAACCGCGCTCACGGGGACGACCTGCTGGGCGACGCGTACGAGTACCTCATGCGGCACTTCGCCACCCAGTCGGGGGAAGAGCAAGGGGCAGTTCTACACCCCGGCCGAGGTGTCCCGCATCATGGCCCGGGTGATCGGGATCGGGGCGGACACCAGGCTGGACCAGACCGTGTACGATCCCACGTGCGGTTCCGGGTCGCTCCTCATCAAGGCCGCCGACGCGGCGCCGAACGGCCTGACGATCTACGGGCAGGAGAAGGATGTCGCGACCTGGACGATGGCGCGGATGAACCTGATCCTGCACGGTGGCATCCTCGAAGAGCCCCTCCGAATCACGCGCCGACTTAACCTGGTACGAGACCTTCGAGATACAGTAGGGCACGACGCCCTCCTACGAGGTCCTCGAGGTCCCGATCTCCCAGAAGTCGGCGAACTTCGATACCGTGTCAGGCGTGCGCCTGCTGTGTCGGCTCCCGTGGAGGAAATTCACTCCACGGTACTTCGTTCCCACAATTCCAAACGTCCTCAAACAGCTCCAGCAGCTCCGAAACGAACGGGCATCCATTGCCCTCAGGTGCCTCGACCACGACTTGTGCCCGATCGAGTCCCCGTGTTGCAGCTCGATAATAGCTGATATAGGCCCTCCTTCTGTCCACTACGACCAATCGGAATCGAAGCAGGTTACACGGCGCAAAACGCACGTCAATCCGGCACCCCTTCTCTTGTAGCTATCTAACTTCCCTGAGGTTTTGCGAGATGATTTCCGCAAGCCGATTGCCTTCGTATCCCCATCTTTCAGAGAGCTCTTTGACTGCGTCACTTCCCGGATCCACCAATACAACGCGACAACCTCTGCCGCCCCGCGCAATCGACTCCAGCTTTTCGTATCTCGCTAGGCACTTTGACCCTGCAAATGCCACTACATCAATGCTATCGGTCGCGCTGGCCACAATGGCATCAGTATCTGTACCTCCGTCTTCGATACTCCTTTCGAGTCGCACAACGCCGAGAGTTCGCGCGTCCCGCAATAGTTCGATGGCCTCCGCGAGTGGCCCCGTGACACGTGGAGAGAACACCCAGGCCAAGACGACCAATACCCCGCTACCGATTATCCATGGCGATGGCCCCCAATACACTGAAAGGACAATGCTGACCAATACTGCTCCGATCACCACAATCAGGCCTATGCGACGACCTCGCGGTTGCACCGCTTCAGTTGCGGCGTTAGCGACGGAGAGTATAACACTCACCACTATCCCGACAATAGTCCAGTCACCTTGGTCTTGCACCGTAGATCTCCGTGAGGTGTTGCGTCACCATGCTGGACCAATCATCGAGCCGATGCGTCTCTCGAACGGTCGCGACCGGTTGGTACTGCCCATCAAGTGAATAACTAGTCTGTTCGATATCAATTCGATACTCGGAGGTAAGTAGAGACACGAAACCGAGATGTTGCCGACCCAGCCGGGTGCTATCATCACGAATTAGGCCAAGCGGGGTTAGTCGACAGTCATCGGCAATCCGCAGCTCCTCTTCCAACTCTCTTTGACTAAGCACCGTCACGAATAGTGCCGGAGAAGGCTGAAACAGCGGGTGCGGATCCTTGGGTTGGAGGTGACCCCCGAAGAGGGTGGCCCATGTATGGTGCAGGCGAGATTCGGGGTTGTGCCCCGATCGCCGGAAAGTAAGAATATCGCCCTTTACGACGACCGCCGCAAGTGTCACGAGCTGCCGGACGGACTCCGTGTCCTCCGCAGCCGACCGATCATACGGTCGAGACCGCCAGGTCAGCTCCGGAATCCTTCTTGGGTCAAGTGTTAGCCCTTGGTCTGGCACGACGTCGGCCACGTCGCTTTGCGACACCACCAGCACGGTTTCCGTGTGTTTCCTGGCGTACGGTGAAGCATGATAGGTCTCATACGCCTCCCATTCTCTCAAGCCAAAACGGCCTGGAGCGGTCCGCTTGAAGGTCGATTGAGACCCGTAGCGCCGGATATCGACGGAGAGTTTAGACTTCATCGTCTGGTCAGGGGTTTTTCCACTTGTACTGAGGATTCCAGCCTCACAAGCATGTCTGACGATCTCCTTTGGCCTTAACGGTTGACCCACTTCCCGTAGCACGAACTCTGCCGCCTCTCGGAAGCTCAGCTTTGACGGCCCATAGAAGGGAAAGGAGACTTGGCATTCTTTACTTGGAGCCCACATCACACCGCTCCGAGTACTCCGCGGAAAGCCTCGCGACATCCACATCTTCAGACGCGCAGACTCGCCGAATGTATTCAATGGCAAAAGGGACTGCAAACTGCCTGAGATACCTCCTGTTTCCCTCAGGGGAGTAATCGCGCCCCGGACCATAGCTGACCTCCCCGTTCGCTCGTCGGTATCCACCCGACAAAACACAACAAAGCTGTCGCTCGCCCCCAGCCCAAAGCTCGGGAGCAAGCATTGCCTCAACCGCTGCACCGGACTCCACGCTCCGCAGCGGCTGTGTAAGCGCAATACCGGAGTCACCTAGTGCCTCGACGTAAGTGTCTAGAACCTCTGGAGTCTGTGACAGCTTGACTTCCCCATCGTGACGTTCTCTCTCACCCGTGATGATTCTCTCGACTTGCAACTGCCTGCATAGGGGCACTTGGACTAGATGAACGTACAAATGACAAGCGATGACGCCTGGATAAACGCCAAAGTGCCGAATCATCACGTCTAGGTTCCGAACCGTTAGGGCTTCCCAGAAACCGGGATCCCCCACCAACACCGGTTCACCAATTGCATCCGGCGGTACATGCGCCTCCAACACGCCCAATGCGAATTCTAGATCCGCGGGACAACCCCTAGTCCCGCCGTTGAACACAACGGTAGGTACGAAATGGGTCGCTGTACCATTCTCGAACGCCTGTACACCTGCTGCAATGGAATCCCTGCCAGCAATCTCCAAGACGGCGACTTGAGAATTCCTCCCCGCTCTGGACTCTGCTACCCAGCGCGCGACCGACCCCGGCGCAAACAACTGTCTTGGCTGCACCGCCAAGGTTTCTGTAATCGTCTTCAGGCGCAAGTGATTGGCCATCTACTCTCTAACCTATTCTCCTAAACAACTCTCCGTGGATCCAGTCGAGGTATGCAAAATCTTCGAGCGTAAAACTACGATCCTTCGTCGGGTGAGCCGGGATTCGCCGAAGTTCATTGATGCGAATCATCCATTTCAAGTTCTTCGCCAAACCCTTATCGCCAGGCTCCGCGATATCGAACACCCCTTTGAATATCGCCCAATGCTCCTTCCTCGAGACGATGTTCTTGTAGTCAAGAAAATCTAGGTAGCTGTCCAACGCCAACCGCTTCGGGTCTTCTTGCTGTCGCTCATATGCTTTGACTCTCACCTTGACGTCACGAATACCATCCTCGAAATAGCTGTCCTCGCCATATACTTCTCTAAGTTTCCCGAAGACTATGGAGTGGACCTCTTTCGCGATGTCCCTGATCTGACTCTCTGCTGCCTCGTTTCGCTCCTCTGACTGCTCCTCCCGCCATATGTCATAACCTGGCGGTGAAAACCCCCTTTCCAGCTGTCGCACCATGCGACAAAGACGAAAATGATACTGCCGCCGCCCACCGCTTCCGTACTTCACGTTGAGCTGGCTCTTCGCCCATGCCTCATCGGCGTCTCGCAACTTCTCCTTGATCGGCTCAAGGAATACCTCCACTTCACCAACCAATTGATCTGCCGAAAGGCCCATCGGATCAATTCCCTCATTCTCCTCCCGATGCCGAATCAACGACGCGGCGAGCAACAACAATCCTTGCACGCCGACATTGGTGCACACGAAACCATTTCGCCCCATATCCCACAGCTGAGGGTTTCCATTCCGAATGTGCTCGAAACACCCACCCAGGAACTTGCCTGCCCGTGCAACTGTATCGGCATCCGTAGCCCCCGTCAGCGGGCCAGGGGCATAGTGGTTCTTGAGAACAGCCTCCCCCAAGAGTTTGGACTGATGCAATCCCAGCCGCAGTCCGGGAATCGTCAGGCACGTTTGGGGTGTGGCCCTAATCCCCTCCCGCACGACCCGATTGTAGAACGGGCCGTCAAACTGGTTGTTCAGCCGCCCGATCACTCGGGCCGCCAGCGCCGCAAGCCGGTTGCCCGGAACCACAGAACCCCAGCTCAAGTCCCCTTGCAGATCATCCAATAGTGTGCGCGGCACTGACTTCTGCTCATGATTGATCGTCACAAAGAGCTTCGCCTCCCTTTCCGTAGGCAAACCGTCAAATGCTACTACTAAGAGATTCTCATCGAGAAACCGGTTAGACAAGCGCGAGTACCCGTATAGTCGATGCTGTCCATCGATTACCCACGCCGACTTGTACTGATCGGGAAGGTAGAGGTAACCGTACGTCACTCCCGTAGCCTTGTCGGCCTTGACGATGTCGAATCGCGTCGGGACCTTGACGTTGAGAAGAATGTTCGTCGGAAAATAGCCCCCCGACTCGATATATGACTGAATCTTGTTTATCCGAGCTTTCGTCAGTAGCCTCTGATAGGTAGGGAGCGCGTTCGGATCGTTGAGCGTACGGTGATTGACGAAAGCAAGTTTGAGGAGATCTTTGGGAGTGGTGACAAAACTGTAGTAGGTTTGACCCCCGAGCTTTCCACGAATCGCTGGGACTTGTCGGTCCGCCAGTGCAGGTATCTTTTGGCCCGCCAGAAATTCGGCAAGGACTTGGTACCGTGCAGCAGGTCCGAGGTGACGAGCAAGCTGTTCATAGTATCCGAGCTCGCGTTCCGTTACCCGGCGAATTGAATGTCCTTGGGCTCGTTGCCAATCAGGCTCGCTCCATACAATGTTGGCCGTCACAAACATCCATACAATCTTGGGCTTTGCGGACGAGCTATAGTGATAGTTGATGACGGTTGATAGGGGACTTTTAAGCGACGCAAACTCAGCGAGATCGTGTTGGAGGCTTCGTTTGCCCATGACCTGGCGCGACTTGCACTCAAGCACAAGTACGGTCTCTTCATCGCGAGCCAACACGTCAATCTGTTTATAAAGATCGTCCGCGCCACGTCGGCGAATCAGAACTTGGAAATTCCGCCCCCGGCTAATCGCGCTGTATCCGAGATTATATAGGAGACACCAAGCGCGGTTCTCCAAGATCTGGTCGTGGCTCCGATCCCGACGCACATGAACACGGGTCTTGAACCGCCGGTGCTCCGTCCACCCCTGCGTCAGGAGAACGGCCGCTTCCTCGGGCGGCACGGACCGATGGTCGTACCTCTTTGACCGGTCAATATACTCCCGGCGTGCTTCACCGGAATCCGCGTGCATGTCGAGCGAATAGTCGCCGCCCTTCTTAGCCACGTACCTGCCCCTTGTCGCCATTGTGAAAGTGGATGAAGCGACTCCCCTTGCTACTTGCACGAATATATCGGCCCAAAACTCCGTACGTCAAGGTTCCACTGAGTACTGCGCATTCCCCGTTCAAGACGACCACAGTGCCCCTCCTTTAGACGCAGGCATCAAGGCTCTAGCAAAAGGGGCGCCTGCGATCGCGTCCCCCACTTCGGAGCAGGAAACAGCAGCAGAGGACTGCCGTACGCAGGGCACTAGGCCGTGCGGGGCGTCTTCGCGAGTGGAACTCACCTGCGGAAGCGAAACGGAGTCCCAAGTCCCGACCTCATTCGCCAGATGCCAGGACTCCTCCGCCGTCGCTGAGCCAGCATCTAGTTCGTCATAGACGCAAGCGCGCCTCATCGGCGTCGACCGCCGTTTGGACTGTGCCCAAGCATTTCATTGGCGTTGTATGTTGTAATGATCAACTCAGAGACTGAGTGTTTGACATTCTTACATGTGACTGAACGAGTAACCTGTAACCGCGTTATGCACATCCCATCGTATAGTTTCCGTATTGACGGGACGTCTGCATTTGAAATCATTACCAAGCAACCACGATCTCTGAGTTCGAGAGCAAGGCGGGCCAGGTGTTGTTGGTCCGACAGGTTGAATCGATGAGCTGTATAGTGTCGAAACTGCGACGTGCCGTTTAGGGGTGGGTAGGGCGGGTCAAGATAGACGAAATCCCCTTCTTTTGCATCCTCTAGAGCCTTTTGATACGGAAGGCTGCGGAGTACAACATTCTGCAGGGCTTGGCTGACCTTCGTCAAATGGGTGCGCTTGGGAAACAGCAAGCGTGTACGTCTACCATACGGCACATTGAAACGACCTTGTTGGTTGACGCGAAAAACGCCGTTGTAGCATGTACGATTGAGGTAAATGAAGCGAGCGGCCTGAGCACAAGAAAACGTCTTGAAGTAGTTGTATTTCTGCCGAATGGCGTAGTAGTATGTTTCCGAATCACGTGATTGGTGCTCTCCCAAGTACCGCGCCACGAGGTCAGGACGCTCACGAACATACTCGAAGGATCTGATGAGGGCCTCGTTCAAGTCGGAAAGGTATGCATGTTCCGGCTGAAGCTCCAAGAAAAGAGATGCTGCTCCGAGGAAAGGTTCATGGTATGTGCGATTGCTGTAGTCACGCGGCACATAGGACCGCAACCGCGAAATGAGGCGATGTTTCCCCCCCACCCAGCGAAGGTAGGTGTGGGTGCTAGCCGACGGCTTCAACAATCTGATCCTCTAAGTACGGTCGGGCGAAATAGCGCCCTCCACGTTTGGCGAGGCATCGGGCAGCCTGGACTGGCGCCGGAAGGGTCGAGCTGGCGATCCGAGTCCTCATCCCCCCACTCCCGCGGCACGTCCCCCACTTGATCCAGCCCCATCACCATCTCCACGCGCGTGCCGCCTTCCCTCCCACCTCACCCCACCACCTGCCTCTCCCAGACCGCTCCAGCCCGGTCACCATTGCGACGCTCGGACCCCCCCCCACCCCATCACGCTCACCACCCACCCCCCCTCCCCCCCCTCCCCCCGCAACGCCCCCCAACCCCGCTCCGGCCGAATCGGAATCTCCATGTGCGTCACCCCCAGGTGCGCCAACGCGTCCACCACCGCATTCGCAATCGCCGGCGGCGCCCCCACCGTAGCCGACTCCCCCACCCCCTTCGCCCCCAGCGGATGATGCGGCGACGGCGTCACCGTATGCCCCGTCTCCCACGCCGGCGTCTCCACCGCCGTCGGCACCAGATAGTCCATGAACGACCCCGCCTGATTATTCCCGTCCTCGTCGTACGTCATCTCCTCATACAGCGCCGGCCCCAGCCCCTGGGTCAATCCACCATGGATCTGCCCCTGCACAATCATCGGGTTGATGATGTTCCCACAGTCATCCACCGCCACGAACCGCCGCACCGTCACCTCGCCCGTCCCCCGATCAATATCCACCACACAGATATACGTCCCAAACGGAAACGTCAGATTGGGCGGGTCATAGTAGTTCGTAGCCTCCATCCCCGGCTCCATCCCCTCCGGCAGGTTCGTATACGCCGCGAACGCGCAGTCCTGAATGGTCACCGACTTGTCCGGCGCGCCCTTCACCGAGAACGTCCCGGGCTCCCAGTCCAGGTCCTCTTCGCTGACTTCCAGCAAGTGCGCCGCAATCTTACGCGCCTTGTCGCGGAGCTTCCGCGCCGCCATCACCCCCGCCGCCCCCGCCGTCGGCGTCGACCGGCTCGCATACGTCCCCAGCCCATACGGCGCCGTGTCCGTGTCGCCCTCCTCCACCTGAACATGCGCCGCCGGCAACCCCAACTCCTCGGCAATAATCTGCGCGTACGTGGTCTCGTGACCCTGTCCCTGTGACTTCGTCCCGAACCTGGCGATCGCCTTGCCCGTCGGATGCACCCGCACCTCGGCCGAATCGAACATCTTGATGCCCAGGATATCGAAGTCCTTGGACGGCCCCGCCCCGAGCACCTCGGTGAAGCTGCACACACCGATCCCCATCAGCTCGCCGCGCTCGCGCTTCTCGGCCTGCTCCTTGCGCAGGTCGTCGTAGCCGATCATCTCCTTGGCCTTGTCCATCGCGGCCTGGTAGTCGCCGCTGTCGTACTCCCACCCGAGCGGCGAGTGGTACGGGAACGCCTCCTTCGGGATGAAGTTCTCTTCGCGGAGCGTCGCGGGGTCCTTGCCCACCTTGTGCGCGAGCGTGTCCACGATCCGTTCCAGGCAGTGCACGGCCTCGGTCACGCGGAACGAGCAGCGGTAGGCCACGCCCCCCGGCGGCTTGTTGGTGTAGACCGCGTCGACCTCGGCGTAGGCGTTCTCCATGTCGTACGAACCCGTGCAGATCGAGAACAGGCCCGCCGGGAACTTGGACGGCGCCGCCTGGGCATCCGCATACCCGTGATCGGCCAGCGTCTTGATCCGTAGCGCCTTGATCTTGCCGCCCGCATCCGCCGCGACCTCCGCGTCCATGTGATAGTCGCGCGCGAACGAGTCGGCCTGCAGGTTCTCCATCCGGTCCTCGATCCACTTGACCGGCTTGCCCAGCACCACCGACGCCGCGATCGCGATCACGTAGCCCGGGTACACGGGGACCTTCCCCCCGAACCCGCCGCCGATGTCGGGGGACACCACGCGGATCTTCTCCTCGGACAGCCCGACATGCCCCGCCACCAGCGCCAGCACGGTGCGGATCGCGTGCGGGGCCTGCGTCGTCATGTACACGGTCAGGTGTCCCTCGACCGGGTTGAAGTCGGCCAGGCAGCCGCACGTCTCGATCGACGCAACATGGATGCGCGGCACGTGCATCTTCTCGCGCACGACCACGTCGGCCTCGTCGAAGATCTTGTCCGTCGCCTCCTTGTCGCCCGCCTCCCAGTGCCAGATCCGGTTGTCCTCCTGGCCCTCCTTGTCGGTGCGGAGCACGGGGGCGTCATCCTCAAGCGCCTTGAAGGGGTCCATCACGGGCGTCATCGCCTCGTATTCGACCTCGACCGCGGCCACGCCGTCGGCGGCCGCATAGCGCGACGTCGCAATGACCCCGGCGACCTCCTGGGCCTGGTACATGACCGTATCGGTCGGCAGCACCATCTGGGTGTCCGACATGAGCGTCGGCATCCAGTGCAGCCCGTAGGCCTCGAGGTCCTTGCCCGTAAGCACGGCGAGCACGCCGTCGATCTCGAGCGCCTTGGACGAATCGATGTTGACGATCTTGCCGTAGGCGATCGGGCTCCGGACGATGTCGAGCCAGAGCATGCCCGGCAGCGTGTGGTCGTCGATGTAGTTGCCCTTGCCCTGCAGGAAGCGCGGATCCTCCTTGCGCTTCATGGAGTGGCCCATGCCGCAGATCTTGGCGGAAGTTCTGGGTTTGGCGGTTGCGTCTGCCATCAGTTGGCCTCCTCGGCGGCGGGGGCGTCGTCGTCGGCCCCGGCCATCTTCGCGGCCGCGTACTCGACCGCCTTGACGATGTTCACGTATCCGGTGCAGCGGCAGAGATTCCCCGATATCGCCTCGCGGATCTCGGCTTCGCCGGGGTTCGCGTTGCGTGCAAGGAGCGCGGTCCCGGTCATCAGCATGCCGGGGGTGCAGAAGCCGCACTGCAGGCCGTGCTCCTGCATGAAGCCCTCCTGCAGCGCGCTCATGCCGTTGGCGTCGGCGAGCCCCTCGACCGTGCCGATCTCGGCGCCGTCGGCCTGAACGGCCAGCACGGTGCACGACTTGGTGGGCACGCCGTCGACCAGCACGGTGCACGCGCCGCAGTGCGTGGTGTCGCAGCCGATGTGGGTGCCGGTGAGCGCGAGTTCGTCGCGGATCAGGTGGACGAGGAGCAGTCGGGAGTCGACCTCGCGCGAATGCGCCTCGCCGTTCACGGTGACGGTGACGTTGTGTCTGGCCATGTCCCTACCCTCCAGCGCGCGCGAGCGCCTTGGCAATGGCCCGTCCGGTCAGCACGCGGGCCATGTTTCTCTTGTATTCGACCGAACCGCGGCGGTCGGCGACGGGATCGGTGGCGTCGGCGGCTGCCTGGGCGGCGGCCGCGATGACCTCGTCGGCGTCGGGTGCGCGCGTGATCGCATCGCGGACCTTGCTGAAAGCGCCCCGAAGACCGCCCCGCTCCACGAGCCGTGCACCGGTCAGCGCCGCCTCGGCCGCTGACGCCCGGATCGGCGCGAAGCCGAGGTTGGTGAGGCCTACGCCGGCCCGGGTCACCTTGCCGCTGTCGTCGAGCGTCAGCTGCACGGCCACGCCCGCCACCGCGTAGTCGCCCACCTTGCGTTCCAGCTTGAGGTAGGCGCCGCCACTTTGTTCGCTGTCCGAACGAAGTCCCCCGGCCGCCCCCGCGGGCGATGGAATGCGTATTTCGGTCAGGATCTCACCGGGCTCCAGCGCCGTCATGAAGAGGCCCTGGAAGAAGTCGTCGACCCCGATCGTGCGCTCGCCGTTCGGCCCCGTCGCGACCATCTGCGCCCCCAGCGCGATCATGGTCGCCGGGTGGTCGTTGGCCGGGTCGCCGTGGGCGACGTTGCCGCAGATCGTGGCGCGGTTCCGGACCAGCGGATCGGCGATGACCCTGGCCGTGTCCAGGAGGATCGGGTAGCGATCCGCGACGACCGAGCTCTCCTCCAGCGCCGTCTCGGTCACCAGCGCGCCGATGCGCAGGAAACCGCCCTCTTCGGAAATCGAGTCCAGCCCCGGGATGCGCCCGATGTCCACGATGTTCGCGGGCGACGCCAGACGCAGCTTGAGCATCGGGAGCAGGCTCTGGCCGCCCGACATGACCTTGGCGTCGTCGAGGCTGCCAAGGAGCGCGAGAGCTTCCTCCAGGCTGCCGGGGGCATGATAGTCGAATTGCGGGGGAATCATTCGTCCTCCTTGTGCGGAGCAAACTCCTCTTGGGGCGCTTTCAGTGACTCTTCTAGGGGGCGAGCTCCCTGGCCAGGACCTCGGTGAACTGCTTGAACATCCTCTTGCTGACGTGCTGCATCATGCCGCGGCCGAGCTGGGCCAGGATCCCGGTGACGCTCAGGTTGGCCGCGACCGTCACCTCCGTCTTCGCGGGTCCGAGCTCCACAACGCGGCTGGTCATCGTCATGTCGGCGTTGCCCATCCCGGCCTTGCCCTGCCCCCTCGCGCGAACTGAAGCGGCCCGCTGTTCCTCGTCGAGGTCGAAGGCGACGGTTCCGGTATAGTTGGCGGCAAGCGGGCCCACGTTGACGGCCATGCCGCCCTTGTAGGTGTTGTCGTCGAGCTTTTCGGTGATTTGGGCGCCCGGGAGGGCAGCGGCGACGCGCTCCGGGTCGATCAGGAATTCCCAGACCGAATCGGCCGGGGCGTCCACGGTGAACTTCTCCTGGATCTTCATGAGCGTTCCAGCATCGGCAGCAGGGCCTCCAGTGACTCCAGATTGTGAGCGGGGACCAGATCGTCAATGTGCGGAAGCGCCGCCTTCATGCCCCTGGCTTCGGGCCGGTACCTCGGGTCCCCCATGAGCGGGTTCAGCCAGATGACACGACGCGCGCGCCTCCGGATCGCCAGCAACGCCGTCTCGAGTTCGCCGGTGCCGCCTCGGTCCAGCCCGTCGCTGAAGATCAGGACCGATGTATCAGCCGACACGGTCCGGCGCAAGTGATTCTCCGCAAAATCCGCAAGACAGTTGCCGATTCGGGTGCCTCCGGACCAGTCCTCGACGTTGCGGGCGAACCGCCGCAGCGTGGCCGCCACGTTGCCCGCCGTGATCCACGGGGTGAGCCGGGTCAGCGATGTGTTGAAGGCGAAGGTCTCGGTCCGGCGCGCGACCTTCCCCAGCGATAGCACGAAGGTGAGCAGGAAGCGCGAATAGGGATCCATCGAGCCGCTGGTGTCGCAGAGGACGACCAGGTGGGGCAACTCGACGGCCCGCTCGCGCCGCGCCAGGTCGATCAGTTCGCCTCCGCGGACGAGGGAGCGGCGGAAGCTGCGGCGGAGATCGACGACGGGGCCGCGCTCGGAGGGCACGAGTCTCCGGCTTCGCCGCGTCGCGAGTCTCCGTGCCACCCGGGCCAGCAGGCGCTCCATCTGCACGAGTTCATCCTCGGTGCAGGCCTCGAAGGACTTGTCCCGCAGCAGCACCCGGGGACTGTAGCCGGGTCTGCCGCCGTCGGGATCCGGAACCTCCTCGCCGGGCGCGACGCCGTGCTCCTCGGCCAGCCTTCGCGCCAGCGACGTCAGCGGGTTGTCCTGCCCGGGCCAGCTGCGGGGCGCACGCTGCCGCCGCCGGCGCGGGCCACGGTCGCGCTGCGGGGACGGTCCGCCCGAGCGCCAGAAACGGTCGAAGACGTCGTCGAAGACCCCCCACGCCCGGTACTCGACCTTCAGGCTGGTCCGCAGCCCCAGCCGCACTTCGCTCCGATCGCCGATGTCGACGTGGGCAAGAGACGTGGCGGCGTCGATCTCGTCGCCGAGGGTGACCGCAACCCCGACGCTCCGCAGCTCCCCGCAAAAGCTGGCGAGGTGGGCAACCAGGTCCGAATCGGGGCCGTTCAGCGGCCCGATTGGAACTTTCGGGAACCCCGGAACGGGGTCGGAATGGAGGGGTGTCATGGTGCGCAACCTCATCGAAAGGAAGGCATTTCATGGATACCCATTCTATCGCTCCCCGCCGTCCCGCAGCGAGTGTCTCGCGTTCCTCGCCAGCCGGCACGGCCCGACCTCGCAAGACCCCCATCCTGGCGCTCGCCACCCTGGCGCTGGCCGCTATCACCTCCGCGTGCAACGAACCGCTCGCTCCACCGATCTTCGGCTCGATCACCGGAACGGTCTCGGTGGAAGCCATGGGCCTCGACGGCGTCACCGTGTCGCTCAGCAACGGCGCGTCCACCGCGACCGGCGGAGGCGGCATGTATTCCTTCGCGAACGTGGACGAGGGGTCGTACACGGTCACCATCAGCAACTTCCCCCCGGACACCGAATTTGCCGCAACATCGGGATCGGTGGACATCGTGGGTCATGCACAGGAGGATGTGGTGGACTTCATGGGCATGTACATCCGGACGGCGACCATCGCGGGTTCCGTGACGGTCGACGAGACCGGCATCGCCGGGGTGTCCGTCGCACTCTCCGGCGTCGAGGCCATGTCCGCCATGACCGACGCCGACGGCAACTACGACTTCGCCGGTGTTCGCGCCGGAGACCACACGGTCGAGATTTCCGGCTTCGACGCGGACAGGTACGTGTTCGATCCTGCAAGCCGGTCCGTCTCGGTCGCGGCGGGAGAGTCCGCGAACGTCAGCTTCGCGGGTGCGGTTGCCCGCCTGCCGGGACAGGTCGACTACCTTGTCCGGATCGCGAACGTCTCCAGGGCCTACGACTTCTCCGAGAGCGGGAGCTTTGCGGTGCCCATGGGCGCGGACGGCCCCGGTCCCCTGCTCCCCGGCGAGGCCTACGAATTCCACTTCCACGCCGGCCCGGGCCACTACCTCTCTTTCGCCACGATGTTCGTCCAGTCGAACGACCTCTTCTACGCCCCCGACGGGGAGGGGATCGCGCTGTGGAACGAGGACGGTCCTGTCACCGGCGACATCACGGACCAGATCATGCTCTGGGACGCCGGCACCGAGGTGAATCAGCAGCCGGGCACCGGCGCCGATCAGCCCATTCGCAGCGGCGGGGATTCCGGGGCGGCCGACGCCGACAACACGGTGCGCCTCGCCACCGACGATTTCGGCAACCTGCCGGAGGTCTCGGACGTGATTCGCGTGACCCTCCACCGCGACCATGTGGCCCCGACGCAGTTCGGGCTCACGATCGAGAACATCAGCACCGCCACAACGCTCCGGACGGCGGACGGGGAGGGCCACCCCACGCCGCTCGCACCTGGCGTGTTCGTGGTCCATACCGGGGACAACCCCCTCTTCACCGAGGGCGAGGCGGACCGGGGCGAGGGGCTGGAAGCGCTGGCGGAAGACGGTGTCGTGGGCGCCTACGCCGCGGCGCTGAAGGAGCGGGCCGGGCTGACCAACCTGATCGCGCCCGGTGTCTACGCGACCCACGCGGCGGGCACCATGCTGTTCAACGCCGACGAAGCGGCGAGCGCGGGCCTTGAAGCCATGGCGGAGGACGGGAATCCGGCGACGCTCGCAGCCGAGGTCGGAGCCGCGGGGGGGCATCGCGACGCGGGCGTGTTCGCGGTCCCGGTCGGCGCCGATGGAGGCGCGCCCGTCGGCCCGGGCCAGGCCTACGAATTCAACGTGATCGCCACACCCGGCGACGCGCTGTCGTTCGTCACGATGTTCGTTCAGTCCAACGACCTCTTCTACGCCCCCTCGGAGGAAGGCATCGACCTCTTCCCGGATGGGGTCGCGCTCGAAGGCGACATCACGGACCGGCTCCTGCTCTGGGACGCGGGCACGGAGGTCAACGAGAAGCCCGGATTCGGGACCTACCAGGCGCCACGGCAGCCGGGACCCGACACGGGGCCGGCCGAGAACGGCGTGGTCAGCATTCTGGAGCCCTGCTTCACGTATCCGGAGCTCGGCGATGTCCTGCGGGTCACGCTGACGAAGGTGGCCGGATAGGGTGAAGCTCCCCGGGTGCGCCGGGCTTGGCACCGGCGCGCCCGGGGAGTTCCAAGATGACAGACCGATGACGGCACCCTTGTACCCTCCCCCCTCGGAACGGTTCGCGCACCCGAGGGCGGGGAGGTATGATGTGTCCACCATGCAGACGAGAGCACCGGCCACATGGGAGGACGTCGAGCGGATGCCGGACGACGGCAATCGCTACGAGTTCATTGGGGGGCGGCTGTACATGACGCCGGCCCCGGTGACCCGCCACCAGCGCGTCTCGAAGCGGCTTCAGTTGGCCTTGGTGCGGCTTCTTGAGGAGACCGGACACGGTGAGGTGTTCTACGCCCCGTGCCTGGTCGAATTCCCGAGCACGAGCGACCGGGTGCAGCCCGACCTGCTCTTCGTGTCCAACGAGAGGCAGGGGATCATCACCGAGAAGCTGATGCTGGGCGCTCCCGACCTGGTGGTCGAGATCCTCTCCCCGTCCACCGCGCACCGCGACCGCGGGATCAAGCTCGATCTCTACGCGCGATGTGGCGTGCGGGAATACTGGATCGCGGACCCTGTCGAGGATGTGGTGGACGTGTGGCGCTTCGGAGGCACTCCCGGGCACGAGCGCTTCACGGGGGAGATTCCCGTCCGGTTGGGAACCGCGCGGGTGGGGATGATCGACCTTGACGAAGTCTTTTCGCGGCACCTGGACCTGTGGGAGGCGCCTGAGCGGTAGGCGTGGCGCCGGGCCAGGTGTGCGACGGGGCGGCCTACGCTGAAAACCCCGTGCAAGGGCTGTCGGTTCTATCAACCCACCCCATTGCCGTAGCCACACGCGAAACGATGTCCCCTCGGGGTGGTTCCGACGCACCACCGGCACGAATCATACCAACTGTCCACGGTCGCTCCAGCGCTTCTCGAACTCACGAAGTCGGCGCTGGTCTCGCTCAAGATGTCGTGTTCTCATTGCACTCTGTACACCGCTTGGCTTCAAGAACGCCCGCCATCCCGGGAACAAGTCCCATCCAGCCATTCTTCCGCCCCCGGCCCTCCGCCACCGTTACCCTCTGACCACAGAGGGACCGGCAGGCGCGACCCCCGACGCCGTCTCCCGCCGTCCTTCCCGCCCGAGGGTATGCCGGTCATGCCGGGAAAGCAGCAACGGCCCGAGAACCCCAGGCACGACGCCTCGTACAAGAACTTTTTCGCTCACCCGCGCACCGTAGAGGACACCCTGTGCGCGGTCGCCGGTGACCTCGCCTGCCACCTCGACTTCGCCACCCTCGAACGCATGCCCGCCAGCTTCGTCACCGAGCATCTCGGCCAGCGGCATGCCGACATGCTCTGGCGAATCGGGACCACTGGCGAGGGCTGGGTCTACATCCTGATCCTGCTGGAGTTCCAGTCGACCATCGATCACCGCATGGCACTGCGCATGATGGACTACATGGCCACCATCTGGATGCGCCTCGGCCAGGAAGACCTCGGACCCGGCGGCGAGTACCCCTTCGTGCTGCCCATCGTCATCTACAACGGAGAGCGGCGCTGGAACGCGGCCAAGGATGTCGGCGACCTGCTCGGCCCGGTGCCCGGCGAACCGCTTGGATACCGACCCAGCCTCCCATATCTTCTCATCGAGATGCGGTCGCACGATCCAGCCTCGCTGCCGCCCGACAACGTGCTCGCGATGATCGCGAGGTTCGAGCAGGCTCCTACGGCCGTGCTGCTGGAACCGCTGATCGTAGCACGGTCCGAAGGGCGAGAAGCTCCGGCGAAAACTGCGAGAGAGCAGAGAGGAGAAAGGAACGATGACGTTGATCGAGCGGGCCCGGAAGTGGGGCGAGGAGCGGGACCAGTTGTGGCTGCAGAAGGGCATTGAGCGGGAGCGGCAGGCCTCAATCCAGCGGGAATGCGAGCTGGTTTTTCGTCAAGTTAGCCGTAGGTTCGGTCCCGGCACCGCCGAGCAGCTCCTGTCGATGCCGGAGAGGTTCTCCAGCCCGGAAGACATCGTCGCCATCGCCGATGCAGTGATCGAATGCGAGACCGCCGAAGAGTTCCTCAGGCGGGTCCGACAGACCTGATTTCGACCCAGGGCCCGACCCCTCAAATCCCCCAGAGCACCCACCCCAGCCAAACGCTGCCCGCCAGCGCTCCACCGTAACAAGGCAGCTTGAGCAGCCCCGACGCCCCGCGCATCCCCAGGTCCATGAGCGTGTGACGAATCCGGTGCCCGCAGTGGAAGAGCGACAGCGAGACCACGCCGAGAAGCACCAGCTTCACCGGCCACCACCCTGCCGCGGCCGCGAACTGCGCCGACCGCTCCGCGGCCACCGCCGCGTCACCGCTTGGCAGCAGGAATCCCGTCACGATCACGAACGCCGGCACGAACAGGGCCGCCATCACCCCGCCCGCCGAGAACACCGCCCACCAGAATGCTTCGCCGGAAGGACGCGCCGGGCGGCCGCCCCTGCCCCCGCTCACGCCACCCGCGCTCATCGGAGCACCCACCAGACGATCACGGCGGTCACGGTGAGCCACGGCCCGTATCCCATCACGATCGCGGCGATCGGGGCCGGCAGCCGCTCCTCGCCCAGGTAGATCGGCATCGCCTGCGGCACGGCGGCGAACCACGTCACCGCGTGCCACACGGCGGCCACCAGCGCGACGATATGGGCGGCCATCCAGCCCGGGCTGGCCAGCGCCGCCACCCACTCGGCGAAGGCCGCTTCACCGCCTCCGAGCCGGGCCAGCGTGATCAGGAAGACGACCAGGTACCCCCCGACAAAGAAGCTGGTCAGCTCCCGCACCATGAAGCGCATGTAGCCGGGCCGCTCCAGGAACCAGGCCCACCTGTGGGGCCGGTGGTACTGTCCGCTCATGCGCCCGCTCCCTTCGGCGCCACGAACCGCTTGAAGTACTCCTGCGCGGCGCCGGCCTTGGCCTGCTGGATCGCGCCGGCCGGATCCACGTGCTTCGGGCACACTTCCGTGCACTCTCCGACGAAGGTGCAGCCCCAGATCGCCTCGCCCATGAGCATGACGTCGAGCCGTTCCGACTGGCCCTGGTCGCGGGAGTCCTTGTTGTAGCGGTGGCCGAGCGCGAGCGCCGCCGGGCCCAGGAACTCGTCCTCGTGGCCGGCCACGGGACACGCCGCGTAGCACAGCATGCAGTTGATGCACATCGAATACTGCTTGTACTGGGCAAGCTGGGCGGGGGTCTGCATGTACTCGCCGCCGGACGTGTCGTTCACGTCGTCGCGGACGATGTACGGCTTCACCGCCTGGAGCTTCTCCATGAACCCGTCCAGCGAGACCACGAGGTCCCGCTCGACGGCGAAGTTCACGAGCGGCTCGACCTTGATCGAGAACGGGTAGTAGTCCTTCAGGAACGCCGCGCACGTCAGCTTGGGTTCCCCGTTGACCATCATGCCGCAGCTTCCGCACACCCCCATGCGGCAGCTCCAGCGGTGGGTCAGCGATCCGTCGACGTGGTCCTTGATCCAGTTCATCGCATCGAGGACAACCCAGTCCTCGTTGTACGGGACTTCGAACGACTGGAAGCGCGGCTCGGAGTCGGTCTCGGGGTGATACCGGAAGATCTCCAGCGTCATGGTGTCTTGAGCGGGCATCTTCGATCCCAGGTCAGGTGGTTTCGCCGGCCGGCTTCTTGAGCCCCGACCCCGCCCCGTAGGTGCGGGCGCCCGGAGGCCACTTGGTGATCGTCACGGGCTTGTAGTCGATCCGGGGCGGCGCGCCGCCTTCCTGCCGGAAGGCCATCGAGTGGGCGAGGAAGTCGTCGTCGTTGCGCTCGGGGTGGTCGGTTCGCTGGTGGGAACCGCGCGACTCGGTGCGCTTCAGCCCCGAATTGGCCATCGCCTCGGCGACTTCCAGCAGCGACCCCAGCTCGAGCGCCGCCGTCAGCTCGGTGTTGAAGCTGTTGGTGTGGTCGTCCAGGGTGACGTTCCTGTACCGTTCGCGCAGGTCGGTGACGGTCGCGCACGCGGCCTGAAGCGAGTCCGCGTCCCGGTAGATCCCGGCGCCGTCCTCCATCGCGTCGTGCAGCTCGGTACGCAGCGTCACGATCCGCTCGCCCTTCCTGGACGCGTCGAAGTACGTCCGGCGGACGCGGGCTCCCTCGTCCGCGGCCTGTGCTTCGAGCGCCGAGACGTCGTAGTCGGGGTGGTCCATCGCGAAGCGCGCCGCGTGCCTCCCCGCCTGCGCGCCGAAGACGAGCAGTTCGGTCAGCGAGTTCGACCCGAGCCGGTTCGCGCCGTTGATCGACACGCACGCGCATTCGCCCGCGGCGTAGAGTCCGGGAATGTTTGTGGCCGCGTCGGTGTCGGTGTCGATCCCGCCCATCACGTAGTGCACGACCGGCCGAACCGGGATCGGCTGGTGGACCGGATCGATGCCCGCGTAGTTGCGCGCCAACTCCCGCACGAACGGGATCTTCTTGTCGATCTTGGCCTCGCCGAGGTGGCGGAGGTCGAGGTGCATGACGTGCCCGTCCTTCGTCTCGATCGTGCGCCCCGCGTCCCTCTCCTTGATGAAGCACTGGCTGAGCTTGTCCCGCGGCCCCAGCTCCATCGCCCGCTTCTGCGGATGCCGGGGGTCGCTCACGTCGAGAGCCTCGCCCAGGTCGTAGTCCTGCAGGAAGCGGTGGCCGTCCTTGTTGACGAGGATGCCGCCCTCGCCCCGGGAGGCCTCGGTGATCAGGATGCCCGTCCCCGGCAGCCCGGTCGGGTGGTACTGGATGAACTCCATGTCCTTGAGCGCGACGCCGGCCCGGTAGGCCATGGCCATCCCGTCGCCCGTCTTGATCGACCCGTTCGTCGTGAAGGGGAAGGCCTTCCCCGCCCCGCCGGTGCAGATGATGACCGACTTGCCCAGGATCGCCCTCGTCGAACCGGTCCTGAGCTCGATCGCGGCGCACCCCCGGCAGTTTCCGTTGTCGTCGAGCAGCAGCTTCGTCGCGAAGTGCTCGTCGTAGCGGACGATGTTGCCGTACTTCAGCGTCGTCTGGAAGAGCGAGTGGAGCATGTGGAAGCCGGTCTTGTCCGCCGCGAACCAGGTCCGCTCGATCTTCATCCCTCCGAAGGGGCGAACGGCCACCGATCCGTCGGGCTCCCGGCTCCACGGGCATCCCCAGTGCTCCAGCTGGATCATCTCGGCGGGGGCCTCGTTCACGAAGTACTCGACCGCGTCCTGATCGGCGAGCCAGTCGGCTCCGCTGATCGTGTCGTAGATGTGGTCTTCGAGGCTGTCGTTGGGCTTGATCGACGCCGCGGCGCCGCCCTCGGCGGTCACCGTGTGACTGCGCATCGGGTAGACCTTGGACACGCACGCCACCGAGAAGGAAGGGTTCTCTTGCGCGATTGCGATGGCGGCGCGAAGTCCCGCTCCGCCGCCCCCGATGATGATCACGTCGTGCTGTTGAGTCGTTCCGTGACCCATCTTTACCGGTCTTGTAGTGAGGACGCCGCTGTTCGAAACGGCGGAATTCGGGCAAAGTGCCGCAACAGGTTAGCGAGGGCGGGGGTGGGGATCAAGATCGGGTTCACCACAGGACACGGGCCGCGTAGCGGGAGATCCGCCTGTCCCGACTGATCAGGGTCATTCCCTCTGCGATTGCCTGGGCGACCAGCATCCTGTCAAAGGGATCGCGATGGTGCCACGGCAAGCCAGCCACCTCGTGGCAGTGCCCGGGCTCCAGCAGCAGCCAGCTGGCCCGAAGCCCCTGCCGTCCCGACTCGATGAGATCTCGCCAGTCCGCGTCGAGATCAAGGCGCCCGACGCTGATCTTGATAGCGATCTCCCACAGGCTCACCGTGCTGAACGAAATGCTGTTCCGGGGATTGTCCAAGGCATTGCGGGCGCGCCTGCTCAGTCTTTCCGGAGAGCCGATCGCCCAGAGCAACGCATGAGTGTCAGCGAGTAGCTTCACTCACTCGTACCCCGCAAAATCCGGAAGCGGATCGTCAAAGTCGTCGTCCATCCGGAGTATCAGACCGCGGGCGGTACCCAGCTTTGGTGTGTCCGCGGCCCCCGGTATTGCCACGAGGCGGACCATGGGCTGACGGCGCTTGGCGATAACGACTTCCTCACCCGCCAAGGCGCGCCTGATGAGCTTGGAGAGATGGGTCTTGGCTTCGTGGATATTGACCTGCATGGCGCACCTCCGCTCAACATGGTCATGTAATTTAGTCATGACGGCTCAAGGACGCCAGCGCGAACCCGCTCAACGAGCCCTGGCAGCCCCCACCAGCCCACCAACTTCCCCCTCGCCCAACTCCCGCATGTCGTGCCGGTCCTTGATCAGGCAGCCAAGGGTCTCGCCGGCGGTCTCCGCGTCCAGGCTGTCGCGGTGCAGCGTGATCAGAGCCCGCGCCCAATCGAGGGTCTCCGCGACCCCCGGCGGCTTCATGAGCTGCCGCCCGCGCAGCTCCTGCACGAAGCGGGTGATCTCCACGGCGAGCCGGTCGGCGATCCCCGGGACCTTCGCGCGCACGATTTCGACCTCCTTCTCGAACGGGGGGTGCTCGATGTAGAGGTAGAGGCAGCGGCGGCGCAGCGCGTCGCCGATTTCGCGGGTTCGGTTCGACGTGAGGAAGACGAGAGGGCGGTGCACGGCGCGGATGGTCCCCAGCTCCGGGATCGTGACCTGGAAGTCGGAGAGCACCTCCAGCAGGAAGGCCTCGAAGCCCTCGTCGGCACGGTCGATCTCGTCGATGAGGAGGACGGGCGCCCTGTCCGTCTTCGTAATGGCGCGCAGGAGGGGCCGCTCGAGGAGGTAGCTGCGCCCGAAGATGAGGTCCTCGAGGTCGTTGCCGGGACGCTCGCCGGTTCCCGCGGCCCTCTCCTCCGACGCGATCCGCAGCCGCAGGAGCTGCTTCTGGTAGTTCCACTCGTACAGCGCCGTGTTGACGTCGAGCCCCTCGTAGCACTGCAGCCGGATCAGCTCGGTCTCCATGATCCCGGCCATCACCTTCGCGATCTCGGTCTTGCCGACCCCCGCGTCGCCTTCGACCAGGAGCGGCTTCTCCATCGCGCGCGACAGGTGAACGGCGGTGGCGATCGACGGCTCGGCGATGTAGTCGAACTCCCGCATCGCGGCCTGCAGCGCGGCGATCTCGGGTCTCACGGGCTAGCGCCCCGCTCCCGCCTGCACGTACGCCGCCGGATCGGCTTCGAACCGCGCGCGACAGCCGGGGCAGCAGAAGTGGTAGGTGTCTTGTTGGAAGGTGAACGAGGGCCGAGATCCGTCCGCGGGGACGGTCATGCCGCAGACCGGGTCGGTGGTGGATGCAGGTGCGCCTGCGGGAGTTGCCGCGTCCTTTTCACGGGCTTCCTCCTCGGCGCAGGACTCGGCGGCATCCGCGCGGGCCTCGGCCTCCCCCGCGCGCCCCTCGGCGGCACTCAGCGCGACGATCTCGGCCAGGATGCTGACCGCCACTTCCTCCGGCCTCACGGCTCCGATGTCGAGCCCGGCCGGACCGCGCACCCGTGCGATCCGGCTGCCGCACACACCACGCCCGGCGAGGTAGTCACGCACCTGCGTCATGCGCTTCGGCGACACCACGACGCCCAGATAGTCCGCCCGGGCACCCAGGAGCTGCTCGACGGCCACCTCGTCGCCCTGCCCCATCGTAGCCACGACGGCAAGCAGCCTGGCGCCCGGCGGCCGGTCGGCGTACCCGGCCACGACCCCGTCGAGCCGCTCGACGCACTCGTCCGCCCCGGTCGGTCCGGCTTCACCCACGGGCGCCACCAGAGTGACCCGGTAGCCCATTGCCTTGCCCAGCAGCGTCACGGCGCGGGCGATCGGCGAGGTTCCGGCCACCACCAGTCGCGGCTCCGGAAAGACAGGATTGACGTGCACTTCGACCTTCCCTTCGCTGCCGCAGGACATGGGAACCTGGACCAGGTCGCCGCGCGGGTCCGGCGTGCCGCCGAATGCGAGGAGACGCGGCTTGCGATCCCGGAGCGCCGCCATGGCGTGGCTGACCACCTCGGGCTGGGTGCAGCTCCCGCCGATCCAGCCGTGAACGTTACCGTCGGCAGTGATCACGGCGGTGTTGCCGGGGGTCGCCGAACTCGGCCGCTCACGGCGGACCACGGTGGCCACCGCATACGGACGCTGCTCCTCGAGCAACCGCGCCGCCACGCGCAGCAGGCGGCTATCCATGGGCCGAATCGCTGCGGGCGGAGTCGCCGGCCATGCTCGGCACAAGGCGACGGCGAGGCTCCAGCCCGAGGCCTGCCGCCAACTCCACCCGGATCGCGTCGTAGTCGGCGGGGCGGTCCAGATCGCGGGATGCTTCGGCCGGCCAGTCGACCGCGATGGCCTGGTCGCGGTGGCGCCGCACGACCTGGCGGCCGCAGCGCGAGTCCATGCGCCGGAGCTCGCCGAAGAGCGACCCGTCGTAGAGGATCGGGGGGGCGGTCACTTCGCCGCCGTAGCGCGAAACCACCAGGGGGGCGCCCGTCTCCCGGTAGCGGGTGGCCACCTCCCGCACCATCGCGGCCGTCACGAGGGGCATGTCCGCCAGCATCACGATCGCGGCGCTGCAGCCGGTTGCGGCGGCGCCGTCGTCGCCAAGTGCCGCGATCCCCGCCGCGACCGACGTGTGCTGTCCTGCCCCGTGATCTGTATTAAGAACAGTTGTCAGCGCCAAAACGTGCAATTGGGCCGTCACCGCCTCGTGCGCGTGCCCGGTCACGACGACCACCGGATCGAGCCCGGCGTCGATCGCGGTCCGCGCGGCGCGCTGCACCACGGTCTCGCCGTCCAGCTCCAGCAGCAGCTTGTTGCGCCCCATCCGGGTCGACGATCCCCCTGCCAGGACGATCCCGGCGACGCTCACCGGCCGGCCCCGTCGCGACCGATGTCTTCCGCGCTCTCCAGCCACGCCGACCACCACAACGCCGCCAGCATGTCCGCCCCGGCCGCGATCCGCGCGGCGGCGAAGTCACGCGCACCCGGATCGGCCGGCGCTTCCGGGTCGAAACCGGCGTCGCGGTCGAGCCGGTACAGCGTCTCCACCTCTTCGTGCGCGGCCATGATGTGCCCGATGACCGCTTCCCGTACCGACCCCGCCACCGACGGTGGCCGCCCCGTGCGCGTGTAGCGACCCACGTCGTCGTCCGTGACGTGCGCTTCCACGAAGTACCGTTCGAAGCGGGCGTGGAACTCGTCGTCCCGCGTGTAGCCTTCCGGGTTCGGGGTATCCGCGTCCCAGCCGTTGAAGTGGATCGTGGTGTGGTGCGGCTGGGAGGCGTCGGTGACGTAGTGTCCGAGAATGCCCGCGTCATTGACGATGCGCTGCTCGATCCACGAGCGCCGCTCCGGATCTCCTTCGACCCGCCAGCGCCGCCACCCGCTGACGATCCGCTGGTACAGCTCGACGATCCTGAAGGGAAGGAAGCCCGCGTCCCGCTCGGGCCGCTCGATTCCGGCCTCGTACAGCATTCTGAGGAATACGAACCGGTCGGGCGCGTCGAGAGCCCCCGCGGGGATGTTTTCGAGGTCGATGTAGTGGTCGTAGGCGAAGGCCTGATCCATTTCCCGCTGTTCCCACACCCGCCAGCGGTCCGGCTCGGGGTTCAGATGCACCAGCTGGGCCCCGGCGTCGCGGAAGAAGGTGGGCATCTCGGCGGGCAGGACCGCGGCCGCGGCCCGTGCAGCCATTTCATGGCCCACGAAACCCCAGGGAGGATTGGGCGCAGCCCGGGAAATGGCCGACGACTCGGGCGCCGCCATGGCCGTGGGGGACACCGGGGAGGAGGCGATGTCCACCGGGGGGGCACCCACCGCGAGGCCACCCACCGGCAGCGCCGCCACGAGCAGCGTCCACACGCGGGCGGGAGGGAGCATCGGAGCGCCCACCCTACTGCCCGCCGCCGACCGGCTCGCGGTCCATGACGAACGGCGATCTCTGGACCGTCGGCATCACCAGCATGTTCAGCACGTTCATGCGCGGGCGGGTGTTGAGGACAAAGAGGATGGCGTCGGCGATGTCTTCGGGCATCAGCGAATCCACACCCTCGTACACGGTCGCGGCCCGCTGGGCGTCGCCGCGAAAACGGACCAGCGAAAACTCGGTCTCGACCATCCCGGGATCGACGGACGACATCCGCACCCTTGTGCCGATAAGGTCGATGTTGATCGCCTCGGTCAGCGCCCGCACGGCGTACTTCGTGGCGCAGTACACGTTGCCCTTCGGGTAGACCATGTGTCCGGCGATGCTCCCGAGGTTCACCACATGACCGGAGTCGCGCGCGATCATCCCCGGCAGCAGCGCGCGCGTCACGTTGAGGAGGCCCTTGATGTTCGTGTCGATCATGTCGTCCCAGTCGTCGTGCGTCCCCTCCTGCACGGTGTCCAGGCCGCGGGACAGGCCGGCGTTGTTGATCAGGATGTCGACGGTCACGCCCTCGCGTTCCAGCCAGTGCGCGAAAGCGATGACGCCGGCGCGGTCTCGAACGTCGAGGACACGGGTACGCACCTCGGTGCCGCTCCTCCCGGCGATGTCCGCCGCCAGGGACTCCAGCCGGTCACTCCGGCGGCCGATCAGGACCGTGTGCACGCCCGCGTCGGCCAGGCTCCGGGCGGTCGCTTCGCCGATACCGGCCGTGGCCCCCGTCACGATTGCGGTCTTTCCTCGGATTCGGTTCATGAACGGTTCCGGTGCGGTCTGCCGGGGTGCGTGAAGGCCAGCTCTCGGCCTGGAAGACAGTGCCCTTGATCCGGGCACGCCATACTAACCGCGCGTTGACATATTGACCACCTCCACGATGGTCCGGGCGTCCGTCGGGACGAAGATCGTCCGTGAAACAACCGGTTCGTCACCCTCGGGCAGGCTCACGGCAACGCCCAGTCGCGATCCGTGCGGAGCATCGCAGAGCAGAAAGAGACCCCGCGCGTCCGTCGTGGTGACGGCGGTGGCGTAGTGCCCGTCACGGCCGCTGTCCCACAGGTAGGCCGGCTCGCCCCGGTAGCCCGGCGGAGACGCGAGGGGCCCGGCACGGTATCCGGTCGCCGCCGGCCAGCGGACCTCCACACGCGCACCGCCAGCGGGCCTCCCGTCCGCTCCGAGCACGCGTCCCAACACCGGGGCGGTTCCGTCGGGACGCGGGAGGCCGCCGCACGCCGGGTCCAGAATGTCGGCCAGCGCGGGCACGCGCAGTCTTGCGTAGGCCACCTCTCCGAGCTCCCCCACGACCGCCGTTTCCGGGGACGCCAGACCCCAGGCGTGGAGGCGCGGAGTGACGACACGCAGAGCATACGGGCCCGGACTCAGGCCGTTGAAGAGAAACGAACCGTCGTCGTCCGGCAGTAGCGGCAGCCCCGATCCCACGATCTCGACCTGGACCCGGTCGCCAGGGGGTCCCGTCCCGGTCGAGTCGGTGACCACCCCGAAGATGGATGCCGACTCCGAGTGCAGGACGGTCCTGCCCAGGGCGTCGGTGATCGACCGGGTGACGCCGCCTTCTTCGCGGTACGCGGCCCGCCAGACGCGCCTCCTTGCCACCTCGAGGCGGGGCATCCGGATCCACCACTCACGGACGATCCACGCGCCGTCCGGGAGTCTTGCAAAGGACACCTCGCCGCCGGGCTCTCCAATCTCGGGCGTTCGGAGCAGATTGACGTAGCCGAACTCGAGCCAATCCAGCTCGGCGGTCTCCGCGTCCAGCCAGAGGACTCCCACGATTTCGGGAACCCAGCGTTCGGGAACCGGCTCGAACATCAGGCCGATCCGGCCGTCGCCCCCGTCGCGCACGCTGAGACAGTGCGTGTCCAGGAACGCGTCGGAGAGGAGCGCCCCGGCGTCGGGGGCGTAGTAGACGGTCGACGAGTCTCCCTCCGCCTGGACGAAGCCCTCGGCGGCGAGCTTGTCGATGGGCGCGGACTCGAATGCGGCATCCTTGGTCGAAATTACCGAAGAATCCGTGAGGACGAACACTCCCTCCCGGTCGAGCGTCCGCTCGAACCGGCGCAGCGTGTAGGTGTAGAGCGAGGCCTCGCGGGTCCACGCCTCGGCCGCGAGCGCTTTCCTCACCTCTTCCCAGACGCGCGCCGTCACGCGTCCTTCCTCCGGCCGCACCTCGCACCGCCTCCCCGACTCCACGTCGAGTCCGGTCAGTGCGACCGGTACGATCGGGACATCGATGACGAGAGACACTTCTTCGGTTCCGGCGGCGAAGCGAGCCGTGGTCACGTTGGCGTACCCGATCCGCTCGACGGTCACATGGTGCGTTCCCGGCGCGCGTGCCCGCAGCGTGAACTGGCCGGCCGCGTTCGTGAGCATGCGGGCCACCCGGTCGCCGCTCTCGTCGAAGAGGATGACCATCGCGCCCGAGACGGGCACGCCCCGGCCCTCCTCCACGACCACGCCTGTGACGGGCTGCGCCGCCGCGCGAAGCGGGGCCAGGCCGATCAGGAGGGTGACAAGCAGGCGAAAGCGCATGCGGGAATGGTATGGGGGCGGGGCGATGGGTCGCGGCCGGGATTTCGTCGGGTCATACACTCGCGGGCCGCCAACGTTTCCGCCAGCGCTTCCAAATTGCACCACACTCGCGCAGATTGGGGGGCTTCGTGGCCGCTTCCTTCGGGCCGCGCAGTCGCGTTACTCCCCCTTGGAGCCCCAAAGGAGCCCCCGCATGTCCGACGCCAAGGTCACCCACTACCGCGTGGCGGATCAGCCGATCGAGGAGTTGAATCCCCTGATCTCCCGCAGCCTGATTACCGGGGAGCGGGCCATGCTCGCCCACGTGTACCTGAAGAAGGGCGCGGTCGTTCCGATGCACTCGCACGACAACGAGCAGATCACCTACGTCCTGGACGGGGCGCTCAAGTTCCGGATCGGTGACGATGGGCCGCAGGATCTGGTCGTCCGCTCCGGCGAGGTCCTTCACCTGCCCAGCAACGTCCCGCACGAGGCCGAGGCTCTTGAGGACACGATCGACGTCGACGTGTTCACCCCGCCGCGGCAGGATTGGCTGGACGGCACGGATTCCTACCTGCGCGGCGACGCCGCCACGGAGGAATAGCGAGATGGCCGGCAAGCTCGGCAGCAGCCCGTGGATCTGGAAGGACGGCGAATTCGTCCGCTGGGAAGACGCGAACGTACACATCCTGAGTCTCGCGGTGCAGTTCGCGGCGTCCGTCTTCGAGGGCGTCCGCTGCTACGAGACCCCGAAAGGCCCGGCCGTCTTCCGGCTCAACGCCCACCTGCGGAGGCTGATGGCATCGAGCCGTACCTACCGAATGCAGCCGGAGCACACGGTCGACGAACTTTCCGAGGCCGTGTACGCGACCATCCGCAAGAACGAGCTGAGCTCCTGCTACGTCCGCCCGATGGTGCTCAGGGGCTACGGGGCGGCAAGCATGCACCCCGAACGGAGTCCCATCGAGACGTACATCCCGATGTGGCCCTGGGGCGCCTACCTCGGCGAAGAGGGGTTGGCGAAGGGTGTGGACGTGGGCGTGTCGTCCTGGAACCGGCCGGCGCCGAACACCTTCCCGAGCGGGGCCAAGTCGGCCGGGAACTACCTCGGGTCGACGCTGATGGTCATGGAGGCCGCCGCGCACGGATACGCCGAGGCGATCGGGTTGGGGCCGGGCGGGCTCGTCAGCGAGGGGAGCGGACAGAACCTCTTCCTGGTCGTGGACGGCGAGGTCGTCACGCCGATCCTGGACGGGACTTCGCTGTCGGGGATCACCCGTCACTCCGTCATGAAGATCTCCGAAGAGCTGGGGTTGACGGTGCGCGAACAGCTGGTGCCGAGAGAGATGCTCTACGCCGCCGACGAACTGTTCTTCACCGGGACGGCGTCGGAGGTGACGCCGATCCGGTCGGTCGACGGGCTGGAGGTGGGCGAGGGGCGGCGCGGGCCGGTCACGGAGCGGATCCAGACGCGCTTTCTGGAGCTGGCGAAGGGGGTTGGGCCGGATCCGTGGGGGTGGGTGACGTACGTCTAGCGGGCTGCTCCCTCCGTGGGCCTACCCCTCTCCGTCCAGCGCCAGCACCGCACGTAGCAGAACATTCGTGCCGCGGGTGATGTCCTCCGGCGCGGTGTATTCCCGGGGCGAATGGCTGATCCCGTCCCGGCTCGGCACGAAGATCATCCCGACGGGTCCCAGTTCCGCCATGCTCTGGGCGTCGTGCCCGGCGCCGGAGGGCATCCGCACATGACTGTAGCCCAGCTCGGCGGCGGACGCCTCCACGATGTCGCGGAAGCGGGGATCGGTGGGCGCGGCGAGGCTCTCGTAGAAGTGTGCGAACTCGATGGTCACGTCGCGGGCCTGCCCGATCGCGCGGGCACGGGCTTCGATCTCGCCGAAGACGCGCTCGATCTTCGCCATTTCGAGGTCCCGGATCTCCAGCGTGGCGCGAACCTCTCCCGGCACGACATTGGGCGCTCCCGGCACGGCCTCGATCCTGCCGACGGTCGCGACCTGCCGCCCTTCCATGGTGGTGGCGACGTCGTTCGCCGCGCGAACAAAGTCGGCGGCGGCGACGAGCGCGTCCCGGCGCTGGGGCATGGGGGTCGTCCCCGCGTGGTTCTGTGCGCCCCGCACCGTGACGTTCCAGCGACGGATGCCGACGATGCCCTCGACGACACCGATCTCCGTGCCCTCCGCTTCGAGGAGGCCGCCCTGTTCGATGTGCAGTTCGAAGAAGCCGGCCATGCTGCCGGGTTCGCGCCGGGCGTCGTCGAGCCGCGACGGGTCTCCCCCGAGGCGCGCGGTGCCGTCCCGGATGGTGAAGCCCGAAGCCGTGACGATGTCGAGGTCCCGGGGGTCGACGCGCCCGACCAGCGCCCGGCTCCCGGTCTTCCCGCCCTCTTCGTTCTGGAAGATGATCACCTCGAGGGGATGGCGGAGCTCGACGCCGTGGTGGTACAGCGTCAGCGCGACCTCCAGCGCCCCCGCGCAGCCTATCTGGCCGTCGTAGCTGCCGCCGGTCGGGACCGTGTCCATATGGGACCCGATGACGATCGGAAGCGCCGCCGGGTCGGTGCCGGGGCGCGTTGCGACGAGGTTGCCCGCAAGGTCGACCGATGCTTCCAGGCCGCTCTGTTCCATCACCCGGCGAGCGTAGGCGCGGCCCGCGAGGTCTTCGTCGCTGTACGCGAGCCGCGTCGTGCCGCCGTCGCCGGTGCCGCCGAAGCGCTGAAAGGCCCGGAGGATGGCGTTGAGGCGGTCGCCGTCGACGCGCGGGGCCTGGCGGGCGGGCGCAAGCGCGCGCAAGCCTCCAGGCAGTGCGGCCGCGAAGACCGCGGTGGCCTTCAGGAAGTCGCGCCGGGGCTGCGGGCGAGCGGAGCCGGGGGGCGGGGTGGAGGGGGGAGAGTGCGCCTGAGAACGCGGGAAGTCGGCTAGCGGGTCGCGGGTCATTTCTTGTATCCTGGCCGGTGGCGTCCATGGCTCGGACGCCGTTCGCAACTGGACCACTTCGAAACTGGACTACTTCAGAATAGGGCGAGGTGACGCACTTGGACGAGGGAGCGTTCAACTTCGACGGCGACTACGGAGAAGCCTACGAGGCTCTGGCTCGGCGGGTCATTCCCGGGTACAGGACCTTCTTTCCGATGGTCGCCGCCATTCTCGATCCGGACCTGCCCCAGGAGGGCCGCGTACTTGTTGTGGGTGCGGGGACGGGCATCGAAATGGTCACCTTCAAGCGGGTCCGTCCCGACCTGCATGTCCACGGCCTGGACCCCTCGGACCAGATGCTTGAACTGGCGAAGCGGCGCGTGGCGGAGGCGGAAGTCTCGAGCGGCGTGACCTTCCAGCTGGGGTACGCCGCCGACGTGCCCGCCTCTCCCCTCTTCGACGCGGCCACACTCATCAATGTGCTGCACTTCGTCCCCGACGACGGCGGCAAGGCGGCACTTCTCGCCGACGTCGCGCGGCGGCTCAGGCCCGGCGGGGTCTTCGTCCTCTTCGACCTGCACGGCGACCCCGGTTCCGAGGAGCACGAACGCTACATGCCGGCGTGGCGGCGCTATTGGACGGTGCGCGGCATGACTCCCGAAGGAGTGCGCGACTTCGGGGGGCGCATCCGCGACGGCATTCACTTCGCGCCCGCCTCGCGCGTGGTCGAGCTGGCGCGGGAAGCGGGTTTCACGGAACCGCGGCGGTTCTACAAGAGTCTGCTGTACGGGGGGTGGACCTTTCGGCGGGCAGACGGGTGATCGGCGGGACCCCGCAGGCATCGGCCGACGCCTGGCCGATCGGAGATTGCGCTGCTCCCGTGGCGGTCCGCGGCGGGATGCGAGGGGACACGCCGGGTGCTATCGTATCGGCCTGTTATACACCCCGCACCAACCCGCCTGTGAGGCCCCCAATGTCCAGAGCCAACCGCAATTCACGTTCGGCCGCGACCCCCTTCGCCGCCCTTCCCCTGATCGCCCTGTTGTGGGCCTGTGCCCCGGGATCCGACGCGCCGGAGTCGACCGCTGTCGCCTTCGAGGGCGCGCGGCTCATCGTGGGCGACGGCACCGTGATCGACGACGCCGTCTTCGTCGTGGACGATGGCCTCTTCACGCAGGTGGGCGAAGCGGGTGCCGTGGAGATCCCGGACGGAGCCGCTCGCATGGACCTCGGCGGCAAGACCGTCATGCCGGCGATCGTCAACGCCCACCTTCACCTGGACCCCGAACGGGGTGCGCGGACCGGGCAGCTCCAGCACATGGCCTACTACGGAGCGTCACTGGTGGTGAGTCTGGGGCACGACGAAGGAGACGCGCCCTTCGAAATGCGCGGCGAGATTGTGCCCGATGGCGCACGGTCGCAGACGGCGGGCCGTGGCATCACCACTCCCGAGCCGGGTCGAAGCGAGGTTCCGTACTGGGTCACGACCGAGGAGGAGGCCCGGGACGCGGTGAGGGAGCTGGCCGCGCAGCAGGTCGACATCGTGAAGATCTGGGTGGACGATCGGGGCGGCCAATACGAGAGGCTCTCCCCGGAACTGTACGGCGCCGTCATCGACGAAGCGCACGCCAACAGCCTGCGCGTGACCGCGCACGTGTTCCGCCTGGAGGACGCGAAGGGTCTGCTCAGGGCGGGCATCGACGCCTTTGCGCACGGCATTCGCGACATGGACGTCGACGACGAGCTGGTCGCACTCTGGAGGGAGCGCCCCGATGTCGTGCTCGTGCCCAACCTCCCCGGTCCGGGTGTGGTCGAGGAGTTCGACTGGCTGTCCGGGACCGTCCCCGCCGACCGGATCGCCGAGATGAACGCCGGCTCCACCGACCGCCCCGCGGCGCAGGAGTCCTTCGGGATACAGGCGCGCAATCTGGTGCGCCTCAGCCAGGAGGGTGTCAAGGTGGCCTTCGGGACCGACGGGAGTTCACCGTGGGCGGTACACCAGGAGCTGGCCGACATGGTGCGGACCGGGTTGACGCCCGCGGAGGTCATTCAGGCCGCGACGAGCACCTCCGCCGAGTTCGTGGGCGCCGTTGACCTTGGAACGGTCGAGGCGGGCAAGAGCGCCGATTTCCTGGTCCTGGACGCGAACCCGCTCGACGACATCACGAACACGCGCGCGATCAGCGCGGTGTATCTGCGCGGCGCGGCGGTGGACCGCGACGGACTGGGCGAGCGCTTCCGGGGAGCGGGGGAGTAGCCGGGGGCCGACCGACGGGTAGGCCGGGTCGCCGGTCCCGTCCCCGTCACCCCTCGGGGCCCGTGATCCTGTACTGGCTCGGCGGCTCCATGCCCAGCAGGTGCTCGACAAAGTAGTCCCACGTTCTCCGCACCGCGTACGGCTCGTTGGAATACCCGTGGTTACGGTTTGGAAGCACGAACATGTCGAAGTCCTTGTTGTGCCGGATCAGTTCGTCGATGACACGGATGGTCATGTTGGGATGCACGTTGTCGTCGAGCGTCCCGTAGTGGAGCAACAGCTTGCCCTTCAGGTTTGCGGCCAGATTCTGGTTGGCCTGACTGTCATAGTTGTCGGTTCCGTCGGCGTTTTCCACCAGCAGTCCCTGGTACTTCTCCGCCCACGGGAAGTGATAGCCGCGGTTGTCGTGGTTGCCTGCGCCCGACACCGCAACCTTGAAAAAATCAGGGTGGCGAAGGATTGCATCGGTTGAAGAGAAACCACCCCCGGAATGTCCGAAAATGCCGACTCGCGCAAGGTCGATCTGGGGATACCGGCCCGCCAGCTCCTTGAGCGCCGAGATGTGATCGGGAAGGCCGTTGTCTCCCATGTTCCCGTAGTAGCCGTCGTGAAACGCCTTCGACCGGAGCGGCGTGCCGAAGGCGTCCACCGCGAAGACGATGAAGCCGAGCTCGGCGAGCGCGCGGCCATTGCCCCGCCCGGAGGCCGAAAAGGTGTACTGCGTGACGGCGCCCACCTGGGGGCCCGGATAGATGTAGTCGACCACGGGGTAGCTCTTCGCCGGATCGAAGTCCGACGGGAACCAGAGCAGCCCGTACACGCTGGTGACGCCGTCCCTGCCACGTGCCTCGAAGGGAACCGGCGGGATCCAGCCCGCATCTTCCAGCCGTGAGATGTCACTGGTCTCGATTGTCTGGACGACACCCCCGTCCCGTCCCCTCACCACGGCCACGGGCGCGTCTTCCGGAGTGGAATACTGGTCGACGAAGTAGCGCCCGGAGGGGGACGGCGTGATCTGGTGCACGGCGTCCTCCGCGCTGAGCAGTTGCAGCCCCGAGCCGTCCATGCCGACGCTGTAGAGGTGAACGTGGTAGGGGTGCCGGCCTTCTTCGCGGCCCACCGCGGTGAAATGGACCGTGCGGCTGGCCTCGTCGACGGCGATGAGTTCGGTCACCAGCCACGGACCCGAGGTGACGCGGTTCTTGAGGTTGCCGTCACCGTCGTAGAGGTACAGGTGGCCGAAACCGTCCCGCTCGGACCACCACAGGAACTCCGATCCGTCGCCCAATACGCGCCAGGCGGGGGGGAGGCGGGTAAACTGATTCAGTTCGACGTAGGTCGGCCCCGTCTCTTCCAGGAGCTCGGTTGCGGCGCCGGTCGCGGCGTCCACCTTGAACAGCTTGTAGCTCTTGAAGTCACGGCTGCGGTGCGTGTAGAAGACGGACCCGCCGTCCGCCGTCCACTGCACGTCGGCGTAGGTGGTGTCGCCACCGGCGAAGTTCCCGGGCTGAGGGTCGATGTCGGCGCGCACGCCCGCGCGGCCCTCCACGTCGAAGATCCACAGTTCGGAGGTGGGGATGACCGAGTCTCCGGGGAGCGCGTAGGCCCAGGAATGGAGGATGGGGCGACCGTCGGCGGCCTCGAGCAGATGGAAGCGTTCCACGTCGCGTTCGTCGTAGCGATGGGTCGCGATCCGGCGCGAGTCGGCGGACCACTGGAGGACCGGTGACCGCTCGCGGTTCGCCCGCCGGCTGGTGATCTCCTGGCAGCAGCCCTCGGGGATGGCGCCGTAGCCGAAGTCCTTTTCGCCGTCGCTGCTGAGCTGGACCTCCTCGCCGGTAGCCGCGTCGCGAACCCACAGGTTCTCGTCCCGGGCAAAGGCGATCCAGCGGCCGTCGGGCGACGGGCGTTCCGCGTCCGAGGGCGCGGGTTCATTGGTGGGACCAGAGCAGGTGTAGGACTGGATGTCGCAGCGCCAGCGCACCGAATCGGCCACATGGAACTGGATGGCGGCGCCCCCGTCGGCGAAATCGAATTCGGTGAAGGGAAGGTCGCGGCCTTCGTAGGCGGTGTCCGCCGCAAGGGAGAGTGCGGCCGCGAGGCGGGCGTGATCGAAGGCGGCCTGGCGTGAGGCGGCGGCCGGGTCCACCACGACGAACTCGTGGCCCGCCGGCGTGCGGCTGCGGAACCAGAAACGGTCCCCGTCGAAGAACTCGGGCGCGACCTGGTCCCCCGAGACGAGCTTGGCAGCGTGCCAGGGCAGGAACTGCTCGGCCCGCGCGTAGTCGCGCTCGGTGACTCGCTGCGCGGCGGCGGGGGCCAGGGTGGCCGTGGCGAGCAGGGCCAGGGCGATCATGGCGAGCAGGGGCGGGGCGGCCATGGCGAGCAGGGCCCGGCCGGCCGCAGCGAGGGGGAGGGGGCGAAGTGTCGTCGTCATGTTGACCTCGGGTCGAACGCTGGATGATGTGTCATGCCGCCCCTATACTGGCCGGGCGCGGGATCGTTAGCCAGACCCGACCACCCCTCCACCGCCAGTGAGCCGCTCATGCGTCCGACCGTCACGATTCTCGCTCTCTGGGCCGCCACGGCCCCCGCCGCCACGCTGGCGCAGGAGTCCCTCGACCCCGAACGCGACGCGATGTACGCCCGGTACATGTCGATCCCTTCCCTGGTGAAGGGTGGAGTCGTCTGCTCCGACGCCGGACTGCTCGGCGGCGCTCCCTGCAGCGTGAACTGGATGCCGGACGGCCAGAGCTTCTGGTTCGCCGAAGGGCAGCCCGACCACACGATTATCCGCACCTTCGACCCGGAGCGGGCGGTCACCGAGCCGCTCTTCGACACGGAACGGGTCCGCGAGGGTATCGCCCGGGCCATTGGATATCGGCCGCCCTACCAGGGGCTGCCCTTCGACGCCTTCACCTTCGTCGGTGACGGAATGGCCTCGGTGCGGTTCACCTTCGACGACCGTTCCTTTCGGATGGACCTTGAGAGCTACACGGTGACTCCCACGCCGCCAGCCGAAGCGGAAGCCGCCGCTCGTGCCGCGCCACGCGTCGTGCGGCAGGGCTTCACGAGCGGCGCACCCGCGGTCATGGAAGTCCCCTCGCCCGACGGCCGCTGGCTGCTGACCGAAAAGGACGACGACCTCTGGATTCGCGCCTCCTTCGATGGCCGTGAACAGCCGGTGATCGAGGACGGAGAAGAAGACTACGCCTGGAGCGTGCAGGGCGCGTCCTGGGCGCCGGATGGGGCCCGTGCCGCGGTCATGAAGGTGGACACGCGCCAGATGGCCCGCGTTCCGATCCTTCACTGGCTCAAACAGACCGAAGAGGTCGAATTCGCCCCTTTCTCGAAGGCCGGCAACCCCTATCCGCGGCAGGAGATTCACATCGTCGATGTCCACGGACGGCAGGCGGTGGAGGTCGATGTGGGTGACGAAGACCAGCTGCTGAGTCCGGTCGGCTGGCTGCCCGACGGCTCCGAATTCCTCTTCCTGAGAATGTTCCGCAGCTATCAGACCCTTCACCTCGTCGCCGCCGACCCCGCGACCGGCGAGACCCGGGTCGTCCTGGAAGAAACCCAGCCCACATTCATCAAGGGGATCGGCACGACGCCGTCCTGGCGGTCCCTGGCGCGGCCGCTCGCGGACGGCGAGCGCTTCCTGTGGATCAGCGAGCGCGACGGGTGGGATCACATCTACCTGTACGGCATGGACGGCCGCCTGATCCGAAGACTCACGGATGGCGAGTGGCCCGTCGTGGGAATCGTGCATGTGGACGAAGCCGCCGGCTACGTCTACTTCAACGGCCACCGCGAATCACGGCCGTACGACACGCACCTGTACCGTGTGCCGCTGGGAGGCGGTGAGGTAGTGAGGCTCACCGAGGGCGACGGCCAGCACAGCACCGCGATCTCGCCGAACGGCGCGTTTCTGGTGGACACGCATTCGAGCACGAGTCGGCCGCCCCGCACGGAGGTGCGCACGACGACCGGCGAGTGGGTCGCGTTGGTGACCGAGGCCGACATCAGCGCGCTCGACGAACTCGGGTGGAGTCCGCCCGAGGAGTTCGTCGTCAAGGCCGCCGACGGAGTGACCGACCTGTACGGGCTCATCTTCAAGCCGCACGACTTCGATCCCGCGGCCCGGTACCCGGTCATCGACTACATCTACAACGGCCCGTTCGTGACCTGGGTGCCCAAGACATTCCTTGACGGGCGGAGCATCGGCCAGGCCGCGCTCGCCCAGCTCGGGTTCGTCGTCTTCATGGTGGACGGCCGCGGCACCACGGAGCGAGGGAAGGCCTACCAGGACGTGGCGTACCGCAACTTCGGCCGCAACGAGATCCCGGATCACAGGGCCGCGATGGAGAACGCCGCGGCCACCCGTCCCTGGATGGACCTGGACCGGGTCGGCATCCACGGGGGCTCGTGGGGCGGCTACATGACCGTGCGGGCGCTGCTCCTCGAACCGGACTTCTACGACGTCGGCGTGGCTACCAACGGCGTCTACGACATTCACGACCAGGCGTCGATGGCGATCGAACCCTACATGGATCTGCCGTCCGAGAATCCCGAAGGATACGAATACGGATCAAGTCTGCGGCTGGCCGACAGCCTGAAGGCGAAGCTCCTGCTGATCCACGGGACCAGCGACGTCAACGCCACTTTCTCGGCAACGATGAAGATGGTCGAGGCGCTGATCCGGGCCGGCAAGCCGCACGACCTGCTCGTGGTGCCCGAGCAACCGCACTGGTTCACCGGCCAGAGTGCCGCGTACACCGACGGCGCGCTCCGGAGGTATTTCCAGGAGCACCTGTTGGGGCTGACGGGGAGGGAGCGGGGGGTGAGTCAATAGGGGGGTCGAGCGGGACAGGGCCCGGAGGAGTTTGTCCGCGTTGCCTTTGTGCGCGCCGACTCCGGCGGGCGTGTACACGTCCTGGATCCAAGGCAGTGGGTCACCGGTGGGAGCGAGTGGTGCAACGTGGCGCTCCCCGAGTCGTCAGGGCAACTTGGATCCCATGAGCGACGACGAAACACGCATCTCCGAGGAGCAGGCACGCGCGCTCTGGCGACGCGCGGCCGAGCTGCAGGCCGAGGCCGCCCGCCGCCTCGAAGAGCGTTCGCAACAGCTCGCCCCACGGGGGCATTCCACCGACCCGGTGGAGGTCGAAGGGTACCGCGTCGAGGATGTCCGGGCCGCCGCGGAGGGAGCCGGAATCTCGTCCGAGTTCCTTGATCGTGCACTCGTGGAGTCTCGCAGCCGGGCCCTTGTCGAAGGAAGCCAGGTCCGGCCGCCGGCGATGGCGGCACGTTTCCTGGGGCACCCCCCGCTTACCCTGGAGGTCTCACGGGTGATCCGCGCCCCGGCGGAAGAGGTCTACGCCGCCATGCAGCGCATCCTCCCGAAGCGCCCGTATCGCCTGAGTCTCGTCGACCACCACGGAGTCGATCCTCTCGACGGAGGCGTACTGGTTTTCAAGACTCCTGCCTATTCGTACACGCCAACCACGGCAGACCAGTCGTTCGCGTACGAGATGGCCATGGCAGACCTGAAGCAACTGCTCTTCAGCCTCCGGCGCCTGGAGACCACGCCGCCCGCGACCGAGTTGACCGTTCAAGCGAGCCTGACGCACAGCCACAAGCTCACTCTGTGGGTCGGAGGCAGCCTCTCGGGGGTGCTCGCGTCGTTGGGCGGCGTCGGAGGTGGCTTCGTGGGCGCAGCCGCGGGCGCCGCCCTCGGGATTGGAGGTCTCGCAGCCGGCGCGGCGGTGGCGGGCTTCCTTGCTGGCGGAACAGCGGCGATGCTGGGCTGGCGCAGATTGTATCGCTACGGATTGCGCCGCGGTAAGAAGGCGATCCGGAACCTGATCGGCTCGATAGCCGTCGACATCGAGACCGGTGGGGGCTTTTCGAGCCCGAAGTCTCTTCCGAACCCTTTCAGGGGCTTTCCGAGGGAAGGCCCCGAGGCGTAGCGATCAAGGTCGGGTCCGAGGGGCGAGGCGGCGGTGGTCGCATCACTTCCGAGACCTCCTCGACGTTGCTTCCGCACGCCGCCGCCATGAGGAGCGGCACTGCTACTTACCGTTCTGGGCGCAGTCATGACCCCCCATTACAGGCACCCTTCGATCGGGCGCGCCCGAATGGCCGAGTCATCCACAAGCGGAAGTCGCCGTTGCCCGTGCAAACGCCCGCTTGAACGCGTCCTCGCCGCCGGGCCGGAGTCCAGCCAGGGCGCCCGAATGCAGAGCGGCGTGCGCGAACATCTCGCCGTAGCCTCTGGCCAGCGTCATGATGACCAGGTCGCTGGAGAACGTGACGATCTGGCAGGGGACGTGCAGCACCGGCCCCTGGGTGAGAAAGGGCGTGGCGCGGGCCGGGTCGAAGAGGTCGAGGGACGTGAGGTGTTCCAGCACGGCGGGGACTTCCGGACCGACGAACGCCAGCATGCAGTGTCCGTCCGTGATCTCGGTGAAGGCGGTCTCGGGGGGCGGGGTGGGGGCCGGGTCGTCGCCCAGGTGCCAGATCGCGACCTGGGTGCGGTTCATGCGGTTGATGACCAGGGAACCATGCACCCCTACCTGACCATATTCCCGCGGCACGGGCAGATCCATGGGCCGTTGGGTCGCCACGCTGCCGTCCTGATAGTCCCAGCGGCGGCGGTGGCTCAGGTCGACCAGAAGGGGGCCCGCGTGCTGTTCTTCGTGCCGGTAGCGAAGCGCCACGGTCCAGCCGTCCCGCACCTCGGTCGTGGCGGGGTTGGCGTCGAAGACGACCGGGGAGCGGCGGTGGGCGGTCGGCGCGATCGGCCCTGTCCGCGCGATTCCCCCGGCCGGCGCAGCCGCGCTCTCGTCCCGCCCGCTCATGCGCGCAGCCTCTCTCCCCTGGGGTCGTAGAAGTGCGGGGCGACGACCGTAGCCGAACAGGTGGACTTGCGTCCCGATCCCAAGTTCTCGTAGATGTTCAGCCCAGCCCCCCGCGCGGCATGCTCCTCACGCACCAGGGCCATCCCGTACCGCCACCCCAGCGTCTCGCTGCGGCGCGTCGTGCACACGTATCCGACGACCTCGCCGTCGGCGACGATCACCGCGCCGTCGCCCGGACCCCCGCCCGGCTGCGCACCCGGCGCGGCCTCCAGATCGCCCCGGTGGGACCCCGACCCCTCATCCACCCGGAACCCCACCAGCTTCATGCGGCCCGGCTGCTCTGCACAGGCTCGCAGCGCGGGGGCGCCCACCTTCTTCGACGCGGTGTCCCGGCGGTCCCACATCCACCCCATCCCGATGTCCGTCAGAATCACGCGCTGCTCCGATTCGGCCCCGATGATGATGTGCCCCTTCTCGGCGCGCAGGCAGTTCTGGGCCTCCAGACCGATCGGCTGCATCCCGAAGTCGGCCCCGGCATCAACTAGTAAACCCCACACGTACTGGCAATAGCTCGATGGGACGTGTAACTCGAATGACAGCTCGCCGACGAAGCCCAGACGCAGGCACCGCACTTCGACCCCGTCCCCCACGGTGATCCGGCGGACGCCCATGTACGGGAAGGCGTCGTTCGAGACATCGTCGCGGGTCACCCGTTCCAGCACCCTTCGCGCATTGGGCCCGGCCAGGTTCAGCGAGCCCAGGACATCCGTGATGTTCACGAGGTGGTAGTCCCACCCGTCGTAGCGGGTGTGATAGCGGAACCATTCCACCGTCGTCCCGGCCCGGGCCGAGCTCGTCGTGAAGTAGTACCCGTTCTCGCTTTCCTTGACAACTACGCCATCGTCCATTAGTTGGCCCATATCGTTGCACATTGCCGAGTACATGCACCGGCCGGGGCGCGCCTTGCGCATGTCGGAGATGTACACCCGCTGCAGCGCATTCAGGGCGTCGGGACCGAAGATCCGGAACTTTCCCAGCGGCGAGCTGTCGAGGAGCCCCACGTTGCGGCGAACGCCCAGGATCTCGTCGCGGCAACTCGGATCCTCGGAGAAATATCGGGCGCGCTCCCACGGTCCCATCCGGCGAAAGATCGCGCCCCGCGCGGTCTGTTCATCGTGCAACGGCGTTCGCTTGTGCACGTCGTGAGGCGGCCCGGCCAGCGTCGCGAGGCTCGGGGGGACGAGGGGGGGCCGCACCGTCGTCGGTGCGGGGACTGTGGCCTTGCCGGAATCGAGTCCCATTGCGGCCATGATCATCGCCAGATTCTGCCCGGTGACGCGGTACTGGCCCGGACCGAGCCCGAACCCGCCGAACCGTTTGGCCAACTCGGGGGCGTCGAAGCCCTGGGCGGCCGACTCGACCACGTTCTTGTAGGTGCCGTCCTCGTCCAGATCGACGAACGCCTTCGCGCCGCGACCGATCCCCTGTCCGCGGAAGATACCGGTCCCTGCGACAGGCCCGGGACGGGAAGCGAGCGTGCTCGTGGCCTTCTCGATCGCCGCGGAGAGCGCGGGGGGGCAGTTGTCGCCCGGGCTGGAGGGCCCGGCCTCTCCGGCCGGCTCCGCCCGCCCGATCCGGCGCGCGTCCAGGGCCGTTCCCTGCCGCCGGCAAAACGCTGCCGCCCGCAGCCCCGCGAGCCGCCCCGACTCGGTGATCGATCCGGGGTCGCGCAGCCCGGTCATGCTCCCTGCAACGAACACGTCGTCGGGCAGCTCCACCGGCTGGTAGCTGTGAGTGTGCCGGCAGTACCCGAGCTTCGCCTTGACCGTCGCCAGAACCCCGATCCTGGGCTGTGCACCCGCGTTGGCGACCACCAGGTCGCATGTGTAGCTGTTCGGACCGATGCCGCTCATGCCCCACACGTCGCACCCCGTGACGTGCTTTCCGCCCTTGGCCCGCGAGGCCGACCACCGGCTACGGAAGGGAATCCGCAGGTCGTACAGCTCCTCGAGCAGAGCGGGATCGTGCCCGCGCCGCCGGGAATCCACGACCGCGCGCACCTCCACCCCGAGGCGCGTCAGGTCGACCGCCGCCTCCAGGCCGAGATCGTCGCCGACGCTGACGACGGCCACCTTTCCCGGGCTGACCCCATAGGTGCGCGCGAGCCGCCACGCCGCGCCCGGTTGCATCACCCCGGGGCGGTCGTTGTGGTTGAAGACGAGAGGCCGGTCCATGCACCCCGCGGCGACCACCACCGTCCTGGCGCGGCACTCCCAATGGCACTCCCGGAAGGGGTCGTCGTCGCCCCCGACCGTAAACCCGGTCACCAGGTTCTCTCCCCACACGCCGGTAACCGGTGACCGGGTGAGGACGCGGACGTTCTCCGTCGCGCGAACCCGTGCCTCCAGTTCGCTGGCCCGCTGCCACAGCGGCTTTCCCTCGAACTCCCTCACCCGCCAGGCGTGGTGTCCGCCCATCCACGGCCGCCGCTCGAAGACGCACACCCGAAGCCCGCGCTCCGCCGCCGCGAGCGCCGCTTCCATTCCCGCCGTCCCTCCCCCCACCACCGCCACATCCACGTTCAGGTAGCGCTCGGCACGCACGCCCGGTCGATATTCCCGCCGGGGATCGAGCACGCCCGTGCCCGCCATGCGCCGCAGACCGTTCTGAAACAAGGGCCAGAGACTGTAGGGGCGGTGGCCCAGCCGGTAGTAGAACCCGGCCGGCATGAGCCGTTCGAAGGCGCCGATGAACCCGAACCGGTCCGTCTTCGGATCCCCGCGCACATTCTGGGCCCGCACGGACATGCCCGCACGCAGTTCCGTGGTCTCGGCACACTCGTTCGGCACTCCGTCGATGGCCATGTAGGTGGTGGCCGACTCGCCCTCAATGCTGTACAGGCCGCGCGGACGGTGGTACTTGAGACTGCGGCTGAAGATCCTGACGCCGTTGGCGTAGAGCGCGGAAGCCACGGTGTCGCCCGCAAAGCCGGTCATCGGACGTCCGAGAAAGTCGAACGAGAGCGGCCGCGACAGATCGACCCGGCAGGTGGATCCGCACGGCAGGCGGTGGGGCGACGCCGGCCGCGACCCGTCTGCAGCCGCGGCCACGGCGCCCGGACGGTGGGCCGTCATTCCTCCACCTCCCGGTTCGTCGCCGGATCACGCGTGGTCTTGAACCACAGGCCGCAGCCCTGTGCGTGGTACCACCACTCCTCCCCCGGCGCGTACGGAATGAGCCGGTACTGGGTCCAGCGGAAGTGATCCTCGGCGCTCAGGCCCTCCTGACCGGGGCGCGGCCCCCTTTCCTGTCCTCCGAAGGTGAACTCGTATACGTCGCGCTTGCCGCAGACGGGGCAGGTGAGACGGAAGGTCATCAGTCCCAGTGCCCGTATTTCATCGCCGCCGCGGTCTCCCCGGAGTAGCGGTTCTCCAGAAAACGTTTCAGCTGAAACGCCCTCAGCATCGCCGGCCTTTCGTCCGTGGCCATGTACTCCGCCATGTACTTCCCCGCCACCGGCCCGGACTTGAAGCCGAAGTAACCCCAACCGGCGTCGAGGAAGAGTCCGTCATAGCCCAGGTTGCCTTCCATGATCGGGGCCATGTCGGGGGTCATGTCGGCGAGGCCAGCCCAGATGCGCATGAAGCGGACGCCGCGCAGCGCGGGAATGAGCTCGGTCAGCGCCTCGGCCTGGTGCTTCAGGTAGTACGCGGTGGCATCGTTGGTGTAGTTGACCTGCGGGTCCATGTGCGCGCCGGTCGCAATCTCGCCCTTGAGGGTCTGGTTGGCATAGACGTGATACGCGCCCGAACTGAACACATGGTGGAGAAACGGCTTCAAAGGGTGCGTGACCATCGCCTGGATGGTGAGGGGGTGGATCGGCAGCTCCATCCCGAGCATGGCGGCCACGGCACCGCCGTACCCTCCCGCCATGATGCCCAGCCGCTTGCATCCGATGGGTCCGAGCGTGGTGCGGACTCCGGTGACGCGCCCTCCCTCGGTGTCGATGCCCTGGACTTCACAGCCCTGGTGGATGTGCACGCCGTGCGCGGACGCCCCCTTGGCCAGCCCCCACACCACCGCATCGTGCCGCACGACCCCGCCCGGCGGGTGGTACAGCCCGGCCTGAACGGGGAAGGCAAGGCGGTCGGAAATGTCGAGCCCCGGGATCATCTCCGCGCACTGCTGCGGATCCAGAAGCTCCGACTTCACGCCCAGGAAGTTGTGCGTGTTGCACAACATGCGAAACGCGCTCACCGAGGCCTCGCTGTGCCCCAGGCCCAGGACCCCGCAGTTGAAGAACATGAGGTTGTAGTCCAGCTCGTCGGTCAGCACCCGCCACAGCTTCAGGCCTTCCTCGTAGAGCCGCACGTTCTCTACCGTCCGCTGGTTCGCCCGCACGATCGCGGTGTTGCGTCCCGAGCCGCCGAAGCCGATGTACTGCGATTCCAGCACGGCCACATCGCGTATGCCGTGATGGCGCGCCAGGTAGTAGGCGGTCGCGAGTCCGTGAATGCCCCCGCCGATGATGACCACCTCGTAGCGGCGCTTGAGGGGCGACGGTTTCCACAGCCGGCGCAGCCTCAGGTAGCTCAAGGGACTCCTCGCCCCGGTTATGACTGGTCTCGGTGACCGGTCACATCAGACGCGATCCCCGACCGACGCCTCATCCGATCACCGAGTACGACGAGTCGGGATTGAGGGTCCGGAGACGGCTGAAGAAGCCGATGTCGCAGCTTCGGCGCGTGTAGGGCAACGGAATCGTGACCGGATCGCGGTCGTGATCGTGTCCCCCTTCCACCTTCTCGATGAGCTCGGCCATCAGCCTTCCGGCCACGGGAGCGTTCTTGAACTGGTTCCCCGAGGTCCCCACGGCCATGTAGAAGCCGGGCAGATCCGACTTGTCGTAGATGGGGATCCAGTCGTCGGCCACGTCGTAGAGGTCGACCAGGCCGCCCGTCTGCCCGGGAATGCCCAGGCCCTTCAGCCGCTGGGCCTCGCGCATCACCTGTGTCTCCCACTGGTGGGTGAAGTTGGTGTTGTAGTCGTCCGGATCGTCGACCCACTCCAGCACGTCGCAAGGCGGGTCCTCGGACCCGATGAGGATGTGATTGCCGGTGGTCGGCCTGGAGTAGCAGCCGATGTCCCCGTCCGAGATCAGCGGCGCGATCTGGTTGTACTCGAGCCCCGCCGGCGCAGGCACGTAGCACACTTCCTGCTTGAGGGCGCGCGTCTTGACGTTCATGCCTTCGAGCACCCCCGCCATGCCGTTGATGATCGCCGAGTGCGGTCCGCCCACGTTGACGACGACCGGGGCGTGGATCGCTGTTCCGTCGGACAGCTTGACCCCCGCGGCGCGGCCATCGTCCCTGAGGATCCGCACGACTTCGGCCTTGAACATGAACGCCCCGCCGTGCGCTTCACACGCGCGCTGCACGTTGTGGCACGCCAGCGTGGGGTCGTCGATAAACCCCGACTCCGGGATGTACACGGCACCGCGGATGTGTTCACCCGTCGGCTCGCCGAAACGCGCGTCCCCGGTGGTGACCGGGGGGCCGAACGACCTTGTGTCGATCCAGGGGAAGCGTGCCCTGACCTCGCCGGGACCAAGGTCCTCGTACGCGACGTGAAGTTCATCGAGCGCGCGCATGACGTTCGCGAGGTCCTGGTTGCGCTCGTTCTTGATGACAAGGCACCCCGTGTTGACGTATTGGGCAAGCCCCATCTCGTCCGCCACGCCCAGGTGGCGCCCCCAGTCCAGCCAGTGGAAGTAGCTTTCCCGGGCCATGGCGCAACCGTCCGGCGTGGAGTAGTGCAGCCGGATGATCGCGCAGGTGTTGCACGTCGAACCGGATCCGGCCGTGGGCTGCTTGTCCACGTTGAGGGTGCGCCAGCCACGTTTGGCCAACTCGAAGCCCACGGAGACCCCGATCACGCCCGCCCCGATGATGATCGCGTCGTAGTCCTGGTTCATTGGTTTCCCGTTTCCGATCCGGGCACAAGGCGCAACCCGGTAGCGTAGCCCACATCCAGTTCGGCGCGGACAGAGGATTCTACAGTTGGAGTCCGGTTCGGCACCACCCCGGGTCATCCCCTTGTTTCGGCCGGAGCGGGCAACCATGGTGATCCGTAGCAGCAGTCCGTGGATGAGCCCCGCGCCGAACCGACAGCGGTGAGGCGTCGGGGCCACTGGCAAGGACCTGGACCATGAAAACGACCCCACACCACCCACCCACCGACATCGTTGAACGCAACAACCCTCCCCTGCCCCGGCTGCTCACCGCCCTCGCGGCACTGGCGGTCGTCCTCGCCGCCGCCGCCCCGCTCGGGGCTCAGTCGCCCGCCGTCGTCGTGGGTCCCAATCTCCGCGTCGGTCCGGGCCAATACAACGAGCCCTGGATCGCGGCGAGCCCCGACAACCCGGACTTCCTGATCGCGGTGACCCAGACGGGGGGCATGAGCTTCCCTAGCGCAGCGGCCACTCAGGGCCTCTCCGCACGAAGCAACGCCGCTTTTTTGAGCCGCAACGGCGGGGTCTCATGGGAACCCGTTACCCTGCCCGGAAGCGAGACGGGCTCCTTCGACCCCATGGTGGTTCCGGGCCCGGACGGCAGGATGTGGATTCTCTACTGTTACATCGGCGCCAACACGCTGGGCGGCATACTGCCCGACCAACCCGCCCGCAGCAACGGCACGATCATGGTGTGGTCGACCGACGACGAGGGCGCGACCTGGGTGGGCCCGGCGCGGCTCCGCAGCCCCGTGCCGCCCGACCACGCCCGCATCGCGGCGGACTGGAGCGACGGCCCCCACCGCGGACGCCTCTACGTGGTCTGGAACGACGTGCGCGACTCGTTCATCCGGGACGACTTCCAGCTCTTCCTGCACACGCTCGACGACGGCGGCAAGACGGTGAGCGAGCCGAAGCTGCTCACGACCATTCCCGGGGGCAAGCTCGTCGCCACCGAGCCGGTCGTCCTCTCCGACGGTGCGCTCCTCGTCACCTTCTACCAGTACTTTTTCCCGCTCAGCGACGACAAGAACAGCCAGATGCCGTTCTTTACGATGCGGTCGGAGGACGGCGGCGAAACCTTCACGGACGTGGACGTCGCCTTTCGGGTGGGCAATCATTCCTGGCCCTATGCCCAGACCGAAATGACCAGCGCGTTCACGTTGCCCATCGTGGCCTGGGACCGCACGCGGGGACCACACGGCGACAACATCTACATCGTCTGGGACCAGGTGAGCGACGACACCTCGAACATCTGGTTCCGACGCTCCACCGATGGCGGCCGGAGCTGGTCCGACGCAATGCAACTCAACGACAACGACCCGCCCGCACCCGGCGCCCCGCTCGACGACCGCATGCTCCCGGTCGTGGAGGTCAACCGGGACGGCGTGGTGGGCGTCGCGTGGTACGATCGGCGCCGCGACGATACACGCCGCTGCTGGGAGCTCTTCTTCACCTCGTCGTCCGATGGCGGCGAGACCTTTGGCCCGAATGTCCCCGTGGCGAGCGCGCCGTCGTGTCCGCCGCCGGCGCACGCCCCCGTGGCGCGCGTCCACAACCTCGCGGCCGACCCCGACGTGAAGGAACTGTCCGACGACGAAATCGCGAAAATGGACCTGGTCCAGCGCATGACCGTGGTGATGGCCCAGCAAAGCCGCGCGGCGCGCGCCCAATACTTCGGCGATCTGGACCACGCCAGCCTGGAGGTTTCCTTCGACAACGCGCGCGGCAACCAGCCGGGCCATTACCTGGGTCTCGCCGGCGATGCCAACGGCGCCTTTCACCCCCTCTGGATAAGCCGCAGGAACGGGGTGGACGAGCTGTTCACGACCACGGTGGAGGTTGCCCCCGATGCCCCCTCGGCTCCCATGGGCGAGGAGGCGGACATCACTGCGGATCTTCTCGTGGTGACCGGTCCGCCGGCCTACGATCCGGCCGCCGGCACCGCGACCATCGATGTGCAGCTCCGGAATGTGTCGGAGGGCGTCGTGCACGGGCCGGTGCGGCTCCGCGCCGTGGACGACGAGGGCCGCGAGTGGTCGTTCGAGGGCAAGATGGGATCACACGACATGCTTCCGCCGGGCGGGCTGAGCGAACCGGTCAAGGTGGAGGTGGCCGTCGACGCGGGACGGGATGCGCGGTTGGACTTCCGCGTCTTCGGACGGGTTACACGGTAGGTCGCTGCTGGCAGTCGGAGGCTTCTTCCACGGGCCGCTACGACACCGGCCGCCGCCGCACCGGCACCTCCGCCGGCTCCAGCAAGAGAAGCGCGGGTTGCGCTAGTTTCCATGCGCACCGCAACCCCGCATCGACGGTCGAAAACAACCACGCCATGCACGACATTCAAGAGTCCGTGGACAAGAGCTTCGGGGACCCGGGACACGGCCCGACGGCAACGCCAACCCGGAAGTGATGCTCGACTTTCCGCTCGCGGCACCCATCCACGCACTTCCGCTGGAGATCATGCGTGTCCTGGGCGGAAGTGTGCTGTTCGTCTATTTCCTCCAGGCCTTCCGGCAAGCGGCCGATTTCAGCGATCCCGACGGCCTGATCGACCATGGACTGACGGCCCGGCTCTTTCCACCCACCCGGATCAGCCTCTTTCAGCCGGGAATGCCCGCGATCCTGATACGGATCATGTTCCTGTGCGCATGCATCGCGTCGCTGTTCGTACTGGCGGGATACCACGCCCGGGCGTCGGCCGTCTTCCTCTTCCTCGTGGCCGCATCCACCTACCGATGGAACGTTCTCGTCGCATACCTCGACGACGCCATGGTGCACATCTTCTGCCTGTGGCTCGCCCTGCTGCCCGTCGGTCACACCTTGACATTGGCAGACCTGACCGGCAACCCGGCACCCGCCGGGGAATGGCTCGCGGCGACCGTTCCGGGAACCACCCCACGCGCCTTCATGGCGAACATGGCTCTCGTCTACATCGTCGCGGGACTGTACAAGTTCACGAGTCCCATGTGGCGGAACGGCTCCGCAATGCACGCCGCGCTCAAGATGCCGATCGCGCACACGCCCCGCTTCTGGACGATGCGCCACCGTGCCCTTCTCCGCACTGTCACCTACGCCGCCCTGGTCCTGGAACCGCTCTTTGCCCTCATCTTCATTCTTCCCCCGAACTCGACGCTGAAGTGGTTGCTGCTGGGCGCCGCGATGACATTCCATCTGGGAATTGTCGCCACGCTGAAGATCTCCTACTCCAACGCGGTGATGGCCGCGGCTCTGCCCCTCGCCTTCACACCCGAAATCATGCAGGTGGGGCTCGGGGCTCCCCCTCCCGAAGCGCTGGAGGCAGCCGGTCTCGCGCCGACGGAGGTCATCGCGCTGACCCTGGTGGCCCTCCTGGCGGTCATGAGCGCCTTGCAAGCGGCACGGGCCTGGGTCAACCTGCCGGCACCGGGCAAGCCCTATTCGGGCCGTGGTTGGGAAAACCCGGTGCGGGCCCTGCTGTGGCTGGTCGGCATCTTTCAGAGCTACCGGCTCTTCGACTGGGTAGACGCACGGAACTATCACATTCGCTACGAGGTCCGCCGGATCGCGTCGGACGCGGTGAAGCCGGCGAACCCGCATTGGCATGATCGCGCAGAAGTGGCCGATGAATTCGAGCACGTCGACCCGGGCGCCCTGTTTCCCGGCACCATGCGCCACCTTCTGCTCCAGTCCTACCTTGTCGGCAACATCTGGCTGCAGATGGGACCGGGGAAACTGACAGAGATCCGAAAGTCGCTTCTCTTCAGGCACGCCCGCAGGTACGCCCGCGCTCACCCTGACGCCGGGACGATGGAAGCCGTCGCAGTCGTACAACGCATCACCGATGACAACCTCGACCTGACCAGGGGGGAGCGGCAGCTTCTGATGCGATTCACCTGCCAGGGCGGCCGGGCCGTCATGCTTCACCCGCGCTGAGAGGCTCCGATGTGTGGCATCGCCGCGATCCTGTCCCGGGAAGGCCCCGTTCCCGAACGCGCCCTGCGCCGTGCGACCGCCGCGCTCCGCCACCGCGGCCCGGACGGAGAACAGAGCTGGATTTCGCCATCCGGGCGCATTGGGCTGGGCCACACCCTCCTCGCTATCAACGACCCGAAGGGCACTCAGCCCATCGCGAGCGAGGACGGGCGCCTGCACATCATCGTCAACGGCGAGTTCTACGACTTCCCGCGGATCCGGAAGTCCCTGGAAGACAAGGGACACCGCTTCCGCACCCGGTCCGACAGCGAGATTGCGCTGCACCTCTACGAGGACCTGGGCGCCGATTGCCTGACACATCTCCGCGGGCAATTCGCCTTCGTCATCTGGGATGAAGAGACCGGCCGCCTGTTCGCGGCACGCGACCGTTTCGGGCTCAAGCCTCTCTTCTACGGTGAGCACAATGGTTCGCTGTACCTGGCTTCCGAGGCGAAGGCGCTGTTCGCGGCGGGCCTGCCGAAGTCGTGGGACGCCCGCGCGGTCTACCACTCGCTCCATGCGTGTCCCGATGAAAGGAGATCGCTCTTCGGAGGGATTTCCCAGGTGCCGCCGGGGCATGTCCTCGTTGCGGGCGACGGCGCAGTGCATCTGGAACGCTACTGGGACCTTCCTCCGTCCGCAGCGGGCCGCCGCGGATCGTTGCTCGGGATCGGGAAGGGCGCCGATGCGGACGCTCCCCGGCTGGACGACTGTATCGAGCGGGCGCGGGAGTTGACGGAGGAGGCGGTGGCCCTTCGCATGGTCGCCGGGGTACCCGTCGGCTGCCTGCTGAGCGGGGGACTGGATTCGTCGGCGGTTCTCGGCGTCGCCGCGGCCTGCACGGACAACCCCGTCGCCGCCTTCACGGTGGGATTCGAGCGCCGGGATTACGACGAGAGCGACGGCGCGCGAGAGATGGCCGCCGCCACGGGAGCGGATCACACGGTGCTGACCCTTCCCGACTCCGCGCTGGCAGATCACTTCGCCGACACCGTCTATCACGCGGAGACGATCCAGTACAACACCCACGGCGCGGCACGATTCCTGCTCAGCCGGAGTGTCCGCGACGCGGGCTACAAATCGGTCCTCGCCGGCGAGGGCGCCGACGAGGCGTTTTTCGGCTACGAGTTCCTGCGCGCGGCGGCTGGCGCGGGCCAGGGGATCGGACTTCGCGGTGTGCTGCGCGCGCTGGGACGACTGGCCCGCTCCCCGGCGCGACGCTACCCCGGCCTGGCCGCCGCTTCACCCTGGCTGGCCCGCATCGCCCTGCTCCTCCCCTTCGCCCCCTCGCTCTTCACCCGCCTCACCCGCGGAATCGGCCATATCCACTCCGTGTGCACAAGCGACTTCCTGCGCGGCTTCCAGGGATACGACCTGTACAGGACCTACTACCGCCGTTGCAACGCGGTCGCCGGCCTGTCGCAGCGGGAGCCGTCCCGCCAACTCCTCTACCTCTGGCTACACTCGATCTTCGCCAACTACCACATGGCCGCCGACCGCCTCGACATGGCGCACGGCGTCGAGGTGCGTCTCCCGTTCCTCGATCACCACCTCTTCGAATACGTCAACAGCCTTCCTGTCGCCACCCTCACCGCCCCGCCCCGGGAAAAGCTGCTGCTGCGCAAGGCGATGCGCCCGTACGTCTCGAACGCGGTGTACGAGCGGACCAAGCGCGCCTTCATGGCCCCTTCCGCGGTCGGCGTCGCCGGCCCCCTGCACGACTTTCTGCAGGACACGCTGCGGGGAGACGCCATGCGACAGGTCCCGTTCATCAGCCACGCACACGTGGTGGGCATCCTGGACGGGATTGCGGACCTGTCGGCCGCAGACCGTCCGAGCTTCGACTCGCTGCTGCTGATTCTGGCGTCGCTTGCGGTGTTGCAGGAGCGGTATCGGCTGTAGGAGCGCGTGCTGGAGGGCTCCCCTGCAATTCGGTTACGGCAGCGTCGCCGGCCTCACCACAACCGTGACTTCCACGTCCGCCAGCAGCCCGCCGTCGTCCGCGCGGCCACGCAGCACGTAGGTACCCGGCCGGTCGAAGGTCACGTCCACGGTCCAGCGCCCATCCTCGGGCAATTCGGGCGGCACCCAGAGCGGCGACCACGGCGAGTTCGCCCCGGCGCGGGTATCCTCCCACACCTTCACCTGGGGCGGATCGAAGGTCACCGGGCCTGCTTCGCCCGCGTTGCCCGCACCACCTTCGCGGCCCGCGCGCGCCGCATCGTTCGGGTCACCCGCGCCGCCCGCGCCCCGGTAGAGGAACCACGACATGAAGAGACCGTTCACCTTCTGCACGGTGATCCGCGACGGGGGCGTGAGCTGCCGCCGACTGAAGGTGGGCGGGGCGTTCCAGATCGAGTCGACGCGCGCCGAGTCCTCGGCGGTTTCCGGCGGAGGAGGCGGCGGCCGGCGGCGGGATCGCAGCAGACCGTCGTCCTCGACGAGCACGGTGATCGCGACGGGCCGGCCCACCGAAGTCTCCCGGACATCCGCGCCCTCAAGCGTGATGACCGGGGGCTGATTCCCTCGCATCGTCGCGTCGCTGGACCCCGCTCCCAGGGCACCCGTCTCGGACATGATCACCGTATTGTCCACGATGTAGTCGGGGCGCAGCGTCGCATACGCCCGCTCCGTCACACCGTTTGAGGTCAAGGTCCACACCAGCTCCCTGTCACCCCAATCAGCCGGGACACGGACCTTGAACACGAAACGGTTTCGGCGCGGCAGGAAGTGAGTGGGCTGTCCGCGGTCCGCCAGGCCGGGCGAGAAGGCGTTGTGCTCCCCGACCGGCACGTCGATCCGTTCGGACCAGTTCCGATTCAGATAGCCGAACAGAAAACTGAACGAGCCGTCTTCGTTGCGTTCCCATCCCTCGAACGCCGGGGCCACGTTCTGTCCGCGCTGATAGGTCTGCGCGCCGGCGCGCTCGAAGCACAAACCGGCAGCGAGCAGCAGAACGCAGAGGTTCACGGTCGCGGCCGGCCTGCCGGTGCGAGACGGGATCCACCCGCGTGTGACAGAATGGACCGCCATGCCGCTATCGGTTGCCGCGACCCCGCGAGACGCCGGTCGAATCGGCACCCGGCTGCGTTGCGCCCGGCCCCTCCCCGTCGCCATCCACGTAGTACCGCGGATTCCCGTTCGCCGGAATCACCATGCAGAGCGGACATCCGATCACATGGTCGTTGAGACCGAGCGCGAGACGCTCCCTGCGCATGGCCATCTCTTCCACGAACTGCTCGTCGGTGAGCGCCACGCGCATGCCAAGGTCGATGAACATGTTGGCCACGGAGCGATTCCCGGAGCCTTGCCAGTTTCTCGTGTCCGGCACATTCCGGTTCGCGTCGGACGTGTCCATGTAGCCGATGATGTGCAGGACCGTGCCTCTGGGAAGAAGGGGCTGGTGGTCCTGCTCGTAGGTGTAGCCGCGAACCCAGTTGTGATCGTAGCCGACGCAGTTGATCGTCTCGACGTTGAAGCCCCAGATCGCCTCGAGGCACATGCGCATCCCGGGTGCGTGCAGGTGGGGTTCGAAGGTCACGATCTTGGTGTGCTGGTTCAGGACCTGGTAAGCGTGGAGTTCCTGCCCCGCCTCGCCCGCGCGGATGTCGATGTCGCTTGCGTTGCCGAGCCCGAAGAAGGCCCGCCTGTACTTCGGCTCGTAGTCGGGCGGGTGGAACCGGAAGCCGATCTCCAGGTGGGCACGCGTGTCGCGCCCGTTGGAGTGCAGGTGAAGCGAGTTCGAGACGACCGAGGAGCCGGCCCGCAGCAGCCGCCCCGCGTCCTCGTCGAAGATGTCGGGCTCTCGGCCCACTTCGTGAACCGGCCAGCTCACGCTGGCGGGTCCGTCGCCCGCTTCGGCTTCCGCGACGCGGGTGCTCCAGATCATGTGATGCACGACGAAGCGGCCTCCGACTGTGTGGCGGCCCTCATGCCCCCCTTCCGCCGTCCGGCCCACATCGTTCACCTCGCGGATCTCGACGGACTTCACATACCGGTCCTCGGTGAGCCCGGTGGGGATGGGCTCGATGTCGCCCCACCAGTCGGGCACGTCTCCCTCGACCAGCACTTCGGGCAGGCGGATGACGAGGTCGGGTTCGCCCGCGGTCCACAGCACGTCGTCGTCGAACTCGAGCGGCGGCGGCAGATCGGCGGGGTCGCCCTCGGGCATGCCGTCGCGCCACCACTGCTCCAGCGCCTGGATCTCCCACTCCTCGAGAGACATGTCGTCCTTGAAGTGCTGGATGCCGATGTCCTTCTCGACGTACCAGGGCGGCATGGCACCCATGCGGTCCCGGATCCCGGTGCGACGCACGATCCGGCTCGCGTAGCCCCGGACGTCTTCGTAGTCGACGAGCGCCATCGGGCCCACGCCGTTGTCCCGGTGGCACCTCACGCAGGCGCGCTGCAGAATCGGCGCGACGTCGCGGCTGAAGGTCACGTCATCGGCGGCGGCGCTGCCGGTCGCGGGCACGTCCGCCCGTGCGGCCGCACCCGTCTGCGCGGCCAGTCCGTGCTCGCTCGGGGCCACACCTCCAAGTCCCGGCAGTGCGAGAGCCACCGTTAGCAGGGAGATTCGGTTCAGCGTCGTGATCGACATTCGGCGTGCCTCGTTGCGGTGGGTCTCGGCCGGCCACGGTCCACAGTCTACGCGGCCCGTCCGCTCTGCGCAAAACAGCGGCTGACACGGCGCACCCACACCTTCGCGGACCCATCCGGTTGACCCGGCGAGCGAGCGGCGCCAATCTTCCTCCACCGCACCCCACCCCTCACAGCCGGCACGCCCACATGCGCCGCACACCCCTCATCGCTGCTGCGTTCCTCGCTCTACTGTCCACGGCCTGCGGCCCGGACGAAAGCGGTTCGGGCGGCGCTCTCCCGGCCGACGCTCCCGACGCCGTCGTCGCGGCTCTGCCCGAAGGCGCGGAGGCCATCTCCCTGCTTGGCGAGCCGCTCTCTCCCGCACCGCCCCCCGGCCCCCCCCCGAGAGGCGGGGGCCCCCCCCCCCCGTGGGGGCGAGCCCCCCCCCCCCGCCCCGCCCCCCGCCGATGTGGCGGCCCGGCAGGCGGAAGACGTGGATGCGGCACGGGCCGACTACGAGTCCGACCCCGACGACGCGAACGCGATCATCTGGCTCGGTCGCCGCATCGGCTACACGGGCCGGTACCGGGACGCGATCGAAGTCTTCTCGGAGGGCATCCGCAAGCACCCCGGCGACGCGCGCATGTACCGCCACCGCGGACACCGGTGGATCAGCGTCCGGGAATTCGACCGGGCGATCGAGGACCTGTCCCACGCGGCCGCGCTCGTCCAGGGGGAGCCCGACGAGGTGGAACCGGACGGCCAGCCGAACGAGCGCGGCATCCCGACGAGCACGCTGCAGTCGAACATCCACTACCACCTCGCCCTCGCCCATTACCTGAAGGGCGATTTCGAGGCCGCCCTGCGGCCGTACCAGGACTACCAGGCCGTGACGACGAACCCGGACCAGCTCGTCGCGATCTCCCACTGGTGGTACATGGCGCTTCGCCGCCTGGGCCGCGACGAGGAGGCCGCGACCGTGCTGGAGCCGGTTACCGCCGAGCTGGACGTGATCGAGAACACGAGCTACCACCAGCTCCTCTTGATGTACAAGGGCGAGATCGAGCCCGACGAACTCTGGGACCCGGCGAGCGAGGACCCCGCCGGTGTCGCGACCGCCTACGGCGTCGCAACGTGGCACCTCTACAACGGGCGCGCGGAGCAGGCCGAGGAGATGTTCCACCGCATTCTGGAAGGCTCCGGCTGGGCCGGCTTCGGCTACATCGCGGCGGAAGCCGAAATCGCCCGTCTCGGGGGTTAGCGCACAACCTTTGCGCCGACGAGCTCTGCGATGGCCGCCAGCGTGGTCTGCGCGGCGTTGAGGCCGAGCCGGAAGTCATCGTCCGTATAGGTGGTCCACACGTCGGTGGGCTGGTGCCAGTTCGGGTCCCAGCCCGCTCCGACCTGCGCCCCGCGTTCGTTTTCCCGCAGGCTGATCGCCGGCACGATGTTCATGAAGGGCGTTGAATCGGTGTTGGTCATGTGGGGACCCACCGCGGCGGGGTAGTCCGTCGCGTAGCGCTCGTTGGCGGCCTTGAAGAAGAACGCCAGCTCCATGGATTCGCGCGCCATGTCCGAATTGGACTGGAATTCGATGTTCACATCGGCTTCGGGACGCTGATCCCGGCTCACCAGACCGTCGGGGCCGGGCGCGCCGTGATCCCACAGCATCATGTCGTGCTGCACCATCCCCAGCCAACGGGGCTCCGGGTACTGCCCGGAACCCGGCGGGTCTTCCACGCCCTGCATTGCCTGGCGCTGCTCTACGTATGCGCGCGCGCCGTTCAGCCCGGTCTCCTCATTGTTCCACAGAACGAAGCGGATGGAGCGTTCGGTCTGAACGTCGGGGGAACTGAAGACACGGGCGAGCTCCATGACCAGCGCGGTGCCCGAACCGTCGTCGTTGACCGCCTCGTTCACCCCGTGTCCGTCCATGTGACCGCCCAGGATGTACATCTCGTCGGGGCGCGTCGCGCCGACCTTGGTGCAGTAGACCTGCGAACGCTCGCCGTCGACGGGCTCTTCGCGATTGAGCTCCCGGATACGCTCGTCGGGCTGCGCCATGAGGTCGCGGTTGACCCCCGTGCGGCCACGATAGCCAAAGATCGTGCTGCCTCCGGAACCGGGACCGCGACGTCCGACCCTTCCGCCGGTCGATGTGGTGAGATCGCCGTCCTGTATTACCGGCAGCCGCGGTCGCCGGGGTGGGGCAGCTTCCGCGCGAGCACGCCGGGGCTGCGCGTCCGGGGGCGGAAACATGTAGAAGATGCGATCGATGCCGGTACAGCCGAAGTCCCCCAGCGTGGTCTCGATCCAGTCGACCGCGTCCCGGTTGCGCTGGGTGCCCTGTCGGCGATCCCCGAAGCGCGTAAGGCCCTTGAGCGTGGCCTTGTAGTTGTCGAGGGTGAGGCGTTCGACGAGTTCGGCGACCGGATCAGCCGTCGTCTGGTCCGCCTGCCAGGCTGCGACGGACATTGGGCTGATGGCCACGGCGAAAGCCGCGGGCAGCACTGCGAGCAGCCCACCGGCTGCCATGGGACCCTTGCGCATGAAGACCTCCGCGGGGCTTGTCCGGACGCGTGTTCGGCCGACCGGATCTGGATGGCTGATCAAGGTACCGGGTTACCGTAGACCGACACCGCGACCATCGCAACCACCCACACCCGGGGGCCCGGGAGCGGAGCATCCGGCGGCCGTCAGGCCTCGTGCCCCCGGCGTGAAGCCTTCCGTAGACTTATCTTTAGCGGTTCACGAATCCTTCAACGAAGCGAGCCACCAGACCCCAATGAGAGTGTTTCCGCTGCTGGGCGAGCACGACTACGACAAAGTGGTCTTCTGCAACGACAACGACTCGGGACTCCGAGCCATTATCGCGATTCACGACACCACTCTGGGGCCGGCGCTGGGCGGCGTCCGCATGCTGCCCTACCCCACCGAGGCCGAGGCGCTGAGGGATGTCCTGCGGCTGGCGCGGGGAATGACCTACAAGGCGGCAATCAGCGGCGTCGATCTGGGCGGGGGCAAGTCGGTGATCATCGGGGACTCCAGAACCGCGAAGAACCCTGCGCTGCTCCGGGCCCTGGGCCGGTTCATCGAGTCTCTGGGGGGCCAGTACCTAGCCGGGCAGGACATCGGCACCAACTCCCACGACATGGCCGTCATCCGCGCGAGCACCGGGCACGTGGCGTGTGTGAACGAGTCGGCAGGCGGCGCGGGCGATCCGTCGCGCACCACCGCGTACGGGGTCAGCTGCGGTATCCGGGCCGTGCTCAAGGCGACGACCGGCAGCGACACCCTCGCCGGGCGGCATATCTCCATCCAGGGATTGGGGAACGTCGGCTTCGCGGTGGCACGATTCTGCCACGAGGCCGGAGCGCGGCTTACGGTTTCCGACATCTACACTCCGCTGGCCGCCAAGGCCGCTCAGGAGCTGGGGGCCACGGTCATTGCGCCGGACGACATCTACGATGTGGAGTGCGACGTGTACTCACCCAACTCCGTGGGCGGCATAATCAATGACGACACCGTGCCGCGCCTCCGCTGCGCCGCGGTGGCGGGTGGCGCCAACAACGCCCTGGCCGAGCCGCGCCACGCCGACCTGCTCGCCCAGCGCGGCATCACCTACGGGCCCGACTACCTGGTCAATTCCGGTGGCCTGATCCGCTGCCAGGAGGAAGTCTTCGACCGGCCCACCGAGGACTTCACCATCTACTCCAAGGTTACGCAGATCTACGACCAGACCCTGCACGTGATCGAGCTGGCCGACGAGCTGGGCATCAGCACGGCGGCCGCTGCAGACTGGCTCGCCGAAGAGAGGATCGCAGGGGCGAAGTAGGCGGCCTTGGCCCGTCACATCTTGCGGACGTGCTCCGGCCCCGGGAACTCCCCGGCCCGAACCTCTTTCGCGTAGCGCGACACCGCACCCCTGACCTCGCCCCCCAGCTCGGCGTAGCGTTTCAGGAAGCCCGGGTTGAACCCTTCGTTCAGTCCGAGCATGTCATGAAGAACGAGAACCTGACCGTCGCACCGCGGCCCGGCTCCGATGCCGATCGTGGGAACCGACAGATTCGCCGTCACTCGCTGGGCGATCAGCGCCGGCATCAGCTCCAGGACAATGGCGAACGCGCCGGCGTCCTGAAGCGCTCTCGCGTCTCGAACGAGTTTCTGCAGCGCCCCTTCCCCCCGCCCCTGCACCCTGTGGCCGCCCAGCTGGTGCACGGACTGCGGCGTGAACCCGAGGTGACCCATGACCGGGACGCCCGCCTTGACGAGTGCTTCGACGGCGGGGGCCATGTCGGCGCCCCCTTCCAGCTTCACCGCCCCCGCCCCCGTCTCCTTGAGGATGCGGCCGCCGTTGCGGACCGCCTCCACCGGCGACACCTGGTAGCTGAGGAAAGGCATGTCGACGACGACCAGCGCTCGCTTCGCTCCTCTGCGAACGAGGCGGCCGTGGTAGATCATCTGGTCGACAGTGGCCGAAAGGGTTGTGCTCTCGCCCGCCAACACCGACACGACCGAGTCCCCGACGAGGATCGAGTCGACCCCGGCGGCCTCGACCAGAGAGGCGAAGAGCGCGTCGTAGGCCGTGACCATCACGATCGGTTCGCCCGCTTTCTTTCGGCGTGCGAAGTCCAGCACCGAGAACGTGCGGGTTCCCTCGCTCCGGGACAAGTTCGCCACGTCAGACATCGTAGACCTCGCCCGTCACGGCGTCTCGCACCTGGATCGCCCCGGTCGGGCAGTTTTCGGCCGCCACGATCACGTCTTCAACGTTGTCGCCTTCCGGATCCACAACTTCGGCCTGGCGGCGCGCGTTGTGCGCAAAGACGCCCGGGGCAAAGGTCAGGCACATGCCGTTGCCCACGCAGCGTCCATGATCGACCGCGACATCCACCTGACTGGGCACCGGCATGGGCGCGGGCTGCGGCAGCCGCTGCGGCGGTGTAGCACCCGGGGCCGGGCCCCTCAATGGCGCAGGGGGCCGGTCGCTCATGCCACCCACCTGACCGGCAATGACTTGACCGACCGGAACTGGAGGCTGGGCTGGTACTCGATCCGGTCCGTTGCAAGCTCGAAGCGCGGGAATCGTTCGGCCAACCCGCGGAAGATCTCCTGTCCCTCGATCCGCGCCAGCGTGGCGCCGAGGCAGTAGTGAATCCCCGACCCGAAGGAGATGTGCGGGTTCGGCTGCCGCCCGATGTCGAAGGTGTCGGGGTCCGCGAAGACGGCCGGATCGCGATTCGCAGCCGCCATGATCCAACGCAGCGGCTCCCCCCTGCGTATCGTCTTGCCGGCGATGGCCACATCGTCCGCGGCGATCCGCTGTGTCGACTTGACCGGTGGGTCGTAGCGCAGGCACTCCTCCGTTGCCCTTCGCGCCATCCCCTCGGGGTCGGCCCGAAGCCGCTCCCACTGGTCGGGGTTGCGAATGAACGCCAGCATCCCGTTGCAGATCAGGTTCATCGTCGTCTCGTGGCCCGCGAAGAGGAGGAGTCCCGTGTTCACCAGCACCTGATGCCGGGAGAATATGCCCCTCGTCTCGCCCTCCGCCAACACGGAAATGAAGTCCGCACCCGGGCAGCCGATACGCTTTTCGACCAGTGGCGCCGCGTAGTCGACGATCCCCCTGACCGCTTCCATCAGAGGACGGAGCCGGTAGGACTCACCCCGGTTGATGTAGAGGATTCCGTCGGCAAGGGCGCGCAAGTGATCCCGATCGCGGTAGGGCACGCCCATCATCTCGGCGATGATGCGCACCGGGAGAGGCGCGGCGAGCTCGGTCAGAACGTCCATCGACCCGTTGGGCCGCACGCCGTCGAGGAGTTCGGCCACCGCGGCGCGCACGAAGGGACGCCACCGTTCCATCGCCTTGGGTGTGAAATACCCGTGCACGACGCCCCTCATGTGCAGGTGCTCGGGCCGGTCCTGCTCGACCAGCTGATTCGCCCGAAAGTCCCGGATCTCGTCGAAGAGGGGAAGATCGGCCGGATCGACGGGCGGGTAGGCCGGCGCGGCCACCTCCTTGATCACCGCCGACGAGAACAGCTCATGGTGGCGCAGAATCCACACCAACTCGTCGTACCCGGTCACCAGCCAGAGACCGAAACGGGCATTCCAGTGCACCGGTTCAACCTCCCGAAGCTGCCCGAAATAGCCGTATGGATCGGCAATGACCTCCGGGGCGAAGAGATCGTCGGTGAGGGTGGCACGGGGTGTCACTGCGATGGGCGTCCCGGAGGCTGGAACGGAGGTGCGGATGGGCGGACACGGTTGGCCGTACCTGCTTCCCCCGTCCTGTCGAACCGGAGATTCCTGACCCGCCCCGCGTCCACCATCATCGACTGGAACGCACTGGCCGCCGACCCCACACCGCCCGCCGACCCCTGGCCGCCCGCCGATCCCTGGCCGCCCCCCGATCCCGAGAAACGAAGGGTCATGCCCCGTCCGTCCTCGAGCACACCGTCTTCCGTCTGCAGCAGGGCAACGGGCTGCCACTTCCCCGCCCGCAGCGACAGGCCCGCGTCACCGGCTTCCACGATGCGATAGATGACGTCGAGCTCCGGGCTGTAGAATGACCCGGTATAGCGGTGGCGGTCCGGGATGCGCGCTACCGCCTCGCTCTCCGCGCCAGTTGCGGGCCCGGGCGAAGGCGTCGGGCCGTCCGCAGCCTCCCCGACCGCTTCCATCCGGTCTTCCAGGTAGATTTCCGCGACTGCCGCGATGAGGCCCATCGGATCGATCCGGGAGCGGTTGCACAGGGCCACGAACGAGTAGCCGGCGTCCGGATAGCGGGACATTCCCGCGCGGTAGCCGACCCATGAGCCCCCGTGACCCACCGTGGCCAGGCCGCGGTGCTCGCCGTGCGAGATGCCGAAGGCGTACGGGATGGTGTCCCCCGAATCGAGTACGCCCCGCTGGTGCATGAGAGCAACCCACTCGGGACCGCCCACCGTCCCGGATTCCAGATTCCGGTCCCAGGCGACCCAGTCCTCCACGGAAGTGAAGACGCCGCCGTCACCGACCATGTCCAGCGTGGTCACGTTGATTTCGAAGCCGCCGTCCGTTGGCGCGTAGCCGATCGCCCGGTTGGCGACCACCTCGTTGTGATCGTCGTGGAAGTGCGTGTGGGACATCCCCAGGGGGGCGAAGAGATGCTCATGAGAGAAGTCCCGGAGGGAGGTGCCGGAGACGCGGGCGACGATCTCTCCGAGCAGGAAGTACCCGGCGTTGCTGTACAGGAACTCGGCGCCCGGAGGGAAGTTGAGTTCGCGTTGGCGGTTGATGACCGCGAGGACCTCCTCGTTGGTGTAGTAGTCCTCGTCCCGGTTGCCGGCCAGGGACATCAGCACGATGTAGTCGCGCACCCCCGACGTGTGATGAACCAGGTGGCGCACCGTTGGAGGATCGGCGTAGTCCGGGAATTCGGGGATGTAGCGTCGGACGGGAGCGTCGAGGTCCACGTCGCCGCGAAGCGCAAGCAGCGCGATGGCGCCCGCCGTGAACTGCTTGGAGACGGAGCCGGTGCGAAATACCGTCGTCGGGCCGTTGGGGATGCCGTGATCCAGATTGGCCATGCCGTAGCCCGCCGAGCCGATGAGCCGCCCGTCCCGAATTGCACCGACAGAGCAGCCGGGACCGTCGCCGGCGGCGTAGTCCGCGAAGACTTCGTCGACTCGGTCGGGCACGTCCCCGGCCGTCCCCGGACGCCCCCCGCTGCTCCCGTCCGATGGGGCGCACCCGGTCACGAAGACCGCGACCGAGGAGAAGATGACAGCGGACGCTGTGACGATGAGCCGATCGCTTATGTTCATGGATGGAACCTGAACCCCGTGGTCCCCTGTCGCAATCCGCCGGGGGACCCGCGGCATCCGCCGAGGCACCCAAAGCCCTCTACGCCGAACGTGTCCGCCATTTCGACGCCATGGTGGCGGACAAAACCAGCTCGGTTCGTTTGTACATTCGCCTGCGACTGGCCGCCTTCGCGGCTACGATCGCGGGTGCGTGGCCCATCTTCCAATCGGGCCGGGGCACGGCGGGCTGGCTGTTCGTGGCAGGCGGAACCCTGGCCTTTGTGATCCTGGTCGCACGGCACCGGGTCGCGCGACGGCGTCTGCGCCGCGTCGAGTCCATGGCGGACTTCAACCGGGAGGGCATCGCGCGGATTGAGCGTCGTTGGTCCGGCTTGCCGGCGGCACCCGACCTCGCGACCCGCGAGGCCCGTGCCCACGACTTCGCCGACGACCTCGATGTCTACGGCCAGGCCTCCCTCCTTCGCCTTGCCGGTGCATGCGGGACCGGGCCCGGATGGAAGACGCTGCAGTCGTGGCTTCTCGCCCCCGCGGACGGGGACGCGATCGCGCGACGGCAGGAAGCAGTGCGCGAGATGGCCGGCGCCTACGATTTCCGGGATCGCCTGGCGGCCGAAGCCCGGTTGATGGTAGACGGTCGCGACGTACCGGGCCCGGAGGAGACAGCCACTTTCGGCCACCCCGACGCGGCTCGGGATGTGGAGGCCTTCCTCGCCTGGGCCGAGACCGACGGGTGGCTGTCCCAACGCATCTGGCTCCGGGTGGCCGCATTCGTTCTGCCCGCCGCAAACCTGGCCGCCATCGTTCTCTATTCGCTGGGCATGGTTCCCGTTCCGGCGCTGGCATGGCCACTTCTGATATCGAGCATCGTGGTCGCGCAAGGATGGAAGGGAATCGGTGGGATTTTCGGAGAGGCCGACGACGGGGAATCGAGTGTGCGGCGCTACGCTCCCCTTCTCGGCCACGTGGCGAGCGCGCCCCTGCGCTCCGAGTACGCGACCGGCATCCGCGACCGCCTCGGCGCTGGCTCGCGCTCGGCACCCCGGGAGATTTCCGCGCTGCGCCGCCTCCTCGACCTGGCGCAGATCCGGGAATCGCCCCTGTTCCACCTCCCCGTCGCCGTGGTGCTGCAGTGGGACGTGCACGTGCTGGCGGCGCTCGAGCGCTGGAAGAAGCGGTCCGGCGCCCGGGTGCGGGACTGGCTCGACGCGGCCGGCGAGGCGGAAGCTCTCGCGGCGCTGGCGGCGCTGGCCGCGGACCATCCCGACTGGACCTTTGCGACCATTGACACGACCGCCGATACGATCCACGCCCGGGCGCTGGGCCACCCGTTGCTGGCCGCGGACGTGTGCGTGCGCAACGACGTGCAGATCGGTCCGGCGGGCTCGTTCCTCCTTGTCACGGGCTCGAACATGTCCGGAAAGTCCACGCTGCTGAAGGCGGTCGGGCTGAACGCCGCGCTGGCTCAGGCGGGCAGCCCGGTCTGCGCCGAGTCGCTCACAATGCCGCCGCTTCGCGTCGTCACGAGCATGCGCGTGGAGGACTCCCTCGAGGACGGCGTTTCGTACTTCATGGCCGGACTGCGCCGGCTGAAGCATGTGGTGGATGCGGCCGAATCGGCTATTGCGCCGCCCGTGCCCGACCGCGACCGGGGCCCTCCCCGGCGTGTCCTCTATCTTCTCGACGAAGTCCTCCAGGGAACCAACAGCGCCGAGCGCAGAATCGCCGCGCGCACGGTTCTGCGAATGTTGCTCACGTCCGGCGCGATCGGTGCGGTCACCACCCACGACCTGACTCTTGCCGACGCGGAAGACCTGGTAGCCAGAGCCATCCCCGTCCACTTCACCGAGTCCGTCGGCCAGGGTGAGCGGCGACTCACCTTCGACTATCGCTTGAGAGACGGTATCGCCACGTCGACCAATGCCCTGAAGCTGCTGGAGCTGGTGGGCCTTGCGGGCAAGGCGCGTGAACAACACGAATAGACGTTCGGGTGGCACCGACCCGCCCACTTGACAAAGGCCGGCATCCCGTGAAAACGACCATCGCAATCGCCGCTTCCCTCCTGACATCCATCCTGTCGGGTTGCGGAGGAGGGGACGACGGTGCACCGGGCGCTCCGAGCTCGGTTGCAAAAGACAGCGCCGGGGTCACCATCGTCGAGAACCGGCGGCCCGAGCCGGAGTCGAGGATGGATTGGACGGTGGGGTCCGAGCCGTCCCTGTCGATCGGGTCGGTCGACAGCGAAGAACCCGACCAGCTCTACCGCGTCCTGGATGCCACAAGGCTGTCCGACGGCAGGATCGTGGTCGCCAATTCGGGCACCAGCGAGCTTCGGATTTTCGACCCGTCCGGCGCCCATCTGGCGACATGGGGTGGGTTTGGGGAGGGCCCCGGCGAGTTCGGCGGAGGCAGCCCGGCAGCGGTGGCTTCATGGCGCGGCGATTCGATCGCGGCGTCGGATCCGCGGGGAGCCCGGCTGTCGATCTTCGACGCCGACGGAAACCACGGCCACAACGTCCCCCTTGGCGATGGTCTGGACTCGTTCCTGGGCCTGCTTCCGGACGGGATGATCTTCGCGAAGGAGACTGCCGGCCTCAATCCGACACTGACCGGGAGCACCGGACTGGCGCGCTGGGAGGAGGAATGGGCAGTCCTGGGCGCGGACGGCGCTGTCCTTGCATCTCTCGGGACGCATCCCGGAGCCGAGTGGTACGCCGTGTTCGGCCTGGACGGCAACCTCCAGGGCGGGAGGCCCCACCCCTTCGCGCGGCGCAGCATGGGGTCGGTGTGGGGGGAGCTCGCGGTGGTGGGCGTGTCCGACAGCTACGAGCTCAAGGCGTACCGGACGGACGGATCGCTGGCCAGGATCGTGCGCCGCACCGGTGACCTGGGCAGCCCCTCCAGCGCGGACCTCGAGGCATTCTACACCCGCCTCTACGCCACCATGCCGGACGAGGACCGAATTCGTGCCCTGAACGAGGTGCGGGACATGCCCGTGACCGACTCCTATCCTGCCTTCTCGTGGATTCTGCAGGACCTTTCCGGCTGTCTGTGGGTCCTGGAATACCGGATGCCCGGAGGGGGGGATGTTCCCTGGACAGTGTTCGACCCCGAAGGACGAGTGCTGGGGATGATCGAGACTCCACCGGGTCTGGGCGTATTGGAGATCGGTGAGGACTACATCCTGGGCGTCTCGTACGACGATCTCGGCGTCGAATACGTGCAGCTCTGGCCATTGTCCCGAGAACCCATGACGGACGCCCAATGACAACCACCACCCCACCCCTCACCCTCGTCATCCTCGCGGCAGGGGCCTCCACGCGCTTCGGCCGCCTCAAGCAACTCACGCCGATCGGTCCGGGCGGCGCGACGCTCCTCGACTACGCACTTTACGACGGAGCGCTGGCGGGCTTTTCGCGCTTCGTGTTCGTCATTCGCGACGAAATCCGGGACGACTTCGACGAGCACCTTCGGCCCGCCGTCGCGGCCGGGCTCGACATCCGGTACGCGTACCAGGATCTGACCCATCCCGGCCTGGTCGACGCCCCGCCACCGGGCCGAACCCGGCCCTGGGGCACGGGCCATGCCGTGCTGACGGCGGGTGAGGCGGTGGACGGCCCATTCGCGGTCTGCAACGCGGACGACTTCTACGGGCGCGGGGCGTATGCGAGGCTCGCGGCGGCGATGACGGGCGCGCCCGTGTCCGCAGACGCACGGCCCGGCGGAGCCGGGCGCGCGGCTTCTTCCGCCCGCGCGCTGATCGTCGGCTACCCCCTCGCAGTCACCCTCTCCGACAGCGGCGGAGTCTCCCGGGGCATCTGCGAAGTCGACGAGGCGGGCGCCCTCTTGCGGCTGACCGAGGGCCTGGAACTCCGCCGCGCCGGAGACCGGGTCAGGGGTCGCGACGTGGCCGGAAGGCCTGTTGACGTGCCCGTGAGCGCTCCTGTCTCCATGAATCTCTGGGGTTTTCCGGGGCAAGAGCGGACTGATGGCACTCTTGGTGACAGATTCCAAGCCGAATCTGTCACGGGCATTCTGCGGCCCCTGCGACGCCTCTTTTCCGAGTTTCTCACCGCCGATCCCGGGCTCGACCGTGAATTCTACCTCTCGGAGGCCATCAACGACCTCATCGCCGCCGGCCGCGTGCGCTGCACCGTCTTGCCCACCCGGGAGCGATGGATGGGCGTCACCTTCCCGGGCGATCATGCGGGAGTGGCCGAATCCCTGCGGGGGCTGGCAGACTCGGGGGTCTATCCGCGGAGCCTGTGGGACGCTACTCGTCGCCGCTGATCAGGGTCGCCGTCAGTTCCCGGACTCCAATGACTTCGATGCCCTGCGCGACAGGATATCGGTCCTCTCCGGATCCAGCGATGAATGTGCGGCTCGGCTCCAGATCCTCGCGGGCGTGCTGAAGTCCCCGGCTTGGCCTGGGCGACAATCCGAGCTTGATTTCGATCGCCCACGGGGCCTGGCGGCCCGGCAGATGAAGGACCAGATCGACCTCGGCGCCCGCCCGGGTCCGGTAGAATCCGGCACGCGTGCCCGGCGGCGCGGCGGCGAGCAGGTTTTCGATCACGAATCCCTCCCAGCTCCCGCCCGCAACGGGGTGTCCCGCCAGAGCATTGTAGTCGCGAATGCCGAGGAGTGTGTGGACCAATCCGCTGTCACGCACATACACCTTGGGCGTCTTGATCAGGCGTTTGCGAACATTTGCCCGAACCGGCTGCAGGCGGCGAACCAACAGTAGATCGACCAGGAGATCCACGTACCGGGACACCGTGGGCGAACTGATGCCCAGACTCCCCGCCAGCTTCGACGCATTCAGGAGGCTCCCCTGGCTGTGCGCCAGCATCCGCCACAGTCGCTCGAGGGTCTCCGCGGGAAGTCGTACACCAGCCAGGTCGGCTACGTCGCGGTGCAGATAGGTTCGGATGAAGTTGCGGCGAAACGCGGTGCTGTCCGCCTCCGTCTCGGCCAGCAAGCTGTCCGGGAACCCCCCGCGCAGCCACAACGAGACAAGGGATGGGGCCTCGTGCTCGATCTCCGCCACGCTGAAGGGATTGAGAAGAACGAATTCGATCCTCCCGGCCAGGGTCTCGGCCGACTGCCTGAGGAGATCGATCGAAGCGGATCCCAGAATAAGAAACCTCCCGGTCCGCCGGCCCCGGCGCCGTCCACGGTCGATCAGGCCGCGGAGGTCGCCGAACAACTGCGGTGCCCTGTGTATTTCGTCAAGCACGACGAGGCGGTTCTCGTATTGGCCGAGAAACAGGTTCGGATCGGCCAGCTTCGCCCGGTCCGTGCTCGACTCGAGGTCCAGGTACAGGGCGTCGCGACGTTCCGCGATCTCCAGCGCCAATGTGGTCTTGCCGACTTGCCTGGGGCCGATCAGACCGACCGCGGCCTGGCGATCCAGTGCGGTGGTGACTGCGGGAAAGGTGTTACGTGGAATCATACTTGCTAATCTAATATATCATATTGAATTAGCAATGATAAAAGTGACTTGAATCGGTGGTCATGGAGCGCTGAGGGCGTGGGCGACCGAGTAGGCTCACGCGCCGCGGCCACCCGGGCGATCATGCGGGAGTGGCCGAATCCCTGCGGGGGCTGGTAGACTCGAAGGTCTATCCGCGGAGCCTGTGGGACGCTCCGCCAATTCCTCCCCGCGACTCCTGACGCCGATGCAACTCACCACACCCGACTGGATCGTCATCGCCCTCTACGGCCTCACGGCCATCGCAATCGGCCTGTACTTCGCGCGGCGGGCGGGGTCGGGCGCGGACGAGTTCTTCCTGTCCGGACGGAAGCTGCCCTGGTGGTTGTTGGGCACGTCGATGGTCGCGACGACCTTTTCCACGGACACGCCGAACCTCATCGCGGACTTCGTGCGCACCGGCGGGGTCGCGCAGAACTGGTCGTGGTGGGCCTTCCTGATCACCGGGATGTGCACGGTCTTCTTCTACGCGAAGCTGTGGCGGCGATCGGGCGCTCTGACCGACATCGAGTTCTACGAGCTGCGCTATTCGGGACGCCCCGCCGCTTTCCTGCGGGGCTTCCGGGCGCTGTACCTGGGCGTCTTCTACAACGTCATGATCATCGCCACGGTCACGCTCGCCGCCACCAAGATCGGGGGCGTCCTCCTCGGCCTCGACCCTCTCACCACCGTCCTGATCGCGGGGTCCGTGACCATGCTCTACTCGGCCACATCCGGGCTATGGGGCGTGGTCGTAACCGACATGCTGCTGTTCGTCGTGGCCATGGTCGGATCGGTCGCGGCGGCATACTTCGCGCTGCAACAGCCCGAGGTCGGCGGGCTCGCCGGGCTCGTCTCCAACCCCGACCTGCGCTCGACGATGCGGTTCCTTCCCGACTTCTCGAACTGGAGCGTGGCGCTGGGGATCTTCATCATCCCCATCGCGGTGCAGTGGTGGAGCGCATGGTATCCGGGGTCCGAACCGGGCGGCGGCGGGTACGTCGCGCAGCGCATGCTCGCCGCAAGGAACGAGAAGGAGTCGATGAAGGCCACGCTGTGGTTCAACATCGCCCACTACGGACTCCGTCCCTGGCCATGGATCATCGTGGCCCTCTGCTCCATGGTCGTCTACCCCGAGTTGGCGGATATTCAGGCCCGTTTCCCGGACCTCAACCCCTCCCTGATCGGCAACGACCTGGCGTATCCCGCCATGCTGGTGTTCCTGCCGGCGGGCCTGCTCGGCCTGGTCGTGGCGTCGCTGGCCGCCGCATACATGTCGACGATCAGCACCCAGTTGAACTGGGGTTCGTCGTACGTGGTCAATGATTTCTACCGGCGTTTCGTGAATCCCGGGGCCAGCGACCGCCAACTCGTGGCGATGGGCCGGATGTCGACGGTAGGCCTCATGGTGCTCGGCGCGTTCATCGCGCTGCAGCTCGACACGGCGGGACAGGGGTTCCAGATCCTGTTGCAGATCGGGGCCGGTACGGGGCTCATCTTTCTGTTGCGCTGGTTCTGGTATCGGGTAAACGTGTGGAGCGAGCTGGCCGGCATGACCATCTCGTTCCTCGTGGCGATCTACTTCGCGTGGATGCACACCGCGCTCGGCTTCTCGCCGCTTACCGGGTGGGAGCAGTTGGTCATCGGCGTGGCCGTGACGACGGTGGGATGGCTCGGGGTCACGTTCGTGACACCGCCCGCGAGCAGGCAGACGCTCCAGCGCTTCTACGACAAGATCCGCCCGATGGGCAAGGGGTGGCGGCGGGTGGTGGATACACGCGGCTTTGCCACGAACGACGGCTCGATCACGGTCGCCTTCCTGGCCTGGTTCCTGGGGTGCGTGCTCGTCTACGCGGCTCTGTTCGGGACGGGGTATCTGCTGTATGGGCAGACCGCGGCGGCAATGGTCTCGCTTGGGGTCTCGGCGGGTGCGGGAATCTGGCTGTTCCGGCTGTTGCCAAGGCTGGGATTCTCGGATTGAGTGGGCGTCTGATGGGGCGGCGGCCGCGCGGATGAAGGGGCGGCGGGGCGAGCCCATGTCGCTGCGAGCCTCTCGGGGCGGCTCGTGACGCCCAGGCCGACCGAGGACCGCTGGCGGGCGATCGCCCCCGGCCGGGTCAACCTGATCGGCGAGCACACCGACTACAACGGCTTGCCTGTCCTGCCGATCGCCATCGACCGGGACGTTCGCATCGAGTTCACCGTCGTGGATGACGGGGCGGTCAGACTCGACAGCCCCGTGCCGCGTTTTGCGCCCCTCGAGTTTCAGCTGAAACGCCCCATCGAGGCGGCGGACCAGGGCGACTGGTCCAACTATGTGCGGGCGGCCGCACGGGGGCTCAGCGAGCATGGCGTGGAGCTGCGGCGCGGAATCGAAGGCACCGTGACCGGCGACGTGCCGATCGCGTCCGGACTGTCGTCTTCATCGGCGCTGGTGGTGGCGTCCGCGCTTGCGCTGCTGAAGGCGAACGGGGTGGCGGTGGCCGGCGTATCGGAGCTGGAAGGCCACCCGGCCGCACCAGCCGGGCCGGGCCTCTCGCGACTCGAACTCGCCGCCGTGATGGCCCGTGCCGAGCGCTTCGTCGGGCTGCAGGGGGGCGGGATGGACCAGGCCGCCTGTCTTCACGGGGTCGCCGGACACGCGCTCCGCATCGACTTCGACCCGCTTGGCGTGACCCCGGTGGCCGTGCCGGAGGGGTGGCGGTGGGTGGTGGCGTCGTCTCTGGTGCGCGCCGAAAAGGCCGCAGGCGCGCGCGACGCGTACAATGTGCGGGCCAGGCAATGCCGGGAGGCGTTGGCGCTCGGCGCGGGAGGGGCGCCAACCTACCGCGACCTCATCGCCGCCAACGATGACCTGGACGGGCTGTTGCAGCACGCCCGCCGTGCCCTCACCCCCGTGCTCTTCCGCCGCTTCCGCCATGTCGTGACGGAAGGCCACCGGGTCGCGCTCGCCGAGGACGCCATTCGCGATGGTGATATGGAACGATTCGGCGACTTGATGGTCGGGTCACACAGCAGTCTCCGCGACGACTACGAGGTAAGCACCGCGGAGCTGGACGAAATCGTCGCGATCGCGCTCGAGGCCGGAGCCGCGGGTGCAAGGCTGACCGGGGCCGGGTTCGGGGGCTGTGCCGTGGCGCTGTGCGGCCGCTCCACCGTCGCGCCGGTCATGGAAGCCCTCGCGGCGCGCTTCTACGCACCGCGTCTGGGCGGGCCGCCGACCCGGGACATGATGTTCGCCGCGCAGCCGAGCGGAGGGGCACGGGTGGAGGGGGGCTGAGGAGGGATTATCCTTGCTAATCGTCAACTGACCTTGGAGATTAGCAATTATGATCAAACGACGTCACAAAGCACTCGTCAGGCGAGATCTGGCCACCTTCCCCTCCGTCGTGCTCCTCGGGCCTCGCCAGGTGGGGAAGACCACGCTCGCCAGGGAGATTGCCAACGATGATCCAGACTCCTTGTACCTCGACCTGGAGGATCCCGGCGACGCCGCACGGCTCTTGGATGCTCGCAGCTACCTCGACCTGCAACGCCACCGGCTCGTAATCCTGGACGAAGTACAGAGGATGCCCGATCTCTTTCGCGTGTTGCGCGGCCAGATCGACGAGCGCCGCCGCGATGGGCGTCCGAGCGGTCATTTCCTGCTTCTGGGCTCGGCGTCCGGCGCATTGCTTCGTCAGTCCGCGGAGTCGTTGGCCGGCCGGGTCGCCTATCACGAGCTACCCGGACTCGATGCGCTGGAAACGGGTCCCGACCTGAACCGCTCCTGGTTGCGAGGCGGCTTTCCCGACAGTGTCACCGCCGCCAGCGACGAAATCAGCATGCGCTGGCGCGCCAGTTTCATCCGGACCTACCTGGAGCGAGATCTCCCACAGTCCGGGCTGCGGGCGCCTGCCGAGACACTGCGCAGGTTCTGGACCATGCTTTCCCATCGCCAGGGTGCCGCCTTCAACGCGGCCGAGCTGGCTCGCAGCCTGGGCATTGCGGTGCCAACGGTAAACCGGTATGCGGATACGTTGGTCGACATGATGCTTCTTCGCCGCCTCCCGCCCTACTTCGCCAATGTCGGGAAGCGCCTCATCAAGGCGCCCCGACTCTTCGTGCGAGACAGCGGCGTGGCACATGCACTCCTCAACCTTGGGTCACTCCATGACCTTCTCGGACACCCTGTGGCCGGCGCCAGCTGGGAAGGGTTCGTGGTCGAAAACCTCATGGGGGTGGCACCCCGGGATACGGACGTGTTTTTCTACCGAACCCGGGCCGGTGCGGAGATCGATCTTCTCCTGCTTCTCCCCGGCCAGGAGCTATGGGCCGTCGAGGTGAAACGCTCGGCGACGCCCCGGATTCCCAGGGGGTTCCGGATCGCCGCCGGCGATGTCGACGCGTCCCGAAGATTCATCGTCCACTCCGGCGACGACACCTATCCTCTCGGGGACGGCGTCCTCGCGGTTACCCTGCCAGCGCTCATGAAGCGGTTGATCGGGACAGGCTAGGCCGACTTGTGTGCCTACAACAAGCGGCAACAATCCGTGGGCTAACCGATCCCCTTTCCCAACCGCAACACCTGAGGACTCTCCACCTCGTCGAAATCACGCCGAACCCCGAAGACCTCGTCGGCGCCCACCCGCATGAGCTCGAAGCGCGCCGGCGTCTCGACGATCCCGAGCCAGACGCCCGACGAGTCCCACACGTACCACTTCTGGGGATCGTGCCGCCGGGCAAGGCCCAGGTGCTCACCCGCCCAGACGTTGCCCTCCACGTCCACAATCATCCGTTGGTAGGCCGGCTTCTCGGCGGGCTCGGGCAGCAACTCGAAAATCTCGAGGATATGCGGGCGCGGGTCGGGGCCGAGACGCACGCGTCGCTCGCGATCGAGCTCTTCCCGGGACACGGCCAGTGAAACCCCCGGAATTCGCGCGATCATGCGAAGGGCGCCTGTCGCGCCATCCAGCTTCGAGTACTCCAGCCTGTCCGCAGTCCCAATCACAAGTCCACCGTCGCCCGTCGGAACCGCGTGGAGCTGCCGACCCATGAGCGGTCCCGCATCGGCGTCCGGGGCGATGAAAACCTCGTGGCCGGGAACCACCGCGACCGTGTGACTCGAAGCGCGGTCGTCGGACAACCGCACGATCGTGGCCAAAGGCCGCTTCAATCCCCGGGAGCCCACTACCTTGAGGAATCCGGACATCTCGTCGATTCCCCACAGGAACTCGGAGGTCGCCGGCTGCCGAAGCGGACCGATCATCCGCGGTCTCCGAAACGAGGAGACCAACCCGGAGTCGAGGTCGAACTCCGCACCTCGTCCGCCGTCGGTGTAGTCCTGGACGACCAGGCGGCCGTTTCGCAGCAACGTCAGTGGCGCCAGGTACTGGAATTCCCCCGGCCCATCGCCCTCGCCGCCAAACGAACGAACGAACCGTCCGCTCACGTCGTATATGCGCACTTCATTTGAAGCTCCGTCGCCCACGATCAGGCGACCATCGGCAACGCGCAAAACGTCTCGCACTCGGTAGAAGAAGTGCTTTTCACCCGCCCCGCTACTCGACAGATCAACGAGGGGCCCCTCCTCGATCCACCAGGCCGCTTCCGTGCTCCAGGCTGGCGCAAGCGACTCGACGATCCGCACACCGAGACTGTCCCCGACCACACTCGCCGGGGCGGACTCCCCCGCACACCCGGAGACGACCACTGCGGCAACCACGACGGCCGCGATCGCTGCCGGTGACCGCATCTCCCTGCTCGCGGCCCCCCTGTTCGCGAACATCTGCATCGTCGGCTGCTTGCGCAGAACCCTCAACCCGGCCCCCGAGACCCCTCCCGCTCAACTGGCGGCCCATCCCGAGGACCTCCCTGGCCGTCGCCCCCATGGCGCCAGAGATCCCTCATGCTGCTGGCGATCTCCTGGAACCTCGGATCGCTCCGAAGCGGGTCCCACAGGGGGTTGTTCCTGATCGCGAGCAGGGCGGGATCCCTTTTCTGGACGGCCGACTCCAGGCGCAGCAGCGCGGCTTCGATGTCCCCGAGCCCGACGGCCGTCAGCGCCACCTCCACGTCGGAGACGCGCTCGCCCCGGCCAAGGCGCGCGGAATCGTACTCGCGACGCCACTGCCAATAGCTTTTCGGGTCGTTCGGGTCGAAGGCCTCGCGCATGTCCTGCACCGCTGCCCTCGACTCGGGCGAGTCGCCGCGGGTCGCGAGGATCCAGTCCGACCGGACATCGACCGCGCCCGCATAGTTGCCCTGCAACAGGTGGGTGGTCTCGAGACCCGACCAGGCCGGGTCGGCCCGCGGTTCGGCCTCCACGATCCGGGTGAACGCCGCGGCGGCACTGTCGAACTGGCCGGCTTCCAGAAACCGGGCTGCGGCAAGACTGCGGGAAGGCGGCCGGGAGCGCCGGCCGATGCGGGTCGACTCCCACACATAGCGGCGCCCGATGGAGTCGGTTGCCCTCTCCAACTCCTCGCCAAGGGACCCGTCCCCAGCGGCCAGGTAATCCTCCAACAGCACCAGACCGGCAGCAACCTCGTCCTCGGCACCCCCGAACGCCGCCGCCCGGCGCAGCGCCTCCTGGACCCTGGCCAGCTCCTCCGTCGACAGCTCGCCGCCCTCATGGGCCATGACCAGGCGCGCTCCCGCCCACTGCGCCCACGCCGGCGCGAACGTCGAATCGATGCGCACCGCCCGGTCGGAGTGCTCCAGCGCCGCCTCCAGGCCCCCGGGGGTTCCCCCTTGCAGCTCCTCCTGCCCAATGAGAAACGCCCGGTGCGCCTCGGGATCGACCTCGGCGATCTGCGCCACCTCGTCGATCACGTCAGCCCCCAACTCGCCCTGCACCGTCCTGGCGATCTCCACCGCGACTTCGGTCTGCAGGCGCAGGATGTCCTTCATCTCGCGCTGGAAGGTGCGGGACAGCAGGTGCGTGTCCGACGGCGCGTGCAGCAGCTGCACCGAGATCCGCACGCTGTCACTCTCGGTAGTCATCGCGACCGACCCGGTCACGACCGCCTGCACGCGCAGTTCCGCCGCGATCTCGGGGAGGAGCTTGTCCGTGGTGGCATAGCGTTCCACCGATGTCCGCGACACGATGCGCAGACTGGTCAGAAGGCTCAGCTGCGTGATGATCTCCTCGTGGAGCTGGCGTGCGAAGAAGTCGTTGTCCTCGGCGAAGTCGGCCAGCGGGAGCACGGCTACGGCGGTGATGGGAGCATTCGGGTCGAGAGTCGCGAAGGATGCGACGCCGGGCGCCGGGGCGTCGACCGCGCTGCCGCCGTCCGGAGCCGTCAACGCGCTCTGGCTGAACCAGAGAACACCGAGAGCGCCGGAAACCGCGGTGACGCCCACGAGCGCGAGCTGGGGAACCACCGTCCCCTTTCCCTGTCGCACCAACGCGCCTGTTCGCGTGAGACCATCCGCGGTGAGGTCGTAGACCCACGAAAACGCCAGGATCACCGGCAGTCCCAGGAACACGAAAATCACCAGCGACTGCAACACCCAGTCCGGCGCATTGAACGCGGGCAGCACGATCTCGCCCAGCTGCAGCACCACAAAGGCGGCCGCCACGTACACACCGCCGGCCCGAACCACGCCGCGCCGGCGCAGCTCGCTCCAGAAGGTGCTCGCGTCCGTCTGCTGCAACAGCTTTCGATCCATCGCCTCGGGTACTCTCCCTTCAGGTCTTCCACCGTGTTCATCATAATGGGTCCGGCGGACGTTCGCGGCACCCCCGGCACCGCAGCCTTCCTTTGATGGACCCCCGAGCCCGAATGGTTGTTAGCGGTCGGGCCGACGTGTATGGTGAACCGATGGCCATCATCGAGACCTTCGAACTCTCCAAGCGCTACGGCACCCGCCGCGCCAACTCCGTGCTGGCGGTGGACCAGGTCTCCATCGCCGTCGAGCAGGGTCAGGTCTTCGGCTTCCTGGGCCCCAACGGGAGCGGCAAGACCACCACCATCGGGATGCTCGTGGGCATCATCAATCCGACGGGCGGGAGCTTCAGTCTTTTCGGGGCATCCGAGCCCCGGGACCTCGTCGCCGCGCGGGCCCGGGTCGGAGCCACTCTCGAGACGCCGAACTTCTACCCGTACCTGAGCGGGCGCGACAATCTCCGCGTAACCGCCGCCATCAAGGGCGTCGGTCAGCCGAGGATCGAGGAGTGCCTGGAGCTTGTGGGCCTGGCAGACCGCGCGAAGCACAGGTTCAGGACCTATTCCCTGGGCATGAAGCAGCGGCTCGCCCTCGCCGCCACCATGCTGAACGACCCCGAGCTGATCATCCTCGACGAGCCCGCCAACGGCCTCGATCCCCAGGGCATGAAGGAGATCCGCGAAATCATCCGCATCCTGGCAGGCAGGGGCAAGACGATTTTCCTGTCCAGCCACCTGCTGTGGGAGGTCGAACGCACCTGCTCCCACGTGTCGATCGTGCGAAAGGGGAGGATCGTCGCGACGGGCACGGTCGAGGAGGTCGTGAGCGCGGGTACGGCGGCCCTCCTGAAGGCCGAAGATCCGGACGCGCTCGAAGCGGCCCTGGCGGACTACCCGGGGGCGTCATCGGTGCGCCGGCTCGATGGCGGAGTGGTCGTGGCCCTCGATTCCGACGACCTCGGCACCCTGAACCGCTACCTGGCCGGGCTGGGAATCCATGTGTCGCACCTTGCCCCGTACCGCCAGAGCCTGGAGGACGTGTTCATTGACCTCACCGAGGGTGACTTCGACTCCATGACGGAGATCGCGTCGTGAGCGGCGCCGATCGCGGGAATTCGTCCCCGCCCGGGAGTGACGGCGGGTCGCGCCTCGGGATTTTCGGGACGCTGGTCCGGATCGAGGCGCTCAAGACGACGAAACGGCTCGCCTTCTGGGTGACGACGGGGATCTTCGCCGGGTTCAACGCGCTCTTCGTGATATCCGCGGTCCGCACAGCGATTCGCAGGCCGAACATCACCTTTGCGCTTCCGGACAGCTGGTCACGAATCCTCGAGCCTCCCGCGAACATCGGGCCCTTCTTCGTCGGGGTGGCGATGATCCTCCTCCTGGCCCCGGAATTCTCGTGGCGGACCGCGCGGCAGAACGTCATCGACGGGCTGAGCAAGAAGCGCTTCTACGCCGGAAAGATCATCGTCCTCGCGGCCCTTGCGGTCCTCTTTCTCGTCATTCCCGTCGGAGTCGGGTACGTCGCGACACTGTTCAGTCCCAGCGAGGGTGGCTCACCGATCATCGGGCCCGCCGACTTCAACTACATGATCGCCTACGTGCTCGGGATGCTCCTGTGGGGAAGCGGGGCGTTCATGCTCGCGGCTCTGCTGCGGTCTTCCGGGGCGGCGATGGGGATCCTGTTCGTCTACCTCCTCCTGGAGCAGATTCTGTCCCGGCTGATGACGGAGTTGAGCGAAACCCTGGGCCCCGCTACCGATTTTCTGCCGGCCGAGGTGCAGAGCACGCTGGCCAACGCTTTCCTGCACTATCCCCAGCTGCTCGCGCAGGAAAATGCGATGCGCGCCGAGCAGGGGCGCCCGCTCCTCGAGTTCCGCGATTTCGAACTTCTGGCCGTTGTGGCGCTCGCCTTCAGCGCCGCCTTCCTGATCACGGCCTTCCTCAGCATGCGCAAACGAGACCTCTGACGCCGCGGAATCCGGCGAGATCATCTTCAAGCGACGAGATCACCCTCCACGAACAGGAGCCCCCCATGAAGCCGAATCGGCGCGACTTCCTCAAGACCACCGTCACCGCGGGCGGCGTCCTCGCCAGCGGAACCGCCGCCGGGGCGCTCGCGGGTTGTTCGGCAGACGCCGGCTCCCCGCCAGCGTCCGGCGGCTCGGGGCAGGCGGCGGCGGGCAACCCCCTCAGGATCCTCGTCCTGGGAGGCACCAACTTCATCGGCCCGCACCAGATCGAATACGCGCTGTCACGGGGCCACGAGGTCACCCTCTTCAACCGCGGGCGCACCAACACGCACCTCTTCCCCGATCTGGAAAAGCTCGTCGGCGACCGCAACGACGACCTGTCCGCGCTGGAGGGACGCAGCTGGGACGTCGTGATCGACAACTCGGCGACCAATCCGGCGTGGGTGGAACTCAGCGCGGGCCTGCTCAAGGATTCGTGCGAACGGTACATCTTCGTCTCCACGCGCTCGGTCTACGCGGACACGAGCCGGGTCCCCATGACCATTGCGGCGCCCGTGTGGACGTATGAACGGGCGGGCCTCGAGCCGGGCACCGAGCGGCGCCCCTACGGGCTAAACAAGGCGCTGGCCGAGCAGAACGCGCGCCGCGCATTCGGCGACGACCGGACGCTGGTCTTCCGGCCCGGCCTGATCATCGGCCCGGGCGACACCACCGATCGCTTCACCTACTGGCCCGTGCGCATCCATCGCGGCGGCGAGGTCCTCGCGCCCGGGGACGGAACCGACCCCGTGCAGATCATCGACGTGCGCGACTTCGGCGAATGGCTGGTCGAGATGGCCGAAGCGGGGCAGTCCGGCACCTACAACGTCGTCGGGCCACGTACCCCGCGCCCCATGTCGGAGCTGCTGTACGGGATCCGCGCCGTGACCACCGCCGAGACCACCTTCACCTGGGTGGACACGGACTTCGTGATCAACGCCGGGCTGCGCCCCTACGGTGAAATGCCCGTGTGGCGTCCGGCACGAGACGGTGCGGAGGGCTTTGCACGCTTCGACCTCACGCCCGAGGTGGAAAAGGGTCTCACCTTCCGGTCCCTGGCGGACACGACCGCGGCCACGCTGGAGTACCACTTCTCGCGGCCACCCGAGCGGCAGGCGGCGCTGAGGGCCGGGGTCAGCGCCGAGCGCGAACGAGAGGTACTGGATCTCTGGCGGGCGTCGGGGGGTGCGATCGGGTAGGCCGTTGCAGAACATTGTAGTTGTGGGCACATTTCATGAATGAAATTCTCTCAACTGCTCGAAATCGTGGAGGACGAGCCCGTCTTCGAGACGGGGTTCCTGGTGGCCGGACGCTCGCGCGAGCCGGGCCTTCCCGCCCAGTTGAGCCGCTGGTGCGGGTCGGGAAGGCTCCTTCGACTCCGGCGGGACCTGTTTGCGCTTGCGCCCCCGTACAGGAAGGTCATCCCCCATCCGTTTCTGGTGGCGAACCGTCTCGTGGCCGGGTCGTATGTGAGCGGCCTCTCGGCGCTGGCGTTCGCAAACGCCATTCCGGAGTTCGTGGCGGAAGTCACCAGCTGCGGTCCGGGGCGTCCTCACATCAGGGAGACGCCCCTGGGGCGATACTCCTTCCGCTACCTGAAGCCTGCGCTGCGCAGCGGATACCGGCTGGTGGAGCTGGGCGGCGATCAGAAGGCGTTCGTCGCTTCCCCCGAAAGGGCCTTCCTGGACCTGGTGCACCTGCAGCCGGGCGGTGACGATCCCGCCTGGATCGACGGGCTGCGGCTGAACATCGAAGCGTTTTCGGCCGACAGGATCGAAGAGTTGGCCGCCGTCGCCGAGCGCCCGAAGCTCATTCGCGCCGCCCTTCATGTACATGGACTGGCCACTGATCCGGAGCTGGCCTACGAGCCGCTATGAGGGACCACCTGGAAGCACTGGTTCGCGGGCTGGATCCGCTGGAAGGGCGCAATGTCCTGCGCGAGTACCTTCAAGCCCGGATCCTGGAAGGTCTGCAGCGGGTCGGAGCAATGTCGCCGCTGGCCTTTCAGGGGGGCACGGCTCTGCGGTTCCTGTACCGTCTTCCCCGATACTCCGAGGACCTCGACTTCGCCCTGGAGGGCCCGCACGGGCTGTACGACCCAAGGGCGTGGATGACCGCCATCGTCCGGCAGTTCCGTCGCGAAGGCTACGAAGTCACGGGTTCCCTCCGAGACCGCGGCAACGTCCACGCGGGGTGGATCCGATTCCAGGGCCTGTTGTACGAGACAGAGCTGTCTCCGCATCCGGGAGAGGCACTTGGCGTCAAGATCGATGTGGACACCAACCCTCCCGCGGGCGCGGTGACGGAGACGCGACTTGTCCGGAAACACGTCTCGCTGCGGATCCATCATCACGACCCCGCTTCGCTCCTGGCGGGCAAGCTGCACGCGGTGCTGGCCCGCCCCTGGACCAAGGGCAGGGACATCTACGATCTGGCGTGGTACCTGAGTGATCCGGCCTGGCCGCCGCCCAACATCGAGCTGCTGAACTCGGCGCTTCGGCAGAGCGATCCGAACACCGGCGTGCTTACACCTGTTTCCTGGCGCGGCGTGGTCGCTGACCGGGTCGCCGCCTTGCCGTGGGATGCGGTCACGGCAGACGTCCGACCCTTCCTGGCGAGCGCGGACGAGATGGCAACGCAGGAAGAGGTGCTCCGGCTGCTGGACATCGCGAGGTGAACCCGGCGCCCCTTCCCCGCCCCGGCACCGTTCTGTACATTGGATTATGTACATAATGTACAGAAAGGAGTGTACAGAATGACCAAAATCATCGGCGTTGCCGCCTTCCGCAACGCGTGCCCATCGCTGATCGCCCAGGTTGCGCGGGACCGTGAGCCGATCACGATCACCAGGCACGGGCGGCCCGTTGTGGTGTTGTCCCCGGTCCCCGACGACGGTGACGCAGGCGATCTGATCATCGGCGCGATGCGGGGTTCGGTATCCCGCTACGACGACCCCCTGGCGCCCGCGGCCGACGCTGCCGGGACGGAAGCCGGCCAATGATCGTCCTCGACACACACGCCCTGATCTGGGCCGCCAACGACGACCCGAGCCTGGGCCCGACCGCGCACGAGATCATCGAATCGCGGGCGCGGGAGGGCACCATCGGCGTGTCGGCGATTACGCCATGGGAAGTGGCCCAGCTGGTCGAGGAGGACCGCCTGCGCCTGGAGCGCGACGTTGGGGACTGGATCGATGCCGTGCTCGCGCTGCCGGGAGTCACCCTGCTTCCGGTCGAGACCGCAATTGCCGTCGACGCGGCCCGCCTGCCGGGCGATGGACCCGCCGACACGGCAGATCGTCTGATCGTGGCGACGGCTCGCCATCACGGGGCGCAGCTGCTGACCGCCGACGATGCCATTCTGGACTACGGGTCCGCGGGACACGTTCAGACGCTGGACGCACGCAGCTGACAGAGGCGATTCGGGCGCGGCCGACGCCGGGGTGGCGCTCAGCTGTCGCCGAGGCCCAGAATAGACGGAATGACACGAACTGGTCCCGAGACCGGAAAGAGAATCCATGAGAACCGATAGCCCCTCGCCCCGTCTGGCCGCGTCGCTCGCCGCCGGGGTCCTCCTCCTTGCCGCCTGCGCGGACGGGCCCGCTCCTGCGGAAGGCGTCACCCCCGCCGACCTGGTGCTGCGCGGCGGGGTCATCGCGACCGTCGACCCGGACAATTCCATGGCGGAGGCGGTCGCCATCGCCGACGGCTGGATCGTCGCGGTGGGCAGCAACGACGACGTGGACGCGCTCATCGGAGCCGAGACCGAGGTGATCGAGCTCGACGGCCGCTTCGCCGCACCAGGGTTCATCGAGGGACACGGCCACTTCATGAGCCTGGGCAACTCGAAGACGATTCTGGACCTCAACGGCGCCGCCAACTGGGACGCGATCGTGGCCATGGTGGCGGACGCCGTCGCCGAGGCCGAGCCCGGTCAATGGATACGCGGGCGCGGCTGGCACCAGGAGAAGTGGGACAGTCCACCGGACCCGGCCGTCGAAGGCAACCCGACCCACGCGTCGCTCTCGGCGGTGAGCCCGGACAACCCGGTCCTGCTGGGGCATGCGTCGGGCCACGCCGGCTTCGCCAACGCCGCCGCGCTGGCGCTGGCCGGTTTCGATCGCGACTCGGAACCTCCCCCGGGCGGCGAACTGGTCCGCGACGAGAACGGCGAGTTGACCGGCCTGCTGCGGGAGACCGCCCAGCGACCTGTTTCCGCCGCTTTCGCACGGTCCGAGTCCGGCCGTTCCGCGGAAGAGATCGAGGCGCAGTTCAGGCGCGAGGTGCAACTGGCGGCCGAAGAGGCGCTGTCCAAGGGCGTAACCTCGTTCCAGGACGCCGGAGCGCCCTTTTCGACCATTGACGGGCTCAAGCGCCTCGAAGAAGAGGGTGCGCTGCCGGTGCGGCTGTACATCATGGTGCGCCGCGCATCGAACGAAGAGATGGACGCCCTCCTCCCCGACTACTACATGCCCTCGACAGGGGACGACTACCTCACCGTGAGGTCCATCAAGCGCCAGATCGACGGGGCGCTCGGGTCACACGGCGCCTGGCTCCTGGAGCCGTACGAGGACATGACCGAGTCTACCGGCCTCGTGCTGGAGACCGTCGAGGACATCACCGGGACCGCGCACGTCGCGATCAAGCACGGCTTCCAGGTCAACACCCACGCGATCGGGGACCGCGCGAATCGCGAAGTGCTCGACATCTACCAGTCGGTCTTCGACTCGGCGGGGGCCGGGCCCGACCTGCGCTGGCGGATCGAGCACGCGCAGCACGTCCACCCGGACGACATCCCGCGTTTTGCCGAGCTCGGCATCCTCGCCTCGATGCAGGGCGTGCACGCCACCTCGGACGCGCCGTGGATCCCGCTCCGGCTGGGGGACCGGCGCGCCGAGGAGCGGACCTACCTGTGGCGGTCGTTCATGAACGCGGGCGTGCGCATCAACAACGGCACGGATGTTCCCGTCGAGGACATCGACCCGCTGGCCGGCTTTCGCTCCTCGGTGACGCGGCTCACCGTGGACGGGTCGATCTTCTACCCGCAGCAGAACATGACCAGGATCGAGGCGCTCCGCAGCTACACGATCAACAACGCGATCGCGGCCTTCGAAGAGGACTACAAGGGCTCCCTCGAGGTCGGCAAGCTGGGTGATGTGGTCGTCATCGACCGCGACATTCTCACCGTGCCGGACGAGGAGCTGGCCGACGCGCGCGTGGACGCGACGATCGTGGGAGGGGAGGTGCGTTATGTGCGATAGAGGACGGCGGTTCGGGCGAGGCCGCGGCCCCGGTTCCAAGTCGGCAACAATTGGCAGCCCGTGGACAAATCCGCGCGAGCACCGAGAGCGGCGAGGCGCCGGGCTGGCAAGGCGCTTTGAAGGGGGAATAGCAGCGCTATTCGCCCGAAAAGCAACGCAGAGCGAAGCGGTCCAGCGCGGATGCATCGCCGCTCGAATGCCGGGGGGATTTTGCCCGCGGGCTGCTGTGCCTCGGGGCGCCTGCATGAGCTTCGCCCTGATCGCCCTGGGCGGAATCGGCGCCTGTGCTCCGGGCCTGCCGGGGGGGGCCGCGCGGGACGCAGCCGGGCCCGCCTCCACCCCCACGCCCATCGAGCACATCGTTCCGCAGGGCGTGGCCCGGCTGCCGGTCTTCACCCCGGCGGTGCGCGTTGGCGACCTCGTCTTCCTGTCAGGCGCGATCGGTACGCCCCCGAGCGGTGAACTGCGCGTCGTCGAAGGCGGCGTCGGCCCCGAGACGATTGCCACCATGGAGAACATCCGGCGTATCCTGGTCGCCGCCGGGCTCGGTTTCGAGGATCTGGTGAAGTGCACGGTATTCCTCGCCGACATCGCCGACTACGCGGCCATGAACGAGGTGTACGTCACGTACTTCCAGGGGATGGAGCCGCCCGCGCGCTCCGCGATGGCGGGGAGCGGCCTCGCGCTGGGGGCCAGGGTGGAAATCGAGTGTATCGCGCGGGGGAAGTAGCGGAAGCAGCGGAGACGCAGGCGAGAGTTCCATGAAGAGCAGGCTGACTCCGGGTGGAGCGGCGGCGATCGCGCTTGTCGCCGCCATCGCATGCGAACCGGCCGCCGACACGGAAGCCGGGGAGTCCGGCCCGCAGGCAGCGCCACGACACCAGGTTCGCGACAGCGCCGGCATCCGGATCATCGAAAACCGCCGGCCGGCCGATGGTTCGCGGCTCGGCTGGGAGATCGGGGCGGAACCCGCCTTCACCATCGGCTCGGTCGAAGCCAGCGAGGGTTTTCAGCTGCACCAGGTGGACGACGCCTTGAGGCTCGGCGACGGACGGCTCGTGGTCGCAAACGGCGGCTCGCACCAGCTGCTGGTGTTCGACGAGGGTTGCACCTATCTCACGGCCTGGGGACAGAAGGGCGAGGGTCCGGGCGACTTTGGCGGGATGTGGGCTGGAAACGCCTTCGGGCGGAGGCTTTTCTGGGCGGAACCGTGGCCCGGCGACTCCATCGCGGTCTGTCACGGAACTTTCTCTTGGGGGTTGGGACTGTTTTCCGTCTTTGGGCCGGACGGACGACATGCCCGAACCGTCAACCTTGCTCCCGACGGATCCAACACCCGATGTCGGGAGGTGCTGCCCGACGGGGCGATCATCGTCACTCGCTCTTCACCGTGGTCGGGATTCCTACCCACCGGGACCAGGCGGGACAACCTGGATTTCCTCATTCTGGAAGGAGACGGCTCGCTGCGGACCGAACTCGGAAGCCATCCCGGCGCAGAGGTTTTCGACTATCTGGACGATACAGTCATCCCGCCGTCCACCTTCTTGATGCTTGATCCTCCGTTTCAGCAAACCGTTGTATGGGGGGCGTGGGGCGACCTGGCGATCGTCAGCCCGACGGACCGTTACGAGATCAGGGCCTTCGGAGCTGACGGTTCCGTCGCGCGCATCGTTCGACGCGATCACGAGGTGCGAACTCCAACGCAAGCCGATCTCGACCGGTTCCGGGCCGACCAGCTGGCATCCTATGGCGCCGAGTACAAGGCGATGATCACCCCGGTCCTGGATGGTCTGTCCGTCCCCCCCTCCTTCCCCGCCTTCTCCTCCATCGAGGTCGATGCGCTCGGCTACCTCTGGGTGCGCGAATTCAATCTCCCGGGCGAGCAGGGCACCCTATGGACGGTCTTCGACCCCGACGGGATCGTGCAGGGGTTCGTCGAGACGCCCCCCGACCTGGAGATCTACGAGATCGGCGAGGACTACATCGTGGGGAAGGCGCGGGACGAACTGGGGGTGGAGTACGTGCAGCTGTGGGAGCTGGCGCGGGTCGGCGCGTAAACGGCCGGGTCAGACGGAGTCGGCATCACCCCCCGCCCCGGCACGCTCCAGCACCTCGTTCAACTCCGGCACCACATCGGCCCTCACCTCGTCCAGCTCCTCTTCCGCGGCCCTGGCCTCCTCCCAGATCCTCGCCATGCGACGCTGCTGGTCGTCCGACGGTCCCGTGAGCGAGCCCGTCGTCGAAGGTCCGCCATCGAACTTGCCCAGGAGTCCCGTCCACCAGTTCCGGATGTCGGCGTTGAGGCGCCGCCACTCGTCAGCCACCTCTTCGATCTCCGCGGCAAGCGCCTCGGCACGCTCCAGATCCGCCGCATCGACCCCTTCGGCTTCGCCCAGAGCCTCCACACCCCCGTCCGCCGTGCGCTCCAGGTCATACGCGGCCACGCCCTGCTCATAGGCGAACAGCTGCAGGTCGCGCAGCTCCATGGTGAAGTCGTAGCGGGCCTGCCGCTCTTCCGCCGTCACCGCAAGCCGGTCGTCGGGACGCACGGTCAGGTCCTGGGAACGCCGCTCGTCGCCGACTTCGAGGATTATCCTGAACTCCCCGGGCAGGACGAAGGGCCCGTCGGGACCGGAATCGAGGTTCGGCACGTCGTAGCGGGTGGTGTCGTGCGGGATCGGATCGTGTCGGAGGTCCCACGTCACGCGGTTCAGGCCGGCGGCGGCGGGGCCGGTCAGCGTGCGGACGACCGTGCCCTCCCCGTCGCGAATCTCGATGCTTGCTCCGTCTTCGACCGCGTTGGGAAGCCAGTAGTCGAGGTTGGCCCCGTAGGCCGGATTTGACGCGCGGTAGATCCCCTGCCCATGCGACGGAAAGTCGTTCCGGTAAAGGAATAGGGTGGCGGGCCGCGGAGGCGTGAAAATCGGCTCGTCGATCGACGTGATCTCCCCCGTCACCTGGTCGGTTTCGATATACAGGTACGGCGTGATCAACCCGATGTCGTCCAGAATGTAGATCCCGCGGCCGTGCGTCCCTGCGACCACATCGTTGTCGCGCGGGTGGATCTCGATGTCGTCGACCGGCACGGCCGGCATGCCGGAGCCGAGGTGGCCCCAGGTCGCACCCCGGTCGATCGACGCGAAGGGGCCGTCTTCCGCCCCGACGATCAACACGTTCGGGTTGGCATGGTGTTCGCGGACCACGTTGACAGTAGCACTGCCGAGCCTGCCGTCTATGGACCGCCACGATGCGCCCAGATCCTCGGTCACGAAGACGTACGGCTCGTAGTCGTTGTCCCAGTGGCCGTCGAGGCTGACGTAGGCGCGCTCCGCTTCGTGGTGAGACGCCTCGACCCAGCTGACGTAGTACGGGAACGGCGGCCCGCCGGCGGCAGCGGCGATGTTCGCGGTGACGTCCATCCAGCCATGGCCATCGTCCCGGCTGACCTGTACCGTGCCGTCGTCCGCGCCGGACCACAGGATACCCGCGGTGACCGGAGATTCCGAGATCGCGGTGATCTCGCCATAGCCCGATGTGCCGTCGTGCTTCGAGAGGGTGGTGGAATCCGGAAGCATTCCCATGATCGGAAGGCTGTCCTGCTCGAGTGCCCTTGTCAGATCCTCCGTTGCTCGCCAACTGTCGCCCCGGTCGTCGGAGATGAACAAGCGGTTGCCGCCGAGGTAGACGCGGTCGGGGTTGTGCGGCGAGACCAGAATCGGTGACTTCCAGTCGAAGCGGTATGTGTCCGCCGTGTCCCTCGGGAAGGGCTTGAGGGCCTTGCGGTCTCCGGTCGCAACGTCCACTCGCACGATGCCGGCGTTCTGCGACGTGAGGTACACGGTGCCGGGGTCGGACCAGTCGGTTTCCGCGTACATGCCGTCGCCGTAGTCGAAGACCTGCCAGTCACGGTTGAGGATTCCGTGATAGCGTCGCGTCCGGCTTGGCCCCCGGTACGAGTTGTTGTCCTGCAAGCCGCCGTAGACGTTGTACGGATCGGCCATGTCCAGGTCCACGTCGTAGAATTGCTCGATCGGGATGTTGGAGATGAAGGTCCAGTTGTCGCCCCGGTCCCATGTGGAGTACAGGCCACCGTCGTTGCCGAGGATCATGTGGTGAGAATTGGCGGGGTCGATCCAGAGGTCGTGGTGATCCACGTGGACGCCGGTGTTGTACTCGATCTCCATCGGCAGAGCGGTGAAGTTCTCCCCGCCGTCGGTTGTGCGGTGCAGCGCGCCAGCCACCAGGTAGACGGTCTCGTCGTCGTTGGGATCGATGCGCAGCTGGCTGTAGTACATGGGGCGCTGGTTGAGTTCGTTGACGCGTTCCCACGTCTCGCCGCGGTTGGTCGACTTGAAGATCCCGCCGTCTTCGGCTTCGACCACGGCCATGACCAGCGCGGGATTGCGCTTCGAGACCGCGAGCCCGATCCGCCCCTTGTCGCCCTCGGGCAGCCCTTCGGTCAGCTCGCGCCAGCTGTCGCCGCCGTCGGTGGACTTGTAGAGGCCGCTGCCGGGACCGCCCCCGATGAACCCGTACGCCCGCCGTTGGCGCTGGTACGCCGCCGCGTAGAGAATGGCCGGATCGGCCGGATCCATGGCGAGATCCACGAATCCCGTGTTGTCGTCAATGTGGAGGACCTTCTCCCAGCTGTCGCCCCGGTCGGTGGTGCGGTAGACGCCCCGCTCCTCGTTGGGGCCGAAGAGGTGGCCTAGCGCCGCCACCCACACCCGGTCGGGATCGGAGGGGTGAACGACGATCCGGCCGACGTGCTTCGTGTCCTCGAGGCCGGTCAGCCGCCAGGTCTTGCCGCCATCGCTGGAGTGGTAGACACCCTGCCCCCACGGCGAGCTGTTCCGGTTGTTGGCCTCACCGGTCCCGACCCACACTTCCAGTGGATCCGACGGTGCCAGCGCAATGTCTCCGACGGACAGATTCGGCTGGTCGTCGAAGATCGGGGTCCAGGTGGTGCCGTGGTTGACGCTCTCCCACACGCCACCGGACGCGGCGCCGACGTAGATGTGGGACTGGGTGCCCGGGACGATCTCGACGTCGCTGATGCGGCCGCCCGCGATCGCGGGGCCGATGGAGCGCCACTCGAGGCCGGCAGCGACACGGGCGGGGGTCTGGGCGGTGAGGCCGTTTGCGGCGAACAGCGTCAGCGACAGGGCGGACGCGGCAGTAACAAGGCGTTGGCCCGTCGGACCAGAGAGCTGAATGGTCATCGCGGGGTTTCTCCGGTTGAAATGGTTGTCTGCGCACTCGTCGCCGACCGTCTCGTGCCGACTGGCGCCCGCCCGTGCTGATCTTGGCCACGCGAGTGACAATCGGCAAACGACCGGCTAATCGCGTGCAGTGAGAGCCCGGTGGTCGAAGCCGCCACTCGTGGAGAGCAGCAGTTCGAGGTCCCCGTTCAGGAAATCGTGAAGGAGACGCGTGGACAGGCTGGCCGAGCCCGCGGCGGTGGCCTCCCCGGGACCGGCGAGACGGAGCACGACCATGCCATTTTGCGGATCGGCGGCGGAGTCGGCGCCCGCACCCTCGGTCGGGTCGTCGCCGAGCCGCCGCAGCACCGCGCCGTAGACGTCGGCGGGGGCCGTGCCGGAAAACGTAATTTCGTATGAGAGGGTCGCCGTGGGGAGGTCGAGCGCGAGCGACGCCGTGAGACCGTCGTCGGCAGGAGGGACGATGGCGATCGTGACGGGCGCCGGCGCGACGCCGCGCTCGAGGGGCGGTGTGCGGAGAGGGGGCCGCCGTTTGGGCGACGCGGTCTCGAACGCGAAGGCGAAGGCCACGAGCCGATGGTCGTCGAGCGGTCGGCCGAGCAGCTCCAGGCCGACGGGAAGTCCCGACTCGGTAAAGCCCGCGGGCATGGTAAGCGCGGGCAGCCCCGTGTGGGCGCTCAGGAAGCAGGTGGCACCGGTCGGGGCCGCGCCGATGAGCGCGGTTTCGTGCCGCATGGTCGGGTAGGCCAGCGCGTCGAGATCTTCCCGGTCCATGAGGTCGACGACCGCCGCCGTGAGGACGCGGCGGCGGTCGCGGACCTCGTCCAGCTCGGATCCTTCACGCTCGTCACGCGCGTTGCGGCGCCGGAAGGTGCGGTCCAGGGCCTCGTGATGCAGGCCGGCCTGGATAATCTCGCCCAGCGACGCGACCGGAGCGTCCGTTCCCGCGGCCAGGTACTCGATCAGGTCGAACTTGAAGTCGAAATCGATGAGTCCGGTGTTGGCGAGAAGACCGTCCAGATCGGGGATCGTCACGTCGATCACGGTCGCGCCCGACGTCTCCATCTCTTCGAGAGCATCCCGAATCACGCTCGTCACGCTCCCCGCACTGCCGCCCTCGGTCACCCAGTCCTCAAGCACGCCGACCCGGGCACCGTCCAGGGCCGACGGGTCCAGCGCGGCCAGGAAGTCCGGCGGCTCCCGCCCCGCAAGGATGACCGTCGCGTCGTCCGCCACGTCCATCCCGACTGTAGCGTCCAGCGCAATGGCCAGATCGGCCACCGTCCGCGCCAACGGCCCGCCCGTATCCTGCGAGTGCGCCAGCGGCAGGATCCCGTCAATGCTCGACAGTCCCTTCGTCGGCCTCAGCCCGAACAGGTTGTGAACCGAGGCGGGGATCCGGATCGAGCCGCACGTGTCGGTACCCCACCCGATCGCGGAGAAGCTCGCGGCCACCGCCGCGCCGGTACCCCCCGAACTCCCCCCCGGGTTGCGCGAAGGGTCGTACGGGTTGCGCGTTTGCCCGCCCAGCGAGCTGATCGTGGTAATCCCCGCAGCGAGTTCGTGGAGATTGGTCTTCCCCAGGATGACCGCGCCCGCATCCAGGAGGCGGGCAACCTGGAACGCGTCGTCGGGTGGCATGTGCCCCGCAAGTGCCAGGCTGGAGCCCGTGGTGGGCATGCCGGCGACGTCGTAGTTGTCTTTCATGAGCACCGGGATGCCATGCAAGGGGCCGCGAACCAATCCGCCGGCCCGTTCCGCGTCCAGCGCCGCCGCCTGTTCCCGGGCCTGCGGATTGAGACGAATGATCGTGTTCAGCGCCGGACCCGCGTGGTCGTACGCCGCGATCCGTGCCGTGTAGTGGTCGACAAGCCGTGCCGAGGTGGTGCGACCTTCCTCCAGTGCGGCCTGCAACTCGGGGATCGACGCTTCCGCAACCTCGAAGCCGCCGGGAGCGATAGCCGGGTCGGCACAAGCGGCCCACGTCAGGATCCCGAGCAGTCCGGGGACAAAGCCTGCGTGGCACCGAGAGAGTCCGGAATTGCAGCGCATCGTCACGTCAGCAAGAGCAATGCGAGGCCGGTGCCCAGAGAAACGCACGCCGACAACACGGCAAACGCGGCCCACCTCGCAACGGTTGTTCCCCAACCTTCCTGGAAATAGCGCCGCAGAGCAAGCATGTAGTATGCCACGATGGCGAGGCTGACGCCGATCCAGGATACAACCCCGACCGCGCTGCGAGAGGCAAACATGGGGATCGTGAGGGCCACCAACGAAAAACACTGCATGTGGACAACCAGCACCACGTGTTCGACAAAATACCGCCGCCTGTCGAAGTAGGCGACCGCAAGCGACAGGGCATACAGGGGAAGCGAGACGACCGGGATGATCGACGCCCACCGTGATGTCCGCTCGATCAGCTTGCCGGGATCGTGATAGATCTCGATCATCAACCGAGACAGAATCGTCCTCATCCCATCGCTCTCGCCGGTCTCGGTGGCGAGGAAGCTGGCCACGATCTTCCGATTCAGATCATCCGCCCCGCGCCCGAGAATGTCATCCAGCCGGTCGCGTTGTTCCGGATTCAACCTCGCACGAGCGGTTGTGAGTTGATCCTCAGTGGGCTCTTCACTGAAGATCGAGTCAATTTCGGGCACACTCATGGGGAACGGAAACACCAGGTCGGACGGTGACGACTCGGGTGTGCCGGACGCCGGGCTTTTCGCAGTCAGCAACGCCAAGAGGCCGAAATGAACGAAGCTGATGAAGAGGAAGAGCCTGACCGGTGACAAATACCGTGCCCGGCGATTCCGGGAGAACTCCATCGACAGCTGCCCGGGCTTGAAGAACAGCAGCTTCAGCGTGCGAAAGACCCTCGAATCGACCTCGAAGGTGTCGCGGAAATAGTCGCCCGCAACCAGCCACGCCGAACGCATGTAGTCCCGGTCGTTCTGCCCGCAGTGGGCGCAGTAGGCGCCCGGGCGCTCATCCTCGCAGTTGGGGCAGACGCTGATCGATTGATGATCGAATGATGATGACACGGACCCCTCCCCTCCCGGATTGATGATGGCGGCGGTGAAAGTGGGTAACATGCCGTGATCGCGCTAGCGCTCCCGGCGGCGTCTCCGCTACCGGCTTGGCACGCTCATCCTGGGGAACAGCTCGTCCGCGGATGTAAGGCCGGCGGCCAGAATCGCCGGCCCCTTTACCGTGCCGCCGGTTTCCCCCGTCCACGGTTCCTCCTCAGAACCGAAGTCCGAACGTCCACGCCCGGGGTCGCGGAACGGCCGTGTTGATCCGCTCGAAATTGTCGTTGTTTGTCAGGTTGTAGACGTGGATGAAGGCGGACATTCCGCCGATGATCGATTGCGAGAGGCTCATGTTCAGTTTCGTGAACCCCGGATAGTCGATCTGATACCCCTCGGGAAATGGTTTTGTGACCGGATTGAAGTTTCCGCTGTAGATATCGCCCAGCAAACCGGCGAAATCGGCAAGCTCCCAGCCTGTCAGATACGTCAGATCAACGTTCAGGGTGGTACCGGTCCGTGGGGTCACGCCGGCTCCCATCGAAGCCGTCCAAAGGGGTCGCTCCTTCAGCGTTTGTCCGGTTTCATAGTCTCCCACGTAGCTCGCGTCGAGTTCGAGGACGGTGCTCTTCGTGTATCCGTAGTTGACGTTCAGGGCAAGTTGAGGCACGGGTTGCGCCTCGATCCTGACTTCCCAGCCCCGATTGTTGACACGATGCAGATTCCGGTACTGGGAGATCGAGCGGAGGAAGGGGAAGGACCCCGACACATCGCTTCCCATATTGACCAGCTCGATCAGGTCGATTGGATCCTGGTCGAAGAAGGTCAGCCCGATCGACCCCTTGTCCCGGTAGAGAACGTCCACGCCCAGGTCGTAGCCCCGTTGCTTCTGGGCTCGGAGGTCGGGATTGGCCAGAAGGACGGAGTTTTCAGTCTCCTCCCCCGCCACCTGCCTGTCGTCGGGCACGATGACCGACTGTCCCCAGGCGATACGGGGCTTGATCGTGAACTCGCCCGCCTGACGAACTCCAGTGAGGCCCACACGTGGGGACCACGTCTGCCCGAAGCTCGATCCCTCCGGGCTCCTGTCGGACCTCAGCCCGCCGGTAAAGTAAACCGCATCCCTGAATCCCAGCTGGACCTGGCCGAAATAGCCGTAACTGCGCCCTTCGATACCGTACTCGTCCGGCGGGCGTTGGTAGTCCCGCCAATCGGACACTTCGGTCGGGTCGTGCCCTGTCAGGGAGTAGCGGCTCGCGTCTCGGCCGAGCACCAGCGTACTGTGGACATCCGCCGAGAGTTCCAGGCGCTTCGCCAGGTTGAAGGCGTAAGACCATCGGTTGGTGTCTCGCGACCGCGCGGTGTAGTAGTGCAGCGCATCCGGCACGGCATCGAAGTATGAGTCCTTGTACCTGTCAAGACCCCAGCGGAAGTCAAACTGCCACCCCCAGGCACCCTCAAAGTCTATCGCCAGACTGTGCGTCGCCAGATTGCTTACGAAGAGTTGTTGCTGGGGGGGGTTAGCCGGTAGGCCGGCGTCCTGGAAGATCCGGCGAGTGATCGGGTTCCAGCTGAATTCGTTGAGCCCGTCCTGCAGCCGCGAACTCGCTGAAACATTAATGTTACCCAGCGAAAAATTCACGCTGCCGAAGAAGTTCCGATCCTGCTGGACCAGCAGGTCCACCCACTGCGGTTCTTCCTCGGGCCGTTTGTCCGGCGACCACGGTGACGTCCCGCGCCGCCATGCGACGGCCCAGGATCCCGGCTGTGAGCTGGTACTCGCCGGCGGGTACCGATTCGAACGTGAAGCTGCCATCGTGTCCGCTGACGACTTCGCGCCGGATGCCCGCGGTGTTGCCCCGCCCTTCCAGGATGATGCTCGCGCCGGCGAGGCGCTGGGGCTGTTCCCATGCCCGGACCGAGCCCTCGATGCCGGTTTCCTGCCGGGGTGCCGCAACCGGTGCAGCGCCGCGCGCGGTGTCGGCGCCCTGAACCGGGGTGGTCGCGGTGGCGACTCCCAGAATTGCGCCCACGAGGAATAGAGTGCGACGACGCATGATGCACCTCCCTGTGAGTTTCCTGCCCCTCAGACTAGGTGCGCGAAAGACGGGTGGCAAACGCGGGAGAAGCGGCTTGTTCGCCACTTTGACGGGTTTTTGGCGGACAAACTCGCCGCGTTGAGGGATCGGCCCCTACCGTACCTCCGCTGGCGGTACACGACGCAGCGTCGCCTGCTCAAAAGCGTAGGCCAACTCGATCAGGCGGGGCTCGCTGCACGAGGCTCCCGTGAAGCCGACGCCGAAGGGCGCGGGCCCGGCGGCGAACCCCTCCGGGAAGGCGGGCGGGCGCTCGTTCGGCACGAAGCCGAAGGGCACGACGATGATCGGGGTGCCGGAGCGGGCGGCGAGGCCCGCGCCCCGGCTGCCGGGGGTGAGGATGGCGTCGAGGTCGTGCTCGGCGAGAACGGCGTCGATTCCGCGCGTCCTGCTCAGCAGCTCGTCCCTCGCCATGTCTGCCTCGTTGCGGGCGCGGTCGGCCTCGACATCCATTTCGTCGGAGATGTCGAAGCGGGATTGACCGTACTTCATGGCACCCGCACGCACGTGCGCGGCGTTCCATTCGCGCAATTCGGTGAGTGTCCTTACAGGGGCTTCGGGTCCGAGCGTCGCGAGCCACGCGTTGAAGTCACGCTTGGCACCATACTTGAAGTTGACGGAGCAGTCCTCGTCGGCACCCCTGGCCTGATGGCCGCCCGCGCAGAACCCCCATGCCGCGAAGTTGGAATCCGGGTCGGTTGTGGCGTAGCTGGGAACGTCCGCCGGATCGACGACCACCGCGCCCCGGGCCTCCAGGACCGCGATGGCCTCGTCCATCAAGGCCATCTGCGCTTCGTCGAGTCCCCCGCGCGACCCCTCCTCGCCGTCAAGCCGGATGGGATCGTAGTAGAACGCGCGCGGAATGCCGATGCGGGCCCCGCGCAGCCCGTCAGGGTTCAGGAACGGCCGGTAGTCTCGTCCCGGCGGCGGTTCGCAGATGTTCGTCGCGGGATCGTTCGGATCGGGTGCCGCGCTCTCCATTCCGCCCAGCAGAATCGCGGCGTCGGCCACCGTGCGAGCCATCGGGCCCGCCATGTCGTGGTCGAGGGTGACCGGCGCGATCCCCCAGCGGCTGATCCGTCCCAGCGTCGGGCGGATCCCCACCAGCATGTTGGCGTTCGAGGGGCTGATCACCGAGCCGCCGGTGTCGGTTCCGACGTTCGCGGCCCAGAAGCTCGACGCGGTACCGATTCCGGAGCTGGATCCCCCGGTACTGAGCGCCGGGCGGCCGTCGAAGGTGGCCGGACGCGGGTCGCGCCGCGGGTCGTAGGGGTTGTACGCGAACCCGGTAAGCGCGTTGTAGTTGCCGGGCATGGGGTTGGGTGCGCCCGCCATCCAGTTTGCGAATTCGGTCAGGCCCGCCTTGGCAATGATGATCGCGCCGGCCTCGCGAAGGTTGGTGGTCAGCGTGGCCTCGTACGGAGGGACGAATCCGTCGAAGGCGAGCGCGCCGGCGGTGGTGGGGAGGTGGGTCGTGTGGATGTTGTCCTTGAGCGCGACGGGGATGCCGTGAAGCGGTCCCCGCACATCCCCGCGCGCCCGCTCCGCGTCCAGCGCGTCGGCTTCCGCCAGGGCGTTTTCGTTGATCGAGACGGCCGCGTTGAGCCGACCTTCGTAGAGCGCGATGCGGACAAGATACGCGGTGACGAGCTGCCGGGAAGTGAGCTCGCCGCGCTCCATCGCGGCCTGCAGGTCGGGGATCGCGGCCTCCACGACCGGGAAGGGCTCGTGTGGCGCTGAGGGAGCGGCGCACGAGGCGAGCGCGAGGGCCGGGACAATGCACCAGACGGCAGCAGGAGGCCGTGCTCGCCGGATCACGGTGGAACCGGCCGGGCCACCATCACGACGCATGCCACGCTTCCAGCACTGTCCGCTCCTTCTCCCGGCTCATCCCGGCGCGGGGTTGCTCCCGCTCGGACGCGGGGCGCGTCCGGTGCCAGTCGAGAGTATCGCGCACCGTAGTGGCCAGGGGACGGAAGGTCAGCCCCGCGGCGACCGCCGCGCTCACGTCGACGTACATCAGCTCATCGCCCGGCACCCACGACGGGAGATCGCGCCACGGTCTGGTGTCGTTGGCTTCGAGGAAGTCTTCCGGCACCCAGGTGAACTTCACGGGCCTGCTCGTCACCGCGCGGATCCCGTAGAGCATCTCCGCCATCGAGAGCCGGCTCCCCGGACCCGTGCCGTTGAAGTCGCCCATCACCCCTTCTTCGGCGACGCGTACCGTCCACTCGGTGAGGTCGCGCTGGTCGATGATCTGGTTCGAATGGTCGGGGTTGCCCGGGGCCAGCACCTCTCCACCCTCTTCGATCCGCACCGGCCAGTAGGTGAACCGGTCGGTGGGGTCGTCGGGGCCGACGATCAGCCCGGGGCGGATCACGGTGGTGCGGCCCGGGAAGGCGGCGTGCGAAATGTCCTCGCTGAGCCGCTTCATGAGCCCGTAGTGCGCTTCGTCGCCGTCCGCCCAGTCCTCGGGCGGCTCGAAGCGCGGGTAGTCTTCCGGGACGGCGGGCTCCCACAGCACGCGGTCCTTGTACTGGAAGTTCATGCCCTCGATCGCGTACGCCGAGATCGACGAGACAAAGATGTACTGCTCCGCCGCGTCCTTCAGCAGTTCGGTGCTGAGTTGCGCCCAGCGATAGTTCTGGCAGTTGTTGTCGAAGACGACGTCCCAGCTCCGCCCTTCCAGCGCGGACAGGTCGCCGTTCCGGTCGCCGACGAGGCGTTCGACGTCGGGGAGGTCCGCGTCGGCGCGGCCGCGCGTGAAGATCGTGACCTCGTGGCCGCGCTCCACCGCGTACCGGACCGTGTGCGGCCCGATGAACCCGGTCCCGCCCAGGATGAGGAACCGCTTCGGGGCGGGTGGGCGGCCGGGGGTGGGGGCGCCCGGGACAAGTGAGCCGCCGGGGGCGGCAACCGGAGGAGCCGGGGCGGCCCCCTTGGACGCGGCGACGCGTTCGGCGCCCAGCGCGAGTCCGGCGCCTGCGGCCCCGGCCGTTCGAAGGAAGTTGCGCCGGGAGGGGTTCAATGGTGTGGGGTTGGTCGCTCGTCGGGAATTCATCTGTCGTCTCCGTCGCCTGATGCGGGGGTTTTCGGGCTCCACGGCTGCTCACCGTAACGCTTCCCGCGAGCTTGGGCCATGGCGGGTGACAGCCGAGGCGAACCGGTCGGCTCGCGGTGCGCTGGCCAGCCGTACATGGCGGCCGCCTCGGCGGAAAACCGGTCACCTTGCCGGGGGTCCGGTGTGCATGCATTGTAGGAAGGATTCGGGGCCGTGCCGCGCCCGGCGCGCGGGATGGCGGGCCGGCTCCGCGTGATCGCGCCTAGAAGAGGATCTGGCCATGCGCAGCTTGCGAGTCCGCTCGGACCGTCCGTCGAATCCACAGGCCGCCTCGGCGCTGGCCCTCGCCGTGCCGCCCGCCCTGGCGCTGGCTATCCTGGCATTGATGACACCCCCTCCCGTCATCGCGCAACAGTCCGCAGTCAACGGCGAAGCCCGCGAGGTCGAGGTGACGTTCAGCAAGGATGTCGCCCCCATCCTCCAGGCCAGCTGCCAGATCTGCCATCGGCCGGGTTCCGTGGGTCCCATGTCGCTCCTCACGTACCACGAGGTCCGCCGCTATGCGTCGCGGGCACGTGACCTCGTTTCAAAGCGCCTCATGCCTCCCTACCACCTCGACACCGGGGTCGGGATTCAGGACGTCAAGGGCGACTGGCGGCTGAGCGACGACGAGATCGAGACCGTGGTCGCGTGGGTGGACGCCGGGGCGCCCGAGGGTGATCCGGCCGACCTGCCAACGCCGATCGACTGGCCGAATGAGCAGAAGTGGCAGCTCGAGGACGTGCTGGGCCCGCCCGATCACGTGATCAAGTCGAAGCCGTTCGACGTGCCCGCCGAGGGCGGCGACACCTGGTGGCGGCCGCGCGTGCCTACGGGGCTCAACGAGGACCGGATGGTGATGGCGTTCGAGACGCGTCCCTCCTTCCCGGCGGGCCGCCAGATCGTCCATCACGCAATCCCGCGTCTCCTTCGCCTCAACGAAGACGGCGAGTATCGGCGCATCCAGAGCCTCTCCGAGTACGCCATGGGCAAGATCGGCGAGATCGTGCCGCGCGACGCGGGCCGGCTTCTGAAGGCGAACGATATGATCGAGTGGGACGCCCACTACTATCCCATGGGATACGACGTAACCGGCGACCAGCTGGAGCTCGGGATCTGGTTCCACGAGGACGGCTACGAGCCGGAGTTCGACCAGGACCTTCGTCTCTACCCGCTCCGGGGCGACATCGCACTTCGGCCCGGCGGGACCGCGATGACCCAGGGGTTCCACCGCTGGGACCACCCGGTGCGCCTCGACAGCTATCAGCCCCACGGCCACGTCCACCTGCACGCGATGTCCGTTCAGGCCGTATACCCCGACGGGGACGTCGAACTCATCAGCATGGTCACGGACTTCGACGCCCGCTGGCACCACAGCTACATCTACGAGGACGATGTGGCGCCGCTCCTGCCCACGGGGACGGTCGTCGTCCTCACGGGGTGGTACGACAACACCGCCGAGAACGAACTCACGCCGGACCCCGAGATCTGGTATGCGCGCGGCGCGCGGACGATGGACGAGATGTCGCATGCGTGGATGGCCATCACCCACCTGACCGAGGAGGGCTACCAGCGGCTGGTTGAGGAGCGGGAGCGCAAGCACGCGACCGACGGCGACGACGGCAACCGCAACTGATGCGAACCACACGGGTCGCGGGCACACTGCTCGCGGTACAGATCATGCTGTCGGCGCAGGCGGCCGCGGGCACGTTCCTGAACGCGCAGCAACGGCGCCTGCCGCTCGCTCCCATCCTGCCCAAGGGGGACGAGGTGGCCCCCTTCTTCGAGGGTTGGTACCGGAACGACGACGGCACTTTCACGCTCTCGTTCGGCTTCTTCAACCTGAACAGCGAGCAGATCCTCGACATCCCGATCGGCACCGACAACTTCATCGAGCCGGCCGAGTTCGACGGGATGCAACCCACGCACTTTCCCGTGCGTCCGCGCCGGGACCGGGGCGTCTTCTCGGTTACGGTGCCCGCATCCTACGCGGACGGCGAGCAGCGGGTGGTCTGGACGATCACCGCGAACGGGCTCATGAACGCAACCCCGGGGCGCGTGGGTATCCCGGCGCTGCAGTTGGACTACGGGCCGCGGGCCATGGGATCGGTACCGCCTGTGGTGCGCTTCGGCCCCGACGGGCCGGAAGGCCAGCACGTCCAGGGCGTGTGGTCGGAACCCCGCACCGCGACGGTCGGCGAGCCGCTTGCCCTGACGTTGTGGACCGAGGAGGTCTCGGTGCGCGCGCCGGACGACATGGTCAACGCGGTGGTCGACGTGGCGGCAACCTGGTTCAAGTACCAGGGGCCTCCCGCGGCGGTTTCCTTCGACCCCGTGCGAGTCACGGTCGAGGGCGGCACGGGAGAGGCCGCGACGACCGCCGTGTTCAGCGGGCCGGGCGAGTACGTGCTGCGCGCCCGCGTGGACAACTGGAGCGCGAACGACAGCACGGGCGGCGACCAGTGCTGTTGGACGAACGCCTACGTGCGGGTGACGGTCACGCGCTGAGGTGGCCGTAGTCGAGACCACCGAGCTCACGCGGAAGCGAGCACGATGACGAACAAAGACCGTCGCATCCCGGGCGCAAGCAGGAGCCTGAAAGATCGGGAGGCGTACGCCCAAGACTTCGGAAGAATGGACATGCGGGTGCCGGAGGCCGTGGTGACCCCGCAGAGCGCTGAGGAGGTGGCAGGCATTGTGCGCTGCGCCGCGAGAGACGGAATCCGGCTGGCCGTTAGAGGCGGAGGACACTCCCAGGGCGGTCAGAGCCTGACGGACCGCGGCGTCGTACTCGACACGAGGGGGCTGGATCGGGTGCAACCTGCGGGGCCCGAGTTGGTGCGGGCACAAGGCGGGGCGCAGTGGAGCCAGGTTCTGGACGCGTTGCGCGGTACGCGACGCCTGCCCCCAGTGCTCGTGGACATCGGCGAGGCTACCGTGGGTGGAACGCTGTCCGCCGGAGGCGTGGGCAGCACTTCGCATCGCTATGGGGCGCAGGTCGGACAGGTCGAACAACTCGAGGTCGTCACCGGGGCCGGCGAGCGCGTGCGGTGCTCGCCCGTTCGGAACGAAGGACTCTTCAATGCCGTGAGGAGTGGCCAGGGCCAGTTCGGGATCATTACAGAGGCGTGGATCCGGCTCCGGGCGGCGGGGGAACGGTTCCGGCAGCACCAACTCCGCTATCGCGACTTCGACCGATTCGCGGACGACTTCGAGTTCGTTGTCGAGGCGGACCGCTTCGACAACCTGCGGGCGGAGATCCGGTACCACGAGCAGGAGATCATCCTGTCTGCCGGTTTCGAGTACGGCGGGGAGCCCGACGACGCGGAAATGCTCGCGGGGTTGCAATACGACGAGAACACATACACGAGGGACACGACCAGCGTAGGGCACGCCGTGATTTACCCCAAGTGGGCGTTCAGTTGGCTGCACTACCACCCGTGGCGGGATTGGATCCTGCCTTGGGAGTCCCTGCGAACGCTACTTTCCCAACCGTTGCTGGATTCGCACTGGGTGCCGCCCAGACCCTGGAGTTGGACCGGGCTATACGGAATCGGAAGCGAGGCGATTGACGCTCCGCTGTTCATGCGTCCGCCGGGAAAACGGGCGATCTGCTACTCGATCCTGGCCGTACTTGGCGAGTTTCAACACGAGAAGGCGACCGAATTGGTGAGCAAACTCGAGGAAATCGACAGAACCCTCGTCGGACTCGGCGGGAAGAGTTACCTGTCGGGCGGAGTGGGCTATGGCCCGAAGGAGTGGGCGGAACACTATGGCGAGACGCTCGAACAAGCCATCGGGTGGAAGCGGGAGTTCGATCCGAAACAGGTATTCAACCCGGTTGGGATGCCGTTCGGAAACAGTCCGGAGGTCTCGGGGCGGAAGGCTCGATGACAACGGACGCGCAAGGAACCCCGGGGATACTGAAGAGAACCACCTCCGCCGACCGTGGCCTGGTGGAAGTACCGGCTCTTGCGCCGCATCTTGACTTCCGGCTGATCGGCGACCGGCAGGTGCTCCTGGTTTCCGAGACCTTCAACACGCTGCTCCGCGGGCAGGTCCATTGCGACCTCCTGCCTCTCCTCGATGGGCGCCGCACGCGCCAGGACATTGCTGCCGCCCTGGCTCCCGCACACCCGGCCGTCCGCGTGGAGACGGCGATCAAGTCCCTGGCGTACCGGGGATATTTGGTTTCGGGCGACTGCGCGATGGCATCGGAGCGCGCGGCGTACTGGTCCTCGCTCGGCGCCTCACCGCGGTGGGCGGAACAGCGCCTGGGAGCCTCGACGGTAGCCGTGGCCGGCGACGACGGGCTGCTCGCCCGGCGGCTGAGAGCACTGGGCATTCAGGTGGCCGATCGTCGCCCCACCCTGTCCGCCGTCGTATGCGTCGACTACCTGGACGAACACCACGACGCGATCAATCGCGGCCACCTCGAATCCGGCTCACCCTGGGTCCTCGTCAGGCCGTACGGCGTGCAGCCGCTGTTCGGGCCGGTCTTCCGGCCGGCGCAGCGCGGCCCGTGCTGGGCCTGTCTCGCCTACCGTCTGCGCGGCCACCAGGAGGTTCACAACTTTCTGCGCAACCTCGGCGGGAGCTCTTCGGCCGTCACGCCCCGCGCGGCCGAGACGGTCGAGCTGGAGGCGGTATGCGGCCTGGCCGCCATCGAGATTGCCCGGTGGCTGGTCCTGGAAGACCTGGCGCCCATTCATGAGCGGGCCATCTCGTTGGATGTCGTCAGCCGCGAGATGGGGCAGCATCTCGCGATGCGCCGCCCGCAATGCCTGGCGTGCGGCGACGAGGCCCTGTACCGCCCCGACCGGCCAGCCGCACCGGTGCGGCTGCGGCCGAGTCCCAAAGCCGTTCGCAACAGCGGGGGCCACCGATCGATTCCGCCTGAAGAGACGATGTCCAGGTATCGTCACCTTGTCAGTCCGGTCACCGGCGTCGTCACGTGGCTCACGCGAGCCTCGGACGCGGCCGACCCCTGGCTGCAGGTCTGTTGGGCGGACATTCACCCCGAGTCTGGTATCTGGCGGAATCACTTGAGTTTACGGGATTGCCCGGTCGAATTCCCGCTGTTTGATTCCCGCCAAATGAGATTCCCTAGTCGCACGCCCCGCGGCGGGCTTCCAGAGCCGTCCGAAGCTGTCCCTCGTCCGGCCTCTGGTAGCGCAACCCGCAGGTGAGTCGAATCACGGCACGAAATCGTATAAGTCTAACTGGGACTGCACGATCTGCGTTTCTTGCCGTGACGCCGATTCCCTTCCCGTCGCACTGGAATGGCGAGGAAGTCGCGTCAAACTGCGGGAGTCGCGTCCGTGTCCCGCTCGTCGGTTTCGCGGGCCATTCGACTCAGCTTGGCCGGCAGTCTGCGGATGCCTCATCTGCCATGCAGTTCCTCCAATCAAAGCGGGTTGGGTTGGGGCTGCTACGGCCTGCGCGCGGCAAAGCACTAGGTTGGATGCAGGAGTCTTGGAGACCTTCACCACGGCGCTTGGGGCGTCTGGCTGACGGGGCGTTACCGGGCGTCAGCAGATTACGAGCGGGCATGTGCGCAAGCCGCCAAGGGCGCGGGCACCGTAAGAATCAGCGGCCCTTCGATCCGGCACAGGTCTGTTCCTTTCGTTTGGGGAGTTGATCGGGCGGTCGTCAAGTCGCACCTCCGCAGGCGGTGCTATCATGCCAACGACCCCAAGGGTTTGGTTTTCGACGAGCGACTCGTTCGGTCCATCGCTCGTCGGCGTCTTGCATCCGTGACTTGGGTCCGTAGATGGCTGACCGCGTGGGCGGTCGTCCCGCCAGCCTGCGCGACGGCCCAGAGAACATCGAGGTCCTCCCGGGCCAGAAGCGCAATGTCGTCACCCTCGGCCTTGTCCACCTCAGCCTTCGACAGCGCCGCACGCGGTCCGGCCGTCGCGAGAACCGGGATCACTTCGCTGCCGGCGAGTTTCTTGCGCATGTCCGCCACCCGGGCGATGAGCTTGCTCAGCTTTGCCTTTGCGTCCGGCGGCCCGACCGTGCATTCGATGGCCAAGATGACGGACGAGGCCGGATCGTGGGCCAGACTGTCCACGGCGTCGCCGAGCCCGCGCTGGGCGTAGAGCGGGTCTACATGAAAGCCGAGGAAGAGGAACAGCAGGCCCACGGCTTGCTCGAACTCCTTCCCCTTGTTCCAACTCTCGGGCCGCAGGTGCTCCAGGAACCGGCGAAGGTCCGGGTCCACCACGTTGTGCGTTCTGACCCGGACGTTGGCGCCCGCGTCGGCCAAGGGCCGGGACACGCAGTCCACGCACCTGCCTCCCACGAGAAGGAAGAACGTGGCGGCCGCGTCACCCTTCCGAATCGGAATGTCCAGCCGCGAGCGGAGAGCACCTCCCGTATCTGCCCATTCGCGCTCGCCGAGCATGGCCGATCCGTGGCGGGGAGGCTCTCCGGCAGCTCCCACGGTCCAGACCAGTTCGGCCCGCGCGACAAAGACCTCCGCCGCGGCCCGAATAGCGACGCCTACGCGTTCGGGCGAAGAGGCCGCTTCCCCGCGGTCAAAGCGAACGGCCA
>MPNE01000045.1 GCA_002238865.1 Gemmatimonadetes bacterium bin94 | reverse complement strand
CAGCTGGGGGGGAGCGAGACGATCGAAGCCGTGACGCGGATCGGCGGGGGGGGGGGGTGGGGGGGGGGGGAGAAGGGTTCCGCCCGGCCGGGGGTGTCGATGGGGGGCGCGGCCCGGCGGGGGCCGGGGGGGGGTGGCGGGGGGGGGGGGGGTGGGGGGGTGTGGAAGACGGTTCACGCCAGGCCGGGATTGTCGATGGCGGACGCGGCCGGACGGTACGCTGCGGTGGTCGACGGCGTGCTGGTCGACTCGTGGGATCCGGGGCGCCCCGGCGGCACCGGACGAACCTTCTCGTGGGCGGGCGTGGGGAGGGAGGTGCGCGGCGCCATCGGTTCGGCGACCTTCATAGCCGCCGGCGGGATGAACCCGGAGAACGCCGGCGCGGCCGTCGAGGCGCTTCGCCCCGACGTACTCGACGTCAGTTCCGGCGTCGAGTCGGTGCCCGGCACCAAGGACCCCGGAAGGACGAGGGCCTTCGTGCAGGCGGCGCGACTGGCGGGAAACCTGTCCGGGGGAGGACAACCGTGAGCGGATCGCCCGTCCAGGCGGACCGGTACGGCGCGTACGGCGGCCGGTATGTTCCGGAAACGCTGATCCCGGCGCTCGACGAACTTGCCGCCGCCTACGCCGAGGCCCTGGCCGATCCGGCCTTCCTGGCCGAGGTCGACCACCTGAGCGCGAACTACGTAGGCCGTCCCACGCCCCTCTATCGGGCCCGGCGCTTCGAAGCCGAAGCCGGGGTCGCGCCGGTCTACCTCAAGCGCGAGGATCTCAACCACACCGGGGCTCACAAGATCAACAATACGGTCGGGCAGGCGCTCCTCGCCGGACGCATGGGGAAGCCCCGCATCATCGCCGAAACCGGCGCCGGGCAGCACGGCGTCGCGACGGCGACCGCGTGTGCGCTCTTCGACCTGGAGTGCGTCGTCTACATGGGCGCGGAGGACATCGAGCGACAGTCCCTGAACGTCTACCGCATGGAGCTGCTCGGTGCCGAGGTGCGGCCCGTCGAGTCCGGCACCCGGACACTCAAGGACGCCACGAACGAGGCGTTGCGCGACTGGGTCACCAACGTGCGGGATACCCACTACATCATCGGCTCCGTGGTTGGACCGCACCCGTTCCCGCTCATCGTGCGCGACTTCCAGGCGGTCATCGGCCGGGAGGCGCGGCGACAGATCCAGGCGGTCGAAGGACGGCTGCCGGCATCGGTTGTGGCGTGCGTCGGGGGCGGCTCGAACGCGATGGGAATGTTCCACGCCTTCGTGGGCGACGAGGGGGTGGCCCTGATCGGCGTCGAGGCCGCCGGGGACGGGCTCGGCAGCGGACGCTCCTCGGCCCCGCTCAGCGAGGGGCGGCCCGGGGTGCTGCACGGATCGCTCAGCTACCTCCTCCAGGACGCGGACGGGCAGATCGCCCCCGCGCACTCGGTCGCCGCCGGGCTGGACTATCCGGGTGTGGGCCCGGAGCACTCCCACCTCATGGACACGGGCCGGGCAAGGTACGTGAGTGTCGAGGACGGGGCCGCCGAACGGGCGTTTCGCGCGCTTCCCGGGCTGGAGGGGATCATTCCCGCGCTGGAGACTGCCCACGCGCTGGCGTGGGTGGCCGAAGCGGGGCGGCGGGGCGAGATCGAGGCCCCCGTGGCCATCTGCCTGAGCGGGAGGGGGGACAAGGACGTGGTGCACGTGTCCCGGCTGGGAGATGGAGGGCGCGGGCCGGAGTCGGGCGGGGCGGGGGCGGGCGAGAGCCAGGCCGGGCCGGGGTCGTGAGCGGGCCGCCGCCGGGGCGCATCGGCGCCAGATTCGAAGCGCTGGCCGCGCAGGGTCGGCGCGGCTTCATCCCGTACGTGACGACCGGCTATCCCAGTCTGGCCCACACGCGGGAGCTGGTGGCGGGGCTGGCGGAGGGGGGGGCGGACGTGATCGAGTTGGGGATCCCGTTCAGCGATCCGATGGCCGACGGTCCCACCATCCAGCGCTCCAGCCAGGGCGCGCTCGACCAGGGCACGACGGTGGACGACGTGTTCGATGTGCTGGCCGAACTGCGCCGCGCCAGCGACGTACCGGTGGTGATTTTCTCGTACCTGAATCCGGTGTTCTCGCGCGGGGTCGAGACCTTCGTGCGCGAGGCGATCGAGGCCGGGGCCGACGGAGTCCTGCCGACGGATCTTCCGCTCGGCGCCGATCCGGAGCTCGAAGCCGGCCTTCTGGAGAGCCGGCTGGACCTGGTCCGGCTCGCCGCCCCCACGACCACCCCGGAGCGGGTTGCGCAGATCGCCCGCTCGAGTCAGGGATTCGTGTACTACATCGCGCGAACCGGTGTCACGGGAGCCCGCCGGGAGCTTCGCGGCGAGCTTGCAAGGGAGGTCGGCGCGGTCCGGTCGGTCTCGTCCCTGCCGGTGGCGGTGGGATTCGGCGTTTCCACCGCCGAGCACGCGCGGGCCGTGGGTGCGGCCGCCGACGCGGCGGTTGTTGGAAGCGCTCTCGTCGACCGGCTGGACGAGGGCGGCGTGGCCGGTGCGCTGGCGCTGGCCCGGGAGCTGCGAGAGGCGCTCGACGAGGTGGGGTAGTCATCCCCCTCCCAGCCGCTCCCCCAACGACGGATCCGGCGACACGAAGACCGTCTGCACTCGTTCGGGGAGCACAGCGCCGGGCGAGGCGCGGCGAGGCTTTCTGACCCACTTGCGGCGGGTCCAGTCCACGGGGACGGTGCCCGAGGCCCTGGCGCCGGAGTGATTGGCGGCGAGCACGGCTGCTTCTTCGAGGTCGGTGGCGGGTGGGCGCTCCGGCCGCGTCCAGCGCAGGATCACGTGTGCGCCGGCGGCGTGGCGTGCGTGGAGCCAGATGTCCGCGGGGCGGGAGTGGTGGAAGGTGAGAGCGTCGTTGTGACGTGCGCCGCGACCCACGCGGATCTCCAGGCCCCCGGAGCTGGTGAACGACCGGTAGGGGAGTGCGGGGGACTCCGGAGTTGGACGGGTGCTTGCCGGACGTGAGCGCAGGAGTGGTTCGACTTCCTCCGGGGGCAACTCGCCGAGCGCGTTGCGCCGCCTCAGGTCGTCGATTCGGGCCAACTCCGCCTCCGCGGCGTGAATTCGGCCTGGAAGGGCGGCGGCTCCCCGCTCCATGCGCGCTGCCCTGCGGAAGAGGGCGTTCGCGTGCTCCTGGGGCCTGAGGCGGGGATCCAGCTTCAGGGTACGCGGCTCCCCGTCGAAGCCCGGCAGGGTCGCGTCCTTCGTCCCGGGTTCGATCAGGTGGAGGCACGAGAGGATCAATGAGCCGTCGTCGCGCAGGCGGGCCGCGTCTCCCGTGCGTGCCAGTTCGGTGCGGAGCCGCTTAAGCATCCGCTTCAACCGGCGGGACTCGGCGGCGAGGAAGCGGGTAACCCGCCCTCCGCCCGGCGACCCCTTCCGATCCGTATTCGCCCGCACGGTGGCCATGCCCTCCAGGAGGCTGCCGACCGGCTCCGCGTCGCACCCGGAGAGCGGCCACGGATACGGCTGAGGGCCAGTGGCCTGACGGAGAATGTGCGGTGCCACCGCCGTCATCGCGGCCACCGCGCACCACCGTTCGAATCCTTCGTCGAGGGTCTTCGCATCCAGCAGATAGCCGACGTTGAGACCCGAGGTGAAGGCCACCCGTGCCAGGAGGGCGGAACGGGCTTCGGCTTCCCCCAATCCCTTGAGCAGGGCGACCCACCCGCGGCGGTCCATCTCGTGTCTCGCTCGCGCGGGTGTCCTGTCTCCCGGCGACGTCCACGGCTGCCCCACCTGCAGCGGCCGGGACTTCACCGGCGTCAGCCCCTTGCGGACCCTCAGCGCGGGCCCGTCGGCGAGGATCGCGTTCCAGCGGTTTGTGGCCAGCTCCAGAATCAGGGTTGGGTGCGCCTTCTTCCCGCGCACCCGGCGGAAGTGCAGCAGCATGACCCGCTCGTCCCGCACGGTCTCCATCCCGGCGAGGACGGCGGGCAGCGGTGCGGCGTCCTCGTCCGGCTCGGACGGCGGACCGAGGACGATCACCCCTCGGCCCGGTGACAGGTCCACCATCACCGTCGCGTCACGGAAGTGCACCACCACTTCCATGGCGTCCCCGCGGAAGGTCACGGCTCGGGCACGCGCGCCCTTCAGCGCGGCCGTCAGCTCGTCGGCGACCGCCCGGGTCAGGCAGGGATCCCAGATCACCCGGGGTCTCCGCCGTGGCCGCACGCCCGATGCCCGGCTGTCGCTGTCGGGGTATTTGTCATCGACTCCTCGCCGCGGCTGCACGCCGCCGGCGTCCCGGCCACGGTACCGCCCGCGGATTGATTACATTTTACGCGCCGTTGGAGGTCATTCCCGGACCCTCGGCTTCTGGAACTCCCTCGTAATTGGGTCGTGATGAGCCGGTTTCTCAAGGCAACGCTGTTCGCCCTCGCGGTGACCGGGACGGCGGTGCTGCTGGGATCGGCCTTCTGGCAGTGGTTGCCGGAGGAGCGTGCGCCGGCCGACGAGCCTGCAATGTCACCCGCGGAAGACCGGGTGACGGTGGATGTGCGCAACGCGGGGGGAGTCGCCGGCATGGCCCGTGATGCGACCGATCGTCTGCGAGGGGCGGGCTTCGACGTCGTGGGCATCGGGAACGCGGGGCAGTTCGGGCTGGAGTCATCGGTCGTGGTCGACCGGGTGGGGAAGCTGGAAACGGCAGCGGCGGTAGCCGAGGCGCTTGGAATCGACAGCGTGATCAGCGACCCGGACCCGAACCTGTTCGTGGACGTCACCGTACGGCTTGGTTCAGATTGGATCGCCCCGCAAGGGCCGGTCGACGGCACCGGGAACCGCCTGGTCGAATGGCTGAGGCGGCTCGGGGCGGAAAGGGGAAGCGGACACTAGCGATGGCTGGCAAGCGCAAGGTGAAGAACCGCGGGAAGCCCGACGGGCGGACTCGATCGACACGGGATCGCGAGGCGGGGGCAGAAGCGGCTCGCAAGGGGCGGAAGAAAACCGAGGAGAAGGGAGGCGCGACCGGAGCCGAGGCACTCAAGTTGGTCATTTTCGCCGGGATCCTCTTCCTGGTGATCCGTGCTTTCCTCTTTCAGACATTCGTGATCACCTCGGGCTCCATGGAAAACACGCTCCTCGTGGGAGACTTCCTGGTCGTGAACCGGGCGGCGATTGGCTCACGCGTCCCGTTCACCGACATTCGGATCCCCGGATACTCGGAGCCCCGCCGGGGTGATGTCCTGGTTTTCGACCCCCACCACGAAGTGGACATGACCCTCGTCAAGCGCCTCGTCGGTTTGCCCGGAGACACGCTGGAGATGAGGGAAAGGGTGCTCTATCTGAACGGGGGAGCTCGGGACGAGCCCTACGTCGTGCACACACGGGGGCCCGACGACTTCGACCCCGACATGATCTGGCAACGTGACTACATCGTCGGCGGTCCCCGGGACGACTACCGGCCCACCCGTGACAACTGGGGTCCCCTCGTCATTCCCGATGGCCACTACTTCATGCTGGGCGACAACCGCGACACGAGCCTCGACTCCCGGTACTGGGGTCTCCTGGAGGGCTGGCGCTTCGAGGGCCGGGCCGTCGGGATCTACTTCTCCTACAATCGGGGTTCGCCGCGGCCCTTCCCGTGGATCAGGGAGATTCGGGGGAGCCGGATCGGGGACCGGATCCGCTAGCAGCTCCACGGACGCGGGCCGCTGACGCCGCCGGGGCCACCGGCAGACCTTTTCGGGCGCTTCGAGCGTCTCGGCGCCGAGGCGGGACCTGACCGCGGCCTGCCAGCCGACTGGCCCGCAACTGCCCGCACGCCGCGTCGATGTCGCGGCCCCGTGGTTCACGCACCGCCACCGCAACACCGGCCGCGTCCAGGCCGTCCCGGAAGGCGCGGACCCGGCGGGGAAGGCTGGGTTCCCAGTCCACGTACGGGATCGGGTTGAAGGGGATGAGGTTCACGAACGCCTTGACCCGGGTCGCGAGCTCCGCGAGGGGCGGCAGCAGAGCCGGATCGTCGTTCACGTCCCGGATCATGGTGTACTCGAAGGTGACGCGCCGACCGCCGCGCCGGTTGAAGGCCTCGAGCGCGTCCATGAGCTGCCCGAGGGGATAGCGCTTCTCAAGGGGGATCAGTTCGGCCCGCAGTTCCGACACCGGCGCGTGCAGCGACAATGCCAGGCGGAACTGCTCCGGCCGTTCGGCCAGCTTGGCGATCCCTGGAATGACGCCAACGGTGGACACGGTGATGCGCCGGGCTCCGACCCCATGGGCCGAGTTGAGGATCGACAGGGCGGGGAAGACGTTGCGGCGGTTGGCGAGGGGCTCTCCCATGCCCATGAACACCACATTCGTGATTGCGCCGCGGCCGTGCTCGGCGGCCCAGCGTGACGATGCCCGGTACTGGCCGGTGATCTCGGCAGGTGTCAGCTGGCGGCCGAACCCCGACCATCCCGTCGCGCAGAACCGACACCTGAGGGCGCACCCCGCCTGCGAGGAGATGCACAGGGTGAGGCGGTCTCCCGAGGGGATCAGCACGCTCTCGACCACCTCGCCCCCGCGCAGACCCCAGAGGTGCTTGACCGTGCCATCCGCCGACTCCGATACGGTGTCGACGGCTGGCTCGTCAAGGCGAAAGGCATCGCCGAGTGCGCTGCGCTCCCGCAGCGGAAGGTTGGACATCGCGTCGAAGGAACGGGCGTCGCCGGCAAAGAGCCATTCCCGGACTTGCCGGGAGCGGTATGCGGGTTGGCCGCGCCGGCCGAAATGGGCGGCGAGGGCGTCTTCCAGTTCGGAGGGGGTCAGCCCCAGGAGGTTGGGCCGGTCGGGGTTCACGGGCGAGGAGCGCCTTTCTGGGTGGCGGGGGGTGGGTTAAGTTACCGAGAGAACAGGTCCGGCGCCGCCCCAGCCTGGATGCATCGCCCGTGATACACAGCGGCGATTTCTGCCATGGGCTGCCAGTTGCCGCCGTCGGCCGGCAACCGATAACGGCTCACCGGAGGCTGTTGGTGTCAAGAACGGAAACAAGCGCCACGGCGATGCGTACCGCCGCGGCTGGCCTGGTCACGTTGGAAATGGCGGGGCGCGGCGTTCGGATCGTGGGGTGGATTCACCGCAGGAGAGACCTCGGAGGGCTGGTATTCCTCGATCTGCGGGACCGCTCGGGCATTCTTCAGGCGTCGGCGGGTCCCGACTGGTCCTCCGCGGACGCGATGGACGCGGTGCGAGGGCTCAGTGTCGAGGACGTGGTCGCCGTGCGCGGCGTCGTGCGGCCCAGGCCCGACGCGGCTCGCAACCCGGAGATGGCCACGGGGGATCTGGAGATCCAGATCACGGAGCTTGAGGTTCTGAACCGGGCGCGGACGCCCGCGATCCCCGTGTACCTGCCTCCGGAAGAGGAACTGCCCTCCGAGAAGCTGAGGCTGCGGCACAGGGTCCTCGACCTGCGCCGCCACGAGATGCAGGCGAGGCTGGCGCTCCGCCACCGCCTTGTGCTGGCCGTCCGGAACCATTTTGACGCGCTGGGTTTCTACGAGATCGAGACGCCCATCCTGACCAAGCCGACGCCGGAAGGGGCCAGGGATTTCCTGGTCCCCAGCCGCGTGCACCCGGGAGAGTTCTTTGCGCTCCCGCAGAGTCCGCAGATCTACAAGCAGCTACTGATGATCGCCGGCTTCGACCGCTACGTGCAGATCGCACGGTGCTTCAGGGACGAGGACATGCGTGCGGACCGGCAGCCGGAGTTCACCCAGATCGACGTGGAGGCGGCGTTCGTGCAGCCCGAGGACATCCTTGGATGGTGCGAGGGCCTCATGGAAAAGCTGGCGGAGGTGGCCGGAATCGAGGCCGCGACGCCATTCCGGCGAATGACCTACCACGACGCCATGGAGCGCTTCGGGTGCGATCGGCCCGACCTCCGTTACGGCCTCGAAATCCGTGACTTCACCACGGTTCTCGGCGAATTGGATTCCGCCATCCTGCGCGGTGCCGTCGAAAAGGGGGGCCGGATTCGTGGCCTGGGCCTCGAGGGCGGGGCGCGTCTCACCCGCAGACGGATTGTCGCCGTCGAGGATGCGGCCAAGGCGGCGGGGGCCCCGGGCCTCCTTTGGGCCAAGATCACCGAGAATGGCGCCACGGGTCCCCTGGGCCGGTTCTTCCGGGACGATACCCGCACCCGTCTGGGCCTCGCCCCGGGCGACCTCCTTGTCGCGGCCGCGGGTCCCGACCGCGTGACCTCTCCGGCCCTGGATGCCGCGCGAGCGGCTTCCATCGCGGCACTGGACCTGCCGAGGACCACCGAGCACGCGTGGCTGTGGGTGACGGCCTTCCCGGTCTTCGAAGACGGCGGCGACGGCACGCTGGCCGCCAACCACCACCCCTTCGTGCAGCCCGATCCCGCCGATGCCCACCTCCTGGACTCTGACCCGCTCGCGGTCCGGGGCCTCGCCTACGACCTCGTCTACAACGGGACGGAGTTGGGTTCGGGGAGCATCCGCATGCACGATGCGGCTCTCCAGACCAGGATTCTGTCGATGCTCGGACTGCGGCCCGAGGAGATCACGGCCAAGTTCGGATTCCTCCTCGAGGCGCTGCGCTCGGGCGCTCCGCCACACGGTGGGATCGCGCTGGGCGTCGACCGTCTGGTGGCCCAACTCTCGGGCGGTACGAGCCTGCGCGACGTGATCGCGTTCCCGAAGACCACCACTGCCCGGGCCAGCTTCGAAGGCGCGCCGTCGCCGGTTCCGGCCGCCGAGCTGGCCGCGCTGGGCATCTCGGTCGGAGGAGACCGATGACGAGCGGCACGATGGTCGAACACCATCTGAACGCCGAAGGCGCGGACCAGTTCATCCTGGCGGGGGTCGGCGACGCGAACTTCCGCGAGCTGAGTTCGCTGTTCGGGGTGAAGGTCGTCCTGCGCGAGGACCACGTTCGCCTCGCCGGCGAACTCGAGGCTGTCGCCGACGCGGCTCGCGTCCTGGAGCACATGATCGAGCTGGCCCGTCTGGGCAAGTCGTTTCCCGCGTCGGATGTGGCCCGCTTTGCGGCGAGCCTCGAGACACGCGAAGGGCCGGATATCCGCAACGATGACGAGCGCCTCCGCATCGCGCTGCCCGGCGCGCGCCGCACGATCGTGCCGCGTTCCGATGGCCAGCGCGCGTACCTCCAGGCCATGGAGGACTCCGAGATCGTGATCGGTATCGGTCCGGCCGGGACGGGGAAGACCTACCTGGCCGTGGCCCGCGCGGTGGCTGAGCTGTTCAGGAAGCGGGTGCGGCGGATCATCCTGGCGCGTCCGGCGGTCGAAGCGGGCGAGAACCTGGGATTCCTCCCGGGGGACCTCCAGGAAAAGGTGGATCCCTACCTGCGGCCCCTCTACGACGCGCTCGAAGACATGATGCCGCCAGCCCGGGTGCGGCGAGGGATCGGGGAACGCACCATCGAGGTCGCGCCGCTGGCCTACATGCGCGGCAGGACTCTTTCCGACGCCTTCGTGATCCTGGACGAGGCCCAGAACGCCACCGCCCTCCAGATGAAGATGTTCCTCACCCGGATCGGGGTGAACTCGAGGGTGGTGATCACGGGTGACAAGACCCAGATCGACCTCCCCCGTTCCCAGGTGTCGGGACTCATACAGGTGGAGGAGATCCTGAAGGAGGTAGACGGCATCGAATTCGTCTACCTCGACGAGCGCGACGTGACCCGGCACCGCCTCGTGAAGCACATCGTGCGGGCGTACGCAGCCGCGGACGGGCGCGAATCGGACCACGGCCATGAGCGGCGGTAGCCGGAGGCACAGGCTGCTCTCGGGGGTGCCGCATCGGTCGTGGCCCGACGGCATGATCCACCACGGGGCCCGGTGGCTCCTTCTCGCGCTTCTGGCGGTGGGTCTGGTGATCCTCTACCCGTCGGATCCGGGTGTCGGGATCGGACGCCACACCGCGGGCACGGTGGCCGACCGCGACATCATCGCGCAGGTCGGCTTCCCCGTTCCCAGGGACTCGGCCGAGTTGAGACGGGAGCGGGGCGAGGCTGCGGCCTCGGTCATTCCTACCTTCAACTATGCGGAAAGCGGGCGCGACTCGGCGCTCGCCTCGCTGGGGAACTTCTTTGCCCGGATCGACTCGGTTGCCGTGGCGGACGGCGTCGCGGGGATCAGCAGCGTACTGTCCGCGTCGGCGATCGAAGCGAGCGCGGCGGATGTCGAGATCCTCGCCGACACCGGTCGGGCCGCCTCGCTTCACGACCTCGCAGCTGCGGCGATCACGACGTTGACCCCCGACGGGGTCATGGCGCCGGGTGCGGCCTCCCGGCTCACCACCGATTCGATCCGGGTGGTCAGGGGGAGCCGGGCGACGGTGGTGGCCCGGAGCTCCGTCCTGTCGGGGAGGGACTTCTACGACCGCGCCCTCACCGGGCAGGAACCGGGCCCGGAAACTGACCTGCTCCGCCTTGTCCTGGCGCGGTACCTCGCGCCTACGCTGGTCCCCGACGAACTGAGGATTGGTCGTGACATCGAGGCCGCGCGTGACATGGTCCCGATCATGGAGGCCCGGGTCCTGGAGGGCGAGGCCATCGTCAGGGCGAACGACCAGGTGAGCGACGCCACCCTGCGCAAACTGGAGGCGTACCGCGCGCAGCTGCGTCTGGAGGGGATCAGTGTCGACAGCTCGAACCTCGGAGGAGCGGTGGGCGGATTGCTGCTCAACGTCCTGCTCCTGACCGTGCTGGGGGTGCTCATCCTCTTCTTCCGACCGGATATCTACCGGTCGTTTCGCTCGTTGGTGGCCATTGCCGGGATCTTCGCGCTCTACTTTGTGGGGGCGTTCGTGATGACCGGGCTGGGACTCCCTCCCGCGGCCCTCCCCATTGTCTTCGTCGCGGTTTCCCTCTCCGTTCTCTGGGACGGTCGCTTTGCCCTGCTCGCCGTCTTCGTGCTGTGCGCGCTCACCGCGGTGCAGGAGCCCTTCACGGAGGTCCCCGTCGCCATCGTCCTCCTTGCCGGCGGATCGGCGGCCGCGCTCTCCGTACGGACGTTCCGGCGGCTTTCCCAGACGTGGGTGTTCATCGCGGTCACGGCAGGGGCCTATTCCCTGGTCATTCTGGGGTTCCAGATGCAGGGCGAGAGTTCTGCCGGCCTTCTCCCTCTGGCGTGGGCGCTGCTGACCACGATCACCGGGGCCATCCTGGCGATCGGCTTTGTTCCCGTCTTCGAGTGGGTGACAGGGATCACGACCGACCAGACCCTGATCGGGTGGGCGGATACAAACCGTCCCCTGATGAGGCGCCTCGCCGCCGAGGCTCCGGGCACCTTCGCGCACACCATGCAGGCGGCCAACATGGCGGAAGCCGGAGCCGGCGAGGTCGGCGCGAACGCCCTCCTGTGTCGTGCCGGCGTGTACTACCACGATGTCGGAAAGATGGCGCGCCCCGGCTTCTTCATCGAGAACCAGCATGGCGAAAACCCTCACGACCGCATGCCGCCCGACGAATCCGCGGCCGTTGTGCGCGACCATGTCGTGGAAGGCGTAAGGATGGCGAAGCGCGAACGAGTCCCCGAGATCCTTGTCGATTTCATCAGGGAACACCATGGGGACCAGTCGATCAGCTTCTTCCTGCAAAGGGCACGAGAGGAGGCGGAGAAGGAGGGGCGGGATCCACCCGATGCCGACCATTTCCGTTATCCGGGCCCCCGGCCGCGCAGCCGGGAGACCGCGATCGCCATGCTGGCCGATTCGTCCGAGTCCGCGGCGCGGGCACTCGACAACCCCACCGAGGAACGGATTGAACAGCTTATCGAAGGCATCTTTGCCGCCAAGGCGAAGGGCGGACAGCTCGATGACTGCACGTTGACCTTTCAGGATCTGGCGCGGCTGAAGAGACGTTTCGTCCGGTTCCTGGGGGGCAGCCACCACCGGCGGATTGCCTACCCGGGGACGAAACACCTCACCCGCGGGGCCACCGGTGGCGACGGAGACGAACGGTGATCACGATCCACGTCAATGCTCCGGAAGGGGTCGGCGTGCCACGTGGCCTGATTGGGCGGGCGCTCCGCGAGACGTTGCGGCGGGAGGGCGTCTCGCGAGCGGAGTTTTCGGTCACGTTCGTGGGCGACGCCGAGATCGCGAGGTTGCACGTGGAGTACCTCGGACTCGCCGGGGTCACGGACGTTCTCGCCTTCGCGCTCCATGGTGACGGTGAGGCGCCGCTCGGGGACGTGTACGTGGGGTATGCGCAGGCACTGAGGCAGGCGGAAGAGGCAGGCGTGCGGCCCGACGAGGAGATGGCGCGGCTGGCGGTGCACGGAGCCCTTCACGTTCTGGGGTATGACCATCCAACGGGAGCCCGGAGGCAGGACTGTGAGATGTTCCGCGTGCAGGAAGAGGTGATGGGCGGCCTGGGCGCCCATCGGGAGCCGGCGCCGCACGTGCCCACGTCCGCGAGAAGCGAAGCCTCGTGACCCTCGAAACCCCGCCGACCGTGGCCACCGCCGCCGCGCTTGCCGAGCTCCTGGCCCTGGCCGAGGGAAGGGAGTTCTCCCGGCTGCGTGCCCTGCTCGCCGAGATGCACCCCTCCGACATCGCCGACCTTGTGGCGTCGGTTCCGTCCGCGGAGCAACGGCTCGAAATCCTCCGGATTCTACCGGACGATATCGCCTCCGAGACGCTGGCCGAGATGGAGGAGGACGAGGACCGGGCGGAGCTTTTTACCGCGCTGGATTCCAGGCGGGGTCTGGCGCTGCTGCAGGAGTTGGCGGACGACGACGCCGCAGACCTGCTGGGCGAGCTGGAACCCGGCGACCGGGACCGGATCCTGGCTGCCTTGCCGACCGAGGAGGCCGGCGAGATCCGCGACCTTCTGCGCTACGGCGACGAGACGGCCGGCGGTCTCATGACGACGGCGCTCGTGTCGGTTTCCGACGGGGCGAGCGCCGGCCAGGCCATCGCGGAGATTCGCAAGCAGGGAAGGGAAGTGGAGGACTTCTACACGGTCTTCGTGGTGGATGAGCGGGATCGTCTGCAGGGCACGGTACCCCTGGACGATCTCATTCGCGCCGATCCGGAGGATCCCGTGGAGTCCCTGGTCGAGCCCGCCATCGCGACCGTGTATCCGGATACGGACCAGGAGGAGGTGGGGCGTGTGATGGGCCGCTACAACCTGGTCAGCGTCCCGGTGGTGAACGAGGAGGGCTCGCTGTTGGGGCGCATCACATTCGACGACGTCATCGACGTGATCGAGGCCGAGACCACCGAGGATATCCTGAAGCTGGCCGGCGTGTCGGACGAGGAGGAACTCAAGGCCGGTTGGCTTGAGTCGGTCCGCGCGAGGCTGCCGTGGCTCGTCCTCAACCTCGCGACGGCCGGGGTGGCCGCTTCGGTGATCCTGCAGTTCGAAAACGTGATCCAGGAAGTGACCTTTCTCGCATTTCTCATGCCGGTGATCGCCGCGCTGGGCGGAAACACGGGCACGCAGGCGCTGGCGGTCACGATTCGCCGCATCGCCGTGGGAGATGGCCTGTTCGCCGGCCAGTTCCGGGTCGTGGGCAAGGAGGTGCTGGTCGGCCTCCTGAACGGTTTCGTCCTCGGTGTCATCTTCGCGCTCTTCGCGTTTCTCCGGGAGGGGGATCCGCGAATCGGAGTGATCGTGCTCCTGGCCATGTGGGCGAACATCATCGTCGCGGGCTTTGCGGGCGCCATGGTCCCGACCGTGCTCAACCGGCTCGGAGTCGACCCGGCGGTCGCCTCCTCGGTGTTCGTCCACACGCTGACCGACCTGGTGGGCTTCGTGATGGTGCTCAGCCTGGCGGCGGCCCTGCTCTTCTGATGACCTCCGCGCGCCCGTCCCGCACGGAACGGCACCGGCGTCTGGCCGAGCACTTTCGAGCCGGGAAGCGTCCAGCCCTGGCGCGGGCCATTTCAATGATCGAGGGGGGGCGGCCCGGTGTCGCGGACCTGTTGCAGGAGCTCCTGCTGGTGCAGCCTCGGGCGCGGCGCTTCGGGATTACCGGCCCCCCCGGCGCGGGGAAGTCGAGTCTCGCCGCCGGGTTGGCCACCCTTCTGCGCAGCAGGGGAGAGGAGGTCGCGATCGTCGCGGTGGACCCCACCTCCCCCTACTCGGGCGGGGCGCTCCTGGGGGACCGGATCCGCATGAACGACCTGGCGACGGATCCTGGAATCTTCATTCGTTCGATGGCTACCCGGGGGTCGCTGGGAGGCCTCGCGGCCACGACCCGGGAAGCGATCGACCTCCTGGACGCATTCGGCTTCCCCAACATCGTGGTCGAGACCGTCGGCGTCGGACAGACCGAGCTTGAGATCGCGTCGGCCGCCGATACGATCGCCGTCGTGCTGGTGCCCGAGTCCGGGGACGGGATCCAGGCCATGAAGGCCGGTCTGATGGAGATCGCCGACCTGTTCGTGGTCAACAAATCGGACCGTATCGGGGCTGACCGCATTGTGAAGGAAATCAGGCAGGCGCTCCTGCTCAGGATGGGGCTTGGGATGCACGGGATCCCCGCCCATCACGGCGTGGATCTTTCCGGCGTGCATCGGTCCGGCGGCGAGCAGGGCGGAGGGGCCGGCGGCGCGGATCCCGGCAAGGGGGTCGTTGCGGCCGGTCCACCCGACGCGCCCCGCTGGGAGATCCCCGTGCTCAAGACCTCGGCAGGGCGGGGCGAAGGCATCGACGCGTTTCTGGAGCGCCTGCTCGCCCACCACCGTTTTCTCACGGCGTCGGGGACGCTGGAAGAACGCCGGGAAGCACGTGCGCGGAGCCGGATCCGGGACGTCGTCCAGCGACGGTTGCTGAGCCGGGCCCGGAGCTTCCTGGCGTCGAGCCCCGATCTTTCGCACTGGGTCGCGGAGGTCGCCGCCGGACGCGCAACCGCGTACGGAGTGGCCGATCAGGTGATTCCCGCCATATTGAAAGACGTACGCGGTTCCGGCAGGGAGTAGCGGGAGGCACCCGATGTCCACAACCGAACGGCGGCTTCGAGATCGGGAGACTCTGATCGCCGAGATCGAGCGTCGACAGAAAGAGATCCAGCGGCTGGACGCCGAGCTGGCGGCCTGGGAAGCCACATGCGAGGGGACACCGAAGCGTCTGCCCTTCTTCTCATCGGTGTCCGGCAGCGAGATCAAGCCGCTATACACGCCCAGTGACGTCTCGGGCAGCTACGTCGAGGAACTCGGCGTGCCTGGTGGCTTCCCCTTCACCCGCGGGCCCTACGCCACGATGTACCGGACCCGCCTGTGGACGATGCGCCAGTTCGCGGGTTTCGGGACCGCCGAGGAGACCAACCAGCGCTACAAGTATCTGCTGGACAATGGCCAGACGGGCCTTTCGGTCGCGTTCGACTTCCCGACGCTCATGGGATACGACGGCGACCACCCCCGCTCCCTCGGCGAGGTCGGCGTTTGTGGCGTAGCGGTGTCGTCGCTGGCCGACATGGAGGCCCTCTTCGACGGAATCCCGCTCGAACGGGTGTCGGTGTCCATGACCATCAATGGGCCAGCGATCATCCTCTTCTGCTTCTACGTGGCGGCGGCCGAGCGGCAGGGGGTTTCTGCAGACATGCTCCGCGGAACCGTGCAGAACGACATCCTCAAGGAGTACCAGGCCCAGCACGCATGGGTGTTCCCGCCCGAGCCGGCCCTGCGGCTCATCCTGGACATGTTCGAGTGGTGCAGCGCGAACGCTCCCAGGTACAATCCCATCTCGATCTCCGGCTACCACATCCGCGAAGCGGGAGCGACCGCCGGTCAGGAGCTCGCATTCACCCTTGCCAACGGCTTCGACTATGTGCGCCGCGGAATTGCCAGGGGGCTCGACGTGGACACGTTTGCGCCACGGCTCTCCTTCTTTTTCGATGTGCACAACGACTTCTTCGAGGAGGTCGCCAAGTTCCGCGCCGCGCGAAGGATCTGGGCGCGCCGGCTGCGCGACGAGTTCGGCGCGCGAAATCCGCAATCGTGGCGGCTGCGAACGCACGCGCAGACGGCCGGGGTGACCCTCACGGCCCAGCAGCCCGAGAACAACATCGTGCGCGTGGCGTACCAGGCGCTGGCCGCGGTGCTTGGGGGCACGCAGTCGCTGCACACGAACTCCATGGACGAGACGCTGGCGCTCCCGACCGAAAAAGCGGTGACGATCGCGCTGAGGACTCAGCAGATCCTCGCGTACGAGAGCGGCGTACCCAATACCATTGACCCGTTGGCTGGGTCATATTATATCGAGGCTCTGACCAACCAGCTCGAGGCGGAAGCGGAGGAGATCTTCGCGCGGATCGAAGAGGAGGGTGGGGTGGTTTCCGGAATCGAGAACGGGTGGTTCCAACGCGAGATCGCGAATTCCGCCGCCAGACAACAGGCCGAGATCGAGGGTGGTCTGCGCACCGTGGTGGGGGTCAACGAGTTCGTTGACGGGGCGGACGAGGTGGAGATCGAGACGCTCCGGATCGACCCGGGTGTCGAGCGACGGCAACGCGAGAAGCTTGCACGACTCCGTGACGAACGCGATGGGGAACGGGCCGCAGCGGCGCTCGAAGGGCTCAGAGCCGCGGCCGCGGGAAGGGAGAATACGGTGCCTCACATCCTGGAATGTGCACGCGCGTACTGTACGCTCTACGAAATCCGGGCCGCCATGGAGGACGTCTTTGGCGCCTACAGGGAGCCGGTGTTCTTTTAGATGCCCGTGGCTGGATCCCGCGCAAGCACTGAGACGGGCAAAGCACCCCGGCCCGCGTGAGCGCGCGGATCCTGATCGCCGACGACCAGCCGGACGTGGTCGAGGCGCTTCGACTTCTCATGGTGTCGGCGGGTTTTCGCCCCGAGATGGCAACGGGTCCGGCCGAGGCGCTGTCCCGGGTCCGGGAGAGCGAATTCGACGCCGCCCTCATCGACCTGAACTACACCCGCGACACCACGTCGGGTCGGGAGGGCCTCGACCTTCTGTCCGGACTCCGCGACCTGGACGCGACACTTCCCGTTGTTGTGATGACTGCGTGGGGCAGCGTGGAGAGCGCGGTCGAGGCCATGCGACGCGGGGCACGCGACTACATCGAGAAGCCTTGGGACAACGCGCGCCTCCTCGCCATCCTCGAGACCCAGATCCAGCTTGGCCGTGCGTTGCGACGCTCCCAGAAACTCGAGACCGAGAACGAACGGCTTCGCAGCCTTGGCGGACTCCCGCGCCTGATCGCCAAGTCGGCTGCCATGAAGCCCGTGCTGACGGTAATGGAAAGGGTCGGACCGTCGGGCGCGAATATTCTCCTGACGGGAGAACACGGAACGGGGAAGGATGTCGTGGCGCGGTGGCTTCACGCGACTTCCGGCCGACAGAGCGCGCCCCTGGTGACGGTGAACATGGGCGGCTTCTCCGAGGGCGTCTTCGAGAGCGAGCTCTTCGGGCATGTGAAAGGGGCCTTCACGGACGCCAGATCCGACCGGGTGGGTTGCTTCGAGCTGGCTGACGGCGGCACCCTCTTCCTGGACGAAATCGCAAACACGTCTCCGCACGTGCAGGCCACGCTCCTGAGGGTGCTGGAGACCGGCGAGATCCAGCGCGTAGGATCGTCGATGGTACGGCGGGCCGATGTACGGGTCCTGTCGGCTACCAACGCCAACCTCGACGAAGCCGTCGCGGCGGGCCGTTTCCGAGAGGACCTCCTCTACCGTCTCAACACGGTGGAAATCCCGATCCCGCCGCTGCGCGACCGGACAGAGGACATTCCGCTTCTCGCGGCTCATTTCCTCAAACGACAGTCCATGCGCTATGGCCGGCCCGGAGTGGCCTTCTCGCCGGGGGCGTCGCATGCGCTTCTCTGTCATCCCTGGCCCGGAAACGTGCGCGAGTTGAAGCACACCGTGGAGCGCGCGATCCTCATGTGCCCCGGCTCCGAGATCGATGTCGAGGACCTGGGGCTCCGCCGTGGGGCGGGAAACTCGCTTCCGCTGGAGGATCTGGAGCTGGCAGAGGTGGAGCGACTTCTTGTCGAGAGGGCGCTGGAACACCACGACGGCAATGTGAGTCGCGCCGCCCGGAAGCTCGGACTCAGTCGCAGCGCAATGTACCGACGCCTCAAGCAGCACCGGATCGGCCGCTTCCGTTGAGTCTGGACGCCGCGGCAACCGGCAGCCGGCGCGACACGGGCTCGGCGACCAGCCCGTCCGAAGGACCTGCAGGAGGTCCCCTTCGCCGCCTCTGGGCCAGAATCGAGTTCGACCTGCAGATGATCCTGCTGTCGAACCTGGCCGGGCTGCCGGCCTTTCTTCTGGCCATGTTTCTCCTGTGGACCGGATCGTTCGACACCTCGGTCCGTTGGTTGGCCACGGCCGTTCTGTTGATCCTGTGGGGATCGCTCACCGCTGTCCTTCGCGCCATGCTCGTGCGGCCGATCCGATCGCTGTCCAGCGTCCTGACGGCGCTGCGGCACGGTGATTTTTCCATCCGTGCGCGCGCGCCGCGAAGCCTGAGGGGACCCCTCGCGCTCGCCTACCAGGAGGCCAACCAGCTCGAGGCTGTTCTGCGTGAGCAGCGGCTGGGCGCGGTGGAAGCCACGGCCCTGCTCAGGAGGGTCCTGGAAGAGATCGATGTCGCGGTCTTCGCCTTCGACGAAAACGAGGAGCTGCGACTGCTCAACCGTGCCGGAGAGAGGCTTCTGGGACAGTCGGCGACCCGGGTCCTGGGAACATCCGCCACCCGGCTACACCTTCGGGAAGGGCTGGACGGTCCGGCGCCCCGTACCATCGAAATCAACCTGGCGGGGGGACAGGGGCGCTGGGAACTCAAGCGCACGACGATCCGTCAGGAGGGCGCCCCGCTGCAACTCCTCGTGCTCTCGGACCTGTCCCGTGCCCTTCGCGAGGAGGAGCGCCTGGCATGGAAGCGTATCATTCGCGTGCTCAGCCACGAGATCAACAACAGCCTGGCCCCGATCAAGTCGATTGCGGGCAGCCTCCGTACGCTGATGGGCCGGCAACCCGCTCCAAGACAGCTGCGCAGTGACCTTGCGGGAGGGCTGAAGGTGATTTCAGGCAGGGCCGAGTCGCTGGGGCGGTTCATGGCGGCGTATGCGCAGCTGGCCCGGCTCCCGGCACCGGAATTGGCGCCCACACCCATCGAGCCTCTCATTCGAAGGAATGTCGCCCTGGAGACCCGGTTGGAGGTGGAGGTGACGGGCGGCCCCGCGGTCCAGGTCATGGGCGACCCGGATCAGCTCGACCAACTCCTCATCAATCTGGTTCGCAACGCGGCCGACGCTGCCCTGGAGTCCCGAGGCGGGGTGACCGTACGCTGGCGGACAGTCGACGAAGCCTGGCTCGAAGTTCATGTCGAGGACGAGGGTCCGGGGCTGGAAGACACCGCCAACCTGTTCGTTCCCTTCTACACGACCAAACCCGGAGGGTCGGGGATCGGCCTGGTCCTGTGCCAGCAGATCGCGGAAGGCCACGGTGGCCGGCTGGCCCTTCACAACCGGGAGCCGAGAGGGGCTGTCGCGGTATTGTCCCTGCCGCTGCATCCCGAACGCTGATCCGGCGGGGGCGTGCCGGCACCCCCGAACCTGGTCGGACGAGGCCCGCAGGTCCTCCGAACGTGGACCAGGCGTCCTGACCCGGCCTCTTTGCCCGGCCATCGATCCGCGTGCTACTATCTCCCGGGATCACCCCCTGCACGCCTACCGGGAGGTCCCCATGCGCCGTGTCGCTCACCGTACGCTCCACCCCCGTCTTTGCCGGTTGCTCCCCCTCCTCATCGGACTCGCGGGAGGTGGCCTCGCGGCATCCTCCGTCGCTGCCCAGGACCTCGGCACACCACTGAGGCTGGCCACGTGGCTCGACTGGGAGCGCGTCTCGGATCCGAGGATCTCTCCGGACGGCTCGGCAGTCGTGTACACGAGGGAGTGGGTTGACAAGATGAACGACAGCTGGCGGTCGTCGATCTGGGTCGTCAACCGTGACGGGAGCCGCCCGCGGCACCTCATCGACGGCTCTTCACCGCGCTGGTCGCCGGACGGGAGCAGGATCGCCTTCCTGGCTCCGGACGACGGGGGAGCCACCCAGATCTTCATCCGCTGGATGGACGCCGAGGGTGCGGTGTCGCCGGTCACGCGCCTGGCAGAGACTCCCTCCGGCATCGTGTGGTCGCCGGACGGAACCCGGCTCGCCTTCAACATGAACGCGCCCGCCGAAAACCCGTCGTCCCGGCACTGGAACATCTCACTGCCGCGCCCCGAAGGCGCGACCTGGACACCGGCTCCGCGCATCGTCGAGCAGCTGGTCTACCGACAGGACCGGGTCGGCTTCCTCGACGAGAGCTTCCAGCACATCTTCGTCGTTCGGGCCGAGGGAGGCACGCCTCGACAGCTCACCGGCGGCGACTTCAACCACGGGGCGCCGGTGTGGGAGCCTGGGGGAGGCACGATCCTCTTCAGCGGCCTCGTGGCCGACGACGCGCTCTATCGCTGGCAGGAGAGCGAGATCTACCGCCTGCACGCGGTTTCGGGGGCGATCGAGCAGGTAACGACGCGCCGCGGCCCCGACCGCGACCCGGTACCCTCTCCCGACGGGAGCATGATCGCGTACGTAGGGCACGACACAACGACCTTCGACTACATCGAGTCTTCGCTCTACGTCATGGCCTCTGACGGGTCCAACCCACGCGCGCTGACCGCCGGGCTGGACCGTACCCCGCGCGGCCTGCACTGGGCCCCGGACGGGCGGGGTGTGTACTTCAACGTCACGGCGGACGGCTACGCCAACGTCCACTACGCTTCGGTGAGCGGTGACGTCCGCGCGGTCAGCGAGGGCCCCCAGATGTTCGCCGTCCGGGACGTCAGCGGCACGGGTGTTGCGGTGGGCACCTGGGGAGATGCGCACGAACCGGGAGACATCTACGCATTCCCGCTCGACCGCCCCGAGAGCCGCACCCGCCTGACGAACGTCAACGAAGACGTGCTCGCGGGGACGGTCCTGGGCGACGTCGAACAGATCTGGACGGAGTCTTCATACGACGGGTGGCCGATCCACGGGTGGGTGATCAAGCCGCCGGGATTCGATCCGTCCCGACGCTACCCGATGATGCTTGTGATCCACGGTGGCCCCCACGGCATGTACAACGGCGGCTTCAACTTCTCGTGGCAGGAGCACGCCGCGAACGGGTACGTCGTCCTTTACACGAACCCCCGCGGAAGCTCCGGGTACGGCACCGAGTTCGGCAACGCCATCCAGTACGACTACCCCAACCATGACTTCGACGACCTCATGTCGAGCGTGGATGACGTGGTCTCGCGGGGCTACGTGGACGACGAGAACATGTTTGTGTACGGGTGTTCGGGCGGCGGCGTCCTCACCGCCTGGGTGGTCGGACACACGGACCGTTTCCGTGCCGCTTCGTCGAACTGTCCGGTGACCAACTGGTTTGCCTTTCCCGGTGAAGTGGACGGCAACTACCTTCGCTGGTACGCCGACTTCGAGAAGTTCCCGTGGGAGGATCCGAGCGAGCACATCCGGCGCTCGCCCATCACCTACGTCGGCAACGTCACGACCCCGACGATGCTGATGACGGGCGTCATGGACCTTCGGACGCCGATGTCGCAGACCGAACAGTTCTACCAGGCCCTCAAGGCGCAGAAGAAGCCGACCGCGATGGTGCGGTTCGAGGGCGAATGGCACGGAACCTCGCGCAAGCCTTCGAACTTTCTGCGCACCCAGCTCTACTTGCGCACGTGGTTCGAGCGCTGGGGCACCCACGACGACGAGCGCGCCGCCACACAGGGGTGACGGTGCCGGGTGGCGGCGCACTCGTCAGCGGGCGAGCTACCGTCCGATATCGTCCCCGCCGGCCGTGATCACGAACTCCACCCTTCGGTTCTGGGCCCACGCCTCCTCGGTCGACCCCTGCACCTGCGGTTGTTCCTCTCCGAATGAGACCACCGAGAAACGTGACGCATCCAGCCCGAAGTTGACGAAGAAAGCCCGCACGGCCTCGGCGCGGGCGTTTGCCAGCGCGATGTTGTACTCCGACGTTCCCCGCTCGTCCGCGTGGCCTTCGAGGCGCAGCTGAACGGTTGGATTGTCGCGCAGGACATCGAGCTTGGCACGCAGCACGCTTTCCGCGTCCATCCTGATCGCAGCCTCGTCGTAGTCGAAGAAGACCATGCTCTCCAGCGTGCGGCGGGCCTCCATCGCGGCCCGCTGCCTCTCCCGCTCGGCAGCCTCGGCTTCCGCGCGTCTCCGCGCTTCCTCTTCGGCCTGCGCGCGCCGAATCGAATCCTGGCGCATCGCCTCGAGTTCCTCCGCGGTCGGACCGGGATCCCGGGCGGGCGGCGGGGGCGGTGTCGGGGCACTGCGTGCGCCGCACAGTCCTCTGCGCGGGCCACAGAACGCGATCGAGCCCAATATGCCGAACTTCTTCGACCGGAAGGTTGAGAAGTCGTCGTAGAGGAGGCCCAGCGCGAACGCACCGACACGGATTCCGCCAAGGTCGATCTGCACGCCCGCGTTCGTGTCGAAGCCGTTGTATTCGGCCATGAGGTTCAGCTGTCGGCCATCGCCGAGGCCGACGTGCAGCGCGGTCCCGCCGAATATTCCCCCCGTGCTCCCTTCCTGATAGAACTCCAGATCCCCTCCGGCAGAGAACATCCCCCCACCCCATCCGAGGGTCAGGCTCACAAAGCTGGCTTCCGAAATCGGCAGATTGGCCGTCCCGACCGCGTAGGGGGTCAGGTTGGAGTTGAATTCCTCCGCACCGACCGGGGTGGTGCTCAACCTGTAGTCCGGGTAGCCGAAGCGCCCCGGCTGCAGGTCGTCCAGGTACGGGCTGCCGTATGAGGGAGACGAGAGGTAGCGGGCTCCGACCGCCAGGTCGAACCCCTCCACGGCGGCAGGCAACAGTGAGAGACGGCCGAAGCCGCCGAGCATCTTGCCCCCGTTGCTGACCGAGTCGTAGTGCTGGACGGTGGCCCCCAGTTCCAGCCTGTCGAAGAGTCCGATCGTGAACGAGCCGTCGGACACCCACTTCTGGTAGCCCGATCCCCGACCCAGCGGTTCGCCGTTCCTGTCGAACTCGAGTGTCTGGTCAACCGAGATACCGAAGCCCGAGTACGTGGCCGTGATCGTCAGGTGCGGCAGCACCGACGCCACCGGGATGTCGAGCAGCCCCGACCCGTACTTCAGCGTACCGGGCATTTTCACGTTTTGAGCGGCTGCGGGCTGGATCAGAAGGAAAGTTGCGAGAACTGCCGGAAAGCCAACGCGGAACCTGGAGAAACGCATCGTGCCTACCCTGTCGAATGGGGGTCGGGATGGCTATAAATCTAGCCCAGTCCGTACCCCTCTTCAAGGGACGGAGGCAGCTCACCGCGGGGGCGCGAACGCGGGACATTGCGTATGTTGAAATGCTGGCCGCGGGCGGCAATCGGGAACCGCACGGCCCGACCCAGGTAGGAGGCTATGCCTTGATCGCCAAATTGGCTCTGCTGGCCGCGACAGCGGCGCCATCGCCCCAGGATGCCGGCCTGGTACGCTCCCCGGCAGCCGCGCCCGATCCGGAGCCGCGAGCCGCCGTGACCTACCACGGCATGGATGGCCAGCTCGACGTCGAGGCTCCACGCCTGGCCGATCCGGACATCCGCGTCGACGGTCGTCTGGACGAAGCGGCGTGGTCCGAGGCCGCCCTTCTCACCGGCTTCTCCCAGTTCGACCCGACCGAGGGGATCCCGGCCACGCAGCGTACCGAGGTCCTCCTTCTCGTCTCCGACGACGCCATCCTCTTCGGCGTGCGGGCGTTCGACGACGATCCCGGCGGCGTGCGGGCCACCCTTGGCGAGCGCGACACCTTCCAGCGTTCGGACGACTATATCCAGTTTCTCATCGACACCTTCAACGACCAGCGCCAGGCGTACGCGATCGTCGTAAACCCGCTGGGTGTGCAGCAGGACGGCCTCTGGATCGAGGGCAGGGTGGGCCGGTACGGCCGCAGGTTCGGGCCGCCGATCGACTGGAACCCGGACTTCGTCTGGGAGTCCGAGGGGCGGATCGAGGACTGGGGATATGAGATCGAGGTCAAGATCCCGTTCAAGAGCATCCGTTTTCCCGAGGCCGCCGAACAGGACTGGGGGATCCAGGTGACCCGCAAGATCCAACGGGTCGGCTTCGACGAATCGTGGGCGCCCGTCACCAAGGATGTCGCCAATCAACTCGCTCTGGCGGGATCGCTGAAGGGCCTGCGCGACCTGGACCGGGGGCTGTTCCTCGAACTCAACCCGGTCCTCACGGGCAGCCGCCAGGGATCCTACGACTCGGACGCCGGTGCCTTCGCCCGCGATCCCGTCACCGGTGAATTCGGATTCAACGCCAAGTACGGCCTCACCTCGAACCTGACCCTCGACGGCACCTACAACCCCGACTTCAGCCAGGTCGAAGCCGACGCCGGCCAGATCGCCATCAACGAACGCTTCGCGCTCTTCTTCGAGGAGAAGCGACCGTTCTTCCTCGAGGGCACCGAGATTTTTTCGATGCCCAAGAACCTCGTCTATACGCGCACGGTGGTGAATCCGGTCGCGGGAGCGAAGCTCACGGGTAAGGTCGGCGACTTCCAGGTGGGGTACCTCGGGGCGGTCGACGACGCGGGGTCGGCGGCAGGCAACACCGTCGTCAACCTCTTCCGCACGCGGCGGGACCTGGGCAGCGCCTCGAACATCGGAATGGTCTACACCGACCGAACGGCCTCGCGCGACGACTACAACCGCCTCGTGGGGCTCGACAGCCGCTTCGTATTCCGCCGCCGCTACACACTCACCGCGATGGGCGCGGGGAGCCGTACCGCGACAGCGGGCAGCGGTGCCGAGAACGGCAGCTTCCTTGCGCTGCAGCTGGAGCGCGCGAGCCCGACGCTCACCTTCAACCTCGAACTGGAAGACATCGACCACGCCTTCGACGCCGGCAGCGGCTTCATCCCGCGCGTGGGGGATACGCGCCTGCAATCCAGGGTCGAATACAACTTTCGCGGGGAGCCGGGCGACCTGGTCGAGCAGTTCCGTCCCGGCTACGACGCGACCGCGTACTGGGAACACGACGACTTCTGGAGTGGCGGCAAGTGGAACGAAGCCGAGATCCGCTACGGCGTCACGACCTCCTTCCGCAACAACATCACCTTCCTGCTTGCGGGGACGGCCTATCACTTCGACTTCGCGGCGGACCGGTACGACGGCCTTGCCACGGACGACGGAAGGGGCGGCACGGTGCCGTTCGTGGCCGACCAGGAGCCCTTCAAGCTCCTTCACGGGGTCGGCGGTTTCATCTGGTTCAACAACTGGGAGCGACTGCGGGGACGGCTGCGCTGGGGATGGCAGGAGAATCCCGTCTTCGATCTGAGGCTCGGTGTCCCGATCGAAGTGGGCAGCGGATGGAACGCCGACATGTCCCTGTCGGCCTACCCCTCCCGGCATCTGTCGGCCGAACTCGGCCTGCGCTACCAGAGTCTGCGCCGCGAGCGCGACGGGACCCTGGCCCTCGAGGCCCTGATCCCGCGCGTCAAGGCCCAGTACCAGTTCACGCGCGCGCTTTTCCTGCGGGGCATCTTCGAGTACGGCAGCCAGATGCGCGACGACCAGTTCGACCCTGCCACGGGCCTGCCCCTGCTGCACTGCAACAGCGGCGGCGAATGCAGTCCGCGCCACGTCGCCGACGCCAACGACTTCTCGATCGAGACGCTGCTCAGCTACGAGCCCTCCCCGGGGACCGTCTTCTTCCTGGGCTATACGCGGCAGATGGAAGACGCAACCCGCTTCCGTTTCCGTGACGTGCGGCCCACCGCGGATGGGCTCTTCGCGAAGGTCAGCTATCGGTTCAGGCGCTGAGCCCGGGCGGCTACGACACCGCCCCCCCCTCCTTCTCCCCGAAGTGCTCGGCGAACCAGTCGAACATGCGTTGCCAGTGATCCACGAAGTCGGCGGCCGTGCTGGCACGTCCGGCCCCGTGGCCGCCAGCCGTGTAGTGCACCCACACGACCTCCTTCCCGAGCCGCCTGAGCGCGTAGTACATCTCGCGCTGGTTCGTCGCCGGCACGTTCCAGTCGCCCTCGCCCGACAGCATGAGCAGCGGCGTCTCGATTCGGTCCGCGAACATCACGGCCGAGTGCTCGATGTACTTGTGAGGCTGCTCCCATAGCGTGGCCCCGATGCGGTCCTGCCCGACCTCGGCGGCCGCGTAGTTGCGCGTCGTGATCTTCGGCGAATCGCCCAGGAACGAGATGATGTTCACCTTGCCGGACACGTTCGCCGCCGCGGCGAAGCGGTCCGTCTGCGTGATGAGCAGGTTCGTGGCGTAGCCCCCGTAGCTCTGCCCGTAGACGCCGACCTTGTCGGGGTCCACCAGCCCCCGCTCGATGATCCTGTTGATCGCGTTCGGCACCGCCTTCAGCCACGCCTCGCCGGGAAAGCCCTCCTCGAAGCGCACCGATGGACGGAATCCGAACCACCCCTGCGCGGTGATCAGGTTCATGTTTTCGTTGTACCCGTTGTCGAAGAACTGCTCGTAGATCTCGGCCACGAGGGGATAGGTGCGACCCTCCACGTAGCCGGCCGGGTAGTAGAGGATGCCGTACAGGGTGTTGCCGTCGACGTCCAGGTACTCGACGAGTTCGCTCCGGGTGAGGGCGACATCGTCGAGCTGCGGGTTGGAGGTGGTCAGGCGACGGGGCGCCGGCATATTGGTGGTCGTGGTCCAGATCTCGTCGGGATGGTCGCCGTCGGACATGGCGTACACGACCGTGGAGCCGTCGTCGGAGATGCTCCAGGAACGGTAGAGCGCGTCGTCCAGGAGCAGGGTCTCGACGTCGCCGGAAGCCACCTCGAGGCGCTTCAGGCCGCGCTGCCAACGGTCCCGGGCCGATTGGCTGAAGTAGAGGTGCCGGCCGTCGTCGCTCCATCCCTGGAGCTGGCGGCGGGGGCGGGTGTCGTCGTCCTCTTCGAGTTCGATGAGGGTGCGGAGGTCGTTGCTCTGCAGGTCGAGCAGGTGCCAGGCGTCCTCGGAGGTCAGGAGGAGGTGCTCGCCGGAAGGGCTCCAGCGGCCGACGGAGAAGCGGATGAGGGCGGAGTCGGGGTCCGGATCGGTGCCGGAATCACTTTGGGAGACGGCCGAACGAACTCGATGCCGCTCCGTGACGTCGATCGCCTCATCTTCGTCCAGTCGCCGAACAAGGACCGAGCCGTCGTCGGCGTACGCGAAGGCGTCCCGGGCATCGTTCCACGACACATTCATGCGCTCCTCACCCGTGTTCCGGAGCGACTCGGGCTCGCTGCCGTCCGCAAGGTCGAGCCTGAAGAGCTCGTACTCGGTCCCGTCTCGCCGGGTGTAGGAGGTCTTCGTGCGCGTGGCCGTCGAATACGTGATGTAGGAGCCGTCCGCCGAGAAGCCCGGGGCGCTGGGCGTCGCGTCGGCCAGGACTTCTTCGACGGTGCCGTCGTTTGTGGAGACGAGTGCGGTGATCTGGCGCGCGGCGATGTTCCTCACGCGGTCCCAGGCGAGGAAATCGTTGCGGGAATCCTGCACGATGACCGGCGCCTCGGTCAGGGCGACGAAGGCCGTGCGGGCCTCTTTGGCCCATCCCTCGGGACGCAGCCCGAGGAGCACCGCGTCGCCCTCGGGAGCCCACACCAGCGGCGACGACGACGCGATCCTCCTCTCGGTCCGAACGGCCACCGCGCGGCCCGTTCCCGCAGCCGCGTCGAAGATCCGGAGCTGGTACTCCCCGTCCCCGACGGCGAAGTAGGCCAGCCGCTCCCCGTCGGGCGACCACGCGAAGCCGCGCAGTTGCGCGGGGGTGTCGTGCACCCAGGTCTGCGTCCCTTTGCGCGTGTCGATCACCATCAGCCGCATCGAGCCAGGCGAGATGTAGGTCGGGTCGCCGTAGCGGTTGTGGTCGACGTCCGTGCGGTCGCGCCGGGTGCGGACCGTGGCCGCGACGCGGGCGCCGTCGCGGGTCACCGCCGCGATGCTCACGCTGCTGACATCGAGGGCGATCTCGGGTGTGAAGGGCTGCTGTGCGTGGGCGGGGGGGGGGGTGGCGAGGGGGAGGGGCGTGTGGGCGGGGGGGGGGGAGGGGGGGGCGAGGGGGAGGGCCATCGGAAGGGCAAGGGCCCCGGCGAGGGCGAGATGCGCCGCCGGGAGGACGTGGTGGCGGCCACCGTGTGGGGTGGTTCGAGCGGCACGGGAAGGAAGGGCGCCGGGTGTTGGCGGGGCGGGGGGGGTCCGGGGGGGGGGGGGCAAAAGGGGGCCGTGTTGGCGGTAATGTGGGGGGGTGGGGGGGGGGGGGGCTACGCCGGGGCCTTCTCCGGCCTGGCCGAAGCCCATTCCCGGGCGCGCAGCCACAGGGCGGCCGCGATACA
>MPNE01000044.1 GCA_002238865.1 Gemmatimonadetes bacterium bin94 | reverse complement strand
GTCCAGCGTCACCGTGAAGGTGATGTCGTCGCCTTCGTCGGCCGCAGCGTCGGCAATCGTCACCACCGCCGGGGCAGTCGCGTTCGGGCTGCCGTTCACCTGGTGGTTCGCATCCGCCGTCAGCCCGCCGTGGGCACGCGGCACGTTCTGGCCACCAGAGTCCTTCAGCGTGGCGCCGCCCACCAGCTGCACGATGTAGCCGTTCCCCGCCGGCTTGGGGAAGACGCCGTCGGTGTCCCGGTCCCTCGCCCCCACCGGGTAGCGGAATGCCAGCGACCGCGCCGTGCCGCTTGTCGCACCGCCCGTCACCAGATGCGCGATCTTCGTGGTGTTCGACTGCCCCTCCACGTCCAGCCGCAGCCGTAGCTCCGCACCCGAGGCCGACACGTCCCAGACCACGGCCTCCGCGTACGTCACCGTGACCTCGATGCTCTCCCGCCGGAGGTAGGTCTCCGCCGTCCCGTCGCCGTCCGCATCAAATGACGGCGTCGAAGTGATCGCCACCGAACTGATCGCAGGCGCAGCCCTGGTGGGGGCGTTGCCATCGTTGAAGCCCGGCGTCACCGCCAGGCCGCGCTCCACCGCCCTGTCCAACGGCACCGTGAACACGGTCGCGTCGCCTTCGTCGGTCGCAGCGCCAACAATCGTCACCACCGCCGTGTCGGCCCGGGGTGCGGCCTCGAAGGCCGACATGGAGGCCGCAAACCCGTTTCTGGCGTAAACCTGTGATGGCAGGATGGCGATGAGGAGAACGCCCAGGAGTACCCTGGAACCGGTCGCGTTTCTTGTGGTCATTGGCTGTTTGCCTTGGCGAGCCCCGCTCTGGCCTGGTGTCCAGCGCGAGCGTCAGAGACGTGATTTGGACGGGCACAACACACGCCTTTGTTGCACGAACGATGCCAATGATTGACGACCGGATAACTTGTTTATTGACAATGACTTACATAACGAGACGGGGTTTGGGCACAAATGTGTCCAAATGCGACGGCAACATGCGCGAGGCCGACTACCTCAAAGCCAGCCTATGTCACATCAACACAACCATTTGCCTGCCTCCAGGGCGCACGATTCCCAGCTGGGGTGCGGACAGTGTGGAGGGATTGGAAGTGCTTGCCACACAATGATTTGGAATGCCATCAAGACGAGAGTGGCGCGTATTGCGACACCGTTGCCATACGGTACAGTGCCGGCACGCCCCTCGATGAGGCATTAGCAATGCCGGTGCGGCTCGAACCCCGTCAGAGCGGACTTCCTGGCGAGATCAGGGCGAGCGTTGGTTACGCGCGCCGGCCCGCGCCGAAGTTCGGGCTTATTCGCGGGGCCGCAGGCCGTGCTTCCTGAGCTTCCGATAGAGCGTCGATCGATTGATCCCGAGATTGCGCGCCGCCTCGGTCACATTGCTCCCCGAGATGGCCAGCGCATCGGCGAGCGCCTCACGTTCGATGGCGGCGAGGGTTCGAGACGCGGGAACCGCCTCGCGGTCCCCCCGGGTCGCGGGTTCCCGGGTCTCGCTCAACCGCCCCGGAAGACTGCCGGGCTGGATGACGCTCTCCATCTCCAGCAGCACCGCGCGCTCAAGGACGTTCGCCAACTCGCGGACGTTCCCCGGCCAATCGTACTGGAGCAACATCCGCATCGTGGCCGTGGACACGCCGTCGATGGACTTACCGGCCCGCTGGGCTTGCGTCCTGAGGAAATGACCCGCGAGCAGGGGAATGTCCTCCCGGCGCTGCCGGAGGGGCGGTATGGTCACAGGGAACACGGAAAGGCGGTAGAACAGATCCTTCCTGAACAAGCCCGCCTCGACGTCGCGCTCCAGGTCCCGGTTCGTGGCGGCGAGAACGCGCACGTCGGCTTTCCTCACCCTGGACCCGCCCACACGCTGAAACTCCCGCTCCTGGAGCACCCGAAGGAGCTTCGCCTGTGCGGACGCGTGCATGTCCCCGATCTCATCGAGGAACAGGGTTCCGCCCCTGGCGCGTTCGAAAGCGCCTCTTCTCGTCTCCTGGGCATCGGTAAAGGCTCCCCGCTCGTGACCGAAGAGCTCACTCTCCACCAGGCCCTCGGGAATCCCGGCGCAGTTGACCGCGAGGAAGGGGCCGTCCCTGCGCGCGCTGTTCATGTGGAAGGACTTGGCCACCAGCTCCTTGCCCGTACCGGTCTCGCCGCGAATCAGCACGGTCACGTCGCTGGCCGCCCCCTGCCGAATGAACCCGTACAGCTCCCGGATCTTGCGACTGCCCCCGACCATCTCACCGAACGAGTGCGTCGCCTCCAGCTCACCGCGCAGGCGCATCACCTCGCTCTTCATTTTCTGCACCTCGATGTCCTTCGCCACATCCCGATACACTTCGAGGCGTCCCATGACGGCGCCGCCTCCGTCCTTGACCGGTGCTTTCGACCGATAGAACAAGCGTCCGAGTCCGGCCGACTCCGTGTGTTCGACCAGGGCGCCTGCTCCATCCACGACGAATCCCGCCTGGACGTCAGCGGCGCGCGGCTCCTTGAACCGGTGCTTGAGCCTGTCTCCCAGCTCCTTTCTGGACATCGCGCCCAGCTCCCCCTGCACAACACCGAAGACCTGTTCGAACTTGCGATTCGCGAGCACAAACCGACCCGTCTCGTCGAACATCACCATCGCGTCCTCGGTCGCGTCGAGCACGGCCTCCAGCGCCCGATTGCTGGCAGCGATCTCCTGTGACCTGATGCCCAGTTCCTGCTCGACGTTCCACTTGCCCACCAGGCACATCGCGGTCTGTTGGATCTCCTCCCGGGTGAACGGTTTCCTCACGTAGAGCATCTTGTGCAACAGCTCGGTACGGCGAACGATGTCCCCCAGAGTCCGGTCGCTGTAGGCGGTCATGATGACGATCTCAATGTCTCGATCGGTGCGCCGTATCCTCTGGATGGCTTCGATTCCATCCATGCCGGGAGGCATCCGCAGATCGACGAAGGCCAGCGCGAACGGCTTGCCCGCTCGATGCGCCTCCTCGACTCGCTCGCATGCCTTGAGTCCGTTGTGGGCGTGCGAGAGTTCGAATTCCGGCAGTACGGCCTCGTCGGATCCTGCGGAGTCCGGTTCTCCCTCCGGGGTGCCGAAGGCCGCCGCCAACGCGTCGGAAATCCGCTTCCCGGTAACGGGCATCAACATCTCCACAAGGTCTTCGTGAAGCTCCGGCTGGTCGTCAACGATGAGGATTCGCCTGTTCCAGTGCCGCCACGGGATCGGCTCGGCGCTCGCTGAAGAACCGTGCGTACTCATCCGTCAGCTCCCGGCAATTCCTCGACGGGCCCGCGTCCTTGCGGAATGCGGCTGGGCTGGGTTGCCTCCGCGGTCGGGTCTTCCGCAACGCCGAGCGCCGACAGCTGCATTCTCACGCGAACCCTGGTCCCGCGCCCTGCGCCCTCGCTCATCGCCCGGATACGCCCACCCGATCTTCCGAGGAAGGTGGCCGCGGAGTGGAGCCCCAATCCCGTGCCACCCGTCTTGGTCGTGAAGCCGGCGGCGAAAATGGCCCTGAGCTTTTCCCGCGGAATCCCGATTCCGTTGTCCTCCACATCGATCACCAGGCTTTTCCCACGGACACAGGATCGGATCCGGATCCGTGGTGTCCAGTCGCGCTCCGCTGCCTCGGCGCGTTCCCTGACGGCATCAACCGCATTGCCCACCAGATTCACCAGCATCTGCTGAAAACCGCTCTCGTCCGTATTGATGGTCTCCGGCGTGCCCTCGCATTCAACGTCGACCTGCACGCCCGCGGCCCGGATGCCGTCTTCCAGGAGGCCGACCGCGTTCTTCAGGCTGTCGCGGAGGTCGATTTCCTTCTTCATCGTGTGCCTGTTCTTGAACGCTCCCTGGGTCCTGATGATGTCCGCAATGTGTTCGACGCGCTTCTCGGCCCGGCCGGCCGCGTTGCGCATCCTGGCGTCCCTTTCAATGAGATCCTTCCCCAGCGCGATCATCAGCGGCAGAGCCAACCGGCCTCGCGGATCGTTCTCGATGTAGTCGACCCAGTCTTCCCGGTGCTCCTCGAGCGCGTCCACGAGCGATTGCAGCCGCCGCTTGAGGGTGTCGTCCCTCAGGTGGCGGCCGATGGTGTTGATTCCCGTGGCGACGCTGTTAAGCGCGTTGCCGATGTTGTGGAGAATGGTATCGATGATCTCGATTTTTCCCTGTGCGAACGCTTCCGCCAACGCCTCCTCCGCACGCCGCGCATCGGTGACGTCGCGGAACACCGAGACCCCTCCCCGCGTTGACCCATCCGGACCCATCAGGGACCGCGCGTTGATGCGGATGATGATTCCTTCGTCGCGACCGTTGTTTGTCAGGAGGTAGTCTTCCTCGGTGACGATCTCATCCTTGAACGCGGCGCGGAAAATCGGGAGATCCCTGTAATCCAGGGGCGTAGAGCCATCCGGATTATAGAGTCGGAATTTCTCGGACCACCTTTGGATCGGCAGACCCCTCTTTTCCATCCTCGTGATCAGGGTCCCGGCGCGATTGACCAGGGCCGCCTCGCCCTTGCGGTCCAGGACCACGATCCCCTCGGTGATGCTGTCGAACACGGCGTCCATCAATGAGGTCTGTTCTTGCAGCTTCCTCAATGCGCGCTCGCGCGCCTGTTCGGATTCCCTCTGTGTGGTCACGTCGCGAAACACGACGACACCGCCGCCCTGTCCCGGCATGGGCTCGCCGTTTACCACGATGTAGATGCCGTCCTGCCGCTTCTCGTTGCGGACGAACATCTCCTTTCCCACCGTTCGCTTCCCTGCGATGGCTCTGACGAGCGGTACGTCCTCGGTCGGGAGACGAGTCTTCGCGTCCGTTTCGAAGAGTCCGTACCGGCCAGCCCACTGGTCGGGAGCGGCATCCAGCATCCCGATTCCCACGATCCGCTCCGCCGCGGGGTTGAACAGAGTGAATTGACCCGCTGCGTCGGCGGCGACGACGCCATCGCTCATGGATGCGAACACGGTCCGCATCAACTCATCGTGTTCCTTGGTCTCGCGAAGCGTCTGCCGCAGCTTCAGATCCGACTCCGTTCGTTTCGTGATGTCGCGGATGATTGCCACGGCCCCGGAGACCTTGTCGTCGGTACCGAGCGACAGCGGCGTTGCGGACACGCTGATGTACATGCCATCCGGTCGCTGCTCGTCGCGGAGCAAGTACTGCTCGTCGTTGGTCGATTCGCCAAGTAGCGCGCGGACGATCGGCAGCTCCTCCTGTTTGACCGGGGTCTGTCCGTCGACATGGAACACGCCCTGCGTCCCGAACCACTCCGTGGGCCCTGCGTCCAGGATGTGCTTGCCCACGATCTCCTCGCCGCTCTTGTTGATATGGAGCAGCCGGCCCTCCCTGTTGATGACGACCACGCCTTCCGACATGCTGTCCAGGATCGTGCTGAGGAGCCTGGTCTGGTCCTCCAGCGCACGAGTCGTCTCCCGGAGCTTCGTTTCGGATTCCTTGCTGCGTGTGATGTCGCGATAGATCACAACCGCTCCCGCGGAGCCGTCACCGAACTCGGCCGGTCTGCCGGAGAGGCTCAAGTGCATCCCTTCCGGTACCCAGCGGTTTTGCACGAAGATCTCGCAGTCCGTCTCCTCGCCCCGGAGGGCGCGAGGTATCGGCTGCTCCGTGATGGCCAGCGGCGTCTTCCCGTCCGACCGGAAGAGGCCGAATGCCGCGGTCTGCAGCTCCATGTCGATGTCCGGAATGCCTCCGCCCAGGGTCCGTCTTACGCTCTCATTGGCGAAGATGTAGTCGCCGTTCCCGTCGGCGGCGACGACGCCATCGTCAATGTGGTTCAGGATCGTCGACATCAGACTCTGTCGGGATCGCAACTGCTCGATTGTCAGCTCCAACCGGCGTTCGGCCTCCGCCCGCCCCCGCTCCCGCCGGTGCAGCGAAAGGGCGGATTCGACGCTCAGGTGCAACTGTGCCGTTCCCACGGGCCTGGAGAGATAGCCGAACGGCCGCGTCTCCCGGGCACGCCGCAACATCTCCGGGTCGGCACCGTCGACGAGGTACACAACGGCCACACCGCTTTGGGTCCGCAGGCGCTCCGCCGCGTCGATGCCCGTGCGGTCCAGATCCACGAGCGCGAGATCGGCAGACTCCCCGGCATTCTCCACGCCCTCGCGCAACCCGGATAGGGACTTGGCCCGCCCCGTGTAACCTCCCTCGCTCAGCCGGACGATCAGATCCGCAGCGTCCGCGCCATCGTCCGAGACCACCAGGATCCTGGGCGGCAGAGCTGCGTCTTCGCCGCGCGATTCGGCGTCCGGGACCGGATTCGGAGGAGAATCCGGGTGCCGGACGCCGTGAACGTGGGTCTCATCGGTCATGTTTGGTCTCGTGGTTGAGGTGAAGATGGCCTGAGCCGACAGCCGCCGTCTTGGCCCCGGCCAGGTGCTGCCGGCTCGTTTCGTATCAGTTGTGCGCCAAAATAATCGCGCATTATCATTATGTGTGATTATTTCGCGACCGACAAACGCAAGATGCACGAGGTGGGTGTTAACCGTTGTCCCGTTTGAATTTGGCCGATTTCCTGCCAGGATTCGGGTTCCGCTAACCCTGACGTAACGTAAGGGTCACTAACCCTGGTCGAAGATCACCCGCAGGCGATTGTTCTCGCCGACAGCAATCCGAGCAACGTTGAAATACTGGTAGGACCCGCCAGTGCCGGCCGGCGTCAGCCCGGCCCCTCGAACCGGGACTTGATGAACAGGCCAGGCGAGGCGCCAGGCCTTCGCCACGGACTGCTACGCCGGAAAACGCATCACGGTGAGCGCCACCGCCCGCGCCCCGTCGACCAGTTCACCGACCCCGATGGACTCGTTCTCGCGGTGGGAGCCGGCGACGTCGCCCGGGCCGAAGAGGATTCCGGGAGTGCGGCCCGCGTTCACCAGGTGGCGCAGGTCGGAGCCGTACGGGACGCCCGTGACCTCGCCGTCCCCCAACCCGAGATCGCGAACCACACTCCGCGCCGTCTGGACGATCGCTGTGTCGGCAGGGGTCTCGCACGGCGCGAACTGGCCGCCCCACCACTCGACCCGGACCGGATGATCGCGCAGGAAGTCGTCCCCTTCGCAGCACGCGGCCACACGTGCTTCGAAAGCGCGGCGCGCGGCGGCCACGTCTTCCCCCACCCCGACCCCGAACCGCCCTTCCGCCTGGACGATCTCGGGAACCGACGACGCCCACTCGCCTCCCCGCATGGTTCCCACGCAGATCGGATGGGGGACCGAACAGGCACGGAAGCGCGGATCGGTCACCCCGCTGTTGCGTTCAAGCTCAAAGTCCATCAGATGGCGGTAAACCACCATGAACTTCTCCAGCGCGCTCACGCCTTCGTGCCGCAGGGCCCCATGCGCGGCGCTCCCCGGAACCGTCAGACGGAAGTTCAGCGCTCCAGCCTGGGCGGTGGCGACCGCGAGACGGGTCGGTTCCAGGACGACGGCGCCGTCGCCGGTGTGGCCGCGCATCACCGCGCCCAGCGCTCCCAATCCGCCGTCCTCTTCGCCCACGACGCTCTGGAACAGCAGCGAACCGTGCAGCGCGGCGCCGCAATCCAGCACCGCCTTCACCCCGGCCAGCCCGGCGACCAGCGGCCCCTTCATGTCCAGCACCCCGCGACCGTAGGCTCGCCCGCCCCTGACGTCCATCTCGAACGGCGGCGTCGTCCAACGCGCCTCATCGCCCGGCGGCACGACATCGACATGGCCGTTAAGCACGAGGGTGGGCCCTCGCCCGGCGGCTTTCTCGACGTCCGGATCGGATCGTTCAGACCCGTCATGGCCCGAGGACCTTCTCGCCATCCAGTCCACCCGGCCCACCACCCCCAACGGGTCCTTCCTGACGATCTCGGTGGCGTAGTCGGGGTGGCGGCGCAACTCGGCCTCGTCGATCTCCCAGACGTCCAGTTCCATTCCCAGGCCGTCCATCACCGCGGCCACGTACTCCTGCGCGGCACGCTCCCGGCCCTGCCAGCTGGGTATCGCCACCAGGCCCGCCAGGACATCGAGCAGCCACGATTCGTCGACGGCGGCGAGCGCTTCCGCCTCGGCGGGCGTTTGCCCCACGGCTGCTACGGCGACTCGGCCAATCTCAGCGCCCACAGCCCCGAATTGATGTCCGCGAACCAGACGAGATCCCGGTGCGGCATGACGCTCCACGCACCCGGGGAGTTGGGAATGAAGCCCACCGGGTCGAAGGCCTTGTAGACCGAGACCTCACGGCCCTGCGTGTACAGGTTGCCCATCAATTCCCCCGACACGTCCACGAGCCTCATCCCCCCCTCGTAGTACGCCTGGTAGAGGATGTCGTTGGCCACCCAGATGTTGTGGGTCCCGAACTCGGAGACCTCGTAGCGGGCCACCATCTTCGGGCTCTCCGGATCGTCGAAGTCGATGACCTGGATATATCCCCAACTCGCCCTCGGGTACCCGCCCCGCCCCGTCTCGGGATCGTACTTCTGGCGGAAGTCCGGCCCCACCCCCTCCCACGCCATCCCCTCGCGCGTCAGGATCTCGTCGCCGATGAAGACGTAGAACTTGCCGGCCGACTCGGAGTAGTACGGGAAGACTGCGTGCGTGGCTCCGGTCGGCACCGGGTAGTTCGTCACGAAGACCGGCTCTTCGATCGTTCCGCCCCAGCGTCCGTTGCCCACGTCCACCGCCACAAGCCCCGTTCCCCACTCGGCCGAGTATGCGATCCCGTCATGGACCCACACGTCGTGCACGCGGCTGTTCGGGTGGTCGTACTCGGAGACGTACCGCGGGTTGTAGATGTCGCTCACATCGAGGATCACGTACTTGTCGCCGTTGGAGAGGGCGAAGAGATGGTCGTTGGTGGGAAACGCATTGTGTACGCCGCCGGTCAGCCCGTCGGTGTACTCGGACGCGATGACCGGATGCGCGGGATCGGCCAGGTCAAGGATTACCACGCCGTTGCGACGGTTGGAGGCACCCTCGCGCGTAAGCGACGCGTAGCGCCCGTCGGGCGAGACCTTCACGTCGTTGACAGAGCGGGCGTCGACCTGGACGGAGTCCGTCTTGACGACGTTCTCCGGGTCCGTCACGTCGAAGACGAACGCGTGGCCGTCGGACTGCTTGGCGCCCACGAGGGCGTAGTCACGGCCGTCGACCCCTTCGAAGACCCAGAAGTCGGTGCTGTAGACACGCTCCTGACGACCCCGCCCCACGATCTCCACCGAACGGACCACCTCGCGCTGCACCGCCTCGAAGGTGCGGGTGGCCCTCAACCCCCCCGACCGGGCCACCACGGTGAACTCGCCCGGGACGTCGGCCACGATGCGCCCATCCTCCATCTGTCCCGGCGCGGGCGGCGCCATGACCCGCTGGGCCGGAACGTAAGCGTGGCTCCACTCGACGGGCGCGTTGGGCACTTCGTTCCCGGCCGCGTCCAGCACCACGGCAGCGAAGGTCTGCACGTCGCCGGTCCGCACCACGCCCTCCCCGCCACCGACAATTTCGAGCCTCGTTCCCACAAACTCACGCACCGTGTGTTCGATCCGCCCCGTGACGCCCTCGAACGCGGCCTCGACCTGGACCGGACCGGCCGCCGTCCCACGCACATGGCCGAACGCATCCACCTCGGCGCGTGCGGGATCGCTGGTGCGCCACACGAACTCCACGCCGGGGCGTTCCGTGCCATCGGCATGCAGCGCAATGGCCCGATGGGTCACCGTGCTGCCCTCGTAAACCGGTCCCGGACTTGTCACCTCGACGCGTACGACGGGCGGCCACTCCACCACGACCGGCACCACAAGGCGGAGCGGCTCACCGCTCGGACCCGGACGCACGGTCGTGACGATGACCTCCCATTCGCCCACTTCTAGACCAATGATTGTATTGTCGTCAAGACTCAAGGCTCTCCGCGCCCCGACCATACGCACCGCTTCGTCCACGGCTCGCCCCAGGTCGTCGAGCACCCGTACGGAGAGGGTGGCACTCTGTCCGCGCTGGATGACCAGGCTGGGCGGGTCGGCCTCGATCCGCATCGCGGTCTGGGCGCGGATGCCAGCACCCGGCAGGAGAGCGAGCACGGCGAGGGTGGCCAGTGAGAGGCGGCGGGAGAGCATGGATATCCGTGCCATTGCCAACGTCCTTCCGGGGCTGCGAGGTGGGGTAGTGCAAGATGGGGCGTGAAACCCCGACCCGCGAGGGCTCGTCCAATGACATGTCGAGATATGTCGCTTTACTGCGTCGATATGTAGCAGTAGGTTGAAGATATATCGCATTACTACGGTATGTGCTGACAAGACGCACGGACGCCGTCCCACGGCGCCAGGACCATTCAACGAAAACGGAGAGCACAATGCGATTCGACGACTACCTGGACTTCGACTCCCTTCCCTGGCCCTTCGGCTCTTCCTCCACCCGCCGGAAGCGCGGCCAACGCTACCGCCGGAGTCGCTGGAAATGGTTCGAGCGGGGCGACCTCAAGTTCGCCATCCTCGCACTCATCGAGGAGAAGCCCATGCACGGCTATGAGGTCATGCAGGCCCTGGAGGCCGAGTCGGCAGGGTGCTACAGGGCTAGCCCGGGATCGGTCTATCCAACCTTGCAGCTGCTGGAAGACCAGGGGCATGCGACCGCCAGGGACCAGGCTGGCCGGAAGATCTATTCGATCACCGAGAGCGGACGGGGATACCTGGAAGAGAACCGTGAACATGTGGAACACATCTTCGAGCGCGTGTCGAAGTTCAGCGACCGCATCTTCGGCAGGGACATGTCGGAGCTGTCCCGCAAGTTCTCCCGCCTGGCGCGCACCACGTTTCAGGGGGCGGTCAGCTGGATCGACGACGAGCAGCTCTTCAGCGACATGAAGGGCGTGCTCGACCGCGCGGTGAAGGACATGGACGCCGCGTGGGACGCGGCCCGGGAGCGGCGGCGCGCGGCCAAGGCCGCCAGATCCGCGCAGGAAGAGACCGCCGAGGGGTAGTCTGCAACTCCGTCATTCCCGAGTCAGTTCACGCCCGGGGCCGCCAGATGTGCCGCATGTACCGCTCGGGGGCCTGCAGAAAGCCCTTGAGCAGTTCGACGCCCTCGAGCGCGTCGTAGGCGACCGCCTGGAGCGGAGATGAGTCGAACGAGTAGATCGTCGCGCCCGGCACCGCCATCAGCACGGGCGAGTGGGTGGCGACGATGAACTGGCCGCCCTCGTTCACCATGTCGCTCATCATGGAGACGAAGCCGAGCTGGCTCTGCGGAGAGAGGGCGGCTTCCGGCTCGTCGAGCAGATAGAGGCCCTCCGGGACAAAACGAGCGCGGAACAGCTTCAGGAAGCTCTCGCCGTGCGAGTTGGCGTCCAGGTCGTCCCCGTAGCGCGACCGCATGTCCGCCAACGACCCCGCCGCCGGGCCTCGCGCGAGCTTTCTGGCCAACTCGGAGCGCCCCCGGTATTCGCGATCCACCTCTTCGAGCCGCGCCTCCATCTCGGTCTGCAGCACTCCGAGCCGCCGGATGAAGCCGAAGAAGTCCTCCGCGCGCAGAAAGAAGCCGCGGTGGGTCCGTCGTCCCCAGACGGGGGTGATCGCCCGTGCCAGCCCTCGCGGACCGGCCAGCGAATCATCCAGCCTTGCCTCCGCGCCGCCCACCGTGGGGAGATTCGCGACGATCGCCAGCGCTTCGAGCAGCGTGGACTTCCCCGATCCGTTCTCTCCGGCAAGGATCGTCACCGGTCCAGGGAAGGCGATCTCACCGAGTCCCTTGAGCGCCGGTATGGAAAAGGGGAAGGTGTCCCGCCGGCTGGCCGGAGGATGGCCCAGCCGCACCGCTCTGAGCAGCGAACCCTCGCTGGTACGGTTCTCGTTCATGGGCATCCTTCCACACGCCTTGTTGCGACTGGCTCCAACACCCATTATGCCACACTAGCGGCCATCCATACACCAACGAAGGACCTCTCCATGACGACGTCACGCGCAAACTTCCCGTCCCTCGCCCTCGTTTTCGCCTCGGCCATCACCCTGGCCCTGGCGCCCGCTCCCGGGCACGCCCAGGAGGCCGACACGGCCGAGGCCCCCGCCGACGACCGCTGGACCCCGGCGCTCAGCATGCGCTATCACCAGGTCGCCGGATTGGCGATTTCGCCCGATGGCGCCCACGTCGCATACGTGGTCCGCGAGCCGCTCATGGAGGGCGAGAAGTCGGAGTACCTGAGCCACGTCTGGGTCGCGGCCGCGGACGGGAGTCGCAACGTCCGGTTCACAAGAGGCGAGCATTCGGCCGGCAGCCCCGCATTCTCCCCGAACGGTCAATGGCTTGCGTTCTCGACCGCGCGTTCGGGCAAGAATCAGATCTGGGTGATCCCGATGGCCGGCGGCGAGGCCCGGCAGGTCACGGACGCCAAGGCCGGTGTGGCCCAGTTCCGCTGGTCACCGGCGGGCGATGCATTCGCCTTCGTCATGAGGGACCCGCAAACCGATGAGGAGGAAAAGGCCACCAGGGAGAAGCGCGATGTGATCCTGGTGGACCGGAACTTCAAGTTCGGTCACGTCTACACGGCCACCTTCGATCCGGCCGCGACCGAGGTCGCCGAGGCCACGCGCGTCACCGAGGGCGACTTCCACGTGACCGGCTTCGACTGGTCGCCGGACGGGTCGCAACTGGTCTTCGCGCACCAGGCCGACCCCCGGATCAACACGGGACGGCTTTCCGGCGACGTCGCGCTCGTCTCCTCGGCCGGCGGCGACGTGACCCAACTGGTAACCGGACAGGGTGTCGAGTCCTCGCCCCGCTGGTCCCCCGACGGTTCGCTGATCGCCTATGCGTCGACCGGGGACCAGCCCGAGCCGGTCGGTCTGGGCGACCTCTACGTCGTGAACCCCGAGACCGGGGAATCACGGATGCTTCAGGAGACTCCCAACCGCAGCGTGTCCATTCTCGGGTGGTCCGCCGATTCCGAGGAGGTCTTCCTGAACGAGGTCCTGGGCACGACTCGTCATGTGATCGCCGTTCCGGTGGCCGACGGATCGATCCGACAGGTGACCGAAGGCGCGGGCGTCGTCGGCGCGGCCGCAATGGCGGCGGCGGCCGGGACCCTGGCGGTGACCTGGCAGACCACGGACAAGCCCGCCGAGGTCTACGTGACCGGGCTGGACGAATTCGCGCCCTCGCAGCTGAGCCGGGTGACCGCCGACGCTCCGCGACCCCCGATGGGCCGCACCGAGCTGCTGTCGTGGGAAGCCCCTGACGGCACCCCCGTGGAGGGCCTGCTGACCTACCCCGTGGACTACGAGGACGGGACGCGCGTTCCTCTCGTCCTCAACGTGCACGGCGGACCCGCGGGCGTCTTCACCCAGTCCTTCACGGGGTCGCCGAGCATCTACATGATCCAGTACTTCGCCCAGGAAGGCCTGGCGGTCCTGCGCCCCAACCCGAGGGGCAGCACCGGATACGGCAAGGAGTTTCGCTACGCCAACTTCATGGACTGGGGCTTCGGCGACCTCTCGGATCTGATGTCCGGCGTGGATGAGGTCATCGACATGGGGGTGGCGCACCCCGACAGCCTCCTGCTCATGGGGTGGAGCTACGGCGGCTACATGACGTCCTTCGCCGTCACCCAGACCGACCGCTTTCGCGCGGCTTCGATGGGGGCCGGCTTGCCCAACCTCGTCAGCATGGTGACGACGACGGACATCGGCGACTACCTGGTGGGCCACCTTGGCGACGAGTACTTCAACGACTACGAGACCTACGAGAAGCACTCCGCGATCTACCAGATCAAGAACGTCACGACCCCGACCCAGGTGATTCACGGCGCCCTGGATCTCAGGGTTCCCTTCACCCAGGGCCAGGAGTTCTACAACTCGCTCGTGCGGCTCGGCGTGGATACGGAAATGATCGTCTATCCGCGGACGCCCCACGGACCGACCGAGCCCAAGTTCCTCATGGACGTGTCGGAGCGGATCGTGACGTGGTTCGAGAAGTACCTGAGGGGGCCACGGCCAACAGCGGATCGGTGACGCGAAGGGGCCCCTGCCCGAGTTTCACACACTCGCGCTGGCAGCCGCCGCAGCTTGCTGGACCAGCTGCTTCACCGCCCTGCCCACCGGCTCGTCCTTCACCAGCTCCTTGACGCGGCGCCTGACGCTCTTCCTCTCCTTCCGGCTGAGGACATGGCGCAGCAGCCCTCCGCCCTCCGCCAGCGAAAGGAGCATCATGGTGCGCGCACTCGGTGCGTCACCGCCCGCGGCGTCCACGTCGCCCGACAGGATCAGGCAACGCAGCCGCAGGGCGATATCCTCTTTCCAGCGAGCATCCGTTTCCGGGTAGACGCGCACCCTGAAGACCAGGAAAACCGGCCGACGGACGGCTCGCAAGATACCACGCTGGCACAGTCGTCCGGCCACCCGGTGCCTGAGGTCCTTGATCCGCGTGAAGCGCCCGATCCACACCCCCGGGGAACGGGGCTTCGGGTCGTCCCGGAGCCGCGTCAGGCACTCGTTCAACATCCGATCCCGCGTGGGCGTCCTGGCATCGAGCACCATGACCCGCGTCTTCCACCGGGTCTTCTCGATCTCTACCCGCCCGCGCAGCACGAGCTCGGCCAGCAGGGCCCCGCCAAGGATGTATGGTGACCACCCCGCGACCACGCTGCCCTTGTCCGACCGCAAACCCAGAAGGAACAGTCCCTCCTGCAGGGGGAGGCGCCTGTCCAGGTCCTTGGCATAGCCGACTCCTCTGTGGTCGCCCCCCAATCTAGCTCACCGGCCGCCGCACCGGTCCTCGAAGCCACCGACCGGGCTTCTCGCCCGTCAGCCCCCCGTCGCGGATGACGGGCACCCCGTTCACCAGGAGGTCGGTAATCCCCACGCTGTACTGGTGCGGGTCCGAGAAGGTAGCCCGGTCGGCGATCACGTCGGGGTCGAACACCGCGATGTCGGCACGCATCCCTTCGCCGATCACGCCCATGTCGTCGCGGCCGATCCACCTCGCGGGCATCGAGGTCATCTTCTTCACGGCCTCCTCGAGAGTGATGACGCCCAACTCGCGCACGTAACGCGCCAGGACGCGCGGAAACGCGCCGTAGCTGCGCGGGTGCGGGTAGCCCACCCCATACCCGACCGCGTCCCCGTCGGTCTCGATCATCGCCAGCGGATGCTGCATGATCCGGATCACGTCCCCCTCGTCCATGGCGTGATAGATGGCGCTGAACCCGCCCTGCAGCTGCAACTCGATGGCCAGCGCGATCCCGGTCTCGAGGTCGTTGGGCAAGCCGCGGTCGGCAGCGTAGTCGGCCAGCGTCTTCCCGTTCCACGACTCGTCGGAGCCCAGCACCCGGAACTGGATGCGTGACATGTCGGCCCCGACCCGGTCGGTCATGAAGATGGTGCGCATGTCCGCTTCCATGCGCGCGCGAATGCCGGGATCCGCGACCCGCGCCGCGAACTCCTCCGCGCCACCTGCCAGCGCCCACTGCGGGAACAGAATCGCCGAACTCGTGCTCGATGCCGCGTAGGGGTAGAGGTCGTGAGTGACGATCAGTCCGGCGGCGTTGGCCGAATCGATCAGCGCCAGGCTCTGCTCACTCCACCCCCACTGCCCGGCGCCGGACGCCTTGTGGTGGTTGATCTGGGCCGGGATGTCCGCCTCGTCGGCGATGCGGATGACTTCGGCGACCGACTCCAGAAGCCCGCTGCCCTCGTTTCGCATGTGGCTTACGTAGATGCCGCCGTGGGCGGACGCGACCTTGGCGAGCTCGACCACCTCCTCGGTCTCGGCGAAGTTGGCCGGCACGTACAGCAGCCCCGTCGAAAGACCGAGCGCCCCTTCGCGCATGGACTGGTCGACCAGCGCCTTCATCTCTTCGAGCTCCTCGGGGGTGGGCGCGCGGTTCTCCATGCCCAGGACCTGCTTGCGCGTCCAGGTGTGTCCCGCGAAGAAGCCCACGTTGGGTGCCATCACCAGGCCGGAGGCGAACTCCTCCAGCGGCCAGGGCTGGTCTCCCGAGTGCAGCGACACGACCAGCGAGGTGATCCCCTGGCGGAGGAAGTTCTCGGCAAGCGGGTAGTCCTCGATGGTCTGCTGGACGTGCGAGTGGTTGTCGATGAAGCCGGGCGTGACAACCTGTCCCCGCGCGTCGATCACCGTCGCGGCCAGGGACGGGTCGACGGGCTCGCGGGACACCAGCGCGATGCGGCCGTCGACGATCGCGACATCGGCGGCGAAGCGATCGGCTCCGGTGCCGTCGACCACCGTGCCGCCCGTGATGAGGACATCGTAGGTCTGGGCGGCGGTGGCGGCGGGCAGGGTGGCGAGAGCGAGGGCGAGGAGGATGGGGGCGGGGGTGTGGCGCATGGTGGCTCCGAAGTGGGGCGATGGTCTATCCGGGGGTTGCGTGCGGTACGACGTACGATGCACGTACCCCCTCATAAATTTGAGCCACGTTCAACACGGCGTATCTCGTCCAGAGACGCCATATTCCACGCCATTGTTCGGATCGCGGATCAGCTTCCCGTACAGGCAGACCATAGCTCTCCGCATCTCGCGCAGAAACTGTGGCGTCGTGGCTTTTCGTCTCCCCGATCAAGGGGTCCTGAAGTGCTTGAGCGAGTTCGTCCACCTCATCCGGATCACGACCCGGGACGGCCAATGCCTCTCTCAACTGGTCGTCGGTCCGCCCAAGCGCATCTCGGGCCAACTGAACAAGGACCCCGGTAATGTCGGAGAGAAGGGCCGCGTGGAGCGGATACGTCGCAGGATTGTTCCTGATGCGGTCTTCCGCGTCCCCTACCGCCGCCACAATCGCTTTGGCAGGCGCCCATGTCCCATCTCGAAGAGGGATCTGTGGGTCGACCGGACCCAGGTCGCTTGTCGGACCCATGTAGATCTGATCGGCACCGAGCACGAACAACGTCCCCGCACTCTTTGCTCGATCGGGAACGATCACCGTGAGCTTGTTGCACCGCGACTGGGCCTGGCGGACAAGCCGTATCGCGGTTTCTCCATCGCCTCCCGGGGTAGACAACATCACATGGAGATCTTCGCCAGGATCGGCGTCGAACAGCGTCTCCTCAAATGGCGTGACGCTGTCAGGGAACAGAGGACCCTTCAGGACGACCAGCCTGCATTGGTAGTCTTCCTGGTACCGTCGGATCAACTGCTGCCGATCATAGCGCGGTGCGTTTTCCGCCTCGTATAACGGGGTCCGCTCAGACAACGAAATCGACCGGCCGGATTATCCTAGCGCCTGCGGAGCACCGTGGGCCACGTATAAAATGGCGGTTGGCCCTTGCGCGCCCTCTTGGCCTGCTCGCGCTCGCGCTTCGCCAGTTCGACCTTCTCGCGCCAATGCGGATCAAATCCGGCCGGAGGGCGGACCACGGGCTCCGAATCCATTCGCGACTCCCCACGATCCGCGCCTTGGCCCTTGAATTCCTCGTGTCCCATGCTGGTCCTCCTTCCGGCGGGGCAAGGAATGTCGTCCCGATCTACGACCCCAGTCAAGCCTGTAACAGGATCGAAACCCCACTCATTGCCCCAAAATGTAATCCCTACATTACCTCATGTAAATTGGACTTTACACTTCTCGAACGTTGTCTGGCCACTCGAAGCGGCCAGACATCCTCCACTGCGGGGACATGAAGGACCTTCATTCACACCCTGAGCCCTACCATCCGGTTCCCGCCCGGCCTATCGTTACCCACCATGCGAATCGCCACCTGGAACGTGAACTCGGTCAAGGCGCGGCAGGCACGACTGGTCCAGTGGCTCCGCGACCATCGCCCCGACGCCCTGTGCCTGCAGGAACTCAAGACCACCGACGAAGCCTACCCCGTCGAGGCGGTCCGGAACGTGGGGTTCACCTCCGCGGTCTACGGACAGCGTGCCTACAACGGCGTGGCTCTCATCAGTCCGCATTCGATCACCGACGTGCGCCGCGGAACCGGGGACGACGACCCGCAGGCACGGCTGATCGGCGGCACCGTGAACGGGGTCACCGTCTACTCCGCATACTTCCCCAACGGGCGATCGGTCGGTTCGGAGTCCTACGGCTACAAGCTGGCGTGGATGGGACGGTTGCTCGAGTTGCTGGAAACCCGCCACGACCCGGGCGACCCCGTGGTGCTTGCCGGGGACTTCAACGTCGCGCCCGACGACCAGGACGCGGCAAACCCGGAGCAGTGGGCAGCGAGCGTACTGTGTCACGCCGATGGGCGGCAGGCGCTCGAGCGCATTCGGGAGTGGGGTCTGGTGGACGTGGTCCGCAAACACAACCCGCAGGGACACCTGTACAGCTGGTGGGACTATCGGCGACTCGCTTTCCCGCGCAACGACGGCTTGCGGATCGACCATGTATTCGCCACCCTGCCGGTAGCCGAAACGTCAACGGGTGCCTGGGTGGATCGCAACCAGCGGAAGGGAAGGAAGACGGACATACCATCGGACCATGCGCCGGTGGTGGCCGACTTCGATTTCTGACGCGTGGAACACCGGAACGGCTTCGTTGTATACTTTGCTGTATGGTTCCAGGCTGGCCAAGGAGGACTTTGTGAGCACGCGCGTCGCCAGAGACAGACAACACAGGCAGCTCGTGGGGATAGGCCTCGTTGTATCGTTGGCCATTCACGCGGTCGTGCTCGGAGGGATGACGTTCCATGTGCCGGACCAATCGGGCGAGGTCGGCAAGTTCGGCCAACCCGAGGTGGAAGCGCCCTTCGAGACCGCCTTCCTCGAGTTGATCGAGATCGAGGAGATCCCCGAGCCGGTCGAGGTGGAGCCCATCATCGACAATGCCCGCGCCGTCGTGGCCACGCCGACTCCCGAGCCACAGCCGACGCCGGCCGCCGGAGAATTGTCGCAGGCTGCCCCCGCTTCCGCGGCCGAGGCAGCGTCTGGAGCAGGTGCTCCCTCGGCGAGTTCGGTTGCGACAGAACTCGTCAAGCTGGGCCGTGAAGCCCGCATCGCTCTCTCCATGAAGCCCCAGTTCGTCGCTCAACGCTCGGTGGCGGGTGCCAACCAGCCGATCGAAGCCGTGGATCCCCATGCCGGCCACGACCACGCCGAAGATGACGGCGACGAGGAAGACAGCTGGTGGAGGCGTCTCGGAGTCCCGTTGGGGAGCGGTGGCGGCAAAATCTGCCGGCCGCCACGCCCACCGGTCGTGATTCACAAGCTCGGAGCCTGACCCCCCCGACGGGCATCGCCTGACCCGGCGAGCCCGACCCCCGCCCCGACCGGCGCGCTTTCAATCCGGCCGGGGGCGCCGCTTGAGCGTCTCGAGATCCTCCAGCTTTCTCGGCCAATCCCTGCGGAGCAGCCGCGAAAGCGCCCGGTCGGCCAGGAGGCGTCCCCCGGTCTGACACCGGGGACAGTAGTTCGTCTCGCGCGTGGCATACACGATCCGCTGGATGGGGGTGCCGCACTGATCGCACGGCTCCCCGTACTTCCCGTGGGCTGCCATGGCCGGGTGAAAGGCGGTCACTTTCGCCGGAAAGCCGTCGCCGGCTTCCTCGATCAGCCGCGCGGACCACTCCCGGAGCGATGAACGCATCGCCGAGCGGAGCCGCTCGACCTCGTGGTCACCGAGCTGCGAGGTAAGGCGCACGGGTGAAAGCCGGGCGCGCAGCAGAATCTCGTCAGAATGCGCGTTCCCGATCCCGGACACGATGCGCGGGTCGGTGAGAGCACGCTTCAGGGTTCGGTTCTCGCGCCTCAGGGCGGCCGCGAATGCCTCCCCGGTCGCCTCCAGCGGCTCGATTCCCCCGGGGTCGTGCTGGTGCAGGGCCGGTTCTCCCCGGACGATATGCAGCGACGCTCGCTTGTGGCTGCTGGCCTCGGTGAGAAGCAGGCTGCCACGGGGGAAATCGAAGGCCGCGTGGCCCCGCTTTCGGGGAATCACCGCGCCGGCGTTTCTCCACTGAAAGCGGCCCGCGATCATCAGGTGTATGACGACGAAGAGGTCGTCCTCCAGCCCCATCACAATCCGTTTGCCGAGGCGTGACAGCGTCTCGACTGCCTTCCCGTGAATCGCGGACGGGGCCGGATCGAAGGTCTTGAGAAGCGAGGGCGACCGAACGCGCAGCTTCTCGATCCGTTCTCCGAGCACCCGCGGCCCGAGAGCGTGCAGGTACAGAGTGACTTCGGGGAGCTCAGGCATCGTGGTGGCCGCTCTCGGGGAGGTCCCCCCTGTTCAGGTCGTATCGCATGATCCGCGCGTGCGGTCTCCGCCGGTCGCGCTCAACCTCGTACACGGCGCCCGGTACGGTATTCGGCACCGCCGCCTCCAGACGCTCGATGTCGGACCGCCCAAGGCGCACCCGCTGGCCATCGACCCCCAGCGCCCGGCGGCTGAGACCGACAATGGCGGCACCGACGGCCGGTTGCGCGAGCACGTAGGCAACGGCCGCTTCAGCCGTCGACGCGCCCTGTCGCCCCGCGATATCGGAGAGCACCGCGCGGCACCGTTCGAGCACCCCGGAGCCGCCGACCTCATCGACGATCAGGCGGTACTTGGTCATTGAGCGGGAATCGCCCGCGCCCTCGGTAAGCAGACCTCCCGCCAGCGTGCCGTAGCAGAGGAGCGTCACCCCCCGCTCCCGGCAAAGGTCGGTGAGGCCCATGCGCGGCCGCCGGTCGAGCAGGGAGAACTGGACCTGGTTCGACACGACGGGGATGCCTGCGTCCAGCAGCGTGCCCAGGGCCTGCCGGTCGAAGTTGGTGACACCGATGTTGCGGATGACGCCCTCCTCGCGGAGTTCCGCGAGCCACTCGGCCGTCCTCACCCAGCCGGATATCGAGAAGTCCCACCAGTGGAACTGCACGAGTTCCAGCGCCTCGACGCCGAGCCGTTCCCACGACCGCAGGACGATGCGGCGGGTGTAGCCGCGGTCGATGCCGGGTAGCACGGCGAGGTCCGGTACGAACTTCGTGTGGACGACTACGTCCCGCGCTGTCGCGTCCCGCGCAGCCAGCCAGTCGCCGACGAGCCGCTCGACGCCCGTGTAGATGTCCGCGCAGTCGAGCACCAGGGGGCCGGGCGCCCCGGCGGCCCTGTCGAGGGCCGCGAAGGCGGTCGCGCGGTCCCAACCTGGGCCGTGACCGCGGGAAAGCTGCCAACAGCCCCGGATCACACCGGACACGGGGGGGTGCCACCGAGGGTTCACACCGACGCGTCCCGGCCCGGTTCCAGGGGAACGCGCGTGACCTCGCCGTGACGAAAGGTGGTGGTTCCGGTGCGGACGATGCGGAAGCGGGCGCCGCAATGGGGGTCCGGGCAGGCCACCTCGGCGTCCGTCGTCATCCAGTCGTGGGGATGGGTGGTGCGCTGCTTGGCCGGGAGGAGGGGCAGAAGGGCGGCCAGGGGATAGATCGGGAAGCTCTGCCCGGGGGGAAGGGACAGGTCTTCGCCGCTCAGTTCGAAATAGTCCCCGGCGCGGTGATTGCAGACCATCTCGCGCTCGCCGGCGACCACCTCGACGCGCAGATCGTAAAGTTCGAAAGCGTCCGAGTCGCTCCGGTGTGAATCGTCCATGTCTTCGCTCATGCGTTAGGCTTCCTGGTCTGGACCACACGGCCCCGACTCCCGATCATACACCATCCCGCCGCCTGCCGCGCACCCCCGACCCCAATCGCCTGGCCGCCAACGTGAGCCTCGAACACGGACCGCTCCAGTCCTCCGGACCGGCTGCGGACCCGCCCCCGACCCTGCACTTCCACTTCGGCCTCGCGGGCGCCGCAATGCCCATACTGGTCTTCGCGGGCGGGGCCGCGTGGCTCGGCTTTTCGGGAGCACCCGATGAACGCGGCCTCTGGCCCATCCTGATCGTGGCGCTGGGCACAGGGCTGGTGCTCGCCAGGCGCGCCTCCGACTACAGCGCGGCGGTGATTCGCGGGATGTCGCGCCCCATCGTCATGCTCATGGTCGCGGCGTGGCTCCTTGCGGGCGTGTTCTCGGTGCTGCTCAGGGAAGCGGGCCTGGTACACGCTCTGGTGTGGGCGGGTGGAGAGTTGGGCGTAAGCGGCGGCGGCTTCGTGCTCCTGGCCTTCCTGATCGCGGTCATGTTCTCGACCGTGACCGGCACGAGCCTCGGCACGATCCTGATCTGCGCCCCGCTCCTCTACCCCGCCGCCGGGGTCCTTCAGGCCAACCCGGTCGCTCTGATCGGCGCGATCCTCGCCGGTGCGACCTTCGGCGACAACGTCTCGCCCGTGTCCGATACAACCATTGCATCGGCCAGCACCCAGCGAGCGCCGATGGGGGGCGTAGTGCGCAGCCGGCTGCGCTATGCTCTCCCGGCAGCACTCGCCGCCGCGCTGATCCTGGTCATGATCGGGGGGGCAGACACGCCGTTCGACCCGGCGGCGGGTGGGATCGGGGCAGGAGACCAGGCCGAGAGCCTCGCCGGAGATCCGGCCGCGTTCCCCATGCTCCTGGCCCCGCTGGCCGCCTTTCTCATGCTATGGAGGGGAAAAGGGCTGGTGGAGAGCCTGTTCGCGGGCGTGGGAGCGGCGGTGGTGGTCGCACTGGGAATGAATCTTGTGTCTGTACATGATCTACTCCATATCTCGCCCGGCGCGTTCCGCGCCCAGGGCCTGATCCTCGACGGGATGGAGGGCGCGGTCGGGATTGTCGTCTTCACCATCCTGCTCATGGGCATCGTGGGAGCCGCACAGGAAGCGGGCATGGTGGACCGGCTCGCGGGAGACCGGGCGGCGGGGGCCGAAATCTCCGCTCGCCGCGCCGAGACGCGCATCTTCGCCGTGACGAGTGTGGCCGTGATCGTGACCACGCACTCCGTGATGGCGATCCTGGCGGTGGGCGACCTGGTGCGAAGGACGGGTCGCCGCGCGGGGATCGGACGTTTCCGCCGGGCCAACCTCCTTGACATGACGGTCTGTACCTATCCCTTCCTCCTGCCCTTCTTCATCCCGACCATCCTTGCATCGTCGGCCACCGCTTCAGGCGAGCCCTTCGGCGTACCCCGGGTGACCGCCCTTGACGCTGGCCTTGCCAATCCCTACTCGTGGGCGCTGCTTGCCATCATCGTGACGGCCATCGCGACCGGCCTGGGGAGGTCGGATAGACTCACACGGAATCGCACATCATGATCATTCGTCCCAGAGTACGGGGCTTCGTCTGCGTCACCACGCACCCCACCGGTTGCACCCGCAACGTCGAGGCCCAGATCGCCCACGCGGAGGCCAACCCCATCGCCAGCCCGCCCCGCTCGGTCCTCGTCCTGGGTGCCTCGACGAGCTACGGGCTGGGGTCGCGAATCGCGCTCGCCTTCGGCGGCAGAGCGGCGACCTTCGGCGTCTTCTTCGACCGGCCGCCCAGGGCCCGGCGACCCGCGACGGCGGGGTGGTACAACACCGCCGCCTTCGAGGAGGCCGCGGCAAGGGCGGGGCTCCGTTCCGCGTGCTTCAACGGCGACGCTTTCTCCCACGAGGCCAAGGAACGTGTCATTGCGGCTTTGAAGGATTTCCCTCCCGTCGATTGCGTCGTCAACTCGCTGGCCGCCCCCAGGCGCACGCACCCCGACACGGGTCGGCGCTTCACCTCGGTGCTGAAGCCGATCGGCGAAGCGTATCACTCCAGGACGCTGAACACGGACCGGGCCAGGGTTACCGACGTGCAGCTCGACGCGGCGACGCAGGACGAGGTCGAATCGACCGTCGCCGTCATGGGCGGCGAGGATTGGCGCATGTGGATGGACGCGCTCGGCGACGGCGGCGTATTGGCGCCCCACTGCCGCACCTTCGCCTACAGCTACATCGGACCCGAGCTGACCTGGCCCATCTACCGGGACGGCGCCATCGGGCAGGCCAAGGCCGATCTGCACCGTACCGCCGACGAGCTTCACGCCGTGCTGTCGCGGTCGGGTGGCGGGGCGCACATCGCGATCATGAAGGCGGTAGTGACCCAGGCCAGCGCGGCGATCCCGGTGGTGCCGCTGTACGTGTCCATTCTCTTCAAGATCATGAAGGAGAAGGGCGACCACGAGGGACCCATGGAGCAGGCGCAGCGGCTGTACGGGACGAAGGTGTACGGCCCCGGCGGCATCCAGGCCGACGAGAACCGCTTCATCCGCCTTGACGACCTGGAGATGAAACCCGAAACCCAGGCCGCGGTGATGCGGGCATGGGACTCGATCTCGACCGAGACCTTGCACGCCTGTTCCGACTTCGACGGATACAGGTCGGACTTTCTCCGACTGTTCGGCTTCGAGGTCCCGGGCGTGGACTACGACGCCGACGTGGACACCATGGTCGAGATCCCGGCATTGGTCGACGGCTGAGCGCACACCGACATGAAACCGACCGCCGAACAACTGCGCGAACTGGCGTCGCGCGACCCCGCGCTGGGTGCCGCGATGGACCGCCTCCCCCCCTTCCCGGGCTTTCCGGCCGGAATCGGCGCACGGGGATCCCACTTCCAGGCGATCGCACGCTCCATCGCCTATCAGCAACTGGCCGGAGCGGCCGCGACCACCATCTACGGCCGGGTGTGCGCGCTCACACCGGGGCCCGGATTCCCGACCGTGGAGGAGTGCCTGGAGCTTTCGGACGAGCGCTTCCGCGGGGCCGGGTTCTCGGCCGCAAAGACGCGAGCGGTGAAGGACCTGGCCGGGAAGTGCAAGGCAGGCTCGGTGCGGCTTCGCAGCGTGTCCCGCATGACCGATGACGAGGTCGTCAAGATGCTGTCCTCGGTGTGGGGGATCGGGGAATGGACCGCGCAGATGTTTCTGATTTTTCGGCTCGGCCGCCTCGACGTGATGCCGGCCGGCGATCTGGGAGTCCAGGAAGGGTTGCGCATTCTGGACGGGTTGGAGGAACGGCCCGCGCCTGGGGACGTGCTTGCGCGGGCAGAGCCGTGGCGGCCGCTCAGGTCGGTCGCAACCTACGTCCTCTACAGGCTGTGCGACGAAGCGAAGGAGCAGTGAGCGCCCAGCCCCTCACCGTCTGCACGGTCCACCTTGAAACCCCTCTGGGCACCATGGTGGCCGGAGCGACCGATCAAGGTGTCTGCCTGCTGGAATTCGCCGACCGGCCGTTGCTGCCGACCCAGTTGCAGCGCGTGGAGGCACAGCTGGGAAGGAAGCCCACGCCGGGTGATCATCGCTATCTCGTGACCCTCGAGGAGCAGTTGGCCGGCTACTTCGCCGGCGAGAGGAAGGACTTCGACATCCCCCTCGTGCTGGCCGGCACCGCCTTTCAGGAACGAGTCTGGCGCTGCTTGCTGGAAGTCCCCTACGGACGAACCATCAGCTACGACGATCTTGCCGGGAGAGCCGGGTCGCCCGGGGGGTCACGCGCAGCGGGAGGCGCGAACGGCAACAACCGTATCGCAATCGTCGTGCCGTGTCACCGCGTGATCCGCGCCAACGGGGACCTCGGTGGATACGGCGGCGGGATTCGTCGCAAGCGGCGCCTCCTCGACCTTGAAGCGGGTGAGGTGCAGGGCGTTCTCTTCTGACGGTTTGCCGCGCGCTCACACCGTGCACCCGTTTGTCCGCCACTTGGGCCCGAATATGGCGGACAAGACACCGGAGCCCTGGCTTGGCCAAGCCAGGCTAGCCGTCGATGACGGAGTTCGGCTCAGCCGTAGCCGCCAGCCGAGCCCCGGGCCACGCCGCACCGACCGCCGACCCCAGGAACAACACCCCGACCGCCAGAAAGAGGGGCGCGTTGAAGACGTCAACGCCGGGCGGACCCATCACGCCCACCACCAGCATGGCGCCCCAGAGCCCCAGCCCCACGCCCACGGCACCGATCCTGAGCGCTTCCGCGAGGATCATGCGCCTGAGTGCCACGGGTTGCGCGCCCAACGCACCCCGGATCCCCATCTCGCGGCGACGGGACGCGACGTGAACCGTGATGGCACCCACCATGCCGAGGACCGACACGAGAGCCGCCACGATCCCGGCCAGGCGGGACCCTCCACCCAACCATGCCGCGGTGCCGTACACCCGATCCAGTTCATCGGCGGCCGGTTCGAGCGCGGTCATTTCCAGGCCGGCTCCAGAGGCCGAGGCAAGAGACTCCCGGACGACCCGGAGGTAGTCTTCGTCACCGCGGGATCCGACGGTGACCGACGCGACCAGCTCGACCGCGGCGGGCGGATGCTCGATGGCGGAGTAGTAGACGGCGTATCGCGGGCCGGAAGCACCCAGACCCGGAGCGCCGACATCCTCGACGATGCCCACGACGACATGCCACTCGCCGTCGAGTCCCCCCAGGGCGACCCTCTTGCCGATGACGGGCGGATCCTGAAAGTGAGCGTACGCGTAGGCCTGATTGATGACGACCTCCGGGACATCACCGTCCCGGGGGCCGGGCGCGCGCAAGTCACGCCCCTCCACGATGCGCAGTCCGCGCCCGGCGAAGAATCCGGGCATGACGGCGTGGTGCCTGACCCTGGCCGTGTGGATCGGATGCGGCATCCCTCCCGTCGAGCAGCGGCCACATTCGTTCGTGGCGATCACCGCCGCACCGAGACCGATCCAGGCGCCCGGCGTGGCGAGCGATTCGGCGGCCAGTTCGGGCGCGTCCCGGAGCGCCGACCAGGCCGATTCGAAGACCGCCGCGCGTGTGTCGGGGTCGGTGGCGGCCTGGCCCGTCGGCACCAGGAGGCCGACGACGGCCTGGTCCACTCCCGTGTCCGCCGGGGTGTCGCTCGCGGCACGGTTGCCGGTGCCGCCGCCCGACAGCAGGAAGAGCCCCGAGCCGGCCAGGATCGCGGCCGCCGACGCGAGCTGGAGGGGGACACGGAGCACACGGTTGAACTGGCGCGGCCCGGTGTCGCGGGGCCGCCGCCCGGAAGGAAGGAAGCGCCCGGAGCCGGCCAGGATCGCGGCCGCCGACGCGAGCTGGAGGGTGACAAGGAGCACACGGTTGAACTGGCGCGGCCTGGGGTCGGTGAGCTGCCGGCTTTCGGATTCCTGCAACAGGGGTCTGCGGGCGCGGTAGAGACCCTGGACGGGCAGGACCGCCGACAGGGCGACGACCGCGGCGACGATGAGCAACCCCACCGCGCCGGCCCAGGGCGCGGGGCGGCCGAAGGTGATTCCGGGTGGGGCGAGTTCGGCCATCGGCGCAACGGCCGCCACCGTGACCACGCCTCCGAGAGCCGCCGCCAGCAGCATGCGATTCCCCCACAGCCTCGCCGCGCCGCCGACCAGCCTGCGCGGAGGTGCACCCAGCATGACCTCGATCACACGCCGCGCCTGCAGGGCGAGGTTCTCCGAGCCGATCACGCCGAGCAGACTCACCAGCGCCGTCATGGCGGCCAGGAGGATGAGAACGAGGGTCGTGCCGGCAAGCTGGTCCAGGTCGGCAAGCTCGGACGCGCCGGCAGGGGAGTCCGGGTCCGGGAGCCCTGCGATCGCCACCGTTGGGGTCACGGCGGTGTCGATGCGGTGGAACGGGCCGGGTTCCCCACCGCGCAGGAGCAGCGTCCCGGCGAGGACCAGAGCGATGAGCGCGGCACAGCTCCCGATCGCGGTGCGGTGCAATAGCGTCATGGGCGGTTACGGACGATCGCGGTGCGGTGCAATAGCGTCATGGGCGGTTACGGACGATCGCGGTGCGGTGCAATAGCGTCATCGGCGGTTACGGACGATCGCGGTGCGGTACAATAGCCGGACGGGCGGTCCGTTGCCGTGAAGCACCAGTGGTCGCGTGACGAAGCGACGTCACCACGGCGCGGCAATGGCGCGAACCGCTCGACGGTGTAGTTTGTGGGACCCATGAAAGTACCTCTCCTGGACCTTACGGCGCAGTACGCGTCGATCAGGGACGAAATCGACGCCGCGATGGCTGCGGTCGTCACTTCCCAGCATTTCATCCTCGGTGCGGCGGTGGAGGCGTGCGAGCAGGCGGTGGCGGCATACACGGGGAGTCGCTACGGGGTCGGCGTCTCGTCCGGCACCGACGCGCTGCTCGTCACCCTGATGGCCGAGGACATCGGCCCGGGGGACGAAGTCATCACCACCCCCTACTCCTTCTTCGCGACGGCGGGGGTCATCGCGCGCACCGGCGCCACGCCGGTCTTCGTCGACGTCGATCCGATCACCCTCAACATCGACCCCGGCCTGATCGAAGACAGAATCTCCACGCGCACCCGCGCGATCATTCCCGTCCACATCTTTGGCCAGTTGGCCGATATGGCCCCGATCATGGAGATCGCCGCCCGCCGCGACATCATCGTGATCGAGGACGCCGCCCAGGCGATCGGCGCGGAGGATCAGGGCCGCCGGGCCGGATCCATCGGACACTACGGGTGCTTTTCCTTCTTCCCCACCAAGAACCTGGGCGCGTACGGCGACGGCGGCATGGTGGTCACCGACGACAGGGCAAGGGCCGACAAACTGCGCGCCCTTCGCGTCCACGGCGAGACGGTCCGGTATCACCACCGTGTCGTCGGCGGCAACTTCCGGCTGGATGCGCTGCAGGCCTCGGTGGTCCTCGCCAAGCTGTCTCACCTCGATGCCTGGACCGAAGCCCGGCAGGCGAACGCGTCGCTCTACGCCAGCCTTCTCGGCAAGATCGAGGCCGAGCATCCCTCCCGGCTCCGCCTGCCCCGCACGGTCACCGACCGGCACGTCTTCAACCAGTACGTGGTTCGCGTGGCGAACCGCAACACGGTGAAGGAACGTCTCGCGACCGCCGGTATCGGAACCGCCATCTACTACCCGGTTCCCTTGCACAGGCAGGACTGCTTCTCCAGCCTTGACTATCGGACCGGGGAGTTGCCTCGCAGCGAGGAGGCAGCCAGGTCCGCCCTCGCGCTGCCCATCTACCCGGAGTTGACCGACGCGGAGATCCGCTACGTCGCGCGGTCTCTGGAGTCGGCAGTCGATGAGCCCGAACCGAACCGGAAGAGGTTGACTTCGTGATGAAGAGCGGCGAAATCGTCAAGGACGAGCGTCCCAGAACCTGAAAAGGCGGGGCCTGCCCGGACCGGAGGACGCAAGATCGGACCGGCCGGCATGCGCCGGAGGAGCAGCGGTGGACGGACAGAGCGGAAAGCGTCTCGTTGTCGTCGGAGACCGGGTTCTCATCGAACCGGAGGAGGGCGAGGAGCGCACGAAGGTGGGCCTGTACCTGCCCGCGTCGGCGGTTGACAAGCAGTCCGTTCAGGGGGGGCGGGTTCTGGCCACCGGACCCGGGACGCCGATCGGTGCACCCACGGAGCTGGACGAGGAACCCTGGAAGATCGGTTCGGGGGAGGCACGCTACCTGCCCGTGCAGGCTCGCGTCGGCGACTTCGCAATCTTCTTCCGCAAGGCCGCGGTCGAGATCAGCTTCGAGGGCAAGGTGTATCTCGTCGTGCCGCAGGCTGCCATCCTGACCCTGGTGCGGGAGGAAGGCGCGGACGACCTGCTGCCCGAGATGGACTCGCCGTTCTAGCTCGGCGGGGGTTGCTCCTCCCAGCGAGACGGGCGCTTTCGCTCCGATCAGCGCGCTTCCGCCAGGTCAGCCACGTGTCCGGCGTCACCCCCTTCCTGCCAGAGACACGCCAGAGTCCAGCCCCAGTCGGGGGCGTTCGCCCCGCCATCGCGACATTGCGGTGTGGGCACCGATGCCTGGATGGCCGTGCCAGCGGGCGAGTCCGAAGTCCTGCGGCGAGCGTGCCGAGGCATCCGCCGGCAGGGATCCCGACCGGTCTGCTGGCAGCGATGCCGACAGGTCCGCCGCTGATCCGGCAGAGGCGCCCTGGGGCAGCAGGCCGCCAATGTCCGGGGGCGC
>MPNE01000001.1 GCA_002238865.1 Gemmatimonadetes bacterium bin94 | reverse complement strand
GTTCGAATCACCCCCGCCGTCTCGCTGACGCTTCAACGGAGGGGGTGGGATTGGCCTGCGGGCGGCTGTCGCCGCTCCTCAACCGTCTCCGGCGTTCGCGCGTTGCCGCGCGCCCGCCTCCGGCTCGACGCCGTTCGAATCACCCCCGCCGTTTCGCTGACGCTTCAACGGAGGGGGTGGGATTCGAACCCACGAGTCCTTTCGGACGCCGGTTTTCAAGACCGGTGCATTGAACCGCTCTGCCACCCCTCCGGGCTGCGGAAACATCGCCCCGGGGGGAGCGGCCATCAAGCCGGTGTCTGCCTCGGGACACCGCCGCGCACCCAGCTGCCGGCCGTCTCCCCTCAGTGCCGGAACAGCCTGCGCCCCGTGAGCACCATCGCGATCCCATGCTCGTCCGCGGCCGCGATCACCTCCGCGTCCCGGATCGACCCCCCCGGCTGAATGATTGCCCGGACGCCCGCCTCGGCGGCCGCGTCGACCCCGTCGCGGAACGGGAAGAACGCATCCGATGCGAGCGCACAGCCATCCAGCTCGGCCGACAGGCCCGCCTCCCCCGCCTTCCGCACCGCCAGCTTCGACGAATCCACCCGGCTCGTCTGTCCCGTGCCGATCCCCACCGTGGCGCGGTCCTTCGCCAGCAGGATCGCATTCGACTTGACGCTGGCCACCGCGGCCCAGGCGAACGAAAGGTCGGCGCGCTCATCGTCGGTGGGCCGTCGCCGGGTGACCACCTTCCAGTCCGGGTCGTCGAGACCGTAGAAGGGCGGATCGGGTAGCGATTGCGACAGCACGCCCCCGTATACGGATCGGAAGGAGCGGGCGCCACCGTGGCCCGCCGCACGCGCCAGGAACCGTGCGCCTGCCCGAACCTCCGGGTCCTCCCCGGCTTCTTCCGGAAACACCAGCAGCCGAATGTTCCTCTTCGCCGTCAGCACGTCCATGGCCTCGTCCGTGAAGGCCGGCGCCACGACACACTCAACGAACATCGAGCCGATGCCGGCGGCGGTCTCACGATCCACGGGCCGGTTCACCGCGATCACCGACCCGAAGGCCGAGACGGGGTCGGTCAGCCGCGCCCGAGCGAATGCACCTGCCAGGGACGAACGCACCGCCAATCCGCAGGGAGTCGTATGCTTGACGATGGAGACTGCCGGATCGGGGGAAAGTGCGAACGGGGCCAGGCTCAGGAGTGCTCCGTCCAGATCCAGTATATTGTTGTATGACAGTGCCTTGCCATGCAATTGGTGAAGTTCTGCTATACCTTTGTCGCCATCACTCTCAGTGTAGAATACGGCTCTCTGGCCGGGGTTCTCTCCGTAGCGCAGCGGTTTTCCGTGCCGCCGGAGTTCCAGGATGACCCGGTTGGCCACCCACCCACCCGCGTATTGCGCGTCGGCAATGCGCGCGTCACCCGCCAGATACTCCGCCACAGCCGCGTCGTAGCCAGAGATCTCCCGAAAGACCTTGGCCGCGAGGCGTCTTCGCAGAGCGTTCGAGTCCGCGTTTGGCCCCGCCATCCCGTCCGGCCCCTCCCCCGTCGCGGCCTCCAGCACCGCACCGTAGTCACGGGGATCGACCACCACCCACACGTCCCGGTGGTTCTTCGCTGCGGCGCGGATCAGCGTCGGGCCCCCGATGTCCACGTTGTCCATGGCGAGGCCGAGCGTCACATCCGGCGACGCGACGGTCTCGCGGAACGGGTACAGGTTGACCGCCACAAGGTCGATCGGACCGTACCCGTGGCGGGCCAGCGCCTCCATGTCGGCCCGGTGGTCCCGGCGCGCCAGCACGCCTGCGTGGATGGCCGGATGGAGCGTCTTGACCCGGCCGTCCATCATCTCCGGATGAGCGGTCACATCGGCGACGTCGGTCACGGGCACGCCCGCCTCCCGGAGCGTCCGCGCGGTCCCCCCGGTGGAGAGCACTTCCCATCCCCGATCCGCCAGCGCCCTCCCCAGGGCGACGACGCCCGTCTTGTCCCACACGCTCAGCAGCGCTCTCTGCCTACTCACCGGCACCTCCGAAAGCCTTCGTGATTCGTTCGCCCAGTTCCACAGCATCATCCGCCCAACGGGGCTCCGGCCAGCGGAACGTCGGGGGAGCATTCCCGGCCGCCAGCGCCCGCGCCAGTGCATCCGCCGCTGCCGGGTAGAGCAGGTGTTCCACCTTCAGTACGCGCCGAGCCAAGGTGGCCGGCGTATCGCCGGGGACCACGGGGACCGGCCACTGCGCCAGGATCGTCCCCTCGTCGTAGCGCGGGTTGACGAAGTGGATGGTCGGGCCGGAAAGACTGGCGCCCGAGCGCACGACCTCCTTGTGCACCCGCGTCCCGTGCATTCCCTTCCCGCCGAACGACGGCAGCAGCGCCGGATGGATATTCAGAATCCTCCCATCGTACTCCCGGCAGACATCGGCCGGCAGCAGCCTGAGGAATCCGGCCAGCAGGACTCCGCGCGCGCCATGGCGGTTCAGCAGCTCGAGGATGTCCGCGCCCACCGCTTCCCCCGGCCGCGCGAAATCGACGCGGTGTACCGCCCGCCCCTTTGCACGGGCCCGTTGTTCGGCCGCACACGGCCGGTCGACGATCAGAAGCTCGATCCGGTAGGACGCGCCGTGGTCTTCGTGGTCGAGGAGGGCCTGCATGTTCGTCCCGGACCCCGACGCGAGGACGGCGAACGGAATGGTTCCCGGGCGCACGTCCCTCACGCCGGTTCGCCGCCGTACACGGGGATCAGGAACGGGTTGGTCTCGCGCTCGTGCCCGACGGTGGTCTCGGGTCCGTGGCCCGGAAGGAGTCGTGTTTCGGGGGGCATCGGCAGCACCTGCGACCGGATCGAATTCATGAGGACCTGGTAATCGCCACCCGGGAGGTCCGTTCTGCCGATCGAGCCCATGAAGATCACGTCCCCGACGATGGCGACCGGTTCGGAAACCGATACGAACATGACGTGCCCCGGAGCGTGCCCGGGGGCGAAGACAACCTCGAACTCCGTCCCGCCGAACACGAGATTCACCCCGGGCACCAACTGGGCGTCCGGAGGCGGCAACTCATGGCAGGGAACGCCGAATGCGGCCGCCTGGGAGGCCACGTTGTCGTAGAGGATCCGGTCCAGGGGATGCAGGTATATGGGCGCCTGCGTGGCCCGCCTGGCGACCCCGACCCCCTCGACGTGATCGAGGTGGGCGTGGGTGAGGAGGATCGCGGCGACCTTCAGGCCCCGTTCACGCACGACGGCAAGCGCGTCGGGAGTGGCGGCGCCGGGGTCGATGAGCAGCGCGGTGCGCCCGTCGGCGCAGACCACAAGCAAGGTGTTCTGAACGAAGGCGCCGCCGGTGAACGTGAGGATCTCCATGCGAAAACCTCGGACCCGGGCCGCGAATCCCCCTACACGGTAAAGGAGCTGCCGCAGCCACACCCGCCGGTGGCCTGCGGGTTCCTGAACGAGAACCCGGAGCCCATCAGCGACGTGACGTAGTCAATTTCGATGCCTTCCAGGTATTGGGCGCTGAACGGGTCCACGAAGATCCGGATCCCTTGCCGTTCCAGGATCTCGTCGTCCCCTTCGGGCCCCGCGTCGATGTCGACTTCGTACTGGAACCCTGAGCATCCGCCGGGAAGAACCGCGACGCGCAACCCGGCGTCCGGGGTGTTCCCGTGCTCTTCCAGGAACCCCTGCACCATCTTCACCGCGTTGGCCGTAAGGTTGAGATCCATGGCTGCTACTCTGTGCTCCGGCCCGGGTATTTCGTGTCCAATGCCTGCCGCCGCCGTCACCGGACTTCGGCGAGTGCGGGGGCCGGCGGCACCCAAAAGCTACCCCTGGGCCGCAAAGGGGTCAACGACCCCGGGGGAGACACCCGGCCCGCCAGGTACCGGGCCGACGGTTCGTGCCGGTCGGCCCGGCGGCAGCCCACCGCGAACGCTGTCACCGGGTCTCGAGCCGCTCGATCAGCCCCGCAGCGGCAGCCAGGTCGTCCACGACCCGGAACTCGGACCCGACCCCCTTCTCCTCCCGTGTCCCGTGTCCCGTACGCAGCAGGATCCCCGTGCCGCCGAACACCTTCGCCGGCAGAACGTCGCTCCGCTTGTCGCCCACGAAGTAGGAGCGCGCGGCATCCAGGTCCAGGTCGTTGGCGGCGACCGTGTACATGACCGGGCTCGGCTTGCGGCACGTCGTTTCCGGGTCGCCGCCGGGAGCATCCGGGCAGAAATAGGTGCCGTCCATCACGACACCGGCCTCCGCGAGCTGCCGGTCCACCTCGGCAGCGACGCGCTCGTAGTCGCCAAGGGTGTACAGCCCGCGTCCGATCCCCGACTGGTTCGTGACGGTGACCAGTGCAAAGCCCATTCCCCGCAACCGCCGCAGGGCCTCGACGGATCCGGCTATGAGGGAGACGTCAGCGGGGTCGGCCACGTACTGAAGGTCCTCGATGATGGTGCCGTCCCGGTCCGCAAAGACGGCACGCCGCGGGCGCGCCGTCACGAACCGGCTTCCCCGGCCGCGCCCAGCTCCGCCAGCGCGCCCGCGACGATGACCTCCTCGCCCGGGGTGATCGTGCGGAAGTCGAGCAGGATCCATCCCTGCCTGCCACGTGCAACGACGGGGGGCTTATGCGCCCGGAGCGACGCCAGCCACCTGTCGGTTGCGGCTCCGGCCCTTACACGCAGGATCACGGTTGGCAGGCGAGCGTCGGGAAAAGTGCCTCCGCCCACCAGCGACTCGCCGCGCTCCACCTCGGCCACCAGGCCACCGCCCTTCCGCCCCGCCCGCAGGTCCCCCACCTTTTCCCGCACGGCCAGCGCCCGGCGCTCCAGCTCCTCGACGGGAGCGGCGATCATGCGTAGCGCCGGGACCTGCTCCAAGGCCCGGGCCGGGTCACGATACAGGGAAAGCGTGGCCTCGAGCCCGGCCAGCGTGACCTTGTCGCAGCGCAGCGCGCGGCACAGCGGGTGCGACTTCGCCCGGGCCACCGCCTCCTTTGTCCCGGCCAGGATCCCGGCCTGGGGTCCTCCCAGCAGCTTGTCCCCCGAGAATGCGACCAGATCGACTCCGGCGGACACACTGTCCGCGGGCACGGGTTCGTCCGGCAACCCCAGCGCCGCGCTGCTGACCAGGAGTCCCGACCCCAGGTCGTGAATCACCGGCACGCCCGCTTCGGCTCCGAGTTCGACCAGCTCGGCCAGCTCCGTCTCTTCGGTGAAGCCCGACATCGAGAAGTTCGACCGGTGGACCTTGAGGATCGCGCCCACGCCGCCACCCGCAACGGCACGCGCATAGTCGGCGCGCCGGGTCCGGTTGGTGGTCCCCACGGTCACGAGGCGCGCGCCCGCCGCCTCGACGACTTCGGGGATCCTGAAGCCGCCGCCAATCTCGACAAGCTCCCCGTGCGACACCAGGACTCCCTTCCCGGCACTGAATGCCGTGAGCGCCAGAGCCACCGCGCCGGCCCCGTTGTTCACGGCCACCGCGTCCCGGGCGCCGGTCAGCTCCCTGACCAGGGTCACGCAGTGGTCGTAGCGCGATCCCCGCTCCCCGGTCGCCAGGTCGAACTCGACGTTGCCGTACCCCGCCGCCCCGGCCATTGCGCGGCGGGCCTCCACGGCGAGGGGGGCCCGGCCCAGATTGGTGTGCAGGATCACACCGGTGGCGTTGATGACGCCTTGAAGCGAGGGGGTCTCCGCGCGGGCGACCTCCCGCCGGAGCAACTCCGCGTACCCCTCGTCCGAATCGGGTACGGGGAGCCGTCCCGAGCGCACGTCGTCCAGCACGGAGCGCAGGCGGGCCGTGATCCAGGCCCGGCCGCCCGACTCGATGAGCCGGCGGCACCAGGGGCGCTCGATGATGCGGTCGACGCCCGGAATCGCCCGGCGGGGATCGGGTTGCGCGCCCACCGCCCGCGTCACCGCGACGGGGGAAGGGGGCGGCGACGCAGGCGCGGCGCATGCCGTGGCCTGGCCGCGGATTCCTGGGCGGCGGCATCGAAGCGTCGTTCTCTCTGCGGGACGCTGCGAATGGCGCCGGCCACGCTCGTCGTGTCCGGGACAGGGACCGTGTCCCCGGCCTGGACCGTGTCTGGCACTGCCACCGTGTCGGGCACTGCCACCGTGTCGGGCACCGGCACGGTGTCGGGGACCTGCGTCGTGTCGGGGACGGGCACCGTATCCCCCGCCTGGATCGTGTCCGGCACCGGCTCGCCGTCCGGGACCACTTGGGTCGTGTCCACCACAAGGGTGGAATCCACCACCAGGGTCGTGTCCATGGCCACGATCGAATCCTGTACCAGGGTCGTGTCCACCACGAGCGTCGTGTCGACGACAAACGTGGTGTCCACCACGAGCTGCCCGTCCTCCTCCAACGGCGGATCCGGTTCCGGCGGTTCCCACACCACGACCGCGGTGCCCCCGCCGTTCGGCGTCCCCGCAATGCTCACGACGCCGACAACCGTTGCCTCGTAGGGCGTCCCGGGAACCAGGGGCACATCGAGCACCCCGACCAGGGTCTGAAGGGGCAGGGGCAGCCCGGAAAGTCCGACGTTCTCCGCCGGCTCATCGGCCGGGTCCGCATCCTCGCCGGTCTCATCCGGGTCCGCCGGGCCGAGAGTATCCGCGGCCGCGGCCAGCGAGTCCGCCCGCTCGGCCATCCACCTCTCGTACTCGCGCTCCTGGAACATGCGGATGGGAACGGTGTCGCCGGGCTGCGGCGGCGGTTGGGCATCCGGCGCCGGTTCGGCGGCGACGCTGTCCCCCGCCACGGCCGTGGTGTCGCCCGCGGCACCCGTACCGACGCTGTCGCCCGCGGCGGCCGCTTCCAGCGTGTCCTCGGGCGTGGCGACCGTCAGCGTCGCACCAATGACCAGCCCGGGGAGTTCGGGTTCCAGATAGTCGTCGAATTCGAACCTCAGCGTGACGGAGTCTTCCGCCGTCACGCTCGCCAGCCGGGGCGGCGTGGTGTCGGGCTCGATGAGCGACAGAACCGTGAAGCTCGTGTCGGGTGCTTCCGGCAGGAGGCCCGGCATGAAGTCGGTCCGAGGCTCCGTCTCTCCCAGCTCCCGGTCCCGGTTGCGATCGTGCCACGCCCGGACCTCGAAGGGACCGTCCGGCACGTAGCGGAGCGAAAACACCCCGTCGCTCCCGGTGAAGTTCCAGTGAGTGACCGTGTCGGCGTCCCCGGGGAAGCGCGCCTCGACGCGAACGTCGGGGACCGCCTGGCCCGTCACCCTGTCTTCCACCATGCCCGCGACGACGTTGGGCACCATCTCGTCGCCCGTGGAAAGAACCAGATCGAACGGATCCCGGAGCCGGTTGCCGAACATGTCGTTGATGACCGGCAATACCGTGACCCTGTACACGCGGCCGGCTGTCAGTCCTTCCTGCATCTCGACCGAGATTCCGTCGCGGCGGTGCTTCACGATGACGTTGCCGGTGGAGGGCGACACCACCACCGCGTCGTTCATGACGCCGTTGGCCGGCCGTTCGCTGATCCTCTCGCTGAAGCGAAAGTGGATCTCGCGCACACCCGCTTCGACGGCCGCAAAGGTGTCGGGAACCGTCTCCACCACGATCGGCGGCAGGAGGTCTTCAGGGCCCCCCGGCGGCAGCTCCGGCCGGGCGCAGGCGAGCCCCGAAAGCAGCACGAGCAGCCCCAGCCAAACACGCCGGATCACGACTGTCGTCCCTCTTCCGCCCCGCCCCGGCCGGACAGGCCGGCGCCGGCAGCGAGAGATGTAAACTGAACTTTCCACTTTGTAAACTGAACTTTACATGATGCGAGCTTTTCGCGCTCCCGCTCGACCACCGCTTCCGGTGCCCGGGTCACGAAGTTCTCGTTGGCGAGCTTCCCCTCAAGGCCCTTCATCCGTGCGGCGAGTCTTTCCATCTCCCGCTCCACCCGGGTCCGCTCGCGTTCCACGTCAATGACCCCCTCGAGGGGCAGGAACACCTCCGTGCCGTCGCGCAGGACCGCACTGGCGCCAGCGGCCCTCGGCGGAGGCGGCCCCTGGCTCACTGTCCCAATCCGCGCCAGGCGCCGCAGCATCTCTTCGCGCCCCTCCAACAGCTCCGCGCCGGCGCCGCCGGTGACGTAGAGCGCGACTGCGGTACCCTCGCCGACACGGTACTCCTTGCGCAGCCCGCGCACCCGGACGATCAACTCCCGCAGCCACTCGAACCCGGTCTCGGCCCGCGGGTCGTCCAACCCGGGAGACGGCACGGGCCAGCGTGCCACGATCAAGGGGCCCTCGCGGTCGCCGGATCCGGGGAGCATGCCCCACATCTCCTCCGTCACGAAGGGGACCATGGGGTGAAGGAGCCTGCACACCCCGTCGAGCACATGCACCATGACCGAGCGCGCGGCCTCGCGGCCCGGGCCTCCCGGCCGCAGGCGGTGCTTGACGGACTCCAGGTACCAGTCGGCGAAATCGCCCCGGAAGAAGTCGCGCAGCACCTCGGCGGCGCCGTGGATTCGAAATGCTTCGAGCTCCTCGTCGACGCGGCGCACGGCGTGCTGCTGGCGTGACAGGATCCACCTGTCTTCGAGGTGCAGATCGTCCGCCACCCGGGCGAGCGGCAGGATCGGCTCGTCTCCGAGGCTCATCAGCGCAAAGCGCCCGGCGTTCCACAGCTTGTTGACGAAGTTGCGCCCCGGGGCGAACGACGCTTCCAGGTCCTCGTGGTCGAGACGGATGTCCGCGCCGATCCCGGCGCTGGCGATCACCGTGAAGCGCAGCGCGTCGGCCCCGTAGAGCTCGACGACCTCCAGCGGGTCCACGCCGTTTCCGAGGGACTTGGACATCTTGCGCCCCTGGATGTCCCGCACGGTACCGTGGAGGTAGACGCGCGAGAAGGGCGCCTCGCCCATGGCGTGATAGCCCGACATGATCATGCGGGCCACCCAGAAGAAGAGGATTTCGGGGGCCGTGGACAGGGTGTGGCCGGGGTAGAACGCCTTGAGGTCCGGGGTCTCGTCCGGCCAGCCGAAGACCGAAAAGGGCCACAGCCACGACGAAAACCACGTGTCGAGCACGTCCGGGTCCTGGTCGAGCGATGAACCTCCGCACGCGGCGCACCGCCGGGGGTCCTCGCGACAGACCATCACCTCATCGCAGTCGCCGCAGTACCACACGGGTATGCGGTGGCCCCACCACAACTGTCTCGAGATGCACCAGTCCCGGATGTTCTCCATCCAGTGCTCGTACACCCGGGTCCAGCGGTCGGGTGCGAAGGTCACCGTCCCCTCGCGGGATGCCTGCAGCGCCGGCCGCGCGAGAGGCTCCATGCGCACGAACCACTGCTCGCTCAGGCGCGGCTCCACGACCGTGTCGCAGCGGTAGCAGCGCGGAACCCCGTGGCGATGGTCGTCGCGGCCCGCGAGCAGCCCCCGTTCCTCCAGCTCCCGCACCACGGCCTTGCGCGCGTCGAAGCGGTCGAGATCCCTGAACGCCCCGGGGGCGTTCTCGTTCATCGCCCCGCGCGCAGTCATGACGTTGAGGATTTCGAGCCCGGTGCGGCCGGCGATCTCGAAGTCCGATGCGTCGTGGGCAGGCGTCACCTTGACCATGCCCGTCCCGAAGTCGGCGCTGACGTGCCGGTCCGCGACCACGGGGATGGTGCGGCCCGTCAGGGGAAGCTCGGCCGAAGCGCCGACAAGGGAGCCGTAACGGGGGTCGTCGGGGCTCACGGCGACGCCGGTGTCGCCCAGCATCGTCTCGGGGCGCGTCGTGGAGACGGTCAGGTACCAGCCACCCCCGGGGAACCGGCCCACCGCCCCGGCCCCGGCGGCCCTGGCCGCGGCGGCGCGTTCCTCGTGCCCCGGCGCCAGCGGATAACGGATGTGCCAGAGGGATCCATCCGAATCCGCTCCCTCGGCTTCCTCGTTGGAAAGCGCGGTGAGACACCGTGGACACCAGTTGATGATGTATTCGCCGCGATAGATGAGATCGTCTTCGTAGAGCCTTACGAAGATCTCTCTTACCGCGCGCGACAGGCCCTCGTCGAGGGTGAAGCGGGCCCGACTCCAGTCGCAGCTGCAGCCGATGGCCTTGAGTTGCCCCAGGATGCGGTCGCCGGTCTGGTCCACATGGTCCCAGACCCGCTGGATGAACGCGTCCCGGCCCAGGTCATGGCGAGTCTTCCCCTCTTCCGCCAACCTCCGCTCGACCACGTTCTGCGTGGCGATTCCGGCGTGGTCGGTGCCCGGAACCCAGAGCGTCGTGCGGCCCTGCATCCTCCGCCAGCGCACGAGCACGTCCTGGATCGTGTTGTTGAGCCCGTGTCCCATGTGCAGGACCGCGGTGACGTTCGGCGGAGGGATCACGATGACGTACGGCTCCCCGCCTGCGTCCACCTCCTCCGGCGACGCGCCAAAGTGGCCGCCTTCCTCCCACATGCGCAGGATTCGGGCCTCGACCGCTTCGGGGTCGAAGGTCTTGGCAAGCATGGGGGCGTTCAACCTTATCGCCGCCCCGGACCGATGGAAGTCGTATCGGGTTTCACGACCGGGGGATCGCCGGCCTTCTCGTCCTCCTCCTCCGCCCGCCGCTCTTCCCGCCGCTGCCTCATGACTTCCACCCTCTCCTTCCAGCTCTGCCGCGCCGCAAGCGTCCCGGCCGCGCGCTCGATGTCGGTCATCCGGAAGGCCCAATCCGCACGGTCGCCGTTGTAGTCCGGCGGCGGCCCGAAACCGAAGGGCACGGGTATCTCGACATCTCCGAGGTGGATCTTGCCCGGAGACACACCCCACCTCCTGCCCTCGTCGTCGGTGTGTGTCCAGTCCATCGCTTCGGCCAACCGCTCGGCTTCCGCAAGCGCTGAATCGCTGGACTGCTCAATCAGGGCCAGAAGCCGGAGCTCGAGGAGCTGTTGGGGGCTGGGCGCCGCGAGCGCCGGGTCGATGGGCTGCCACAGCCTCGGGTCACCCTCGCCGATGCGCAGCCGCTCGGCCGCGGACCGGTACGGACCGGGAAACCGGACCCTTGGCATCACCTCGAACGCGGGAACCTCCGGCGTGACAGCGGGCTCGTCGGGATCCTGGATCAACGTGGGATCGTCGGGATCGCCGACTTCCACGCTCTCGACTTCGACAATCCGTACGACCTCCATTCCCTCGGCGGCGGGAGCCGCGGGGAGCGCCGGCACGTCCAGGAGTTCGGGGCCGCGCGCCGAAAAGAACGGGTAGATGACCACCAGCAGAACATGGCCGAGCGCCGAGATCAGAAGGCCGACCACCCAGGGAAGGCGAGCCCCGCGGCGGCGTGCTCCGCGCCTGGCCCCTCCGCCGTGCCGGTCTCCGACCTTGTGTGTCATGTGACTTCCAACCCCGGTTTTCAGGAACGGTTCCTGCCGTTCGTCCTATCCACCCTGCCCGAGCGCCTCGCCTCCTTCGACGGGGTTGCGCACCGCTGAACCGCACGACAGCGCCACCTCGACAACATCGCCCGGAGCCACGGGACCGACCCCCTCCGGCGTGCCGGTCGCAATCAGATCTCCGGCTTCCAGGGTCATGACGTGCGAAATGAAGCTCACCAGCCTTGAGATCGAAAAGACCATCTCCCCGGTTGTCCCGTGCTGGCGCACCTCGCCGTTGACGCGGGTCGTGAGACTGAGCCCGGCGGGGTCCACCGAAGATGCCTCGACGACGTTGCCCACGGGGCAGAAGGTATCCAGCCCCTTGGCTCGGGTCCACTGACTGTCGCTGCGCTGAAGCGTGCGAGCGGTGACGTCGTTGACCGCAACGATACCGCTCAGGTGATTCCACGCGGCGGCCTCCGATACACGGCGGCAGCGGCGACCGATCACCAGGCCGATCTCGCCCTCGTAGTCGACCCGGCCCACGTCGGGGGGCATGCGGACCGGTTCGCCGGCGGCGATGACGGCGGACGGCGGTTTCAGGAAGATCAGCGGCTCGCTGGGAACCTTGCCGCCCAGCTCTGCCGCATGGGCCGCGTAGTTCCGCCCCACGCAGACGATCTTGCCGGGCCGGGAGTTCGCGCGAGCCACAGCTAGCGGCTGTCCGGGCGAGAGTGGATGGCCGTGCCGACCAACGCTCCCAGCGCGGCGATCGTGAGGAAGCTGGCGATCACCGTCCACCAGAAGCCGATGTCGGTGTCGCCGCCACCCCACCCGATCGACGCGGTGCGGGCCGCACCACCGGCCAGGGCGAGGAGGACGAGTCCTGCGAAAAAGCCGAGGGCCTTCTTCATTGCATTGTGCCAGGGTTGTAGGAAGGGTTGGGTCGCGGTTCGACACGCGGCGTGACCTTGCGCGCACGCGGGCCCGCCACTTCAATCTACCCGTACAGGGCCGTCTTCGTAAAACCCCGTCACGCTCTGCCTGACCTCCGGCCACGGCCCCCTGACGAGCGGCATCGGCGGCAGCGCGCCGAGGAATTCCCGCCCGTATCGCCTCCTGAGCAAGCGGTCGTCCAGAATGACAACGGCACCCCGGTCGGTCCGCGACCGGATCAGGCGCCCCACACCCTGCTTGAGGCGCATCGCCGCGTCGGGGACCATGAAGCCCCAGAACGCGTTTTCCCCGCGCTCGGTCATCACCTCGACGCGGGCTTCCGTCAGGGGTTCGGTAGGGACCCGGAAGGGCAGCTTCTGGATCACGAGTGCGCGGAGCGGCCACCCGGGAACGTCCACCCCTTCCCAGAAGGAGGCCGTGCCGAGCAGGATCGCCGAACCGGACGCGGTAAAGTCGCCGAGCAACGAGGTGCGGTCGGCCTCTCCCTGGACGAACAGCGGCCAACGCCCCTCCGCACCCCGCTCCCGCAGCCCGGCGGCAACGGCTCGCAGCGCCGCGTACGAGGTGAAGAGCGCGAAGAGACCGCCTCCGGTGATGTCCGCCAGCTCGTGGATCACCCGTGCGGTGGCTTCGTTGTAGGCGCCCGCGCCCTCCGCGCCGCGGGGACTCGGCAGATCCGCCGGGATGGCGAGGAGGCTCTGTACCGAATGGTCGAAGGGAGACGGGAACACGGCTTCGGTCAGGCGAAGATCCGCTGCTTCGTACTCGCGCAGGCCCGCTGTGCCCGCGGAGGGCCGCGCCGCCGAAGGCCGCGTCGCCGCGGAGTGCGCACCGCTCCCCAATCCGAGACGCCGCTTCAGGTAGCCGAAATCATGCCCCGCCGCCAGCGTCGCGGACGTCAGGACCGTGGTCTCGGTGTTGCTGAAGAGGTGCTCGGCAAGCATCGGGCCCAGTTCGACCGGGGCCGCACGGAACGCGAGGTTCCTCACCCGACGGATCCCGGAGCGGCGCATCTCGAGCCAGCGTACCAGCCCGCCCCTGTCGTCACCGGGGAGCAGGCAGTGCCGGAGCCCCCGATCGATGGTGTCCAGCCGGGTCATCGAACCGCGCAGATCCAGGAGCCTGCCCTCCAGGGCCGATTGGAGGTCTTCCTGTTCGCCCAGCTGATCGGCGATGGTCCCCAATTCGCGGTGCAGGTCCCCCAGGGCGATGAGCGTCCCCTCGAGACGTTCTCCGATACCCGTTTCGGCGGCGGGCTCGGGCCCGGGAGGACCGCCGTCCGGGGACGGCCGCCCCAGCCGCAGGCTTCCCTGCTCCGCCCGCGCCTCGGTCCAGGTCTCGATGAGGTCGAAGAAGGCGTTCATTGCGGCCCGCAGGGCCAGCACCCGGGGTCGTGCCCGTTCGCCGATCCGTTCTCGCAGACGGCGTCCCGTGATGGACGCGGGAGCTCCCGTGAGCGCCGCCTCGATCGATGCCAGAATCCCCTTCCCGCGACGGTCGAGCCGTGACAGCGCGGTGAACATCCCCGCCCGGGTGATTTCGGTGCCGAGACGCGCGGTGGCGGCGTCCTCCAGGTGATGTGCCTCGTCGAAGACCACCCGCTTGTACGCGGGCAACACGGCCGAGTCACGGAAGTTGTCGGTCGCGATCCTGACAGCCAGATCCGAGAAGAAGAGGGCGTGATTCACCACCACGAGGTCGGCACCCGCCCCCGCCCTGCGAGCCCTCTGGTAGTGGCACTGCTGGAAGTGGGGACACTTTGTGCGCAGGCACGCGTCCGTCTCGCTCCTGACCTCTTCCCAGACGTCCCGGCTGGGCACGAAGGGGAGGTCGCTGCGCGATCCGTCCTCCGTCTGCGCGATCCAGTCGAGGAGCGCCTGAAGTTCCGCGGAGCGGTCGTCGGGAAAGAGGTTCGGCGCCGACTGCGCCGCCAGAAATGCGCGGCGGATCGAAATGTAGTTCCCCCTGCCCTTCACCAGTGCCCACTTCAGCTTCTCACCAAGTACCTCTCCGACGATGCCCAGATCCTTGCCGACAAGTTGTTCCTGCAGATTGATGGTGTTGGTGGACACCACGGTGCGCTCACCGTTGCGCCTCGCCCAGCGTGCCGCGGGAACCAGGTACGCCAGGGACTTCCCCGTGCCCGTGCCCGCCTCCACCAGGCCCACCCCGCCTTCGTTGAACCGCTCTCCCACGAAGCGGAGCATCTCTCGCTGGGCGCGCCGGTCCTCGTACCCGGGCAGCGCCGACAAAGCCCCGTCCGGCGCAAGCATGCCCGACAATCCGTCCAGATCGAGCGGCTCGATCCGCCGCGGTTCCGGCGGCTCCACTACGACGTAGATCCTGTCGGCCTCGTTGGTGACGATCGCGGACCCCAGCCCGTCCTCGTAGATCCGGGCCGCCACCGCCAGGTCGGGGTCGGACGGCTCGAGGTGTCCCGACGGGTGATTGTGGATCATCACGCTGCCTTCCGGGGCGTCACGGGCCACGGCGAGGACGGCCGACCGGTTGCCCCTCGCCACCGCGCGGGGATTGGAGATGACGCGATCGCGGGTCACCTCCGCCAGAAAAGAGACTTCGCGGCCCCCGGCCCGGGCCACCTCTTCACGGATCACACGTGCGGCCTCCGGTGCCAGCCGGAGGGGAAGCGACGTCACGTCTTCAGCTTCTTCTTCTTCGCGGCGGGGAAGAGCACGTTGTTGAGGATAATGCGGTATCCCGGAGAATTGGGGTGAAGCGCCAGGTCGGTCGGGGGATCACCGATCTGATGTTCGGGGTCCTCGGGGTCGTGGCCGCCGTAGTAGGTCCAGGTCCCCTCGCCGAGGCTGCCGTGGATATACTTCGCCCACGCACCCTCGACGCCGAGCTGCACGACCCCGGGCTTCAGGCGATCAACGGAAAAAGAAGTGGTCAGGCCGTAGAAGTCCCGAAGTACGGACTCGTGGTTCTGCGTCAACATCGCCGGGACGGGGTCGAACTTGGCCGAGAAATCAAACAGGGTGAACGCCCCCAGCTCCTTCTTCCACGGGGTGTTGACCTGGTGTCCGTCGATATCGGAGAAGGCGTTGACCGAGGGTGCGACCTGGATCTGGGCATCTTGGAAGGCCATCGCCAGCCCCCAGTCGACCTTCGAGCCGGCGTCGGGATCGGGTGGAGTCCCGTCCGAGTACGCCGCGGCGATGTCGACGGAAGTCGCGGCCAGCGCCAGCTCGAGGGTCTCGGGGGCCGAGCACATGGCGAAGAGGAACCCGCCCGCTTCAACGTAGTCGCGGATCGCGCGGCTTACGCCCTTCTTCAGAGCCGGGACGTTGGGGAACCCGAGGGCGCGCGCAGCCTCTTCGTTGCGGTTCACTTCGTCTTCCAGCCAGGGCGCCCCGGCGTAGGTGATGTAGAACTTGGAATACTGTCCGGTGAAGTCCTCGTGGTGCAGGTGGAGCCACTCGTAGTCGTCGAGTCCGCCCTCCATGACGTCGTCGTCCCACACCTGGTCGTACGGGATTTCGGCGTATTCCAGGGCCATGGTGACCGCATCGTCCCATGGCGCGCTGTTGGGCGGCGTGTAGATGGCGATCTTCGTGGCCTTCTCCAGAACGACCGACTCCATGTTGGAAGCCGCAACGATCCCCCGGATGCGAGCCTCGTCGGCCACGGCCACGGGCTGGATGGAGACGCCCAGGAGCGCGGCGTGGCGGCGGGTGGCCTCGGTGTCGGGCAGCAGGAACGATCCGCCCTGGAAGTTGAGGAGCCACTCGGCGCGACCCCCCTGCTCCAGGACAGCGTACGTGAGTCCGTACGCCTTGAGATGATTCGCCTGGCTCCGGTCCATGGGAACGAGCAGCATCTGCGCGCTCCCGTCCGAGGTGCAGGCGGTGGCCAGCACCAGCCACGCGCTCACGACCAATCTTCTCATCCGACTGCTCCTTCCCCGGGACCGATTGCCAGGATGCGTTGCAGCTCCCGGCGCGCGCCCGGAACAACGGGACTGTCCGGCAGGCCGACGATCAGCGCTTCAAGGATGCGAACCGCCTCGTCCCGGCCTCCCGGGTGCGCTGCCACTGCCCTTGCGAGCCGCACGGCCGCTTCTGGAAACTCTCGCGCATCCGGGTGTTCGACGACGATCCTTCGCCGAAAACCCGTCGCGACCTCCTCGTGCCCCACCTCGTCGGCCACTCGTGCCGCCATGGCCAGGATCGCCGGCCTGTCGGAGGCGGGGACCGCGTCGATCCCCGCCACGACAGCGTCGATCCCGTCCTCGGGGTGTCCCCGGTGGCCGGTGATGGCGACGTGCGCCGCCAACCGGGCCCCCGTCGACGTGAGTTCTCCCAGCGCGAGCGACAGCTCGAGGATTTCGGTCGCGTGGGACGGCTCCAGATCGGGAAGCGATGCCTGCAGGGCGGCGATGCCCTCCCCGATCGCCCCGCCTTCCAACAGGAGGAAGGCGCGTTCCAGCCCGGCTCCGGGGCCCTCGATGCCGTTCAGCACCTCCAGAGCGGCCTCGCGCATCCCGCTGCCGAGGAGCCGGGACGCGAGCGCGGCCGACAGTTCGTCCAACTCGGCGGCGTCCGGAAACTCGTTCCTGAACTCGCCCAGCGCCTCCATCGCCGTCTCGGCGTCCTCCGCGACCACCTGGATGCGCAGCTGCTCCGTCCACGACGCCTGCCGCTGGGGCGACCCATGACCATGCGACTGCGTGATCCTCCGCCTGGCGGCGAGCGCGGCAGCCGTATCGGCCACAGCCATCGCGGCGCGCGCCAGTCGATCGTCGTTGGAGCGGGCTTCCGAAGCATCGTCGACCAGCTCCACGAGCCTCCGGTAGGCCCACAGAGCGCTGCCCGGCCTGTCCAGGTCTTCCGCCTTGCGCGCGAAACCCTTCAGGAAGCCGCGTGCCTCAGGGTCGTCCAGGCGCTCGCGGACCGCTCCGGCGAGGGTCTGCGCTTGCACTTCCAGATCCTCGCGCAACGCGAGTTCGGCACCCGCTTCAAGCCGCGGAACGGTGGTGGGCTCCTCTCCCAGCGCGGCTACGATCACGGCGGCTGAAGCGGTCCGTTCCTCTCCCATGTCCGCGACGCGGCGGAAGATGTCGCCGTTCCTCGCGCGGTCGCGTCCCAGCGCGCGCGCCCAGGCAGCCGCTCCGTCCTCGACCCGCCCCGCCGCCACCTGGACATCCCCGAGTTCGATCAGAAGAACGGGTGGATCGTTGAGTGAAACCAGCCCTTCTTCGAGCAGTTCGGCGGCCCGCCCCGCCCCGAACAACTCCACGTAGGCCAGTGCGCCCTCGCGGTACGGATCGGGGGAGCCGGGCGCGGCGAGTATCCACGCCGCGACCGCTCGCTCCAGCCCCTCGCCCGCGCCCGTCTCGGCGAGCACCCTCACTCCGAGTCCCCGTATCGGGTCCGCCTCGGGATCCACGGCCAGGTAGGCATCGACCACGGGCAGGACATCGGCGAGGCGCCCGCCGGCCCTGAACACGCGCTCCAGCCCGAAGACGGCCGCGGACGACGACGGATGCAGACGAAGCAGCTCGCGCAGCGTCGTCTCGGCCTGGTCGAGGTTCCCCCGCGCCTCCTGGGCGGTCGCCTCCCTGAGCATGCGGTTTTCCAGCCTGGGGTCCGAACGCGACTGACCGTGAGCGGGGTAGACGGGCCCGAGCCCCAGCACCGCGGCACCAAACAACGTCGCCGCACCCTTCACGGCCGCCCGCATCACCGGTCCCCTTCCCCGCCCGGCGGAGCGATCCGGTTCAGGCGCTCGAAATAGAGTAGCACCAGTGCACGCTGCGCCGGTGGCAGGGCGCGCAGGACCGAGGCGCCGGGCAGCTCGAAGCGCAGCGCGTCCAATTCGCCCGCGGTTAGCGCTCCGACCTCTTCCCGCGTGAACGCGCCGGCCTGATCCGATTCCCGCTCCTCCGACTCCTCGTCACGTTCGAGGGTGCGTCCGGCGTCGAGCAACCGGTGAAACAACCTTTCCTGACGGCGCAACACTTCCGGGTCCAACCGCCCCTGGGAGAGCGCCTCCGCCAGCCGCGCGGCTTCCTCGGCGAGGGCGGACAGATCACCCAGGGGGTCCCCTTCCGGGGCACCCTCTTCCGACATCTCGCCGAGTTCCTCAGCTACCTCTTCCTGCCGTCCCGCCATCTCCTCGACCTGCTCGGCCATCGTCTCCTGGCCGAGTCTCATCGGCGTGAGCGACGACGCGTCCTGCATGATCTCGCCCTGTTGCTGAGCGAGTTGCTGCAGCTGCTGCATCATCTGCTCGCCGGCTGACGCCGAGCCCTGCGCCTGGCCCTGCTGGCCCGAGGTCATGGCCATGCGCGCGACTTCGTTGAGGGTGCGCACCACCGCCTCCGCCTCGGCCATCGGGGAGGGACCGCGTCCGCGCGGATTCTCAATCGCCTCGATCGTGCCGTCGAGCCGCTCCATCGCCTGGCCGACCGCAGTGAGCAGATCGCGCGCCCCCGGAGCCGCCATCTCGGTGTCCTCGGCGTAGTTCTCGGCGAGGTTGCGGATCCCCTGCGCGATGGCCGCCTCGTCCCCGCGGAGCGCGGCGAGTTCCGCCGCGCTCGCGCCCTGCATCTGCTCACGCAACTCCGACTGGCTTCGGGCCAGCGCGAGCGCGCCGGTGGCCGTCCGGCCCAGTGCGTCACGGACCCGGTTCATCATTTCCTGCTGCATCTGCATCTGGGCCTGGTTCAGCTGCTGGGACACCTCGGACAGATCCCCGGCGGCCTGCTGCGCCTGCTCGCCCGCGCTCTGCTGCTGTCCCTGCTGAGCCATCCGGGCCGCCTGCTGCATCTGCTGCCGGGCCTGGCTCAGCTGGTGGCGGGCCTCCTGAACCCCCGCGCCGGCACTTTGCTCTCCGGCCTCGTCGAGCCGCTGCTGCAACTCCTCCAGCTGCTCCTGCAGCGTCTCCGCCTGAGCCTCCAGCGCGGCTTGCTGCTCGGCCCGCATGGCTTCCTCGCCGCCCTCCAACATCGCGTCCGCCAGGATCTCCTGCTCTTCCGCCAGCTCCTGGGCCTCTTGGCTGGTCGCACGAAAGTCCTGTTCGATGGCCGCACTCCTGAACTGCTCCAGAGAATCTTCCAGACGCTGTCTGAGACGCTCCTGGTCGAGCGCCATCTTCTGCAGGGCGGCCTGAAGCTCTTCCGGGTCCATCCCGGCGAGTTCGTCGCCCAGCTCGGCCAGCTCGTCTCGTCCCTCCTCGGGCGCCATGTTCTCCAGGAGCTTCTCCAGATCCTGCAGCCGATCCCGGAGTTCGGGGTCCGCCAGTCCCGCGTCGGTCAGGGCATCCCGCAGTTCGGCAAGTTCCTGCTGCAGGGAGTCCAGGGCCTGCATCATCCGATCCTGGCGCTCCAGAGCCTGCGCGACCTCCTCCCTCTCCTGGAAGTCGGACTGTCCGTTGCGCTGAGCCCCGTCGTTCGCGTTTCCCTCAAGCTCGTTGCGCTGCTGGAGTTCCCGGGTGTCTTCCTCGGCCCGCCGCGCCTCCTCGGCCAGTTCCTCCACGCCGTCGGCCGTGCGGTCCAGCTCTTCCTGGGCCGCACGTTCCAGCTCGGTGGTCCCGCCCATCCACAGCGCGTATTCGACGCTCTCGCGCACCTGGCGCGACGGATGATTGTCGATCACCCGCGCCAGGTAGCGGATCGTGTCGCCCGGAGATAGAGTCCAGCCCGAGATGTCCAGCACGGGCCGCACGATCGCCCCCGCCGATCCCCCCAGCTCCACGCCGTGCACCACCGGCTCTCCCGCCTCGCCGAAGGAGCTGACCCGCCGCACCACGATCTCGACACGCTCAACGCCGTAGTCGTCGCGGGCATGGATGACCAGCGGCTGGCGCAGATCGACCGGCATGATCGTGTCCACGCCGGGGTAGACGATCGCCACCTCGGGGGGTGTGTCCGGGATCACCTCCAGCGACAGCGGCTCCGGAATCACGGCCGCTTCGCCACCCGCCGCGTCGCTGAACGCCCATGCATAGGTCCCCGTGCGCGCGGGGATCCAGTTGCCCTCGAAACGCGCTTCGCGGACCGCGAGTTCGACAACGGTGCGCCCCTCGTCGTCGAGCAGCGCTCCCGCGCCGATGCCCCGGCTTCCCTCTCCGCGCACACGGATGTGCGTCCCCGCGGGGATGGCCAGCGCGGGCACTTCGTTCTGATACTCCCCGGGCGGAATCCCCGTGTGGGGAGGATACGTCACCTCGACGGTGAACGTGCTGACGAAGAGGGGATCGACCGGGGTGAGGACGTGAAGCTCGCTGCGAGCTCCGTCGGGTGCTTCGACCCAGTAGCGTGTCTCGGCGTTGACAGGGGGCAGAGACATCCGGCCGGCCCCGTCGGACACCGAGACCACGCTCCACCGGGTGACCTGGCCCGTCACGTCCCAGTGCAGGGTCACACTATCGCGGAGCGGCGCCACGGCGATGACCTCGATGACCGCACCCCTGGCGACATCGATCGTGCCGGGTTCAACGGACACGGGGGGGAGGGTGGGTTCGGCAAGCACGGCAAGCGGACTGAGGAGGCCATCCCAGGCGCTGAAGGTGCGGGACGGCGCCAGGGCCAACACCAGGAGCGCAGCGGGCGCTGCCACCAGCAACGCGGTCATGCCGCGGCGCGCACGTGCGCCGATCCGCTTGCCCAGCGCGCCGGAAAGTGTCTTTGCATCGGCGGAGAGCCGCTGCCCGATCCTCCGCAGAGCCAGCTCGCGCAGCGACGGGGACGTCCCCGGAGGCGCCTCGCGCGACAGCTCCAGGCCTCCAAGCACCGCACCCTCTTCGAGCCGCGCGATGCGATCCATGGCGCGCGTGACCCGGTGCTCCGCGCACCAGTGCCTGCCGAGACGGCGCCACCACCAGATCCCTCCGGGCAGCAGCCCCACGATCAGGACCGCAATGAGCAGGGGAACGGGACTCCCCGCGTCCCAGCCGTCGCCCCCTGCGAGAGCCGCCGCCAGAAGAAGGAGAAGGAGCCCGGCCGTGCCGCACCACGCCGCCACCATCAGGCCGAGCGAACGGGACAGGTGGTCTCGCACACCCTCGACCGCCCGGCCGATTCGGCCCCCAAAGGAAATCATGACGCACGCACCCCCTGGGTGAGCGCGAAGACGAAGATGTTCACGCCCATCCGCAGGGCGTCTTCCCGGACCTCGGCGGCGTCCTCATGCACGTCCGCATCCTCCCAGCCGTCGCCGAGATCGGATTCGTAGGTGTAGATGACGACCAGCCTCTCCTGATGAAAGATCCCGAACGCTTGCGGTGGGGCGCCGTCGTGCTCATGAATCTTCGGCAACCCCTCCGGGAATGGATAGGGAGCCCCGAAGACCGGGTGCCCGGGCGGGAGTTCAACGAGCTCCTTCTCGGGAAAGATCCTGGCAATCTCCTGGCGAAAGGACTCGTCCAGCCCGTAGTTGTCGTCGGCGTGGAGAAACCCGCCGCCGAGCAGGTAGTTTCGCAGGGCCAGGCGCTCGTCGGGAGAAAAGCGGACATTGCCGTGGCCGGTCATGTAGAGGAAGGGGAAGTCGCGCAGACGGGGGTCGGTGGGGCGGACCGGGATCTCGCGATCGGCGGTGGGGATGCCCGTCCGCTCCCGGACGGCGGCGAGAAGGTTGGGCAGGGAGGATGGATTGGCGTACCAATCCCCGCCCCCTTCGTACTGGAGCCGGCCGATCGTGACGGGGCCGGACCCCTGGGCGCCGGCCGGCTCCGCCGCAGCGACCTGGCCCAGGCCCAAGGCGATCATGGCCAGCACGATTCGACGCCCAGCCCTCATGCAGCCCCCCCCGCCCCCGTCTCCCCCCTCTTCGCCCTCATCACGGCTTCGTACGCGTCCCGTCTCGACACCCCCGTTGCCCGTGCCACCCGTTTCGCCGCGACGGTGGGCGCGAGCCCGTCGGCGAGTGCGGCGGCCGCCTCACTGTCCACATCTTCCGGGTCCGCCACCCCTGCCGCGGCCGGACGTCCCTCGATAACCACCGTGACCTCGCCCCGTGGCGGCTTCTCGCCGTAGTGGCGAGCGCCCTCTGCCGGGGTGCCGCGGAACACCTCCTCGTGCACCTTGGTCATCTCGCGGCAAACCGCGATGCGGCGGGGCGCTCCGGACCGGGATCCCCGCCCTTCCCCACCGGCCCCATCGACGAGCCCGGCCAGCTCTTCGAGCAGCGGGACCAGCCGCCTCGGTGCCTCGAAGAGAACCGTCGTTTCTCGTGCGTCGATGATCCGCTCCAGCGCCCGGGCCCGCTCTCCCGCCTTCCGCGGCAGGAATCCAACGAAGGTGAACGGGACACAAGGTAGTCCCGACGCCACCAGTCCCGCGAGTATGGCGGAAGCCCCCGGGAGCGGCACGACGGGGTGACCGCCGTCGACCGCGGCGCGAAGCACGCGGGCGCCCGGGTCCGAGAGCAGCGGCGTGCCCGCGTCCGACACCAGAGCCACGTCGGCGCCGCGTGACAGCCAGCGCCGCACCCGCTCGACGCGACCAGCCTCGTTGTGGGCGTGGAGCGACACCGGCCGGGCCTCGACGCCGATGTGGGAAAGGAGTACGCGGGCGCGTCGCGTGTCTTCGGCCAGTATATGGTCGGCGGACGCGAGGGTATCCCTCGCCCGCGTCGTCAGATCGGCCAGATTCCCGATGGGTGTGGCGACGATGTAGAGGGTTCCCGCACACACGCGCTCCCGCTCCAGGTTGGCAGCCCGTGGATCTTGTCCACGGACTGCTAGAGGTGCTGCTCGATCTTCTGCTGCAGCTGGGTCTTCGGCACCGCGCCGATGACCGTGTCAACGTGCTGCCCGTCCTTGAAGAAAAGGATGCTGGGGATCGACCGCACTCCGAAGCGCATCGAGGTGGACATGTTCACATCCACGTCCAGCTTTCCGACGCGCACCTTTCCGGCGAAGTCGTCGGCCAATTCGCTGACCAACGGAGCGATCATCCGGCAGGGGCCGCACCACTCGGCCCAGAAATCGACCATGGCGAGACCGTCGTACTGCTCGATCTCGTCCTCGAAGTTGTCATCGGTTATCGTGACGAGGTTGCCGTTGTCTGCCATTATCAAAGTCTCCCGCGAAGACTGGTTTCGTTGTTCGGGCCCGGCGCCGGAGTGGTCGCCCGAGCCCGCCGCGATGATTCCACCCAACTATTCTAACAAAGAGGGGCCGATCCTGGATTCGAATACGCCGGACACGAGTAGAGCGGAGCATGGTACGCGCCCCGCGCCGATGGATGGACCCCGCCGGGCCGTTGCGGGGCTTGCGCTCGACCACGTGGCCATCGCGGCCCGCTCCTTCACCGATTTGCTGCCGCTGCTGGAGCGGCTTTCCGGAGTCCGGGCGACCGACCCGGAGCAGGTCGAGTCGCAGGGCGTGGAGGTGTGTTTCGTCGGCGATGTCGAGCTGATCAGGCCCCTCGTGCCGGAGAGCGGGGTGTCACGGTTCGTCGAGCGGAGAGGGCCGGGGCTCCACCACATCGCGTACCGGGTCGCGGACCTCGGGGAGAAGATGGCCGAACTGACGGCCGGCGGATGGGAATTCACCTCGCCGGGGCCGATGGAGGGGGCGGGCGGACACCGGATCGCATTCCTGCACCCCCGTTCGACCGGGGGGGTGCTGGTGGAGCTGGTGGAACGGGCCCGCCAGGATCCGGATTGACGGGAGCCCGGGCCGAAGTTCCGGCAACCACCGACGTTCCACGTCACGACCGGGAGCCGAGCCCTCACCTACCCACCAGCTTCCCCAGCTCCACCTGCTCGACCAGCCATTGCCCATCGGTCGCCAGGACTACCACGAAAGGGACCTCCACCACCCCGCGGGCACCCAGATCCAGCGCGACCCGGACGCCGGCAGCGGACCTCCTCCGACCCGCCACCACCTCCTCGGTCCGCACCCGGTAGGACTCGTGCTTCAGGACTGCGGCCAACAGGTCGAGGCGCTGCTCGACCTCGTGTTCGTCAAGACACCGCTCGCCCAGGCCGATCCATGAACCGAGCTTCCTGAACGCGCAACCGAGGGTACCGCCCCGGTCACCGATCGATCCGTCTTCGGTCCCGAATAGCCGCGCCATGGTCATGTAGTCCCTCTGGTTCGCCGCGTCCAGAAACTCCCCGATCACGCGGGCGGGCTCCGCGGACGCCCCCGGAGACCGGCCCGACGTCGCGCCACCCACGGCCACGGCCGCTGCGCACCCGGCCACCGCCGCCGTCACGGTCACCGGCCCCACCCCGAACAGAACGGCGCACCGAAGCGCCTTCGCCCGCCTGCCCTGCCTCACCCCGGACCGTCGCCAATCCCGACGAACACCAACCCCTCTTCGCCCTTCTCCATGCGCACCGCGCTCCCCGGGGCGATCTCGCCGTCCAGAATCCCCATCGCCAACGGATCCTGCACCAGACGCTGCACGGCCCTCTTCAGGGGCCGTGCCCCGAAGGCGGGATCGTACCCTTCCCGCGCGATCACCGCCTTCGCCTCGTCCGACACGGCCAGCGCCACGCCCTGCTCTGCCGCCAGCTCGACCACCCGTCCCAGCTGGATCTCGGCGATATCCTCCAATTCCTTGGGAGACAATGGCTTGAATACAATCACATCATCTACTCGATTAAGGAACTCGGGTCGAAAGTACTCCCGCAGGCGCCCCTTCACCATCTCCTCGACCGCGCTCCACTCGCCGGCCTCTCCACTCCGCGCCCGCGCCAGAATCTCGGGCCCGGCGATGTTCGACGTCATGATGATTACCGTGTTGCGGAAGTCGACCGTCCGTCCCTGGCCATCGGTCAGGCGACCGTCGTCGAGGATCTGCAGGAATACGTTGAAGACCTTGGAGTGTGCCTTCTCGACCTCGTCGAAGAGCACCACCGCGTGCGGCCTCCTCCGCACGGCCTCGGTGAGCTGGCCGCCCTCGTCGTAGCCCACGTACCCGGGCGGCGCCCCCACCAGCCTGGACACCGAGTGCGCCTCCATGTACTCGGACATGTCGATGCGCACCATTGCGCGCTCGTCGTCGAAGAGGAACTCGGCCAGGGCCCGAGCGGTCTCTGTCTTCCCCACTCCGGTGGGCCCGAGGAAGAGGAACGAGCCGATGGGACGGTTCGGGTCCTGGATCCCCGCCCGGGCCCGGCGCACCGCTCGAGACACCGCGCCCAGCGCCCGGTCCTGGCCCACCACCCGCCTTCCGAGCAGCTCTTCCAACCGGGCCAGCCGCTTCCGTTCGGAGTCCATCAGCCGCGTCACGGGGATCCCCGTCCACTCCGCCACGACATCGGCAATGTCCTCGGGCGTCACCTCCTCCTTGAGGAACTTGCCCTCCGCCTGCAACCCGGCAAGCCGCTTCTCCGCCTTCTCGATGTCCGCCAGCGCTTTCGGGATCTGCGAATACTGGACCTCGGCCGCGCGATCCAGCTCGCCGCGCCGCGTGGCCCGCTCGGCCTCGGTGCGGAGACCGTCCACCCGCTCCTTGAACTCCTGAATGCGGGCGATCTGGATCTTTTCGGCCTGCCATGCGGCCTTCATGGTCTGGCTAGACTCGCGCAACTCCGAGAGCTCGGCCTCGATCCCGTCCAGACGCTCCCGGGCGCCGCGGTTGTCCTCGCGCGCCAGCGCCTGCTTCTCGATCTCCAGCTGAATGATGCGCCTCTCCAGGTCGTCGATCTCCTGGGGGAGGGAGTCGATTTCGATGCGCAGCCGGCTCCCGGCCTCGTCCATCAGGTCGATGGCCTTGTCGGGCAGGAACCGTCCCCCCACGTACCTGTCGGACAATCTGGCCGCGGCGATCAGCGAGTCGTCAGTGATGCGGATTCCGTGGTGGACTTCGTACCGCTCCTTCAGGCCGCGCAGGATCGCGATGGTGTCCTCGACCGAGGGCGGCGCGACGTACACCGGCTGAAAGCGGCGCTCCAGTGCGGCGTCCTTTTCCACGTGCTTGCGGTACTCGGACAGCGTGGTCGCGCCCACCACGCGGAGATCGCCCCGGGCCAGCGCCGGCTTGAGCATGTTTCCCGCGTCGACGGCTCCCTCGGCCGCGCCCGCCCCCACGATGGTGTGCAGCTCGTCGATGAAGAGGACGTAGCGGCCGTCCGCTTCGGTCACCTCCCTGAGGACGGCCTTCATGCGCTCCTCGAAGTCGCCGCGGTACTTCGCGCCGGCCAGCATGGCGGAGAGATCGAGCGAGACGAGCTTCTTGCCGTTCAGCGAGGCGGGGACGTCGCCGCCCACGATCCGTTGCGCGAGCCCCTCGGCGATCGCCGTCTTGCCGACGCCCGGCTCCCCGATCAGCACCGGGTTGTTCTTGGTCCGGCGTGCCAGCACCCGCATCACCCGGCGAATCTCGTCATCCCGTCCGATGACGGGGTCCAGCTTGCCCCGGCGCGCACGTTCGGTGAGGTCGTGGGAAAAGCGCTTCAGCGCCTGAAACTTGTCCTCGGGGTTCTGGTCCGTGACCCGGTGGGATCCGCGGATGGAGTCCAGAGCCGTCTCGAGACGCTCTCCGGTGACGCCGTGCTCCCTGAGAATGCGGCCCGCATCCCCCTTCTCGGCCGCGATTCCGATGAGCAGGTGCTCGGTGGAGACGTAGGCGTCGCCGAGCTTTCGTGCCGCCTCTTCGGCCTTGTCCAGCGCCGCGCGCAGATAGCGCGAGGGCCCCGGCGAAGCTCCGCCGGTCACTCTGGCGCGCCGGTTCAGCTCGACATCGGCCGCGTGCAGGACGGTCTCGGGGGCGACTTCCATCTTGCGGAATACGGGCACGACGATGCCGTCCTCCTGTTCCAGAAGCGCCTTGAGCAGGTGGACGCCCTCCATCTGCGGGTGCTCCCGGCTCCGGGCGTCCCGGGCGGCGGCCGACAGGGCCTCGGCGGCTTTCAGGGTCAGGCGTTCGGCATTCAACATCATGGAGTCTCCTGTTGCAATTCGCACGACAACGTTGCCATTTTGGCAGGGTTCAGGGGCCGGCAAAGCGGAGAATCGGCCAAAATGGCAGGCCGGACTGCCAAAATGGCAGCTTTTCAGCCCGTACCGGACATCGCCCCCTATCATACCCGGAAAGATTCGGGCCAGCGCCCGCCTACCCCACCAACCCGCAAGGAAGCCTCACATGGCATCGGCCGACCCGCCGGCCCGCAAGGGCCTTCCTCCCGAGGCGTACGAAGTCGTCCCCGGCGAGAGCTACCGCCCCTACGTGCCCCCCGAGAGCTCGATCGCCGAGCTCACCGTGAAGGCGGTCCTCATCGGACTGCTGCTCGCGGTCGTCTTCGGGGCGGCCAACGCCTATCTGGGCTTGCGCGTGGGCCTGACCGTCAGCGCCTCGATCCCGGCGGCCGTGATGGCCGTGGCGATCTTCCGCGTGATCCGCCGGGGCTCGATCCTCGAGACCAACATGGTGCAGACTATCGGCTCGGCGGGCGAGTCGGTTGCAGCCGGGGTCATCTTCACCCTCCCGGCGCTCTTCATCTGGCAGCGCTCCGACCCGACGATCGTGGTCGACCTTCTGCAGGTGTCCGTGATCGCGGCCTTCGGCGGGCTGCTGGGTGTCCTCTTCATGATCCCGCTCAGACGCTACCTGATCTCCCGCGAACACGGGAAACTCCCCTACCCCGAAGGCACCGCCTGCGCCGAAGTGCAGGTCGCGGGGGAGGTGGGCGGGGGAAAGGCTCGCCTGCTCTTCTCGGGGCTGGGACTCGGTGCGCTCTACCAGGTGCTCGCGAACCGGAGCGGACTCGCCCTCTGGAACGAGTCCCCGAGCCTGCCGCTACCCAAGAAGGCCGAGATCGGGGGCGACTTCACTCCCGAACTGCTGGGCGTCGGTTTCATCATCGGACCGCGCATCGCAGCCATCATGTTCGGGGGCAGCGCTCTGGCCTGGCTCATCCTCATCCCCGCGATCAACATGTGGGGCGGCGACGACACGGTCTACCCGGCCTCCATCGCCATGTCGGCGCTGGGCTCGGGGGAGATCTGGAACAGCTACATTCGCTACGTCGGAGCCGGAGCCGTGGGCTTCGCCGGGATCGTGACGCTGCTCAAGTCGCTTCCGACCATCATCGAGTCGTTCAGGCTGGGGATCGGCCAGGTCGGCGCGAGCGGTGGCGGTGAACTCCCGCGGACACAACAGGACCTTCCCCTGAAGCTGGTGATGGGGCTCGCGGCGCTAATGGCGATCGCCCTGTGGCTCTGGCCCGGCGTGCCCGTCGGTCTGCTGGGGGCGGTGCTGATCGTGATCTTCAGCTTCTTTTTCGTGACGGTGTCGAGCCGGATCGTGGGACTCATCGGATCGTCGTCGAACCCCGTGTCGGGGATGACCATAGCGGCTCTGATCCTGACGTCGCTGATCTGGGTCGCGCTGGGGCTGAACGACGGCAGCGCCACGGCCAAGGTGGCGGTGCTCGCTGTCGGCGCCGTGGTGTGCATCTCGGCGGCGGTCGCGGGCGACACCTCGCAGGACCTGAAGACCGGCTTCCTCGTGGGCGCCACGCCCAAGCGCATGCAGGTCGGCGAAATGATGGGCGTGCTCGCCAGCGCGGCAGTCATGGGCGGGGTCCTGGTGGTGTTGAACGAATCGTACGGCATCGGCACCGTGGACGGCCTCGCCGCACCCCAGGCCACGCTGATGAGCCTCGTGATCGACGGGGTGCTGAACGCTTCCCTGCCCTGGGGCTTCGTGTTGCTGGGAGTCGCAATCGCGGCGATCGCCGAATTCGTCTTCAAGCTGCCCTCGCTGGCCCTGGCGGTGGGCGTATACCTCCCGGTTTCGCTGATGACGCCGATCCTGGTTGGCGGCCTGATGCGCAGGGCGCTGACGAAGAAGTACGAAGACAAAGGGGAGACCGAAGACGGTGTCAGCATCCTGGCCGAGCGGCGCGAACGGGGCGTTCTGTTCGCGTCCGGGCTGATCGCGGGCGCGGCTCTGGTGGGCGTGCTCATCGGCGGCGTGATCTACGCGGTTGCCAACCGGACCGGCCACGAGGACCCGGCATCGATCTGGCACGTGGGACACGGGTGGTCGGAGCTGTTCCCGGGAAGCGGCGTGGCGTTCGGCACGCTGGTCTTCGCCGGGCTCTGCGCCCTCCTCTGGCGGGCCGCCACGCGGGGGGACGCCACGTGAGGCGCGGTCGCGCGCCCGGCAGCCCGTTTCTTCTCCGGGCTGCCGGCGCCGCGTTGTTCATGGCGGCGGCGGTTGCGGCGGCGGGGTGCGAAGATGCGGGCGGGGATACGATCAGCCGCGAGCAGTTCGTGGAGGGCTACGTGGCGCTCCGAGTGGCGGAACTCCGCTCGCCCGGCGGCGTGATCCCGGACGATGAACGTGAAGCGGTGCTCGCGGAGCTGGAACTCATCGAGGAGGACCTCGTCGCCTTCGCGGAGACGCACGGAGGCGACGTCGGGTTCATGGAGGCGGTGTGGGCAGAGGTGGAATCGAAGCTGGATCAGCTGCGCAGCCAACCTGACACGGTGGGGTGAAGGGCGGGGCCGGCGGCGACTGCGGGCGCCTCCTCACCCTCACTCCCACTCGATCGTCGCCGGCGGCTTCGAGCTGATGTCGTAGGTGACCCGGTTGACACCCTCGACCTCGTTGATGATCCGGGTCGACACCCGAGCCAGGAACGCGGGCTCGAACGGGTACCAGTCGGCGGTCATGCCGTCGCGAGAGGTCACGGCACGGAGGGCGACGACGTTCTCGTAGGTGCGGCTGTCCCCCATGACGCCCACCGAACGCACGGGGAGAAGGACCGCAAAGGCTTGCCAGATCTCGTCGTAGAGGCCGGCGGCTTCGATCTCGTCGAGGTAGATCGCGTCGGTCCTGCGCAAGACACGGAGCCGATCCTCCGTCACCGGGCCGAGAATGCGGATCCCGAGCCCCGGGCCCGGGAAGGGATGGCGGCGGATGAACGCCTCGTCGAGTTCCAGCGCGCGGCCCACGGCGCGCACTTCGTCCTTGAAGAGTTCGCGGAGCGGCTCGATCAGTTCGAAGGATATGTCTTCAGGGAGGCCACCCACATTGTGGTGGGTCTTGATGGTCGCAGACGGACCGCGCACCGCGAGGGACTCGATCACGTCCGGGTAGAGGGTTCCCTGCACCAGGTAGCGGGCGTCGTCGCCGAGTTCCCGGGTGGTGTGCTCGAAGACGCGGATGAAGGTCTCACCGATGATCCGGCGCTTGCGCTCGGGATCCGTGACACCCTCCAGCGGACCCAGGAACTCGGCCGCGGCTTCCACCACGACCAGGCGGATCCCCATGTGCTCCCGGAAGGTGCGCTCGACGCGCTCGCGCTCGTTCATGCGCATCATGCCGGTGTCGACGAAGATGCAGGTGAGCCTGTCGCCGATCGCGCGATGCACCAGCGCCGCGGCCACCGACGAGTCCACGCCGCCCGAAAGGCCGCATACGACATGTGCGTCTCCAACCGTCGCCCGTATCCGCTCGACCGACTCGGCCACGAACGCACCGGACGTCCAGTCGGCGCTGCAGTCGCAGATGCGGAAGAGGAAGTTGTCGACGATTTCCTGGCCGCGCGGCGTGTGAGCGACCTCGGGGTGGAACTGCACGCCGTAGAGCGGTCGCGAGCGGGCCCGGAATGCCGCCACGGGAAGGTCGGCGGTCGCGGCGATGGTCACGAATCCGGGGGGCGGCTCATCCACATGGTCGCCGTGCGAACACCACACCGTGACGTCTTCGTCGGGGCCGAAGCCCTGGAAGAGGCCGCTGCCGCCTTCGTCCGCACCCGGCTCGGTGACACGCAGGCTGGCGCGGCCGTACTCGCGCTTGCCGGGGAGCACGGCGCCGCCCTCGTGCCGCGCGATGAGCTGCATGCCGTAGCAGATGCCCAGGACCGGGACGCCGAGTGCGAGGAGACCGGGGTCGAGGTCCGGGCCGTCGTCGCCGTACACCGAGGACGGCCCGCCCGAGAGGACGATACCCTTCGGCGCCCATGTCCTGACCCAGTCCAGGGACCGCGTGGGGGGGTGGATCTCGCAGTATACGCCTGCCTCGCGCACCCGGCGGGCGATGAGCTGGGTGAACTGGGAGCCGTAGTCGATGAGGAGGACGCGGTCGTGCCCCGCGCCGGCCGCGGCGGTGGCCGCGTTCGTGCCGGAGGTGGCCGGCGCGTCCGGATGGGTGTCATTCATCGGCTTCGTTCCGGATGAGGTCACTGTAGCTCTCGCGGCGGCGGACCCGCTTGACGCGGCCGCCACGCACGAGAAGTTCGGCGGGACGGAGCCGCGAGTTGTAGTTGGATGACATGGTGAATCCGTAGGCCCCCGCCTGGTGGACGCACAGCAGGGCGCCGGGATGCGGCAGAGCAAGGTGCCGGTCCCGCGCGAGGAAGTCGCCCTGCTCGCACACCGGCCCCACGACGTCCACGGCCTCCACCGGCCCCCCGTCCTGCTCCCGCACCAGCGAGACGGCGTGAATACCGCCGTAGTGGCTGGGACGGATCAGGTCGGTCATGCCGGCATCGGTAACCACGAAGGTCTTGCCGCCGCTGCGCTTCACGTAGAGGACCCGGGTGACAAGCACGCCCGCGTCGCCGACGAGAAAACGGCCCGGCTCGATGACCAGGGTGAGCGACGTGCCGTGCAGCCGCCGTGTTATCGCACGGGCCAGAGCGCGGACATCCAGTTCGTCCGCTTCGCCGTCGGAGATCCCGAAACCACCCCCGAGATCGACGTATTCCAGGTCGATGCCCAGGTCGCCGCGAACCTTGCCGGCCACCTCCAGCACCACGTCGAGCGCGTTCACGAAGGGAACGGGGTCGCGAATCTGTGAACCGATGTGAACGTCGACCCCGACCGCGCGGAGGAACGGGTGTTCGGCCGTGAAGCGGTACATCTCGAGCGCTCTTCCCGGCGAGACCCCGAACTTCGCTCTCGCATGTCCCGTGCGCGTGAACGCGTGGGTGGGGCTGTCGACGTCCGGGTTGACGCGCACCGCGATCGGGGCCACCTGTCCGAGATCCCCGGCGACGGAGCCCAGCACGTCCAGCTCCTGGGCACTCTCCACGTGGAAGGCGCGGATGCCGGATCGGAGCCCGTAGCGCATCTCGTCCCGGGTCTTGCCCACGCCGGCGAAGACGATCAGCCCGGCCGGGACACCGGCGCGCAGCGAACGGTGAAGCTCGCCCCCGCTCACGATGTCGGCGCCGGCGCCGGCCCGGGCGAGGAGTTTCAGTATGGCCAGGCCGGGGTTGGCCTTGACCGAGTACGCGACGACCAGGCCGGGGGAGCCGGGGTCCGCGCCGTCCGCGGCGAAGGCGTCGCGCAGAGTAGCAAGCCGTTCCAGGATTCGGTCGCCATCGTACACATATAGTGGAGTTGCATGCTCATTGGCAAGATCCTCCAGCGAATGGGAGCCGCACGTCAGGACACCGCCAAGCCGGGCGAAGGGATCGCCGCCGGGCGGGGGACGGGTCCTCAATACGCCCGCGCCCACACCACTTCAGTCCTGGCTTCGCCGCCCCCCGCACACCGGGTCGGCGCCGTGGCGGAGCGAAACTCCTCGTCCGGGATCAGGCGGATCGTGGCCCTGACATCCTTGGCCCTCTCCTCCACGTCGGGGTCCCCGCTCCACCCCGAATACACGAAGCCGGCGCCTTCGTCCAGGAGAGCGCCGAGTTCTTCGACCGACGAGACCTCGCCGCGATGGGTACCCGCCTCGCGGCGCGCGCGGGCACCTTGCAGCAGCAGTGTCTGCAGCGCCTTCAACCAGCCCGCGGTCTCGCCGAGCGCACGCGCCTCGGGCACCGCCTCCTTGCGGGCCTCACCCTCGGCCGTCACCCGGCGGACGACCACGACCTCGCCCCTGGCCACGTCGCGCGGACCCACTTCCAGTCGCAACGGCACCCCCTTGCGCTCCCATTCGAAGAACTTGGCTCCCGGGGACAGGTGCCGGCGGTGGTCCGCGTCGGCCCGGACACCGGCATCGCGCAACGTGTTCACAATCTGACGGGCCTTCTCGGCCACGGTCGCCCACTCGTCGTCACTTCTGGCAATCGGCACCACGATCACCTGGATGGGTGCCAGCTTCGGAGGAACCACCACGCCCATGTCGTCGCCGTGCGTCATGATCAATCCCCCGACCAGCCGGGTCGAGACGCCCCACGAGGTGTTCCAGGCGAACTCCTCGCGACCCTCTTTGCTCTGGAAGGTGAGGCCGAACTGACGTGCGAAGTTCTGGCCCAGCATGTGCGAGGTGCCGGCCTGCAGGGCCTTGCCGTCCTGCATAAGCGCTTCGCACGCATAGCTGCGCACCGCTCCCGCGAATTTTTCGGCCTCCGTCTTGAGCCCCGTGACCGGAGGCATGGCCATCCAGTCCTCCATGAAGGTCCGGTAGATCCCCAGGATCGTGCGCGCCTCCTCCTCGGCCTCATCCTGGCTCGCGTGCGCGGTGTGGCCTTCCTGCCAGAGGAACTCGGAAGTTCTGAGGAACAGGCGGGTGCGGAGTTCCCACCGCATCACGTTGGCCCACTGGTTGAGCAGGATCGGGAGGTCCCGGTAACTCTGCACCCATTTCGAGTACATCGAGTAAATGATCGTCTCCGAAGTCGGGCGGATGACGTAGGGCTCCTCCAACTCCTTGCCCCCCGCGTGGGTGACGACCGCCAGCTCCGGCTTGAACCCCTTCACGTGCTCCTTTTCGCGCTCGATGAAGCTCATGGGGATGAGCAGCGGGAAGTACGCGTTCTGGTGGCCCGACGCCTTGAACATGTCGTCCAGGGCGCGCTGCATGTTTTCCCAGATCCCGTATCCCCACGGCCTGATCACCATGCTCCCCCGAACCGGCGGATAGTCGGCCAGTTCCGCCTGCAGAACCACTTCGTTGTACCAGGCGCTGAAATCCTCGCAGCGGGGTGTCAGACCCTTCTTTTTCGTCTTCTTCGCCATCAGCCACCGCCCCTCCCGGGCGAATCGTCAGAGGTTCCCTTGATGTCCATCTTCGGCTGCGCGTACCGTCCGCGCCTCTCCATCGTCCAGGCCAGCGCCGCCGGTATCGCAAACAGCAGCAGCGACGCGAACAGCCACGTGGTCCCGAGGGGGAAGCCGAATGCGCTTCGTGCCAGCAGGGCCGCCAGCCAGCCCCCCGCGACCGCAGCGACCACCGACGCGCCGAGAAGGATCGCTTCCAGGAGGTTGAGCCGCCGGATTGCGCGGCTCATCGCTGCCCGGGCGATGCGGGTCTCTTCCTCGCCGGGGTCGCGCCGGGGTTCCGTCGCGGTCATGTCCTGTCCCCTCCGGGCGATGGCGGACCGGGGGGTTCGGCCTGCGAGCCCCCCGACGACGCTTGTACCGACGCGGTCAGCGCGTCCAGCGGCACGACTTCCTGCCGTCCAGTCGTCAGATCCCGGACTGTGGCAGACCCTGCGGCCGCTTCGCTCGGGCCGATGATGACCGCACGCGCCGCCCCGTTCCGGCTCGCCTCCTTCAACTGCCTGCCCACGCCCTGGGTCCTCAGCGAGTACATCACCGAATAACCCGCCGCCCGCAGCCGATGGCTGGCCCGAAGTCCCAGCGCACGCTGCTCCGGCCCCACCCAGATCACATGGTAGTCGCAGGAGGGCGTCGCGTCCGGCACGAGCCCCATGTCCCGCAGAAGCTCGCCAAGCACGACATCGCCCATGCCGAAACCGACGGCGGGGAGCGGCTCGCCCCCAACCAGTTCGAGGAGCCGGTCGTAGCGGCCACCGCCGCAGATCGCACGCATCTCCCCCGCGCGGTCGAAGAGTTCGAACACGATGCCGGTGTAGTAGGCAAGGCCCCTCACGACGGTGAAATCGAAGTGCAGATAGTCGCCCAGCCCCATCGCGCCCAGGATTGCCGCGTGCTCCTCGAGGGGCTCCATGGCTTCCCGGACCGGCGTCACGTCACGGAACCGGCGCCCCAACTGTTCCCAGGAACCGTCGGCCACAAGCTCGGTCAGCGTCGCGACCGCCGACTCGTCCAGTCCGAGAGCTTCCAGGCCGATGCGCGTCTTCGCCACACCGGCCCTGCCCGCCTTGTCGATCACGCCAAGGCAAGCCGCATGCCCGTCAGCATCGACGCCCGCGGCGGCAAGAACCTCGGCAACCAGCCGGCGGTCGTTCACCCTGGCCACGAAGTCGTCGTCGCCAAGCCCGAGGCCGCGCACGGCGTCGATGGCCACGGCGAGGACTTCGGCGTCGGCAGCGACCCCGGCGTCGCCCACGATGTCGACGTTCAGCTGGAAGTGCTCACGCAGCCGGCCCCGTTGGCTGCGCTCGTAGCGGAAGAGCTGCGGCATCGAGAACCATCGGATCGGCTTCGGCATTCCGCGGCTGCGGCCCGCCAGTATCCTCGCCAGCGTCGGGGTCATCTCGGGGCGGAGCGTAATCTGACGACCGCCCTTGTCGTCGAAGCTGTAGAGCTGTTCGACGATCTCGGGGCCGCTCTTCTCGATGTAGAGGTCCAGGGGCTCCAGAGGCGGCCCGTCGTACTCCCTGAAGCCGTACCCCCGCGAAACACGGCGCCAGGTATCGAAGATGTGATTGCGGAGCGCGAGGTCGCCGGGGACAAAGTCGCGAAAACCGGGAAGTCTGGAGAAGGATCTTGCGGGGGGCATGGGCTGCGAATCTAACCGGCGAGGGTGGAAATTCAATGTCCCGCCGTCGAAACGGGTGCCGCGCGGCTCATCGGCCCGGCTCCCCGCCACCGAATGGGTCATGCCCCAGAACAAGGAGCGCATCTCCCACCGTGTGGCACGACCCCGTCACAACCACCGTGCCGCCGCCCGCCAGCGCGCTCGCCCGCTCGACCGCGGCGCCCATTTCGCCCTCGATGTCGATGGGGACGCCGCCACCCACCTCCTCCGCCGCCACGCGCGGGTTCCAATGCCGTTCCGCCGGCGCCGAGGACGGTATGGTGAAAACGACGCGGTCGGCCAGATCCACCAGCGGGGGCAGCATTCTTGACCAGTCCTTGTCCCCGAGAATCCCGGCAAGAACGACCAGGGGCCGGGGCGGCGCCATATCGGCCAGCACCCGCGCCAGCGCGGACACTGCGGCCCGGTTGTGAGCCACGTCGAAAATGAAGTGGCGACCGGCGAGCCGGTGGATCTGCCCCCGGCCGGGCCACCTCACCCTTGCGACACCCTCGCGTACCGCTTCCCGCGACGGGGGCTTCGCCAGGCACTCCAGAGCACGCACCGCCAACGCCGCGTTGATCGCCTGGTGGGACCCGGGAAGAGGTGTCTCCAGCTCCAGGCCCGCATGCCCGCCGGTACCGAGCCTGAATCGGGTTCCGCGCCGTCCGAGGCCCAGTCCGGAGATGTCGCGCCAGCGCTCGATCCGGTGAAACGGCGCACCAACGTCCCTCGCCCGGGCCTTCAGCACGGCCAGCGCGGCGGGTCGGTCTTCCGCGGTGACCACGGGGATGCCGGGCTTGATGATCCCCGCCTTCTCGGCGGCGATCTGCGCGAGGGAGTCTCCCAGATACTCCTGGTGGTCCAGCGCCACATTGGTGATGGCGGTGACCTCGGGCCTGATCACGTTGGTCGCGTCGAGGCGTCCCCCCAGACCGACCTCGATGCACGCGCTATCCACGTCTTCCTCCGCGAAGATCTCCAGCGCCAGAAGGGTGCACGCCTCGAAGAGCGACATCCGCTGGCGCCGCGCCAGTGGCCGGAGGCGCCGGGCGGTGGCCGTCACGCGGTCGGCGGAGACGGGCGTGCCGTCGATCATGATGCGCTCCCGGAAGGAACAGAGGTGAGGCGACGTGTACAGCCCCGCGCGATCACCGTGCCGCTGCAGCACCGACGCCCACGTTGACGCAACCGATCCCTTTCCGTTGGTTCCGCCGACGTGCAGGGTCCTGTAGCGCAGGTGGGGGTTGTCAAGTTCGGCCAGCGCCGCCTGCATGCGGTCCAGGCCCCATTCGACTGCGCTTGGAGCCCCCGGAAAGAGGGTCTCCATGAGGGGGTCCGCTACCGTGCGGGGTGTCGTCAGCCCCAAGGCCTCCAGCCTTCGCGAGAGTGGCGGAGCAGCTGTGCGATCGCGCCCTTCAGCTCGCGACGGTCGATGACGCGGTCCACCATGCCGTGCTCCTCCAGGAATTCGGCGCTCTGGAAGCCGGCCGGCAACTCCTGCTTGATGGTCTCGCCGATCACCCGGGGGCCGGCAAAGCCGATCAGCGCGCCGGGCTCGGCCAGGTTGACGTCCCCGAGCATCGCGTAGGAAGCCGTGACCCCTCCGGTCGTGGGATCGGTGAGGACCGAAATGTAGGGGAGGCCGCGCTCGTGGAGCCGGGCCAGCACCGAGGACGTCTTGGCCATCTGCATGAGGGAGAAGATCCCCTCCATCATGCGCGCACCCCCCGATGCGGTCACCACAACGAGGGGAATCTCGCGATCCAGCGCGTCCCGTCCGGCACGAGCGATCTTCTCGCCCACGACAGACCCCATCGACCCTCCGATAAAGCTGAAGTCCATCACGGCCAGAGCGACCGGGATGCCCTCGATGCGGCCCCGTCCGGTGATGACGGCTTCGTTTCGCCCCGTCCGGCGCCGGGCCGCTCTGAGCCTGTCGCTGTAGGCCTTGAGGTCGGTGAAGCCGAGGGGGTCGCCGCTCGTCATGTCGACGTCCTCCTCTTCGAAGGAATCCGGATCGGCCAGCAGTTCGACGTAACGTACAGCGGAAATCCGAAAGTGATTGCCGCACTCCGGGCACACGCCCAGGTTCCGCGCCAGCCGCTCGCCGTAGAGGATCTCTCCGCAACCGTCACACTTCTCGAAGACATCCTGCGGGAGATCCCGACGGTCCTCGGACGTGAGGGGCTTCTTCTGCTTTCGGAACCAGGTCAATCTTCCGCCTTCGCCTTGTGGATCCGGTAATCCGGTGGTCAAGGGTCCGCGTTGGCCACCGCCACCACCGTAGCGGCGGCCAGCCACGACATCAACAGGAAGGACCCGCCGTAGCTGATGAACGGGAGAGGAATCCCCGTGATCGGGACCACGCCCACGGTCATGCCCACGTTAATGAAGACGTGAGTGAACCAGATTCCTAAAATACCGAAGATGAACATTCCGGCAAACGGAGTCCTGGCGGCTTCCGCCATGCGGATCATCCTCAGGAAAAGGAATCCGAAGAGCGCCAGAAGCAGCAAGGTGCCGATGAACCCGAACTCCTCCCCAAGTACGCTGAAGATGAAGTCGGTGTGCTGTTCGGGAATGAACGCCAGCCGTTTCTGGGTGCCGGCGGTGAACCCCTTCCCCAGCAAGCCGCCGCTCCCGACCGCCACCTTCGACTGAATCAGCTGCCAGCCGGCGTCCCGCGGGTCCAGTCCCGGATCGAGAAACACGAGCAGGCGGTTGCGTTGATAATCGGCCAGCGAGTTCCACAGAGGCTGTGCGACAGCTCCCGCGGCGACGTTCGCGAGGATGACGCTCACGGACTCGACCAGATAGAGCCGGTAGCGGTAGAGGTACAGCCCGATGGCAAGGAGCACGATATACACCGACCACACCCGGGCGCTGTATGCCAGAATGAGGGCCACGCCCGGTGACGCGGCGAAGATGATGAGCGGCCACGGGGTCCTCGCCCAGAAGATCATTGCGAAAAAGATCCCGACGAAAGCCAGCGCCGTCCCCAGGTCGGGCTGGAGCAGAACGAGGACCAACGGGACAGCCACAAGGGCTGCGGGCGTGAGCAGGTCCCTCAGGTACCGGGGCGGATCGTCACGGCGAGCGAGAAGAACGGCCAGGGCGAGCACGGTCGCGATCTTCGCCGCCTCGGCCGGCTGAAAGCGGAAGCCGCCGATCGACAGGAAGCTCTTCACTCCCTCGGCCGTTCCGGCCCCGCTTCCCACGACCAGGGTGACCGCAAGCACACCGACCGCGAGGACATAGGCGGGCATCGCCGCCCACTCGAACATTCGCGACGGGAATCGGGAAACCAGCAGCAAGCCGACGATTCCCGCCCCGAGAAAGAAGCCCTGGCGCAACCACAGACCCTCGGTGATCCGGCTGGGCACCTCCAGAACCCCCGCCGAGTAGATCATCGCCACGCCGACCAGAGACAGCACCAGTACGGTGGCCGTGAACCCCCCCTCGTCGAGCCACGTGGGTCTCGCCTTCATCACCCGGCGGGCCGCAACGTCGCCCAGGCCGTGTTTCGCCCTGCCATCAGGTATTCGCGCAACGTCTGGATGGTGTCGCGCGGGATCCCGTGCACACCCCTCAGGTAGTAGTCAGCGGTCTTCGCCACCAGAGGAGCGGCAACCCCTGAGCCACTGCCACCGAATTCGACGAGCGCCACGACGACGATCTCGGCTGCCCCGCCCCGGGGGCCGGCAATCCCGATGAACCAGGCGTGATTCGGCCGGCCGCCGCCGCTTTCCGCCGTCCCGGTCTTGCCGAGCAGGTCGAAGTGTTCCAGAGAGGACAGGTGGGCTGTACCACCCGGCCGGGTCACCCGGTGGATCCCCTCGCGGATGTAGGCCAGGTGCTCGGGGGGGATGTTGAGCCGCCATCCTTCGCGGGCGGGGGCCTCACTGTACAACGTCGGTGCCGGGGCCGAGCCGTCGCGGGCAATTGCGACCAGGAACTGCGCCATCTTGAGTGGCGTCTGGTCGTTGGGTCCCTGGCCGATGGCGAGGCTCAACACCTCTCCCTCCAGGGCCTCATAGTTGTAGCGCCTCTGCCAGAATCCGACGTCCTCGGGAAAAGTGCCTCCGACCTCTCGCGGCAGATCGATTCCGCACTGGTCCCCGAACCCCATGCGGTTGCCGAGCTCCAGCAGGCGCTCCAGGCCGATACGCAACCCGAGCTGATAGAAGTAGACGTTGCACGAGTGCTGGATGGCCCCGGCGAGGTCCAGTGAGCCGTGCCCATCGGCATCCCAGCACCGCGCAATGCGGTTTCCGTAGGCGAACGTCCCACGGCACGGGATCTGCATGCGGTCGCCGGGAGCCACCACGCCCAGTTCGAGCGCTATGGCGGCGGTGGCCAGCTTCCACGCCGAACCCGGAGGGTACTTGCCCATCACAGCCCGGTGGTACAGCGGCGACTCCGAGTCGGTGGCGAGCCGGTTCCACTCCTCGGTGCTGACGACGCCGGCGAACACGTTGGGGTCGAAGGAAGGTGCCGAATACAGGGCCAGCACACCTCCGGTCTCGACATCGAGGGCCACCACGGATCCGTTCATCCCCTCCGGGAAGATGTTGTGGATCCACTCCATGAGTTCCAGGTCGAGGTTCAGGTCGATATCCGTCCCCGGATCTTCGGCCACGCCTCCGACGCCCCCGAAGGATCCGACGATCCTGCCCCTGGCGTCGACCTCCACATATCGGGTTCCCGGCCTCCCCTGCAGCATTGATTCGTACGTTGCCTCGACTCCGGACCTGCCCACGATCCACCCTGGCTCGGCCCCATCGAAATCCCCCGACTCCAGCTCCGCTTCGTTGATCTCGCCCACGTAGCCGATAACGTGGGCTCCCAGCTCACGCGCCGGATACCGCCGTTTGGGGCGCGACTGGATCAGCAGCCGCGGAAAGCCCGATCTGCGCTCTTCCAGAGCCGCCACGGCATCGAAGGGAGCGTCGACCGACACGAGAATCGGCCTTGGGGGCCGGCCCTGGATTTGCCGGGTCAGCTCTTCCAGCCGCGCGTCGGGCAATTCCAGGTGTTCCCGCAACCGTCCAAGGGTGGAGAGCATAGAGTCCGGTTGATCGGGCACCAGGGAAATGGAGTATCCGGGAATATTGTCGGCCAGCACCCGTCCCGCGCGATCCCGGATGATCCCGCGCGGAGCGGGCACCACGAGAGACCGCAACCGGTTTTCTTCCGATTGCAGGAGCCAGTCCGAGGACCGGAGCACCTGGGCGCGAAACAGCACGCCCACGAGCAGACCCAGCGGGACTACGACGAAAATGCGCGCCCGGGTGGCCAGAGCCTTGCGCTGGCGTCGCAGAGGTCGGCTCATCCTCTCTTCCGGCGTGGGAGGAAGAGCGACCGCGCGGCGAGGCCGACGATCGTCGCGTAGAGGGCCAGGAGGGGAGCTTCAATCAACAGGTGATCCTGGAAGGCCGGACGGACGGACGCTTCGGTGACCACCCAGGCGAGAAGGTCCCGGCCCCAGGTCCCGAGCAAAAAGAAGGTGACCAGGAAGCCCATGGAATCACCGACGAAGTAGTCGCGAGACTTCGCGCCGAAGGCTCCGACCAGCGTCATGGCGAACGCGCTGGACCCGAAGGCCCTCATCGAGAATGCGTCCTCCACCAGGCCCAGAACGAACCCCAGCCCGGCGCCTGCGCCGACACCAAGGGTGCGGCTTCCGACGAGAAGGGCCACGATGAACAGATCCGGCGCGGCCTTTCCGAATCCCAGGGCAGTGCGAAGAAACAGGTGGGTGAGGATGAGACAGGAAACCAGCAGGACTTCCCGAATCCTCACCGGGAACCTTCCCGCGACGGGGCCGCGGCGCTGTCCGCCAGGGCGGCGAGCATGCCGCCGGCAACTCCGATGTCGGCCACGGCGTGGGTCACTGCTCCCGGGTATACCACCGGGTCGACATAGTAGCTCTTGCTCCAGCCGGCCGACGTTTCGGCCACCCCGACGATACTGCCAATCCGAATGCCTCTCGGGAAGGCTCCGCCACGCCCCGAGGTCAGGAGCTCGGTCCCTGGCTCCAGATCCGAAAGGTAGGCCGTTCCACCGAGCACAAGGCGGTCCTGCTCCCGGAAAGCACCCCGCGCCGCTTCGACCAGCCCATGACCGCGGCCATCGGGCGTCATCGCCGACACCCTGAAATCGGGGTGCGACCAGTCATAGGCCAGGGAGTATTCGGGGAACACTTCCTGGACCTGCCCCAGCAGTCCCCTCTCCGTGATTACCGCGTTGAAGGGGCGAACGCCGTCGATCGAACCGGCGTCCAGATGGAACACGCTCGCCGATCCGGAACTCCCGGAGCGGATCACCGTGGCCGAAACGAATCGGCTTGGCGCGCGGTCCTTGAGGGACAGAACTCCGCGCAACTGCCGGTTCTCTTCGGCGAGCGTCCTCTGCGCCGCAACCAACGCCATCGTCGTATCCATCTGGGCGCGCAGGGTATCGAAGTCCCTGGCCCGCGCCTGCGTCCGGGTCAGCAGTGCATTAACGCCGATAAACGGCCTCAGAACGGTTTGCCGAATGAAGTGTCCGACGTCGCGCTGTGGGCCGGCGGGCAGATTGATGACGATAAGGGATGCCACGATGAACCCGGAGACGGCAAGCAGATCCGTTCGTCCGGCCCGCCTGCCCCGCTTGATGTGCCCCCCCATCCTTCTCGCTCCTTCATTCCCGCGGTTGGAAGGTACTCTTGTCGCATGCCCGCCTGGGCCCCGGGCTATGCCCTGAGCACCGGGCGGTATTTCGGGAAGTCCTCCAGGATGTGTCCCGCCCCCCGCACCACACACGTCATCGGCTCGTCGTCCACATGAATCGGCAAATTGGTCTCGAGTGCGATCAGCCTGTCGAGACCGCGGATCAGCGCCCCCCCACCCGTCATCACGATTCCATAGTCGACGATATCGGATGCCAACTCCGGCGGCGTGATCTCCAGTGCCGATCGCACCGCCTCGACGATCGACCGGAGGGGTTCCTGCAGACACTCACGGATCTCTTGTGAGTGGATGAGCACCATCTTGGGAATCCCGGACACGAGGTCCCTGCCCTTCACCTCCATCTCCCGCTCATTGTCCGTTTCGATCGCCGAGCCGATCTGCATCTTGATGGCCTCGGCGGTGGGTTCCCCGATCAGCAGATTGTAGTTCTTGCGGAGGAAGGTGACGATGGACTGGTCCAGCTCATCCCCGCCGATCCGGATGGAGGTGTCGGCGACGATCCCGGAAAGCGCGATCACCGCGATCTCGGTCGTGCCGCCGCCGATGTCAATGACCATGTTGCCCCTCGGCGTCTCGATCGGCAGCCCCACACCGATGGCGGCGGCCATGGGCTCGGCGACCATGTACACTTCGTTTGCTCCGGCGGACTGTGCCGAAGAGCGTACGGCCCGCCGTTCGAGTTCAGTGATCCCCGACGGCACCCCTACCACGACCCGGGGCTTGATTCGAAAGATGCGTTTCGCCATCACCTGCTTGAGGAAGTGCCGCAGCATGAGCTCGGTGACATCGACATCCGCAATCACGCCGTCCTTGAGCGGACGCACGGCTTCGATCCCCTCCGGCGTCCGGCCGAGCATGCGCTTGGCCTCGAGCCCGACACTCATGATCCGCTTGGTTCCCCGCTCCACCGCGACGACAGAGGGTTCGCTGAGCACCACTCCTTCGCCCTTCACGCATACCAGTGTGTTGGCGGTCCCGAGATCCACGCCGATATCGCTTGTGGGAACCAGCCGCTTCGAACTGAACCAACTGTGAATTGGGGGCAAGTGTCACGGTGAGCCGCACGGGCTCGGGTTCAAGGAACTCTTCGCGGATGAACACCTCGGCCACGTTGTAACCTACCGCATTCACCGAATCATTTCACGCCCGTACTCCCGAAACCGCCCGAACCGCGCACCGTGTCCGAGAGCGTGGAGACTTCTTCGACTCGCGGTGCCAGGCAATAGCCGAAAACGAGCTGGGCGATCCGGTCGCCGCGGCGGATCTCGACCGTCTTCGGGCCCAGGTTCTGGATCAGGACCCGGAGTTCACCCCTGTAGTCGGAGTCGATCGTGCCCGGGCTGTTCGGGAGAGTCACCCCGTGACGGGCCGCCAGACCGGACCTGGGCCTGACCTGACACTCCATCCCCGGGGGGAGTTCCATCACGAGCCCGGTGGGCGCCGCGTGTATGGCGCCGGGCTTCAGCCGGAAGGTCTCGCAGCTGCGAACGTCGAACCCGGCGGCTTCCTCCGTCTCCCGGGAGGGCAATGGGAGGTCGGGGTTGGTGGGCAAACGCTTGAAACGCACGGTTTCCCGGGCACCCGGTCCACCGGGTGGTTGCGCGGCGCCAAGTGGCCCGGCCGTCATCCCGAACGCCTCGGCAACTCCCGGGTGGATCACCCTGCCGCCGGCCACGTTGATCCCTCTGGCAAGATCCGGATCGATCTCGCAAGCACGCTGCCAGCCAAGGCGGGCGAGTTGCAACGCGTACGGCAGGGTCGCGTTGGTGAGCGCCAGCGTCGAGGTGCGCGGCACCGCACCCGGAATATTCGTCACGCCGTAGTGGATCACCCCGTCGAGCTCGTACACCGGATCCTCGTGCGTCGTGGGGCGGATCGTCTCCACGCAGCCCCCCTGGTCCACGGCCACGTCAACGATGACCGATCCCCGCCGCATCGACGCAAGATCCGCACGCGTCACGAGCCCCGGCGCCTTTTTCCCGGGCACGAGGACGGCACCGATCACCAGGTCGGAATCGCGCAGCTGCTTGCGCACGGCGTACCGGGTGGAGTAGAGAAGGTTGACGTTGGCGGGCATGACTTCGCTGAGGTGGCGGAGCCGCGGAAGGGACACGTCCAGGATGGCGACACGCGCCCCCAGGCCAGCCGCCATCAGTGCCGCCTGGGTTCCGACCACGCCCCCGCCCAGGACGAGCACCTTGGCCGGCAGCACACCCGGGACACCACCCAGCAGAATCCCCGATCCCCCCGACGGCCGCCCCAGGTACTTGGCCCCCTCCTGGACCGCCATCCGGCCCGCCACTTCACTCATCGGCGTCAGAAGCGGAAGGTCCCCGTCCTCCGGGCCGACTGTCTCGTATGCGATGGCAACCGCCCCACTGTCCACGATCGCCTGCGTCAGGTGCTCGGAAGCGGCGAAGTGGAAGTAGCAGAAAAGGAGCTGTCCCTTGCGGATCATGGACAGCTCGGAGGTGAGCGGCTCCTTCACCTTCATGATCATCTCCGCGCGCTTCCACACCTCTTCCGCGCTCGCGACGATCTCGGCTCCGGCCTCCTCGTAGAAGTCGTCGGTAAAACCGCTGTCTTCGCCGCTGCCAGCCTGGACCAGCACCTCGTTTCCCGCCCCGGTCAGAGCTTCCGCGCCGGCAGGGGTCAGTGCGATCCTGTATTCGTTCTTCTTGATCTCCGAAGGGATGCCCACGAGCATTTGACGAATCCGTTCAGTGGTTCCCGGTTTCCGCCGGGCCCAGACAAAGCGCGTACTGGTGATCCGGGTCGAAGATTCCGCCGGCCACCCTCACAATATCAAACATCGACACACCGTCGATCAGCGCCGGCAACTCGTCCAGGGGTATGAATGGCTCTTCGTGGAGCGCGAAGCCGGCAAGCCGGTGAAGCCGGGCTCCCGGCGACTCGAGGGAGAGCATGATCTGTCCCTTCACCTGTTCCCTGGTCCTTTCGAGTTCCTCGGCAGCCAGACCCTCGTCCGCGACACGGCGATAGACCTCGGAAATCGCGTCGAGTGCCGCCCGACCCCAGCCCGGACGGGTCCCGGCATACACGCCGCTCACTCCGGCACGGGTGTAGAAGGACTGGTACGAGTAGACCGCGTATGCCAGCGCCAACTCCTCGCGCACCCGCTGAAACAGCCTCGAACTCATGCCGCCGCCCAGGGCCGTGGACAGCAGGACGAGGGCATAGCGGTCAGCGTGAGAGTGGCCCGGCGTGACACTGCCGAGGACGATGTGCACCTGGGCCGTGTCTCGCGAGACCCGCACGGTTCCGGTCTGCGGCTCCGGCGGAGCGGGCACGGCGGGCGCCCTCGCACCCGGTTCGATCCCCCCGAAACACTCCTCCGCGAGTTTGCAGAAGGCGTCGTGGTCCACAAGGCCCGCCGCCGCCACGACGAGGTTGCTGCCCACGTAGCTGCACCGATGGAGCGCGGCCAGGTCTTCGGGCGCAATGGACGCAACCGACTCACGCGTTCCCAGAATCGAGTTCCCGTAGGGGTGCCCCCGCCACATCCCTTCGCCGTGAAGCTCGAAGACGAGGTCGTCGGGGGTATCCTCGACGGCCGCGATCTCCTCGCTCACCACCTCCTTCTCGCGCTCCAGATCCTCTTCGGTCAGCAGGGGACTTCGCACCAGATCCGCGATCACGTCCACAGCGACGGGAAGGTGGGGCGCCATCACGTGAGCCTCATACCCGGTGTGCTCGCGCGATGTGTACGCGTTCAGCGATCCACCCAGGCTCTCCAGCGACAGCGCGATCTCCTGCCGGGTGCGGCGCTCGGTGCCGCGGAAGACCATGTGCTCCAGCAGATGGCTGGCACCCAGGAATTCAGGCGGCTCCAGCGCGCCCCCCTGCCGGACCCACGCCCCTACCGCGACGGAACGGGCACCGGCAACGGTTTCGCTCAGGACATGGACGCCGTTTCCGAGCCGGGTGGCCCGACAGTTCAACCCCGCGGGAACGTCCGGCAGGCCACTACCTCGCTGCGCCGGCCTTCTCGGCAGCAGCCGGAGCGTCCTCCGCATCGGCCGCCTTTTTGGACAGCCGCATACGGCCCCGTTCGTCGATGGACAGGAGCTTCACCCGGATGACGTCTCCGCGATTGACCACGTCTTCGGTCTTGCCCACGCGGAAGTCGGCGAGTTCGGAGATGTGACAGAGCCCCTCGACTCCCGGCATGATTTCGACGAACGCCCCGAATGTCGTGGTGTTCTTCACCGGTCCCTCGTAGATCTTCCCGACCTCGGGCTCCTGGACGATCGCTTCGATCATCTCGCGCGCCCTCGCCGAGGCTTCGCCGGAGACGGCCGCGATCTTGACGATACCGTCGTCGTCGACCTCGATGGTCGCGCCCGACTCGTCCTGGATGGCCCGGATCGTCTTGCCCTTGGGCCCGATGATCTCGCCGATCTTCTCCGGGTTGATCCTGATCGACTCGATGCGCGGAGCCCACTCGGAAAGGTCCGAGCGCGGCGCGGGCATTACCGCGTCCATCCGGTCGAGGATGTGCATCCGGCCCTTCCGGGCCCGCTCCAGCGCTTCCTCCAGCAACTCGAAGGTGAGCCCGTCGATCTTGATGTCCATCTGGATCGATGTGACGCCCTTGCGCGTGCCCGCGACCTTGAAGTCCATGTCCCCGAGGGCATCCTCCATCCCCAGGATGTCGGTCAGGATCGCAACCTGGTCACCCTCCACCACCAGACCCATCGCCACTCCGGCACACGCGGCCTGAACGGGGACGCCGGCGTCCATCAGCGAGAGGGACGCCGAACACACGGATGCCATCGATGACGATCCGTTCGACTCCAGGATGTCCGAGACGATCCGGATCGTGTACGGAAACTCGTCGTAGTCGGGCAACAGGGGCTGAATGGCCCGCGCCGCAAGGGCACCGTGGCCCTTCTCGCGCCGTGAGGTGGAACGGATGGGTCGCGCCTCGCCCACCGAAAAGGGCGGGAAGTTGTAGTGCAACATGAACGACCTGGTAATCTGCTCCGCGCTGTCGATCGAGTCGATGCGCTGCTCGTCCCGGGACGTGCCCAGGGTCACCACGCCGAGGGACTGGGTCTCGCCCCGGGTGAAGAGGGCGGAGCCATGCGTCCGGGGTAGCACGCCGGCCTCGCAGTCGATCGCACGGACATCGTCGTAGCCGCGCCCGTCGGCCCTCACTCCTTCGTTGAGGATCCTGGCCCGCACGCTCTTTTTTTCCAGCGACCGGACGACATCCCGGACATCGTTCTCGCCAGCCTCGTCCCCGGAATCCTCCGCGGCGAGCTCGGCAACGACGTCACTGGCGATATCGGCAAGCGCCGAAGTTCGGTCCTGCTTGGCCGCGATCCGCACGGCCTCGTCCACCCGCCCCCCCACCGCAGCTTCCACGCGGCTGCGAATCTCGGGCGCGACCTGCTTCGCCTCCCAGGACATCTCGGGCACGCGGCGCGGGGCAATCAGCACTTCCTGGATCTCGATCAGCTCCCTGATTGCCTCGTGAGCCACCTTGAGCCCCTCCAGGACTTCGCTCTCGGGCACCTGAATCGCGCCGCCTTCCACCATCACGATGGCGTCGGCCGACCCCGCCACGACGACATCCACGTCGGCGTACTCAAGCTGCCGGAAGGTCGGGTTCACCACCCAATTCCCCTGAATCCGTCCGATGCGCACGGACGCCACCGAGGTGTGGAAGGGGATGACCGACGTGTTGAGAGCGACCGAAGCTCCGATCAGGGTGAGCACGTCGGCATCGTTTTCCTGATCGGCGCTCAGGACCTGTGCGTGGATCTGGGTTTCGTTGTAGAACCCATCGGGAAAGAGTGGCCGGAGGGTCCGGTCGGTCAATCTGGACGACAGGACCTCCTTCTCCTGGGGCGCGCCTTCACGCTTGAAGAAACCGCCCGGGATCTTACCGGCTGCATAGGCCTTCTCCCGGTATTCCACGGTCAGCGGAAAGAAGGGGAGATGGGTTGGCCTGTTCTGGACCGTCGCGGTCACAAGTACTACGGTTTCGCCGAATTGCACGAGGCAGGAGCCGTGTGCGAGGCGGGCCATCCGGCCCACCTCGAGCACCAGCCGCCTGCCGGCAAACTGACGTTCGATTCTGTCTATCATTTTCTCATCCGGGGTTGCCGCTGGAATCCCGCGGCGGGGGTGGGCGGTGACGACGCGAAAGTGCGGCCGCCGACAGCCCGTGGTTCAGCCTCGAAGCGGCTGAACCGATATTCGCTGTCGCCGTCAATGGCGCAGCCCGAGGTCTTTGATCAGTGCCCGGTATCCGTCCACGTCCGTACGTTTCAGATACTCCAGAAGCCTCCGCCGCCGACCCACCATCTTGAGAAGACCGCGGCGACTGTGATGATCGTGCCTATGGACGTCGAAGTGGCTCCGCAGGTGGTCGATTCTCGCGGTGAGCAGGGCAACCTGCACCTGCGTGGCGCCGGCGCCGTTCTCGTGGGGCTGGTGTTTGTTGATGATTTCTTGTTTGTCGATACCCATTCTGTTTCCGTGTTCCCCCAAACGTGGTTGGGTCATTGTACGGCGCAACCGTCAGGCGGATAGCCTTTAAAGCTACCCGGGAGTGTCTCGGGAATCAAGTGCGATGTCAACCGGACTGCTTGCGCGGCCCGGGGATGAATCCGGCGGGCCGCCGAGCAGTGCCCGGGTTTCCGCGACGTCCGCACGCATCCGTTCCACAAGTGCGGCAGCCGAGTCGAAGGCGACGACGGGCCGCAGCCTTTCGACGAGTTGCAGGCGGATGTCACCACCGTACAGTTCACCCTCAAAGTCGAGCAGGAAGACCTCCACCGTGTCGCCGGCTCCGGGGAAGGTGGGCCGAGGACCGATGTGCAGTGCCCCCATGAACCGGCCTGCCGGCACCTGTACGTGACATGCATAGATGCCCGCCGCGGGGATGAGCTTGTCTTCCCCGGAAACCCGGACGTTGGCGGTGGGGAATCCGATTCCCCGTCCCCGGCCGTCTCCGCGGACGACCTCTCCCGACAGCGAGTACGGCCGCCCCAGCCCACGGTTCGCATCCGCCAACCGTCCCTCCAACAGCGCCCTGCGGATCGACGATGACGAGATCGCGGCAGCTCCGGCATGCACCGCGCCCACCACATCCACGGCAAAACCGTGCTCGGCCGCTATCGCCCGAAGTGTGTTTACGTCGCCCGAACGACCTTTTCCAAAGCCATGGTCGTAGCCGATGACCAGCTCGCTCATCCCCAAGCCACCAATGAGGATCTCCGTGACGAAGCGTTGTGGAGAGTACTCGCGCAACTCTTGCGTGAAGGGCAGGAAGACCACGTAGTCGAGGCGGCTCCCCGAGAGAACCTCCTTCCGTTCGTCCAGAGTCGTAAGCAGCTTCGGAGCCGCGTCCGGACGGACGATTCGCAAGGGGTGGGGGTCAAAGGTGACGAGCACACTCTTGCCGCCACGGGCCGCGGCGCGGGCACCGATCTCCTCGAGAACGCTCCAGTGTCCCCTGTGGACGCCGTCGAAGGTACCCACCGTAACGACGACCGGACGTTCGTCGCGCGGAAGACCGGCCACTCCGTGCCGGAAGAGGGTCATGTCCGTGCCCTCATGCCCGTCGGAACACTTTCCGCGGCGCCAGCATTCCGTTGCGCACAGCGCCGATGGCCACCAGCCGATCCCCCGGCAGGGCAAACACGGCCGGATCGGCGTCAGGGACATCGGCGTGCACCCTTCGCCCCGAGGCCAACAGTCCGGCCTCGCGCGCACCGACCACGACGTGCGGCAGGTGCGACAGAGCGGACACCGGCCCGAGCCAGGCGCCGGAGGGCGGCCGGGCCGCCTCGATCGACTTGAGCGGCGCAGCGTCCCGGACATGAAAGGCGCCGACCCGCGTGCGTCGCAGGGCCGTCAGATGGCAGGCGGTGCCCAACCGCTCGCCGAGTTCCACGGCGAGGCTGCGAATGTACGTGCCACTCGAGCACGTGACCGCAAAGCGCACGTCGGGAAGATCGACGTCCAGAATGCTCAGGGCCAGGACGGTCACCTCGCGGGGTGCGAGCGTGACCCTCTCTCCGCGTCGTGCACGGCGGTGAGCCGGGACACCTCCGACCTTGACGGCGGAGAACACGGGGGGCGTCTGCTGCAGGGACCCGACCATGCCGGCGGCCACCTCCCGGATCCGGGCCGCGGCAATACCGGTCCAGTGGTCGTCCTCGGCGGTACGAGCCCCCTCCGGATCGTGTGAGTCCGTGGCAACCCCCAGGCGGGCGGTCGCCTCGTACTCCTTGTCCAGGCCTGCCAGGTATTCGAGCAGACGCGTCGCCCTTCCCGTTGCCAGGACGAGCAGGCCCGTGGCGAAAGGATCGAGCGTTCCGGCGTGACCCGCCTTCTTCACTCCGAGGGCGCGCCGCGCCACCGCGACCACATCGTGAGACGTGCGTCCGGGCGGCTTGTCCACCAGAAGAACCCCCATTGCGGGAACATGCTCGCTCAAGGTTCGTCCGTTCCCGGTTCCGGATCGGCAGCGCCGGGGCGTGCCGTGGCGTCGTCCGGCGCGTCCTCCCCCACCCCCTGCGGAGGGGGCAGGACATCCTGCAAAATGGCCTCGATGCGCTGACCGGCCTCAATGGAATCGTCGCGCTGGAAGCGCAGTTCCGGCATGCGGCGTATCCTCAGTTCGCGGCCCAGCACCGACCGCAGGTAGGGAGCGGCGCGGCCCAGCGCCGACAGGGTCTTCTCCTGCTCATCCGAAGATCCCTGCAGCTGCACGAAGACCCTGGCAAGCCACAGATCCTCGGTCACGTCCACGCCCGTGATCGTCACCGGCCCCACATCCGGGTCGCGTACCGAGTAGCGGATCTTGAGCGAGAGCTCACGGCGAAACTGTTCGCCCAGACGGGAAAGTCGTCGCCCCGGCATCAGTACCGCTCCATCGAGTTCGCGACCACGACAGCTCCGCGCGCCCCTTCGATCCGGCGATCCACCGATTCCAGGATCGAGTCGGCCTGGGCCGGGTGAGCGGCCAGAAACGCCACCGATACCCGAGCCCGGTTGCGCACATCCTGGAGTCCGGATTCCACCACCGAGACGTTCATCCTGGCAAGACGGTCCTTCAGCGACCGAAGCACGGCCCGCTTCTCCTTGAGAGAACCCGAACCGGGAATCGCCAACTCCCACGTCGAGACGGTAACGACCATGGCGGGGTCAGCAGCGCCAAGTCCGCCGTGGATGGCCTCAGCCCCGCTCGCCACCGGCCAGGGTGCGCGCGAACTCCTGGACCCGATAGGTCTCGACGACATCGCCCACCTTGAGGTCGTTGAAGTTGGCAATGCCGATCCCGCATTCGAACCCTTCCTTGACTTCCCTGGCGTCTTCCTTGAAGCGCCTGAGCGATCCGATCTCGCTATCGTAGGTTACGACGCCGTCGCGAATCACACGCGCCTTGGCCCCCCGCTGGATCGTGCCGTCCATCACGTAGCTTCCGGCAATGGTCCCGACGCCGCGGATCTTGAAGATCACGCGCGCCTCGGCGGAGCCCAGCACACTCTCCCGGCGCTCCGGAGCGAGCAACCCCTCCAGCGCCGCTCTCACATCGTCCACAGCCTCATAGATGACATCGTAGACCTGGATGTCGACGGCCTCGCGAGCCGAGGCCTGGCGTGCTCCCGCGTCCGGACGGACCCGGAAGCCGATCACCACCGCTCCCGCGGTCAGGGCAAGCATCACGTCGGACTCGTTGACAGCGCCCACACCGCGGTGAATGATCTCCACCTGCGCTTCCGCGGTCGAGAGCTGCTCGAGGGAGTCACAGAGGGCTTGCACGGAGCCGTCCACATCGCCCTTGACCAACAGGCGCAGCGTGCCCACATCTCCCGCGGCCAGCAACTGCGTAAAGTCTCCGAGCTTGATCCCTCGCTCCTTGATCCGGAGCTGCTTCTCCCGATCAAGGCGCTGGCGGTTGGAAGCGGTGGAAGCCGCCTTTACCGCGTCCATCACCTGGAAGACATCGCCTGCCTGCGGAACGCCCGCCACACCAACGATCTGGACGGGGATTCCCGGCCCTATTGCGTCCACGCGCTGCCCCCGCTCATCGAAAAGCGCGCGGACACGACCATCGTGCAGGCCAACCACGAAGTTGTCCCCAACCCTGAGTGTCCCGTGCTGCACGAGGATGGTGGCAACCGGCCCCTTTCCGATGTCCAGCTCCGCCTCCACCACCGCACCCACGGCCTCGCGCGAGGGGTTCGCCTGAAGTTCGAGGATCTCGGCCTGCAGGAGGACCTTGTCCAGCAAGTCGTCCATGCCCGCCCCGGTCTTCGCGGAAACCTCCGCCACCAGGGTCTCACCGCCGAAATCCTCCACGGTCACGCCGTGCTGCAGGAGATCCCGTTTGACCTTGTCCGCATCGGCAGCGGGCAGGTCGATCTTGTTGACGGCAACAATCATCGGAACCCCGGCAGTCTTCGCGTGGCTGATCGCCTCGATGGTCTGCGGCATGACGGCATCGTCCGCCGCCACGACCAGCACGACCAGGTCCGTCACGTCCGCGCCGCGCGCGCGCATTGCCGTGAACGCGGCGTGCCCGGGTGTGTCCAGGAACGAAATCGAACGGCCGTCGTCCAGCACGACATGATACGCGCCGATGTGCTGGGTGATGCCCCCGGCCTCGCCAGCCACGACATTGGTGCGTCTGACCCAGTCGAGGAGCCTCGTCTTGCCGTGGTCGACATGTCCCATGACGGTCACGACGGGCGGCCGCGGGCGCAGGTCTGCGGGATCGTCTTCAACGACGTCCTCGTCGGGCGGAAGGTAGTCGGTCTCCCGGACCGCGGTGAAGCCGAATCCCTCGATCAGCAGCTCGATCTGGTCGAAATCGAGGCGCTGGTTGATGGTCACCATCAGGCCCATGTTCCGGAAAGCCGAACCGATGATCTCGGTCGCGGAGACGTCGATGAGCTCGGCCAGTTCGGCGACGGTGAGGTACTCGTTGACCCGAACCGTCCGGGCCTCGGCCGCACTCGCCTCGGCAGCCCGTTCCTCGGCCGCCACCCGCTCCTCCTTGGCGGCGCTGACCATGCCCTTGCCCTTCCGGCGCTTCTTGCGGCCGCCCTTGATCTCGGCCATCACACGCTGGATGTTCTGCTTCGCCTTGTCGTGGTCCGCACCGCGGCGGCGGCCCCCCTTCTTTCTGGCCCGTTTCCTGCGCCCGTCGGACGTGTAGCCCTCGGCCTGGATACGCACCCGGCCGCCCGGGCCGGCGCTCGCCGCCGGTTCCGGCTTGGCTCTGCCCCCAGCGGCGCCCCGAGGAGCTCCATCCGTGACCGGAGGCGGCTTCGTTCCCTCACGGGCCGACTTGAGCGGCCGACCCCTGGCTGCATCCGGAGCCAGTTCGGGAGTCGCAGCTTCCCCGGCGATCCCGGGCGTGTCCGATTCCCGGGGCACCGCCGGTTGAACGGCGTCCTGCAGAACCGTCATGTCTCCCGAATCGCTCGCTGCTTCCGCCGCTTCGACCTCCGGCGCAGAGACGGAGTCCGCGTCGGCGTCCTGCGGCTTCCCGGCGGCCTCCGAATCTTCCGCTCCGCGCATCTCGACGGGATCACCGGTGTCAGCCTCCGGTTCGGCGTCCGTTGCGAGTCCGGTACGGGACGCCCCGTCCACTTCCACACCTGCCGCAACCTGCCCGGGAGCCGCCCCCTCGACCGGCGCGCCGTCCTCGGCCGCCACAGTGGAGACGGCAGAACCATCCGCCGCCGATCCGGCCGCAGCCTCCGCCTCCTGTGGGCTTCCATCGACCGCCACGCCGGCTTCACCGTCAACCACCGCCGCCTCGACGCCGGGAGCCGTGCGCCGAACGGTCCGGCGACGCACGCGGCGGCGGCGGCTGACCGGCTTGCGCGACTCGACGGCAGCCAGCATCACATCGGCGGCCGTCCCGTGACCCGCCCTGCGCTCCCGCTCCAGGCGTGTGCGGATACGGGCCACGTCCGCGTCCCGTATGGGAGCTTCGGGATGACCGACGCGCACACCCGATTCCCGGAGGAACTCGAGGAGCACATCGGTGCTGACCCTCAGATCGACTGCCAGTTCACTCACCCGCATCAGGCAGGCTCGCCTTTCGCGCCATCCGGATTCCCGCCGACCCTGGCCGACTCCGAATCGACCACGGTCAGGTCTTCGATCAGTGCGAGCAGCTGCGCGGCGGCTTCCTCGGTAACGCCATCGACGGACAGGAAGTCCGCCCGGTCCAGATCGATGATGTCCAGGAAGCTCTGGTACCCCGCGGCCGCGAGTGCTTCCAACGTTTCGGGAGTCAGCGACAGCTCGCTCAGGGGGAAGTCGGCCGTCTCGTACGAGTCTACTTCGTCTTCCACCAGGAGAGAGATGTCGGCACCCCTGTCCAGCCACTCCCGGGAACCATAGAGGTCGATCTGCCAACCGATCAACTGGGACGCCAGCCGGACATTCTGGCCGTTCCTCCCGATTGCGAGCGACAGCTGGTCCTCGTCTACGATCGCGGTGATAACCTGCCGCGCCGAGTCCGAAACCACCTTGGCCACGCGGGCAGGTGCCAGGGCGCGACGCGCAAAGATCTCGGGATCCGGGTGCCAGGGGACGATGTCGATCCGCTCGCCGCCCAACTCGGACACGACGGCTTGCACACGGGACCCCTTGAGTCCCACGCACGCGCCCACGGGGTCGATGGACTCGTCCCGGCTGTGCACGGCGATCTTGGTGCGCCCGCCCACTTCCCGCGTCAGCTCCTTGATCTCGACGATTCCCTGCTGGATCTCCGGGACTTCGAGCATGAAGAGGGCGGCCACGAAGAGGGGGTCGGCCCGGGAGAAGATCAGGCGGGGACCCTTGGGGGTTTCATCCACCTTCTTGAGTACGGCGCGGATGGATTCTCCCTGCCGGAAACGCTCCCGCGGATTCTGCTCCTTCCACGGGATGATCGCCTCAGCTTCGCGGGAACGATTCAGGAGCAGCACCAGCTTGCCACGCTCGATCTGCTGCACCTCTCCGGAGAGCAGTTGGCCCACCCGATCCGCGTATTCGTCCCGGATGCGCTGCCGTTCACCTTCGCGGACCAGTTGCACGATACGCTGCTTGGCCGCCATCACGGCGTTCCGCCCGAACTGCGAGAAGTCGACCGGAATCTCCATCACGTCGCCGACTTCGTATGTGGGATCGTCCCATCGGGCTTCCTCCAGCGTCACTTCCGCGGACGGATCTTCGACCATCGGGACCACCCGTTTCAACACCAGCATCTCGATGTCGCCGGCTACATCGTCGATGATGATTTCGGTGTCCACGGTGGCGCCGTAAATCCGCGCAAGCCCGGCGTGAATCCCATCGCGGATAAGCTCGTTCACCTGATCGGGATCGAGGTTCTTGGCCGCCGCGATATCCCTGAATGCCGCGATTACCAGGCCGGTGTTCATGATGGCCTTTTCCATTCGTGAACCAGGCGAGCACCCGCGACCCGCGACCGGGGAACCTCGACCTCATCGCCGCTACTCAGCTGCAGCAGGATTGACGCGTCGCCATCGCCGGCTTCCACAAGACCCAGCAAGCGTCCTTCAAGGCGGGAAGCCCCCTCGCGGAGCGCGCCTTTTCCGTTCACCGCGATCCGCTGTCCGCAAAAGCGCCGGAAGTCCCTGTCCCGAGTCAAGGGGCGCTCCAGCCCGGGCGACGAGACCTCGAGGACGTACCGGTCCGGTATCCGCGCGTCCTCGTCGAGCCACCCCTCGACCCCCCGGCTCACCGTCGCGCAGTCATCCAGGGAGACGGGGCGGTCGAGAGCTTCTCGCTCCACCCGCAGTCTGATGACGGGGCGATGAGCGTTGCCGGCCCACTCGATCTGTACGAGATCATATCCCAGGCGGGACAACCGTTCCTCGAAGTCCCTGCGGAACTCGGCCTGGTTTGTTTTCACGTCGCCAACCCTGTCGCTAGTGGATAAAAAAAGCGGGGGACGCCATCTCCCCCACTTGGAAAGGGCCCACCCCGGAGGCGGCCCGCCACCGATTCAATTATAGCTGAAACGCGGTCCGGCGGTCAATCACGTCGCTCGATCCGCGCACCGAGTGCGGTGAGGCGCTCGTCGATCCGTTCGTAGCCGCGTTCGATCTGGCCGGCATTGCGTATCACGCTCTCGCCGCGGGCGCCGAGCGCAGCGATGAGAATGGCCATCCCGGCACGTATGTCAGGGCTCTCCACACGCCCGCCCCGCAGCGGCGAGGGGCCGACCACGACGGCCCGGTGCGGGTCGCAAAGGACGATCCTCGCTCCCATCGCGACGAGCTTGTCGGTGAAGTACATTCGCGACTCGAACATCTTCTCGTGGATCAGGACCGTCCCTCTGGCACAGGTGGCCGCGACTACCGCGATCGATGTCAGATCGGCCGGAAACGCCGGCCACGGACCATCGTCCACCTTGGGCAAATGCCCGAATGCGTCCATCTGGATCACCGGCTCCACCCGTCCGTCCACGATCAGATTCCGGCCGTCCGGACGACAATCGATCCCCATGCGGCGAAACCCGATCAGAATGGAGTCGAGGTGTTCCATCGGAGCGTCCTCGATCACCAGCCTGCTGCGCGTGACTGCCGCGAGCCCGATGAAAGATCCGGTCTCGACATGATCGGGGCCGATCGTGAAGTCGGCCCCGCCAAGCGACGACACGCCCTCGATGACCAGATTGCCGGTCCCGATCCCGCCGATTCGGGCACCCATGGCGTTCAGGAAGCGGCAGAGATCCTGAACGTGCGGTTCAGCGGCCGCATTCCGGATCACGGTCTCGCCACGGGCCAGCGAAGCCGCCATGATGGCGTTCTCGGTAGCCGTTACCGAAGGCTCGTCGAGGAACATGTTCGCGCCCACGAGTTGCGGTGCGTGAAGGTCGAGGCCGTGCGAGGTCTCCACGTCCGCGCCCAGTGCCCGGAACGCGAGCACGTGGGTGTCGAGCCGGCGGCGCCCGATGACATCGCCCCCCGGGGGTGGGAGCGACAGGGAACCGAACCGTGCGAGAAGCGGGCCCGCGAGGAGGATGGACGCCCGTATTCGCGCCGACAGCGCCGGATCAAGTGCACCCTGCGAGACGTTCCGGCCATCCACGCAGACGACATTGGGACCGGTCCAGGTCACCTCGGCGCCCAGGGCTCGCATGATGTCCACCAGTGTGCGAACGTCCCGGATACGGGGGACGTTGCGGATGGTGACCGGCTCGGTGGACATGAGCGTCGCCGCAAGCACCGGCAGGGCGGCATTCTTGTTTCCGGCGGGCCGGATGGTCCCGCCCAATTCGCTCCCACCGGACACGACGAATGATGGCATGTATTGAAGATACCGCTGGATAGCGCCTCGCTGAAGCCCCATATTCCGATCACCGATCACATTGAGGCGCCATTCATGCCAATCCTTCTTGCACCATTGATCCAGGACACGACCGTCGTCGCGGTTGCCCGGGACAGTCTCGGGCTCGCTTCCGCGTGGATGACGGTTGGAATGGGGGCGGCATTCGTCGCGATACTCGTCGTGCTGCTCTTCGTCCTCGCCGAACTGCGCCACCTTTCGCGAGCGTGGACGGGCTTCCTGGCCGCGACGACCGACCGGTCGCAGCCGCTCGTGGAACATGCGAACAACGCGGCCAGGAACCTCGACCACATCACGCGGGTCGCGCGGTCCGAGGTCGACCGCGTGAGCACGGCGCTGGGGGGCTTCGCAGACGACATCGGTGACGCGTCCGAAAGCGTCCGGGGTCGTGTGGCCGACCTCTCGGCGCTCCTTGATCTGGCCCAGTCCGAGGCCGAGGACGCGGTGCTGGACGCTGCAGCCAAGGTTCGGATGCTGCGCACCGGCGCCGGATTGCTGCGGTGGGCGGGGATCAGGCAGGGCGGCGCGGATGGGGATACCGGCGATGGGCCCGGCGGTGCGCCGGCGAGCGGCGAAGGGCCCGGCGGCGTCGACGAAGGGACCGGCCTGGACGACGAAGGGACCGGCCTCGAAGGCGATGAGACCGGAGCGGCGGACTAGCACCCGGCGGAAGCAATCCTCCCGGCATTCGAGCTGATTCAATCCCGCGTCACCACTCGGGCGCAGGCCTGGGCGGCATCCAGGCGGCCGACGGCTTGCTAGAAGAAGTCCCTTTCAAGAGCGGCGTAGCGAACCAGCAGCCTCTTCCGGCCCGCCTCACCGAAATCAACCGTGACCTTGAGGTCGCGCCCGAACCCCGCCAGCTCCACGATCGTGCCCGAACCGAATGTCTGATGCACCACCCGCTCGCCCTTCACGTAGCGCGGGCGGTCCTGATTGAAGCCGAGGTCGGGGTCACCGGAGCCGCTGCGCGGTGCTGGCCGAGTCGGCAGGTCGGGGTCGGACTGCCGGCGCCCGTATGATGCCCAGCCGGGACGAACCCGGTTGGTCCCCTGCCTTTCCACGGTGTCTTCCAGAGCGTCCACGAAGGACGAGAGCTGCCCGAAGGAGACTTCCCCGGCCCTGCGGCGGCGGCGGGCATGCGTCAGGTACAGCTTCTCCCGGGCCCGCGTCACTCCCACGTAGAAGAGGCGCCGCTCCTCCTCCAGGAGGCGCGTTTCGTCGTACGCGCGAGAGAGCGGGAAGAGTCCCTCCTCCATCCCGCTGATGAACACGACCGGGAACTCCAGCCCCTTCGCGCTGTGCAAGGTCATGAGGGTCACGGCGTCGGCGCCGGGATCGTGGCGGTCGATGTCGGTCACCAGGGCCACGTGCTGAAGGAAGAGGCCAAGATCGGTGAAGACTTCCCGGTCGTCGTCGTCCATCTCCAGGATCTGTTCCGCCTCGAAGTCTCGCGCGGCAGCGATCAGTTCCCGCACGTTCTCGGCCCGGTCGTCACCGTCCGCTCCATCGGCCCGGAGCAGCATCACGAGGTTGAGCTCCTGGATCAGCTCCTCCAGGACTTCGCCCGCCGTATGGTCGACCGTCATCTCCGAGTATCTCCGGACGAGCTGGACGAGGTTCCCGAGGCCTCGGCGTGCGGAGACCGACAGACCCGGGATTTCACCGGCCTGCGCCGCGGCCTGCAGCAGTTCGATCCCCGACTCCGCGGTGAACCCCAGGAACCGCGTCAGGGAGGTGCGCCCCACGCCGCGGCGGGGATAGTTCACCACGCGTTCGAACGCGTCCGCGTCACGAGGGTTCGCGATCAGACGGAGGTAGGCGAGGACATCCTGGATCTCGCGGCGTTCGTAGAAGCGTACTCCGCCCACGATCTGGTACGGAAGTCCACGCCGTCTGAAACGGTCCTCGAGAGCACGGGACTGGGAATTCGTGCGATAGAGCACCGCGAAGTCCCGGTGGTCGTACTCCGCGTGCGAGAGCATGCGCCGCTCGATCTCCTCCACGATCCAGCGAGCCTCGTCGCCCTCGTCGCCAGCCTCCAGGCATGTGACGGGCGAGCCCCCGGTGCGGTCGGTGCGGAGCGTCTTTTCCTTGCGGTCGCAGTTTTGCCGAATCACCCGGTTGGCAGCATCCAGGATCACCGGCGTGGACCGATAGTTCTGCTCCAGACGGACCACCCTGGCACCGGGGAAGCTCTCTTCGAAGTCGAGGATGTTGCGGATGTCCGCGCCCCGCCAACCGTAGATGCTCTGATCGTCGTCGCCGACTACCATGAGGTTCCCGTGTTCCGAGGCCAACAACTGGAGCAGCTTGAACTGAGCGCGGTTCGTGTCCTGGTATTCGTCCACCAGAATGAAGGCGAAGCGGCCCTGGTAGCGCCGGAGGAGATCCGCGTTTCCCTCGAACATGCGCACGGGCTGCAACAACAGGTCGTCGAAATCCATCGCGTCCTGTCTGCGGAGCGCGTCCTGGTATGCCGGATACACACGGGCGGCCCGGGCCATGAACAAATCCGCGCCGTCGCCGTGAGTCTTCGTAAACGCCTCCACGCCGATCAGGCTGTTCTTCGCCTCGGAAATCCGGTCGCGCATGGCCCTCGGGGACCACTGCACCGGATTCACGTCCACGCTCTTCTGTGCCTTCTTGACCTCGCGCAGAGACTGCTCCGCGTCGCGGATGGTAAAGCCGCGAGTCCACCCCAGCTCCGGAGCGTGCCGTCTCAGGAAGCGCGCGCCGAGGGCGTGAAATGTGCCCATCCAGATGCCTCGCGGTTGTTCGCCAAGCATCGCGACGACGCGCTCTCGCATCTCCCCGGCGGCCTTGTTCGTGAAGGTGACCGCCATGATGCGGTCCGCGGGCACGCCGTGTTCCATGATCAGGTTGCACACCCTGGTAGTCAGCACACGGGTCTTTCCGGAGCCGGCTCCGGCGAGCACCAGGCACGCACCCTCGAAGTGCTCGACCGCCTCGCGCTGCTGCGGGTTGAGCGTCCCGGCGAGGGCCGTGCTCATCCGCGCGCCGCCGGCTTCACGGCAGCCCCGCCGTCATCGGTTGCGAGCGGGAGCCACGCCTGAAAGGTCACGCCACGGTCCCCGCGGTCGAGCAGCTCGATCCGCCCCCTGTGCACCCCCTGGACGATCCGCCGCGTCAGGGTAAGGCCCACCCCCCAGCCTCCGGATTTGGTCGTGACCCCGGGATCGAACAGGCGGTCGCGAATCTCGAACGGTACCCCCGGCCCGGTGTCGCGGATCCGAAGAACAACCCGGCGCTTTTCCGCCGGCCGAGCCGAGATGGTGATCGAGCCTCCCGTACCGGCCATCGCGTCAAGCGCATTCTTGACGACGTTTTCGAGCGCCCAGGCCAGCAATACCTCGTGGCCCAACACGTCCGGCAGATCGTCGGGAACGTCGACGTGGAGAGCTACGCCAGGACCCAGCCTCGGCAGCCGTGCCTCCATATAGTTCCGCAGCTCGGCGACGATGTCCTTCAGGGAAACCGGCCTCAGTTCCGGATCCCTGCCGATCAACTCAAAGCGTCTGCTCACCCGTTCCAGCCGAACCAGATCCTCGCCGATGGCCACCGCGACCTCTTGCTGGCCCATTTCGCCGGGACGTTCCCCGCGCGACAGGCCCAGGACTTCCACCCAACCTTGAAGCGAGCTGATCGGCGTTCCCAGCTGATGGGCCAGCTCCCGCGCCATCGCGGTCCACGCCTGTTCGGCCGCCGTTCTGCGCTGGTAGCGGAACATCGTGACCGCGAGCAGCACGGTCAGGAGAAGTCCCGAGGCCCAAAGAAACGGGATCCACTGCAACCGGGCCGCTTCAGGGGTGATCCCGTAGTGCACCAGTTCGATCCCCGGATCGCCCACCGGCTCGTTGCGTTCATCGAGTTCCCGTGCGTAGCGGAGGATTCGGTCCGTCTCTTCCTCCGTCGGCGGGTTTGAAACCGCAAAGGGGAGGTTGGCCGAGGTGTTGTACCTGTGGCCGGGCTCCGAGGTGACGACGAACGGTACACCGAGTTCCACCAGCTCGCGCTGCAGATTCGTAAGTGCCGCCAGCTCCGCCCCGGGGTCGAGGCTCGTCAACCCGCTCTGCACCTGCGCGTAGATTCGCGTGAAGGTCTCGGCGTCGGCCTGGCGGGAACGCACGATTTGGGCCGTGTAGACCATGTACCACACCAGCAGGGCGCCGAAAAGCACGGCCAGCGCAAGTGGCCAAGTACGTGATGCCACCCCGGTTGCCCTGCGGGTGTTCCCCGCTGTCCTTCTCCCCGTCATCGCTCCGTCACGGCTCAGCGGAACCGCCCGAGGAGCGACCGAGAGCGGTGTCTCCCGGCGCAATCCCGGTGAACCCCAGCGTGCGACCCAGCACCTCCGGCAGGCAAATCGATCCATCGGGCCGCTGACACGTCTCCAGCAGCGCCACCATCAGCCTCGGCAGCGCCAGAGCCGACCCGTTCAGCGTGTGGACAAACTCCGTGCCGGCACTCTGGCTCCGGCGGAATCTGATCCCGGCCCGACGGGCCTGGTAGTCGCCGAACGTCGAGCAGCTCGATACTTCCAGCCACTGCCGCACACCCGGAGCCCACACTTCGAGATCATAGGTGAGAGTGGCGGAAAACCCCAGGTCCCCCGCCGCCAGCAGTACGACCCGGTACGGCAGCCCAAGCAGTTCCAGGATCCTGCCGGCTTCACCCGTCAGCTCCTCGAGCGCCGAGGCCGCGGACCGCGGACGCTCGAAGCGGACGAGCTCGACCTTGTCGAACTGGTGGACGCGGAGCATGCCCCGGGTATCCTTCCCGGCGGCACCAGCCTCTCTTCGGAAGCACGGGGAATACGCCACATACTTCCGGGGAAGCGAATCCCCCGTCAGAATCTCGCCGCGGTGCAGGTTTGTGACGGGCACCTCCGCGGTCGGGATCAGCCACAGACCGTCACGCTGCGTGACGTAGGATTCCTCGGCAAACTTCGGCAACTGGCCCGTCCCGGTCATGCTCTCTTCCCTGACCAGATACGGAACCCGAAGCTCCGAGTAACCGTGTTCGGTGGCGTGCAACCCGATCATCCAGTTGATCAGCCCTCTTTGAAGGGCCGCACCCCGCCCCTGCAATACGAAGAAACCCGACCCTGCACCCCTCACCCCCCCCGGGAGGTCGAGGATTCCCAGCGATTCGCCGAGTTCCCAGTGGGGCCGCGGCACAAAATCGAATTCGGCGGGCGTGCCCCACCTCCGCACGACCCGGTTTGCCTCGACGCCCCCTTCCGGGACGCGTGGATCCGGAATATTCGGTATGACCGCGAGGGTCTCGGCGATCCACGCGTCGGCGCTGGCCACCACCGCATCAAGTTCGCCGATGCTCGCGCCGACCTCCCGCATCCGTGCGATCTCTGCGGTCGCGTCTCCACCCGCACGGCGCGCCGCCCCGATCTCCTTCGATACCCGGTTTCGCAGTGCCTTGAGCTCGTTGACCCGGCCAAGCGCGCCGCGCCGTTCCCGATCCCGGTCCGCAACTGCCCTGACCGACGCGGCCAGCCCCTGTTGCCCTCGCCGCTCGAGTGCCGCGGCCACCCCGTCGGGGTCACGGCGCACCTGTTTGATGTCCAGCATCGCGGGGTTGCTAGTCCGGAGGGATCAGGTCGCGACTGTTGCAGACTCGGCTGATATCGAACTGGAAGCGCACCGTGCCGACGTTGGCGTCCACGGCCAGCGGCTCGATCTTGCCGTAGTAGTTGCAGATCGTGCCGAAGGTCCCCTGGTGGCGCCGTGTGCGAATCGCGTAGATGCGGCCCTGGACGATCGCCACCGGCGCGTCGGAAACGTAGCGGGTGGTGTCCTCGGGCGCCTCGATCGCCGACTCGAATGTCTCTCCCTCCAGGATGGCCAGCGCGGCCTCGGAGGGGATCCCCAACGCGGCCGCCGGCAGCCACACCATCTGGCCTTCCCGGATGTCCACCGCGAGATCCCACTCCTCCCCGGTGTCGGGCGCCTCGATCCGTACCGGTCTGCGCGGGTGGAAGTCGAACCCCGACACGAGATTGGGTTCGGGCCGGGAAAGGGCGTACAGACGCACCGTGTCCGGATTCAGCTCCCACCGGATCAGGAAGGGGTTGTCGTCACACGCGTTCAGCACAGCCGCGGCCGCGATGACGACCAGCCAGAAGTTTCGAATCCTCATAGGTAATTGTACCCGGCACGGTTCCCCGGAGTCAACATGGGCAGGGGAGCACCCGCAGGGTCTCGTTCCTTGACTTTACTCCGCCACCCGGCTAGGTTACGACTCCATGCGCGAATCCATGACCGACACGCGGTGACTTCCACCCCTTCAGTCTGGGTGACCGTCCTTGCGGGCGGTGCCGGGACCCGCTTCTGGCCCCTCAGTACACCCCGGCAGCCGAAGCAGTTACTGCCCCTCGCGGGTCCCAACCCACTCATCGCCGACACTCTGGCAAGGGTGCGTGGCTTTGTCCCACCCGAAAAGGTACGGATTCTCGCCGGACCCGAGCTCGTCCCCCAGCTCCGCGACGCCACGGGCCTACCCCGCGCCGCCTTCATGGTGGAGGCGCGGCCCCGTGGCACGGGACCCGTCCTCGCCCGGGCTGCCTGGGAGATCGAACAGACCGATCCCGGCGCGGTATTGGTGTCGCTTCACTCCGATCATCTGGTGCGTCCGGCACAAAACTTCCGCGACGTGCTGCGCGCCGCCGTCGAGATCGCCCGGCGCGATCGACTGCTGCTCACGGTGGCGGTACCCCCCGACAGGCCCGAGACGGGCTACGGATATATCAAGCCCGGCAGTCCCCTTGGCGCGCCGGAACGGCATCGCGCCTACCGCGTCGACGGGTTTGTCGAGAAGCCCGACGAGGAGACGGCGACCCGGTACGTGGCGGAAGGCTACCGCTGGAATTCGGGCATCTTCGTGTGGCCCGCGGCCACCTTCCTGGACGAGGTCGTGGCCCTCGCTCCGGAGATTGCACGCGCCCTGCCCCACCTCGAGCGCGGGGACGACACCGCCTTCTACGAAGACGCGGAAACGATCAGCGTCGACGAGGCTGTGCTCGAGCGCAGCAGAAGGGTTGCATCCATTGACGCGACCTTCCACTGGGACGACATCGGAGGCTGGGAGGCCCTGGCCCGCACCCGCCCGGCGGACGCCGAGGGCAACGTCTGCCAGGGTCGGTCCTACCTTGCAGACGCCGAGGACAACATCGCGGTGGCGACGTCGGGCCAGGTCGTTCTGCTGGGGGTTGACGGCCTCCTGGTGGTGCAGACGGACCGGACGACGCTGGTGATGCCTCGCGCCGAGCTGCCCAGATTGAAGCAATACTTGACGACAATCCCATCCGATTTTATATTTCCACCCGATCGAGGGGCCGACCCCGATCCCGGTTGAATGACCGCGCGCCTTTTTCTCTTCGACGACGATGTCGCCCGCCGTTGGCAACCCTTCACGCTGACCCGGCCGGCCGGCGAGATCCTGTTCGGCACCGAATCGCTTCGGGCACGTGCGGAGCGGGTGCTGCGGCTGAAGTGCGAGGGGCACTTGGCTGGCAACCTCCTTGCAGGTTTTGAGGAACCCGGTGCGCCGCCTTGCCTGACCCCCGACATGATCGGAGACGCAGGAGACAGGCTCTTTCTCTCCAGCCGCCTCGTTCCTGCCGTGGCTGTGCCCCCACTCGGGAGCCCGACCGTTCTGGTCGCAGGATCCGAACCGGTTGCCGCCTGGGTTCCCGCGGGAACCAGGACGCCTCGCGCCCTCTTCGCGGGGGCCTGGCCTCGGTGGCCCCGGGCTCCGCTGGACGGCACGGTGCTGGGATCGGTCTGGGAACTGATGGCTGCGAATCCGGATCGCATCCGCGGAGATGGCGATCGGTTCCCCGACCACCCGCTCCCCGCACACGTCCATCGGCTGGGCAGCGGCCGGGTCGCCCTGGGCCCGGGCGCCCGAATCGATCCGGGTGCGGTTCTCGACACCACCCACGGCCCCGTGATCCTCGCGAACGGAGCAAGGCTCCGGGCTCCCTGCCGGGTGACCGGCCCGGTCTACGTGGGACCCGGGTCCACAGTGCTCGGCGGCGCGATCACGAGTTCCAGCATCGGCCCGGCCTGCAAGGTTCGGGGCGAGGTCGAGTCCACCATCATCCTCGGGTACGCAAACAAGGCCCACGACGGCTTCCTGGGCCATTCGGTGGTGGGCCGGTGGGTGAATCTCGGCGCGATGACCAGCAACTCCGACCTCAAGCACACGTACGGCAGCGTCCGGGTCGAAGTTGGCGGGGAAAGGGTCGACACGGGCCTGACAAAGGTCGGGTGCTTCCTGGGCGACCACGTGCGCACCGGAATCGGGACGCTCCTCGACACCGGCACCGTGATCGGCGCGGGGTCCGCGATCTTCGGCGGCGGCATGACTCCCGGACATGTCCCCCCCTTCTGCTGGACGGGCGGCGGCGCGCCGGCCGAGTACGACATCGAACGTTTTGTCGAGACGGCCACGCGGGTCATGGCCCGGCGAGAGGTCGAGCTCACCGAGGGGATGCGCCGGCTGTATCGCGCGGCCTTCTCGGAGACTTCCCCCCACCGGTCCGCCTGCAGGCGTCCCTGACCCCCGTGCACTTCTCGGTACTGGGCAGCAGCAGCCGCGGGAACGCGACCCTGATCGCCGGTGACACGACGCGCATTCTCGTCGATGCCGGATTCAGCGGCCGCGAACTCACGAAGAGGCTGGGCATCGTCGGAGTGGAACCCGGCGACATCTCGGCAATCTTCGTGACCCATGAGCACGGCGACCACACCAGGGGCGCCGGTGTGTTCGCCCGTGCACACGGCACTCCCCTTTTCATGACCGAGGGCACGCACCGCGCGTGCCGGAAGCTGCTGCGCGGCCGCGAAGTCGTCCACAGCTACCGGCCGGGATACCCTGTGCCGTTGGGGGATCTCCGCGTCGACCCCTTCATCACGGTTCACGACGCCGCGGATCCCGTGGCCATCGCCGTAAGCGAACCGGCCACGGGGCTGCGCCTGGGAATCGCCACCGATCTGGGAAGGCCCACCGTCCAGATAAGGCACGCGCTACGCGGGTGCGACGCGTTGATCATCGAGTCGAACCACGACGAAGTGCTGCTGTGGTCCGCGGAGTATCCTGCAGCCGTCAAGGCCAGAATCGCGTCGAGTCACGGCCACCTCTCCAATCAGGCAGCCGTGGCCTTCGCCCGCGAGCTGTGCCACCCGCGTCTCGCCGTCGTGGTCCTCGCGCATCTGTCCGAAGAGTCGAATCGACCTCATCTGGCCAGAACCGTCATGGAGAAAGGGCTCCGGAAGAAGGGCTTCAGGGGTCTGGTGGAAGTGGCGGGGCCGGACCATCCCACGCCCCTCCTGGACCTGGCACGGCTTGGAGACAGAACGGGCCCGCGTCAGCTCTCGCTGTTCTAGGAGCCCGCGGCGAGACCGGAACGGCCGCTAGAGTCCGAGGAAGCGCAGCAAGTCGTTCCCGAGGGCCCAGACCATGATGCCGACGACCACCACGAGGCCCACCTGGCTCCAGCGAACACGCTGCTTTATCGTCAACTTCTGACCACGCACCAGCTCGATACCGAGAAAAATCATGTGGCCCCCGTCCAGGACAGGGATGGGAAGCATGTTCAGAACCGCCAGATTGATGCTGAACAGGGCCATGAAGCGCAGGAAATTGTCCATCCCGGCCGCGGCCGCCTCGCCCGAGGCGACGGCAATCGTCCCGATCGAGCCCACTGAGCGCGGTGACACATTCAAGGTCACCAGATCGCGCAGAAAGCCCAGGATCAGACGAGTGATCCGCACCGTCTCCCCCCAGCCGAGCGCAACGGCTTCAACGAACCCAACGGGTACGGTCAACGCCGCCGGCTCGGTATTCCACACTCCGAGCCGACCTCGCCGTTCTCCCGTGGGCGACTCGATGTCGTCCAGTTCGACGATGCGGGTAAGAGCCGTGCCATCTCTGAGCAGGCGGAGCTCCACGCGCTCTCCGGGGCGTGCCCCGATCTCTCTGAGCATGTCCGACCAGCTCTCGACGGGGACGCCCGCGACCCGGGTGATCCGGTCCTCGGGTTCGATCGACGCGCCCGCGGCCGGGCTCCCCGACTCGACGTCGCCGACGACGGGGTCGATCCAGTACCCGAGCGAGGCGGCCAGGGCGCTTCGCTCTTCATCGGACGGAGGAACCACGATGTCGAACACGGCCCGGGGCGAGGTCGTCTCGACCTGCAGCGGTCCGGCGCGGCCCTCCGTCAGCGAGCGCACGATATCGTTCCAGGAATCGGGCACGACCTCGCCTACCCTTACGATCTCTGCCCCCGGGGTGATGTCGGCCAGCGAGTGCGTCCCGGCAGGTAGCGTGCTTTCCTCGACTGTCATGACCCGTGTCACGGCCAACTCCTGCACACCCCAGGCCGCGGCGACGACCGTGTACAGAAGGAAAGCGAACAGCATGTTCATGACGACGCCCGCCGAGATCACGAAAGCCCGGGCTGCCAGGGGCTGCGCGTCAAAGTCACCCGGACGCGGCTCGCGCGGAGAATCCGACGCGCCGCCTTCGAGGTGCTCCATCACCTCGTCCTCCATCCCCTGCATCTTCACGTAGCCCCCGAGAGGGATGGCTCCAAGAACGTATTCCGTTCCCCCGCGCCTGAATCCCCAGATTGTCGGTCCGAGGCCGATGGAGAATCGCTCAACACCGACTCCGACGGACTTGGCGGCCCAGAAGTGTCCCAATTCGTGCACGAAAATCAGCACGCCGAGAAGAACAATCGTGGCCAATATCGTCATGTGCTCATCCCTTTCACCTTCTCGGCCGCGCATCTCCTGGCGGCCCGATCCACCCGCAAAACCTCGTCGAGGGTCGTTGCCTTACCGCTGCCCAGCACCTCCAATGCCCACCCGACGACTTCCGACATACCCGGGAAGGTAACCTTTCCGTTCAGGAACGATTCAACGGCAACCTCATTCGCGGCATTGAACACCGCGGGCGCGACCCCACCCGACCTGCCTGCGTCCACCCCCAGGCGAAAAAGGGGGAAGCGCTGCTCGTCCACCGGCTCAAAGGCCAGGGGCGACGACGCGACAGGATCGAAGTTGCGCAAAACGGGATCGGGGGGGCGGCGAGGCCACGTCAGCGCGTGGAGGATCGGCAACTCCATCGTCGGCTCGCCCAGCTGCGCCAGGACGGAGCCGTCGACGAACTCGACGAAGGAGTGAACGATCGACGTGGGGTGCACAACGACCTCGATGTGGTCGTAGGAAAGCCCGTACAGGAAATGGGCTTCGATCACCTCGAGCGCCTTGTTGGCCAGGGTCGCCGAGTCGATCGAGATCTTGGCCCCCATGTCCCACGTCGGATGCTTCAGGGCCATTCCGGCATCGGCGCGCTCAAGGGTGTCGGCGCTCGTTTCCCGGAAGGGGCCGCCGCTGGCGGTGAGGATCAGGCGGTGTACCTCGTCACGACGCGCGGACCCGATGCACTGCAGGATCGCCGAGTGCTCGCTGTCTACGGGGACCAGCTCTCCTCCGCCGCGGCGCGCCGCGTCGAGAACCACGTCGCCCGCCGCGACCAGCGATTCCTTGTTGGCCAGCGCACAACGCTTCCCCGCTTCCAGGGCCCGGACCGTGGGCCCCAGTCCGGCCGCGCCCACGACCGCATTGACCACGACGTCCACGCCCGGCAGACCCGCAAGACGGGCCACGCTGTCGGGGCCGGCGCGCCACCCCCCGTCCAGGAGATCCGGCCGATCCTTCAGCGCCGATGCTTCGGCCACGGCGATGTCCCGCACCCCGAACTCCGTGGCGAGCGCCTCGAGGGCTCCGACCGAACGCTTCGCCGAGAGGGCCACGACCTCGAACCGCTCGGGGTGGCGCCGAACAACGGCGAGCGTCGAGGCGCCGACAGAGCCCGTCGCTCCCAGGACAGCCAGCCGCTTCACCTACAAACGCCCGGTCAGGAGAATGAGTACGTACGCCAACGGGATCGTGAAGAACAGCGCGTCGAACCGGTCAAGTGCTCCACCGTGCCCGGGGAGAAGAGTGCCCGAGTCCTTCACCCCCGCCTCGCGTTTGAACAGGGACTCGGTCAGGTCGCCCAGTTGCCCGGCCACGCCAAGGATCAGTCCGATGACACCCCCGGCGACCGGCGACACCGGCAAGGTCGCAGAATCCTCCAGCACCAACCCCGCCAGGATACCCATTGCCGTCGCGGCAACGAGCCCGGCGACCCCCCCTTCCACGGTCTTCCCCGGACTCACACGCGGGGCAAGCCGGGTCCGGCCCAACTTCCGTCCGATGAAGTAGGCCGCACTGTCGCCGGCCCACGTGACCAGCAGCGGCAGAAGAACGAGCAGCGTGCCTTCCAGCGCCGGGGGAGACGGCGTCCCCTGTGTCTCCGGAAGGTGACGCAGAAGGACTGCGAAGGAGAGGGTTCCGCCCGTGTAGAGGGGTCCGAAGACGGTCGCGACCACTGAAAGCAGGGGCGATTCCTCGATTCGGCGGTAAAAGATCACGACGAGTGAGGCAAGGAGTCCCAGGATCAACAGAATCGCCAGGGCGCGGTCGCCCCACACCTCGAAGATGGGTTCGTGGGCCGCGAGAAGGACGAGGAGCGCCGCCGCCGGGACTCCGAGCCAGCCGAGCGGGAGGCCTCCCCCGGCCGATGTGATCAGGTAGAACTCGCGGGTGGAGATTGCCGCGACCAGGGCCAGCAAGCCACCCAGAAACCAGCCACCCTGGTACACGGCGAGAAGCGCGACCGGGATTCCAACCGCCGCAACGAGCAGTCTGGCCCGCAGCTCCGCCGAGATCATGGCCGGATCGGCACGTGTGCGTCAGCCCGTCGTGACCCGGCCGAAGCGCCGTTCCCGACGTTGGTAGTCGAGGATGGCCGCAAAGAGATCCTCCCGGGTGAAGTCGGGCCACAGCACGGACGTGATGTACAGCTCGGTGTACGCGAGTTGCCAGAGCATGAAGTTGCTGATTCTGAACTCTCCCGAGGTACGGATGAGAAGGTCCGGATCGCGCTGCCCGCTTGTGTAGAGGAAGCGCTCAAGGGACTTCGAGTCGATGGACCTCGAATCGAGCTGGCCCGCCTGGGCCTGCGCCGCCAGCTTTCGAGCCGCGGCAACGAGTTCCTCTCGCCCCCCGTAGGAGACCATGAGGTTGAGCCGCAGCGCGGTTCCACCCCGTGTCGTTTCCTCGATTCGCCGTACGGCTTCCAGCGAAGGGGCGTCGAGTCGTTCGACCTCGCCCAGGATTCTGACCTCCACGCCCTCTCCGGCAAGTTTGAGCCGCTCCTTCTCCGCGTACGTCTGGAGCACGCCCATCAGCGCATCGATCTCGGAGCGCGGACGCTTCCAGTTCTCGGTGGAAAAGGCAAACAGGGTGAGGATCTGCACGCCCGAGGCACACGCGCCCTCCACAGCCTCGCGGACAGCCTTCATCCCCTCCCGGTGTCCAGCGTGCCGAGGCAAGCCCCTATCGCGGGCCCATCGGCCGTTCCCGTCCATGATGACCGCCACATGACGAGGCACGTGGCTGTTCACCCCTATCAGGTCCAGTCGATCAGACGACATGGAACAGCCGTGGCGGCGCGCGCGTGAAGCTCCTCAGATCGCCATCACCTCCTTCTCCTTGCCGGCAAGGATCTCGTCGATCGTCCCCACGTACTGGTTGGTGAGCTTCTGGACATTTGCCATGATGCGATGAGCTTCGTCCTCGCCCACTTCATGGGCCTTCAGTTGGCCCTTGATGTCATCGTTGGCAGCCTGGCGCGCGCGCCGTACGGAGATGCGGGCTTCCTCCGCCATCTTGTTGAGGAGCCGCACGTATTGTCTGCGACGCTCCTCGCTGAGAGGGGGAATCGGCACCCGCACAACCGAGCCGTCGTTGGACGGATTCAGCCCCAGGTCCGACGTCAGGACCGCCCTTTCGATCGGCGCTATCAGCGACGAATCGAAGGGCTGGATCACCAGGAGCGATGGGTCGGGAGCGCTGATCGTGGCCACCTGCTGCAGAGGCATGCGAGCCCCATACGCCTCAACCCGAACGGTGTCGAGTATCGACGGGACCGCCTTGCCTGTCCGCACGGTCGCAAACTCCCGGCGGATCGCGGCCACCGCGTCATCCATTCTGCTTCTCGCTTCGTCGACTACTGCCACAGTCGGCTCCTTCCTTGCCGTGCGAACATGACCACCGGGTCTATGATACCAGCGTTCCCACTCTCTTTCCGTGAATCGCTCTCCGTACCGAACCCGGATCGTCGAAGTTGAGGACGATGATGGGCAGGCCATTGTCTCTGCAAAGGGACACCGCCGACGCGTCCATCACCCGCAGATCCCGGGCAACCACCTCGTGGAAGGAGATGTCCGGTATGAAGCGGGCCTCGGGGTCTGTCGCCGGGTCGGCGGTGAACACGCCCTCCACCTTGGTCGCCTTGATGACCACGTCCGCATTCATTTCCATCGCGCGCAATGCGGCGGCGGTGTCGGTGGAAAAATAGGGATTCCCCGTACCCCCGGCGAAGATCACGACTCTTCCCTTCTCCAGGTGTCGTACCGCGCGGCGCCTGATATACGGCTCCGCGAGCTGGGGCATGCGAATCGCCGTCATGACCCGTGTCTCGACCCCCTTCTTTTCCAGCAGGTCCTGGACGGCCAGCGCATTCATGATTGTCGCCAGCATTCCCATGTAGTCGGCGGATACCCTCTCCATGCCATGCTGGCTGGCAATCGCACCCCGTACGATGTTCCCGCCCCCAATGACCACGCCGAGAGAGACCCCCAACTCGTGAATCGCCTTGATTTCCTCGGTGATCCGGTCCACGACCTGGGGATCGATTCCAAAGCCCTGCTGTCCCGCCAGCGCTTCCCCCGACAACTTCAGGACTATACGCCCGTAGGCGGAGCTCCTGTGGTCACTCACAGGGGTGAACCCGGTGGAGCGTGGCGGAAGTCATCGCCGTAAACGGGCGGCCGGCACGAACCCTCACCCCCCGACCTGGAAGCGCGAAAACCGTGCAACCCTGATCTTCTCGCCAGTCCGGGCCGCAGTCTCGGTGATGAGCTCTCCGACACTCCGGTCCGGGTCCTTGACGAACGCCTGCTCCAGCAAGACACGCTGCCTGAAGAACTTGCCCAGCTTGCCTTCTACAATCCGGTCCCGGATGTGTTCCGGCTTCCCCTCCATGGCGACCTGATCCGTGAAGACCTTGCGCTCACGCTCCACAACCGCCGCGTCGACGTCGCCGACGTCCACCGCGATGGGGTCGGAGGCGGCCACATGCATGGCGACGTCCCTGGCCAGGGTGTGGAAGTCATCGGTGTTGGCCACAAAGTCCGTCTCGCAATTGAGCTCGACCAGGACGCCGATGCGACCGCCGTGGTGTATGTAGCTCGCCACGACCCCCTCATTGACGGTACGGTCGGCCCGCTTGGCCGCTTTCGCCTCACCCTTGCTGCGGAGCAGGTCGATGGCCGCCTCGATGTCGGCGCCGGTCTCCTGCAGTGCTCGCTTGCAATCCATCATCCCCGCGCCCGTGCGGTCACGGAGTTCCTTGACGGCTTTCGCCCCGATCTTCATTGCTGGCATTTTCCTAAGGTGGCGCGCCTGGCGCGGTGGTTGACGACAGTTATCGAGCGGACGGCAGATCGGCCCCGAAGACGGCCCGGGGGAACCACCAATTGCTCACGGGGCCGATCCCGCGGGGCATCGGCAACTTCGGCGACCGGAGCCTCAGCCTTCCGGAGAGGCGTCGCCGCCGGACGCTGCCGGCTTGCGCCCCGTGCTCCGAGAGCCCTGGGAAGCATCTTCACTCTCTCCGACTTTCCTGACCTGGGCGATCGCCTCCGGCCGTGGGCGCCGCTTTCTGGGCCGCCGCCGCAACTCCCGGCTGTCCGCCGACTTCTCGCCGGTCTCAGTCGAGTAGGTCGTCGCCTCCAACTCGGCCTGTCGCCGGAGTTGTTCGTCGGGCACTTCCTGGCGGGCGATCCTGATCGCGTCGGCGATCTCGCCCGCAATGAGGCTCACCGACCGAATGGCATCGTCGTTGCCGGGAATCGGGTAGTCGATGAGCTCGGGATCGACATTGGTGTCGGCGATTGCGATGACGGGGATGCCCAGCCTGTGCGCCTCGCGAACACCGATGATCTCGCGCTTCGCGTCCACCACAAAAAGGGCACCGGGCAGGCGCACCATGTCACGAACACCGACGAAGTACTTCTCGAGCTTGACTCGCTCCCGCTCGAGCAGCAGCCGCTCCTTTTTGGTGTAGAACTCGAATGCGTTTTCCTCCTGGCCGCGTTCAAGCTCCTTCATGCGACGGATCTGGCGGCGGATGGTCTGGAAGTTCGTAAGCATGCCCCCCAGCCAGCGCTCGGTCACGTACATGGCCCCGCAACGCGTAGCCTCTTCCTCGACGATCTGCCTGAGCTGCCGCTTGGTGGAAAGGAAGAGGACGTTGTCCCCTTTCAGGACCGTGCGGCGCACAGCATCGCGCGCTTCGTTGAGGCGATCCAGGGTCTTGCGGAGATCGATGATGTGGATGCCGTTGCGCTCCCCGAAGATGAACGGTCTCATCTTGGGGTTCCATCGCCGGGTCTGGTGCCCGAAGTGGACCCCGGCATCGAGAAGCTCGGTCAGGCCGACCTGGTTTTCGACATGATTCATGGATGCGTGGCCTATCGCTTGCTGAACTGGAAGCGTTTGCGTGCCTTGGGCCGGCCCGGCTTCTTGCGTTCGACCTTGCGGGCGTCCCTCGTCAGCATTCCGCTCTCGCGCAGAGCCGGCCTGACGTCCTCATCCTGAACGACCAGCGCCCGGGCAATGCCCATGCGAATCGCGTCCGCCTGACCGGTCAGTCCCCCTCCGTTCACACGCACCACTACGTCGACCTCGCCCTCCGAGTCGGCCACTTGCAGGGGACCCTCGATCCTGGCCCGATGCGCGGGCCGTGGGAAGTAGTCCTCGACGGAGCGTCCGTTGATGGACCAGCGTCCACCCCCGGGGCGAAGAAAGACCCGCGCGACGCTGGTCTTCCTGCGTCCGACGGCCTGGATCGGCTGGTTTGAGTCCATGCTTGTTCCTGTGCGGTTCAGATCTGGAGGGCCTTGGGGGCCTGGCCCTGATGTGGATGAGCAGCACCCGGATACACCCGGAGCTTGCGGCGCATGGCCCGGCCCAGCTTGTTCTTGGGAAGCATGCCACGCACCGCCAGTTCGATGACCCGGTCGGGAAACCGTTCCAGCATCTGGCTGAAGGGGATGTGCTTGTCCCCTCCCATGAACCCCGAGTGGCGGAAGTAGGTCTTCTGTTCGGCCTTCCGGCCGGTCAGTACCACGCGCGACGCGTTGATGACGATCACATGGTCACCCGTGTCGAGGTGGGGGGTGTAAATCGGCTTGTGTTTGCCGCGCAGGATCCGGGCCACCTCCGTGGCCAACCTCCCCAGAGGCTTACCTTCGGCGTCGACGATCCACCAGACGCGATGGATGTCTTCCAGTTTTGGAGTGATTGTTCTGGTCACGATTCCTCGTTCCGCGAAGCGAACCCCGTCCCCGTGAAACGGCTTCGTCACAGGGTCAAGGCCGAAAAAACCACAGCATGGAATGATATCCATGAGCGCGATTGGTGTCAACGGGGATTCCCGGCGAAGCTGCCAGCAGCCCGTGGATGAATCCGCGCGAGCACCGAGAGCGGTGAGGCGCCGGGCTGGCAGAACAGAGGAATCGCAAGTCACGGCAAGAAGTCACGTAAGTTGATACAGGACTGCACGATCTGCCCTTCTTGCCCTTGGATGCACTCCCACTCGATCAGGTCACCGTAGCTGGATAACCGGATGCCATTGGCGGGAACCCGGCAGCGGTGAAGTCCCGTGTCGTGGGCCATAGTTGGCAGGCGCTCTATCTGCGTTTTCTGCCCGCCATGGACTCGGCCCTCTACTTCGCTCTCAGCGCAATTACTTGCGGGTACATTCCGCCGGCAACGATACCGATGAGCGCATCGCGTCCCACAGCAAACTGGGACAACGGTACGGGCAGCAGCATCGAGTCCAAGTACTGGCCGGTAGCCGACTCATAGCGATCTATTTCCCAGTAGTTGCCAGCGAGCACAAAAACGGTGTCGCCTCGAATCGCCATATCACGTGCCACTCGTTCAGGAGGACCTTCAGGAAAGCCGACTCGGAACCCGTCCCTACCGCCCGTCAAGCCTCCTGTCTCGACTTCTGGGAAGTCCGCATGGCGCACATACGGGTACGGTTCTGCCACACTGTCGTTGAAAACAAAGAAACCGTTACCCAAACCAAACCCGAATACCCACCGTTGGCCACCCCCTGAGGACGATCGGGCACCCGCGATACTTCCGACCGTTTGAAGAAAGGACATAGAGTGGAAGCCGTCCCACGGGAAGGGAACCAGCCCTTCCATTTCCCCCGTTGCGGACAACCGCACCCACCGATAGGCCGTGATCGGTCCCCGTGAATTCGAATCAGGGGTCGCGAGGGCTGTGGCATACATCAGCGACGACAAAATGTAGTGATCGCCCTCCAAGGACGCCACAGCGTCGACGTTGATTGTGCCCTCCGGCAGCCCCACCTCTCGGAGCCACGTTCCATCCCCTCCTGACACCCAGAGCAGCCTACCGTTGCCGGTATCAGCGAGCACCACTTCTCCTTGGGCGTTCACGTCCAGGTCCCTTACATGGTCGATTTCTCCAGGCCCCTCACCCCTTGTTCCCCACGACCACACGACTCCATTGGCTCCCACTCTATGAACCCGGCGACCCGCCAAATCAAGGACCGCAGCGTCGCCGCTCGGAAACGCCGCCACGCGGTCGGCGTTCAGCATGATTGTATCGGTTGCCCCGCCGTATACCCACAACGTATCAAAGGCCACTCGCCTCGTGACCACCGGTGCCGCCGCTTGGTCGAAGAGATTGACCGGAGTCGAGGGAACTGCTTCCTCCACGCTGCATCCAGCGACAGCCAACAGCACCATACCGAGGGCGGCGCGGGTACTCAACGGTCCGCTCCCACGCTGGCCATCAAGCGCCTCGCGAGCCCCTCGGCGCCGGAGAGTCCCTCCAGCCCGTATCGCTCAGCCGCCCCGACGCGGCCCGAGGGGCCGATGGCCATTGCGACCGGAGTCCCTATGCGGCCCAGCAGCGGTCCCACGCGACTGGAAACGGCAAAGTGCGGAAAGTGATCGTTGCCTGCCGCGAGCAACTCGTCCATTCGACCCAAACCATAGGGAAGCACCAGACCCGTGATCCGCACCCCAGCAGTAGCAAGGATTTCCGCGACAGCCTCGGACACGGGAGCTACTTCAGCGCAGTCCGCTTCAGACATCACCAAGAGTACGCCACCGCCCAAGGTGGCCATTTCGCGAATGTGTCCGTCCAGTTCACGTCCAGCTGCGAATTGCAGGAGTGCCGCCGCCGTGAAGAGCGAGCAAGCGGCGAAACAGGTGGCGATCTTCCAGTGTCGCAGGAATCGCAATCGGCGCCCGAGCAGGAACCGCCAACGTGAGAGACCTAATGTCCTCTCAGCCGACACAGGTGGCGTCACATGCTGGCGGCCCCGGAATGTCATCCGGAGTCATCCACCAGTCCAGATCGCAACGGTACTCTCCACACCACACGCACCACCACGGCGACTTCTCGCATTCGATATTGCAAAGATCGCCGGAAAAGTGCCCGCAGGACAGCGGCGCCTGGGCGGTCGCTGTCGAGGTGCGAAACTGAAGAAGACCCACGACGAGGAAGCCGAGCACGACGACTGCGGAGAGCATGTGCCTCGTCGCGCGCATCCTATCGGATCCGAAGACATGGCGGACAGTACGCAGAATCATGGTGGGTCGCATCTCACTGTTCTCCTTCGTAGCTGCTGGGTGAATGTAAAAAGTAGAACTACAGCGGAAAGGTAGCGGATCGTTCTCTGAAGCGCAAATCCGCTTGGGCGAGGTCCCGGCGTGCCGGTTGGCGATGGTTTCGCAGGATCACCCTCAGGCCGGTCTTGCCGGTCGAAATCCACCCTCGTGGTGCAGGTGTCCCCATTAGCGGCGAGGGGGGAGTTTCGCGCGCCGCTGGCGGCGGCGTCTCACGGGCCGGAGGCGTTGCGGAACGTCCTGAAACGTCCCGGGACTGTGGACAATTTCCTACAGGTTGACGGCCCCGCGCAAGGGCTTTCAGCGTTCAGGCATGGAGACGCTGCAAGAGTACTTCAGCACACGGGTTAGCGGGTTTCTCGACGACACGGGCCTGAGCCGGACGAGGTTCGGCAGGATGGCGCTGGGCGACCCGAACCTCATGCGCCGGATCGAAGGCGGTCGCTCGCCGACGTTGCGGACGGCGGACCGTGTTCTGGCGTTCATTTCCGGCTTCGACCGGGAGTCGGGCGGTGCGCGCCATAAGCCCCACCGACCCCGGTACAGGAAACCTGCATCGAGAACGAAGAAGGCGAAGAGGAACAGAGCGATGAGCAAACAACAGACGGAGCCCGGAACGTCCCGTTCGGTCCGCTTCGTGCGGCTGCCGGAGGTGATGGCCCGCACGGGCCTGTCACGGAGCACGATCTATGTGATGGTGGCTGCGGGGCGGTTCCCCAAGCCGGTCCCGCTGGGCGCGCGTGCCGTGGGCTGGATCGAGTCGGAACTGGATGATTGGCTCCGCGACCGGATCGCGAAACGCCGACACGTTGAAGGGACCGGGACCGGCCGAGGGCTGGCGACGCGGGCGAAGCGATGACCGCCCGTCTCGAAGAACGAGCGGAGGCCCTGGAGCGGTTCGGCTGGAAGGGCCGCAAGGCCGAGTGGATCGCCTTGGTATGCCTTCACAGCGGGGTGTTCACCCGCACGCAGGCGACGGCGTTCCTGAACACGCACCACGAACGGGCGCGGCGCATGGTTCATGCGCTGATCGCGCAGGGGCTGGCGGCCGAGGAGACCGTACCGCGCGTTCGGGGGATCGGGCGTGTGTGCCGGATCTACGCGCGGAGACTCTACCGCGCGCTCGGCGCGGAGCACATCCGCCACCGCAGGACCGCTTCCTCGGTCGTCCTCCTGCGCCGCCTGCTGTCGCTCGAACATGTGATCGAGCATCCGGACCTGCCGTGGCTCCCGACCGAGGCCGAGAAGGTTGCCGCGTTCGACGCGCTCGGGATCGGGCGCGGGCTCCTGCCCGTCCGGGTGTACCGGGGCGCCGCCGGAACGACGCGCCGGTACTTCCACGTCAAGCTGCCCGTCGCGCTGGACTCCGAGCGCGCCGTGTTCGTCTACGTCGATCCGGGCCACGACACCGCGACCGCGCTCCGGTCGTGGGGCAGGGCGCACCGGGAACTCTGGCTGGCGCTCGGAACTCTGGGCCGGTCGGTCGAGGCGGTCGTGGTCGCCCGCACGTCTCGGCAGGTCGCGCGGGCCAGGAAGGTGATGCGCTACTGGACCGAAGCCTCCGGCACCGCCGATCCCGACCCCATGGTGGCCCGGGAGCTTGCCCGGATCGAGCGCGCGATCATCGAGGGCGCGGTCGAGATCCTCGACGAGTACGGAGGGCTGCAAGCCGCGTTGCAGCGCAGCGTGGCGCTGGAGAAGGAGGCCCTTCGGCAGCCACGGCGCGCCACCATCCACCGCTCCGACGCTTGGCGGACCGTTCGCCTCCAAGGAGTACGGTATCTGTGAGCGGACGGCGTCCCACGACCGTACACGACTGCGCAATCGACGTGGGGGTCCGATGCGCAGTTCGACCGTCCGGCGATGCGCGGGAAAGCCGCGGCGGAACACCCCGCCCAACAACGTCTTGCGGCTTCGCGGACTGGTCGGCCGGTGCCGCGCGGGCGGCACAGGCCGTGGCGGTAGCGACCCCCCAGTCCGAGGGCCTGGTACGGGTTCGGGCGCAGGCGTGTTTGCGCACCCCTGCCCCCGACCCCTCGGGGTCGCTACCGCAGCATCAATCCCTACGGGAAGGTTGAACCAACGATGAAACTCGGCACGCTCGTCATCATCGGCGCGGCCGTCGGGGCCGCGCTTGGACGCGCCATCGGCGCTCCGTTCCCCGGCATGGGCGAGAACCCCTACCTCGACCTGATCGCCCACCACGATCCGGGCATCCACACCGCGATCCGCGTCTGGTACCACGCGGCTCCCGCCGTGGCCGTCATCCTCGCCGGAAGCCTCTGCCGCTCGATCTGGAGAGTCTGGTTCCAGCCGCTCGTGCGGATCGTTCGCCGGGGCAGGCTTCCCAAGTGGCCGACCTCGCCCGAGGACGACAAGCCATCGCTCGTCGTCGGGGAGCTGCACCATCCCACCGTTTCGCGCCCGAGCGAGCGGCCGTCCTGGCTCGTCATTCCCGAGAAGGGACTCTACACAGGCGTGCTCGTCGTCGGGGCCGTCGGCACCGGAAAGACCGCCGGTTGCATGTATCCGTTCGCCCAGCAGCTGCTTCACTGGCGGGCCGACGATCCCAAGCGCCGCTCGGGTGCGCTCGTGCTCGAAGTCAAAGGGGACTTCTGCCATCAGGTGCGGAGCATCCTCGGGGACGCCGGGCGCGGCGACGACTATCTCGAAATCGGGCTCGGCGGCTCGTGGCAATGGAACCCGCTCGACGATCCGCTCCTCGACTCCTACTCGCTGGCCTACGGCGTGGCCTCCCTCATCAACCAGCTCTTCGGCAAGTCCCGCGAACCGTTTTGGCAGCAGGCGTACACGAACCTCGTTCGGTGGATCATAGAACTGCACCGGCTCCTGCCGGGGAGCTGGGTCACGCTCCGCGACATCTACCGCTGCACGGTGGATGCGGAGTTGTTCGCGGAGAAGATCGGGGAGGCCAAGGCAATGGCCGACCGGCTGTGTCCCCAGCGCGCCGTGATCGCCAACGGCGACCTCGCGGAGCACAAGGAAGCACTCGGAGACTGGGCTTGGAAGCCGGTCCCAGGCACGGCTAGCGCGGCTTGCCGACTGGATGCCGATCTTCGGGACCGCCTCGCCAAGCGGAAGATCGAGTTCACGACCGAAGCAGACGGAAACGGAGCTGGCGGCGAGTTCCGCGAGCAGGTCGAGGCCGTCGAGCGGTGGTACCTCAAGGACTGGATGGCGCTCGACGCGAAGCTCCGCACTTCGATCGTCGAGGGGATCAGCGTGTTCCTCTCGCTGTTCGACCAGCCGGACGTGGCCGGGGTGTTCTGTCCCCCGCCGCCGGATCCCGGGACGCCGGAGGAAGCCGTGCCGGATCAAGAGGATGTCGCCGTCCCGCCCTTGCCGGGGCTCCGCCGAAGGCTCCCGCCGCTCGCGCAGTTGATCGGCGACGGCAAGGTCCTCGCCCTCAACATGCCCGCCGGTGCGAACCCCGCACTTGCCCGCGCCATCGGCGTGCTGCTCAAGAACGCGTGGATGCAGGCGCTGCTCCGAAGGCCCGCAGAGGCCGCACGGCGTCCAGACCACTACATGCGGCCCGCCGTCTTCCTCTGCGACGAGTATCAAGCGTTCGCCACCGTCGGGCAGGACGATCCCTCCGGGGACGAGAAGGCGTTCGCGCTGACCCGGCAGTGCCGCTGCATCCCTATTGTCGCCACCCAATCGCTCTCGTCGCTCCGCTCCGTGCTGCCCTCGGGCGAGGCGTGGCGGACGCTCGTGCAGACGCTCCGCACCCGGATCTTCCTGTCGCTGTCCGACGAGTCCTCGGCACGGATCGCCTCCGAGATGTGCGGCTCCGTCATGAAGACGCAGCCCTCCTACACGTTCACCGAGACCACCGGCAGACCCGAGTTCTCGCTGCTCTCCGGCCGCGCCGGAGGCGGACGCGGCACCATCGGCGCGAGCAAGTCGTTCCAGCGGAGCATGCAGCCCGTGTTCACCCCCCGCGAGTTCACGCTGCTCGCCAACTACCAAGCGATCTGCCTGCCCTACGATGGCGTCAAGTCGCTTCCGGCCCGCCGCGTCTACCTGAAGCCCCACTACCTGCCGAGGAACAAGGGCTACTGGCGGCTTCGGAAGGAGGGTCGGATATGAGGAGGCGTCCGTCCGGACCGGCATCCGTCGAGAGCCTGCCCAGCGCGACCTGGCTCGTCCGCGCCCACCTGCCAAGGAAAGCCACCGCGTCCGTACCGGACGATGCGGCACTGGCCGGGAAGGCTCGCGCACGCGACATTACAAATGCGCAGATCGTGCAGTCCATCATCCAGAGAGGAATCGAATGATGGCACGCACGAAACGTGTCCGGCGCGGATACAGCGCCGGCGAATGGGGCCGGAACCGGGTGAGGGTGTTCGCCGATCCCAAGACCGGCCTCTTCCAGATTGAGTGGCGCGAGAACGGGCGCAGGCTGAGCCGGTCGCTCCAACACCGCGACTGGGCAAGGGCCAAACGGCAGGCTGACGAAGCCGCCGCAGGCTTCGCGAAGCATCGGCCCAATGGCAAGGCGGAGACCGAGGCCGAGCCGCTCACGCTGGGACGGCTTTTTGAAATCTACGGGGAAGAGGTGACGCCCACGAAAGGCGAGCACACCCGGCAGCACGACCGGACCACGATGGAGATGTTCCTCCGGTTCTTCGGACGTAACCGCGATCCGGCAACGCTTTCGCAACGGGACTGGGACCGGTTCATCCGGGCGCGAAGGGAGGGCAGGGTCGGCCCGAGCGGAAGGCCGGTGTCAGACCGGACGGTCGAGTACGACGTCAAGCTCCTGATCGCGATCTTCAACTGGGCCGCGAAGTCCAGAGACGAGCGGGGCCGGTTGCTGCTCGACAGGAACCCGCTCAGGGGGCTGAAGACGCCCAAGGAGAAGAATCCGACGCGGGTCGTCCTTGCCGAGGACGAGTACCAAGCGCTGCTCAAGGTGTCCCGCAAGGTGGACTGGCGGTTCCACGTCGCGCTCGTGCTCGCGCACGAAACCGGCCACCGCATCGGAGCCATCCGAAAGCTCCGCTGGTGCGACATCGACCTCGATGCCGGAGTCGTCCGGTGGCGGGCCGAGTACGAGAAGACGGGTTACGAGCACACGACGCCCGTCACCGCCGAAGCGCTCGTTGCGCTCGCGGAGGCGCGGGGGAGGAAGGTCGGGGGCCGCGACGCTCCCGTCCTGCCCGCACCCGGGAGTCACTCGGTGTGCGTGGGCTCGTCGCGGGTGCGGTCGTGGTGGGCCACGGCCCAGCGGCACGCCGGGCTGGAACCCAAGCGCGGCAGGGGCTGGCACTCGCTGAGGCGGAAGTTTGCGACCGACCTCATGGACCAGCCGTTGAAGGTGCTTTGCGAACTCGGCGGTTGGAAGACGGCCAAGACGGTCCTACGTTGCTACCAGCGAGCCGACGAGGGACAGCTCAGGAAGGCACTGGACGCCCGCCGCCGAGCGCACAGCTAAAGTCGCAAGTAGCGGGAACCAACCAGAGGGAATCAGACCCCGCCAAGCATGCAACTACAACCACCACAACCAGATGCGAAACTGTCGCCCGTTGCCGGGCTGGCAAGTAGTTGCAGATTCGCGTCTTCTTGCGGTGCCTTACCCTCAACGGCTGGTCCAACTGCCACCAGGCGTGCAACCGAGCGGCACCCACACCCGCCAGCAGATTCTTGGGCGCGGGCAGCACCGGACCGTCCCCGGTTCGGGCTGCCTACCTCCGGTGGACCGTCCGTGAACACCGTTGTCCCGGCCCACTCGCCCGGTCCACTCCTACTCGTTCATCCTGTCGATGGGTAGCCCGCTGGGGACGCGTTCAGGTATGGTGTGACTGAGGTCCCGCGCGGAGGGGTCCGTCAACGCCCGTAGAAAGGCTACCAAATTGGCGTGGGTTTCCTCGTCGAACCTGAGCGTGAACAGCACGGGATCCTGGTTGGCCAGAATCTCTTCGACATTGTTGAGCAGCGTGGGCCACAGCAGCCGGTCCGGAACGTGCGCGGCGATGTCGTACTCCTCTAGCTGCGATGCGGCGTCGTTGTAGTGGGCCACAAAGGTCTCGAGGGTGGCGAACTGGCCCAGATGTCCGTAAGGGGCCGTGAGCTCCACGTTCCTCAGCGGGCGGGCCATGAAGCGCCGGCGGTGGCCGGGAAGATTCGTAACGCTCTCGCGTCCGAAGTCCTCCCTGCCGCCGGTCTTGCCGGGTCCGAACTGGGGAAGCGCGGCGTTGTGGAAATCGCCTGCGAAGTTCGACTTCTTGTGGCAGTTGGCGCAGCCGATGGTCATGAAGTCCCGCGCCCCGGCCAGCGCGGAGTCGCTCAGTGCATCGTTGTCACCGCGCAGGAACCGGTCCCAGGGAGTGTTGTTGAACACGAACTCGACGTTGTAGAAACCGGCCATGGCGTTGGACGCATGGGCGAAGCTCATGTTGTCGAACAGAGTGCCGGGATACGACCTCTCGAAGAGACCGACGTACTCGGGAATATCCCCCAGCCGCTCCATGAGGAAACCCCAGATGCCTCGGAAATCGTCGTCGTCGAGGTCCGCGAGGCCGTTGTCTCCCGGTTGGCCACGCATCTCGTGTCTGGACGTCACTGGGAACATACCCTGGGCCGACACGGCCCCGAACTCGAAGACAGCGTCCATCTCGGGGGTTAGCTGATCCTTGGCCGGGGTGCGGATGGAGCCGTCTGACATCTCCTCTACCCGCCCGTCCCAGAAGAGTCGAGTTGCTCCTGGGAGGTTGAAGACGGCAGGGGAGTTCCTGGGAATGAAGATGCCCTCGGGGTGCGAGCGCTGCGACCCCAAGCCGGTGCCACCCTCGCCGACCGACAGAGTCCTGGCGTCTCCCGTGGCCGTTTCCGGGAGATGGCAGGTCATGCACGCGATGTTCCGGTTGCCGCTAAGGAGCTTGTCGAATACCAGCGCCCGGCCAAGCGTGACCAGGTCGTTTCGCACTGGGCGCGGGTTGGGAAGGGGTTCGAAGCCACGCGTCGCGGCCAGCATCCGGACCTCCGTGGCGAGGTCGTCGTGCAGGGGCTCGGCCGGGGAATCGCAGGCCAGCAGCCCCACACTGGCGACCAGCCCGGCCCAAGAGATCCGCGAACGGAATCCTCGGGGTCTTCGAGGCCCGGTCACCGCGCCGTGAATGACGGTGTCTTGCCGGCTCGGCTCGAGCTGAAACGATGGGGCTCGCCAAGTCATCATCGTGTCAACCCTGCGGGTGGCCGCGTTCGCGCGCGTCAAGGGTCGGCCTGCGCGAACCGGAAAGATCAACTTCATTTGCCAACTGGCTCGGCTCCGGATAATCGGTCTACCGATCCGCAGCCCCTCTCCTTGAAGGGACCGAAGACCAATGGTCTTGTGCTATAGATTATAGCAGGTCGTGTATGATCAGTAGACGACAGACAGGATCACGTCGGCGATATTTCAACGATATTTCATACGTTTCCGCGCCGGCGGACGCCGGACACGAGGAGAGATCAATCGGCCAGCACCCTCCGGCGCTTGTCGGACGGCCGCGTCCCGCGAGAAACCTTCCCCCCGATCTACGTGAAGCCGTTCGTCAAACGGCAGAAGAACGACGCTGCGGACGCGGAGGCGATCACGGAGCGGAGCGGCGTCCGACCATGCACTTCATGGCGGTCAAGTCAGGAGCGCACCAGGCGCAGGCGATGTTCGTTCCGCGGATCGTGCGACAGCCGCCTCACCATTCAGGGCCGGTCTCCTGTGCCGGTTGCGACTCAATCGTCGCATGTGGCTCTGGCACCTCCGCTCACCGGGGCTCTAACCCACGGTAACCCGGCAGGGGCCGGCCCTTCTATATGTACTATTCCGCAAAGGACTCCAGGAAGCGCGCACGCGACGCGTGCCGTAGGCGGGCCAACGCCTTCTCCTTGATCTGCCGGACGCGCTCCCGAGTCACCCCGAGACGACCCCCGATCTCTTCCAGCGACATCCCGTCCGCGTGGTCCAGGCCAAAGTAGAGACGGAGAATCGTCGCCTCCCGTTCCGAAAGCGTTCCCAATGCCGCGTCGAGTGTGTCGGTCAGGGCCTTCTCGAACGTCTCCTCGTCGGGGCCGGGGGAAACGTGGTCGGGCAGGTAGTCCAGCAGGCGGCTGTCCTCGCCCGGGGCCATCGGCGCGTCCAGGGAGAGATGCGAACGGGCGATCGCCAGCGTCTGCTCCACCTCCTTGGCGCTCAGATTCATGCCCTCCGCGATCTCCTTTGCCGTCGGCTGCCGGCCCAACTCCTGGTGCAGCTGGGCGCGGCGCTTTCCGATGCGGTGGAGCGCCCCCGCGCGGTTCAGGGGAACGCGGACGATCCTGCTCTGCTCCGCGAGGGCCTGCAGGATGGCTTGCCGGATCCACCAAACCGCGTAGCTGATGAACTTGATCCCCTTCGTCTCATCGAACTTGTGGGCGGCCCGGATCAGGCCGAGGTTGCCCTCGTTGATGAGGTCGGAGAGCGGAACGCCCTGGTTCTGATAGCGTTTTGAGACCGACACGACGAAGCGGAGGTTGGATCGTACCAACTTGTCCAGCGCTTCTTCTTCTCCCCGCCGAATCCCCTTTGCGAGACGCGCCTCCTCGTCCCGGTCGATGAGCGGGTACCTGCTGATCTCCCTGAGGTATAGGTCCAGGGAACCGTCAGTCGAATCCGGGGCTGGGGTGAAGCTCATCGAGACCAGTGTAGGCAGAGGTGGAATCGGCAACGAAGTGCCCGCGCGGCGTCGCAGTCGCTCCAGCTGCGGTCGTGAGGAGCCACAACCCGCGGGTGCGATGCAATCTGGCCACGCGACCGCGACTATGGAAGCCCCGGTCGGGAAACTCACCGGCTAGTCGCGCTGCAATCCGTACTTTTCAATCTTCTTGTAGAGGTTGGAGCGGGGCATCCCCATCCGTCTGGCGGCCTCCGAAACGTTCCAGTCGTGCTCCCTCAGCTTCCCTGCCACGAACGCCTTCTCGGCGGCGTCCTTGAATTCGTTCAACGTCTCGAGAGCCAGCATGCTACCCGGAACTCCGGCATCCGGACCACCGGGTGACACAAGCTGGTTCACGTCGCGCCCCTCGACGGCGTCGCCCCCGCTGAGGATCATCAGGCGGGCAACCGCGTTCTTCAGCTGACGGACGTTGCCCGGCCAGTCCGCCTCCTTCAGGGCCTCCAGCGCCCCGTCGGCAAACCGCTTGTACGGCACCCCGTAGCTGCCTGGCGTGAGGTTGGCGAAGTGAGCAACCAGCATGCCGATGTCCTCCAGTCGCTCCCGCAGGGCGGGTACCCGAATGGTGACCATGTTGAGACGGTGCAGGAGATCTTCGCGGAATGCGCCTTTCTCGATCTGCTCACCCAGGTCCTTGTTGGTCGCGGCAATGACGCGAACGTCCACCGACACGGGTCGCGCCCCCCCAACCGGGGTGATGTCGCCGCCCTGCAGTGCGCGCAGCACCTTGGCCTGGGCGGCAAGCGACATGTCCCCCACCTCGTCAAGGAACAGTGTCCCCTTGTGGGCCTGCTCGAACTTCCCGACCCGGTCGGCCACCGCACCGGTGAAGGACCCTCTGACATGGCCGAAAAGCTCCGACTCGATCAGTTCGGAGGGGATCGCCGCACAGTTCACCTCCACGAAACGCTGCTCGGTCCTGGTCGAGCGCCGATGAAGTGCCCGGGCCGTGAGTTCCTTCCCCGTCCCGTTCTCGCCCGTAATGAGTACCGGTGCGTCCGTGGCACCTACCTTCTCGATATCCTGCAGGACGCGCTTGATGGCGCGAGACCCCCCCACGATGCCGTGGTGGATCTCGATCTCGTGCGTCAGGCGCTCCACGCTGTCGGAAAGCCCCCGGACCATCAGGGCGTTGCGCAAGGTCACCAGAAGACGATTCGTGTCGAGCGGTTTCTCGAGAAAATCGAAAGCGCCCTTTCGCGTCGCCTCCACCGCCGTACCGATGGTCCCGTGCCCGGAAATCATGATCACGACCGCTCCGGAATGGTCGTTGCGAATGCGCTCCAGGACCTCGAGACCATCCATGTTGGGCATTTTTACATCCAGGAACGTCACATCGGGGTCGAATTCCGGGTAGTCGAGGAGCGCGCTGGGCCCGTTCGGACACAGGTGGACCTTGTGTCCCTCGTATTCGAAAACCTGCCTGAGAGCGACGCCGACCGATTCTTCGTCGTCGATGATCAGGATTCTTGCCATGTTTCTGAAACTCCCGGCGGCCGCGTCGATCCCTATGCGGGGACCAGCACCAGCTTTCCGTCTTCGATGTAGGCCACTCTGATGCCCCCAAGGGACGGAACGAGAATAGCGGAAGCGGGCAAGCCGGGCACCGGACTTCGGCCTGCGGCACCAAGGATACTCGGAAACACGCCCGTCGGAATCGGCACGCCCTGGATCTCGATTTCGTCGACCATGTACATGGAGCCCCCCTCGCTGAACGGGGTCAGTGCGCCACTGACGAACACCGCGACCGTGTCCGGCAGCATCGCCAGGAAGCCCCCGAGCTCGGGGACGTCCGGGACGTGCGCCGGGAGTACGGACGCCCGGATTCTGACCTGGTCTTCGTCGAAGGAAACCTCCGGCTCCACCACTCCCCCCGGAAGCATGCCCGGAATGGCGTAGCGAAGCAGTGAGGAGACCTCGGCAGACTCGAGCCGGAGTTCCCGGGCACCGGATGCGCGAAACTCCCTGACCCTGTCCATCGCCGTACCGGCAACTTCCGGCGTCACCTCCTGCGGCGCCACGATCGAGGTGCCGCCCGCCAGAGCGGTCTCAATCCTCGGAAACACCGCGGAGCCCCACCTCCATCCGGCGTAGGCCGACACGACCGCCACGATCACCACGACCCCCCTTGTCACCAGTTTCCTCAGCCCCTTGACCATCGATCGCCTGTTCTTCCCTCCCCGCAAGAAGGATCTTCTTTCAAACTCAGCCGACCGGCACGGCGACCGGTCCCAGCAAGGCGTCCACGCCGGTCACCGCAGCCTCCACATCTTCCGGGGTGGAGGCCCAGCCCAGGGAGAAGCGCACGGCTCCCTCGTCGGACGTCCCCAGAATCCGATGCACCTCAGGGGCGCAATGCAGTCCGGCCCGGGTCTGGATGTTGTGCTCGCGATCCAGCCGCCCCGCCAGGGTCGCGGCATCCATTCCGATGGCCCTGACGGTCACCACCGGTACCCCGTCGGGCGCCGGCGGAGACAGCACATCCAGCCCGTTGACCGTTTCCAGACCATCGATGAGGCTGGCCTTGAGCGCCATCTCGCCAACGTGGACCGAGTGCACTCCCCGATCCGCCAGGTAGCGGCACCCAGCCAGAAGCCCGGCAATCCCCGGCGAGTTGCCCGTACCCGCCTCCAGACGGTCGGGCATGGCCCGGGGCATCCGCCTGTTGCGCGAATCGCCGCCGGTACCGCCGCGCAACATGGAGGCGACCTCCAAACCGTCCCTCAGCCACAAGCCCCCGGTTCCTTGCGGACCGAGCAGGCCCTTGTGGCCGGTGAAGGCCACGACATCGGCGCCTTCCAGGGTGCGCTCACGGCCCAGATGTCCCGCGGACTGAGCCGCATCGGCCACCACAATCGCGCCAGCGGCGTGAGCAAGTGCCGACAGATCCGCTACCGGCATCAGCGTACCCAGGACATTCGACGCGACGTTGAGCACCAATACCCGGGCACCGTCCAGGACGCGGGCCGCCTCGTGCAGGTCAACTGCGCCGTCGGGACTGCCCGAGAGCACGCGGATCCGCACTCCTCGCACCCGGGACAGATAGTGTGCCGGGCGAAGTACGGCGTTGTGGTCGTACTGGGAGACAACGAGGACATCTCCATGATCCAGGAGCCCCCAGAGGGCCGTATTGAGCGCATGGGTTGCATTGTGCATGAATGCAATCCGCCCCGGGTCCCCGGGCAAGTCCATGATCCGGGCCAGCTCACGGCGGCAGCGGAAAGCGATGCGGGCAGCCTCCATCGCACCCGAGTGCCCGCCTCGCCCCGGCGTGCACCCCACTCCCCGCAGGAACTCGCTGACCGCTTCGGCAACTTCCGGGGGCCGATGCGCGGAGGTGGCGGCGTAGTCCATGTAGTGCTTCATGTCGTGCAGGCTAATCGCTGAGCACGGCAGGAAACAAGGTTTCGGCCCGGAGGGGCTGCGCGAACCGGCAAGAGCGGGAAGGAAGAGATCGCCCCCTTGACTCGCCGCTCAGGCTGGTGGTGTGGTGCCCGCGCCGTGCAACCCGACCCGCAGCCGCAGCGCCTCCGCGATTTCCTGTTCGCCCAGATGCTCCCGATCCGAGAGGTCGGCGATGGTGCGCGCCACCCTGAGGGTCCGGTGGACCGCGCGAGCGGACAGACGGAACGTCGCGACTCCTCCTTCCAGCAGCGCCCCCCCGGCTGCAGTCAGCGCGCAGACCCGGAGGACGTCGCGGGAAGGCAACATCGAATTGAGACCGCGATGCCCGGGAAGGCGCTCGGCCTGGCGCCTCCTCGCGACAGCGACCAGCCGACGGGCCGAACCCGTGTCCAGTCCCGCCGCTTCGTCGGCGCCCGTCAGGTCGCTCCAGCTGACCGGCGCCACGGGCATCTGCAGGTCGATTCGGTCGAGCAGCGGCCCTGACAGGCGGGAACGGTAGAGCGCGACGTCACGGTCGGCACAAATGCACGATTCGCCCGCCATTCCGCACGGACATGGATTCATGGCTGCAATAACCTGGAATCGGGCGGGGAAGGTGACCGTGTGGCGGACGCGGGCAATCCGGACATGGCCGGACTCGATGGGTTGCCGAAGCGTTTCGAGTACTCGCCGGCTGAACTCGGGCAGCTCGTCGAGAAACAACACTCCGAGGTGGGCCAGGCTTATCTCCCCGGGCCGCGGTGGATTGCCTCCGCCGATCAGCCCGCCGGCGGATATCGTGTGATGAGGCGCCCGAAACGGCCGGAGGGTCTTCACCGGGTCGTCGCCATCGAGGAGGCCCGCGACCGAATGCACGCGGGTGACCTCCAGGGATTCGGATTCCGCCAGCGGCGGCAACAAGCCCGGGAGCCGCTTGGCCAGCATCGTCTTGCCGGCCCCGGGCGGACCGCTCAGGAGGAGACTGTGACCACCCGCGGCCGCGATCACCAGCGCGCGCTTCGCCAGCCGCTGGCCGCGGACGTCCGCAAGGTCCGGAACAGGAGGCCGTGACTTCAACGCGTCCGGCGGCCCCGCCGTCCGGGGCTGCAATTCGCCGCGCAGAAGCCCGATTACCTCTTCAAGCGACCACACCCCCACCACATCCACCCCGGGGACGGCCGCCGCCTCCCGCGCATTGCCCCCCGGGACGAACAGGCGCCTCCTTCCCTCCGCTCGACAGCTCATGGCCAGGGCGATCGCCCCCCGTACCGGACGCACGGATCCGTCAAGACCCAGCTCACCGACGAATCCGCATTTGTCGAGCGTCGCAACCGGGATATGGCCAAGCGCAGCCATGAGGGCCACGGCGACCGGCAGATCGAACCCCGAACCCGACTTCGGGAGGTCCGCCGGAGCCAGGTTGACCGTGATCCGCCGGGGAGGCAGCCCGAGCCCCGTGTGAGCCAGCGCAGCAAAGACCCGCTCCTTTCCCTCGCGCACAGCACCCGCGGGAAGCCCCACGACCGTGAATAACGGAAGACCCTTCTGGACCTTTACCTCGACTCTGACAGGCTGGCCCTCGACTCCGTGGACCCAGTATGAATGAACGACTGCAAGCATGCGCTTCCTCCGTGCCGGTGGGCCCGGAGGGTAGCCGTGAACCCCGGGCGGAAGCATGGCTGAACGGGCCAACCCAAGGCTGATGCCGCCCTGCGTTCCCGCCGCGCGTCACCCACGGGCGCACACCGGGTACTGGCGCAACGAGCCGCGGGAGTGCAAGTTGTTCGCGTTTTGGCCCGGAAGAGACACCCCATGACAGAAGACGCTCAATGACAATCGCGATCATGGCCGAGAGCGGGACCGGCGAACGCCGGGTGGCTCTCGTACCCGATGCAGTGCGGTACTACCGGAAGCGAGGCTGGGATCTCCGCGTGCAGGCGGGAGCGGGCCTCGCCGCTTCCTTCCCCGACGGCGAATTCCAGGATGCCGGTGTCGCCCTCGCCCCGGATCGGGACACCCTGCTCGACGGAGCCCGTGTCGTCCTGAAGGTTCTGCCCCCATCGCTTGAGGAAGTGGCCGCCCTGCCGCGCGGATCTGTTCTCGTATGCCACCTTGATCCTCTGGGCCCCACGGAAACCATCGAGGCGCTCGCGGACCACGGGGTCACGTCATTCGCCGTCGAACTCATCCCCCGAATCACCCGGGCCCAGAAGATGGATGTCCTCTCGTCGCAGGCGACGGTGGCCGGGTACAAAGCCGTTTTGAACGGGGCGGGCGCCATGACCCGCTTCCTCCCCATGCTGACCACCGCGGCCGGCACGGTCCGGCCCGCCAAGGCCATGATCCTGGGGGCCGGAGTCGCGGGACTGCAGGCCATCGCCACGGCTCGCAGGCTCGGGGCGGTCGTATCGGCTTTCGACATCCGTCCCGCGGTCAAGGAACAGGTTCAAAGCCTGGGAGCGAAGTTCCTCGAAGCCGCCCTGGACGAGGGCTCCGAGGACGAGGGAGGTTACGCGAAGGCGTTGTCGGAGGAGCAGCACCAGCGCGAACTGGAACTGATCGCCGCAAACATCAGAGACCAGGACCTCATTGTCACGACGGCACAGATCCCGGGCAGGCCCGCCCCAGTGCTCATCACGAGGGAGATGGTCGCCTCGATGCGGCCGGGAAGCGTGATCGTCGACCTCGCTTCGGAGAGCGGCGGCAATTGCGAACTGACCGTTGCGGGCCAGAGTGTCGAACAGGGCGGGGTTACGATCATGGGGCCGTCCAATCTCCCGGCCGAACTTCCCTTCCATGCCAGCCAGATGTATGCCCGCAACGTGGCCAGTCTGGTCGACCACCTCTTCGACGACGAAGGCGAGATCGACTACGAAGACGAGATCACCGCCGCGACCTGCGTAACCCATGACGGCATGATCACGAACGACCGGGTCAGAGACAATCTGGCCCCCACCATGGAGTAGACACCGCAAATGGGTGAACTTCTCATCGGCCTCTACATCTTCGTGCTGGCCACGCTCGCAGGGAGGGAGGTGATCTCCAAGGTCCCCCCCACCCTCCATACGCCCCTCATGTCGGGCGCCAACGCCATTTCCGGGATCGCCATCATCGGTGCGCTGGTTGTGACCGGCGGCGCGACATCGCTCTGGGTCAAGGCCCTCGGCACCGCGGGAATCGTGATGGCGACCATCAACGTCGTGGGCGGGTTCATGGTGACCGACCGCATGTTGCAGATGTTCCGCAAACGCTAAGGCAGTCGTGAACATGGAATCCATCGCTCAGATCGCATACCTGATCTCCGCAGTCCTCTTCGTCTCCGGGATCAAGAAGCTCTCATCGCCCGCGACCGCCAGGTCGGGGAACGCCCGCGCTTCGCTGGCCATGCTGGTGGCCATCGTCACCGTCCTGCTGGACACCCGGATCCTGGACTGGACCACCGTGGTGGCCGCGGTCATCGCCGGCGCCGTCGTGGGTGGCGTCCTTGCACGCACGATCCAGATGACGGCCATGCCGCAACTCGTCGCGGTCTTCAACGGCTTCGGAGGGGCCGCGTCGGCCGCGGTCGCCGCGGCGGAGTTCGTCCGTGTCGGCGGCAGCGGCACGGTTCTCGGCCTCGGAGACGGTGTCACCATCGTGCTGAGCACCCTGATCGGAGCCGTCACCTTCTCCGGCAGCCTGATCGCGTTTGGCAAGCTGCAGGGCATTGTGACCGGGAGTCCCGTCACCTTCCCCCTTCAGAAGACTCTCAACGCCTTGCTGTTCGTCGGTATCATCGTGGTGGGCGCCAGCATTGCGGATGCCGGCATAGGCGGCACCGTCGCCCCCCTCTTCGGGGCCACCGCACTGGACATCGGCAATCCCTTCTTCGTGGCCCTCGTCGTTGCCGCCCTGGTCCTCGGCGTACTCCTGGTGATTCCCATCGGGGGCGCCGACATGCCTGTCGTGGTGTCGCTGCTCAACTCCTACTCGGGGCTGGCAGCCGCAGCCACCGGCTTCGTCCTGGGCAACTGGATCCTGATCATCGCCGGCGCGCTGGTCGGGGCCTCCGGGTTGATTCTCACCCAGCTCATGTGCAAGGCCATGAACCGGTCCCTGGGCAACGTCGCATTCGGCGCATTCGGCACCGAGGGGCAAACGGCCCGGGTGAAGACCGGGGAGCGGCCGGTGCGCGACGTGGACGCCGAGCAGGCCGCCATGGTCCTGGCCTACGCCAGCTCGGTTGCCGTAGTGCCCGGATACGGACTGGCCGTGGCCCAGGCGCAGCATGAGCTCAAGAAGGTGTGCGACCTGCTCGAGGACCGGGGGGTGACGGTTCGTTTCGGGGTACACCCCGTCGCGGGGCGCATGCCCGGTCACATGAACGTTCTCCTGGCCGAGGCCGACGTCTCCTACGACAAGCTACTCGACCTGGACGACATCAACGCCGAGTTCGACTCGACCGACGTGGTACTCATTGTGGGCGCCAACGATGTCGTGAACCCGGCCGCCCGCGATCCCGATTCGGTCATCGCCGGCATGCCCATCCTGGACGTGGACAAGGCCCGGACCGTCATCGTCATGAAGCGCTCGCTGAGCCCCGGATTCGCGGGCATCGACAACGACCTCTTCTATATGGAAAACACCCTGATGTTCTTTGGCGACGCCAAGGATCAAATGTCGGAGCTGGTAAAGGAGGTGCGGGAGGCCTGACCCCGGTGGAAGCCCCCCGCGGATGACCGGCAGGTCCTGCTACCCGATCAGCCGCCCGCGAACCGGATCAAGCCCCGTCACCGGCGGCCAACCCGCTCAAGGTGGCGCATGATTCGGCCACCCTCCTCCTGCATCGTGCGGACCTGCTCGCACACCTGGTCCACATCACCGCGGCTCAACGGTTCCGGCACTCCCGAGCCATGAACCAGGCTGAAGAAAAGAAGGTCCGTGTGACCGACGCTCGCCTGGGTGACGCCGATGTCGACTGCCCGATTGAGTTGCAGGACCTCCCGAAGCAGCAACCCGTCCTCGAGCCCGGCCGGCGGCCGATCAAACATCATCCGGATTACGACTTCCCGGAGAATGTGGAACTCCTCGATCACGTCCCCCGCCGAAAGTCCCCGCCGTGCCGCCACCGAGCCGAACAACTCGGCGCACTCCGACCACAGCGGCAGGACCTGGGCGCGATAGGGGCCAAGCATTCCGGGAAGAAAGGACACCAGCCCACGGCAGAATGACCGCGCCATCGGTTCGAGTGCCCGGGTCCAGGAGCTTCCCCCGGTGAGGAGCCTTTCGGTCCACAGTTCCGCCACCCCGGGGGAGCGGTCCTTGAGCCACCCGCCAAGGTCCGTCGGGTTGGCCAGCCGCCCTCCGGTCGCAAGCGAGCCCGCATCGCCCGTCTGGCCGTGAGTCATGTGCAACACGTACTCATACTACCGTCGCGCGACCGAACCGCCAAGACGCTCCACTCCTTTTTCCGGCGGTCACGGCTGGCCGGAAGCGGCCCGGAGGAGAACCATCACCGTGGTCCCCCGCCCGAGGTCGCTGTCCACCTGGAGCGACCCGCCCCAGGAATCCACGAGCCGCTTTGCGATGGCGAGTCCGAGCCCCGCCCCCGTCGAGCGCGTCGAGAATTGCGGCTCGAAGATCCGGGGGAGCAGCTCCCCGGGTATTCCGGTCCCGCCGTCTTCGACAACCACGACGACCATCGGCACATCGCCGTCAGGCTCCTTCGCCCCGATCCGGACCACCCCGCCACCGGGCATCGCTGCCCGGGAGTTCTCCAAGAGGTTGAGCAACACCTCCTTGAACTCGTCGGGACGGCACCGGACACGCGGGAGCGTCGGAGGCAGCTGGCTCTCCACGCGGATGGCGCTCTCCCCACCTCCCCGGTACAGGTCGAGAACTTCCCGCACCACCACAGAGACATCGACCGAAACCAACGGGCCTTCTTCCGCCGCCCCGGGCGAAGCCAGCCGGGAGAAGCTCCGCGAAATGGACGCCAGACGATCGATCTCTCCCAGAATCGCCCCCACGTTGCGGTCCAGAATGCGGCCGAAGTCGCTGCGCCGGTCCTGCCATGCCCGCCGCAGGTGCTGAACCGAGAGCTTGATGGGCGTCAGTGGGTTCTTCACCTCATGGGCCACCTGCTTGGCCATCTCGCCCCACGCCAGGATTCGCTCGCTTCGGAGCTCGTCGGTCACATCCTCGAGATTCACGACCACGCCCCCCGGATGACCCTCCTGCACGATCCGCCTGGCGCGGCCGCGGATCCGTCGCTCACCCCACTTGAAGTCCTCGTCGGACTCCGCCGCCCCGCTCCGATCGTACGAGTCCAGCCAGTCGGCGAGGTCGGCCGCGTACCTCCCGCTCCTCGGCACGGACGCACCGATCTCCAACGGGGTCGCCAACAGCGACTCGGCCCGGGGATTTGCCACCGTCACGCGGCCGCGAGGATCCAACGCGATCACCCCGGTAGCCGCCTCCTCCACGATCGCTTCAGTGCGCCGGGTCGTCCGCAAGAGTTCCCGTCTGGCGTCGTCGAGACGGAGCACCATGCGGTTGAACGCCGTGAAGACGGAGCCGAACTCGTCCACGCGGTCTTCCGGCAAGTGCACCGCAAGGTTGCCGCTGCCAACCCTCTCAGAGGCCACTTGAAGCGTCTGGATGGGCCTCGTCAACGCCCTCCCGACGAAGAACGCCAGGCCGAGAGACAGGATGGGACCCAAAACGATGGCGAAGCCGAGCAGATCCGCCACGTCTCGACGGCGCAACGCCGCGGCGCCCGCGCGCAGCGGAACGGGTGACGCGACGATATCACCGTCGGGAAGACGCCGATAGGAAATGACGTAGCGCCAGTCTCCCAGGCTCTCGACCCTGGACGCCCTCAGCCGCTGCCGTGTCTCCAGGGCCGTGTGGATCCCGGGATCGACCCACCCCTCGTACAACCCCAATTCGATGAGTTCGTCAACCGACCCGCCCACGAGTTCGCCTTCACGGTATTCCAGCAGATCGGCACCCACCCTGCGCGCGAGGGACTCCATCGAGCCGCTCTCCTCCTGGTAGGCCTCGGCAATCTGCGAAACCACGCGCTCGGCCAGGGCCGTGGCGGTACGCTCGGAAGCGCCGGCAAGGGTGCGGTAGGCAAGCGTGCCAAAAAGCGCGTTCGACAGGATGAAGAAGCCGAACAGGGTCCAGGTAACACGTGCGCGGAACGAGTTGAAAAAGCCTCGCCAGTCGACGGGCGCGCGCAGGCGGAACCCGAGGATCCCCACGCTCAGCAGCCATAGCAGCGAGAACACGGACAGGCTCAACGCCAGGAGGAGCGTGGCGCGCGCCAGCATGACCGAGAGGTTGGGGATGCTGATGGTGTAGAAAACCGAGTACAGTCCGTCGGGATACTCCGCCACCCCCTCCCCTCGCCATCCCTCGTCGTTGCGACTCCACTCGACCAGGCCGGCTCCGGGCCCGGAATCGCCTTCCCGGGCCCGTACCAGCGTCAGGAACTCCTGGTCTCCTTCCGCTTCGACCGATGCGAAGAGGGGGCCCAGCCCGGATGACCCGGTGATCGTCCTGCGCGGCGGAATGGTGCCGGTCACGAGCGCCCCGTCGGCCAGTGGCACCGCTACCAGGTGATGGACGTCGATCTCGCCCGGCCGATGGAACTCCCTTGCGCCCGCCGCCCTGAGCTCCGGGAGCAGCTCACCGACGACCTCCGGGCGGTCCCCCTTGACCCCGAGCCTCAGTTCCTGAAGGGGGATGTCGTCCTCCGACCAGAGGGTCAGAAAGATCGGTGTGCCCCGCCCGGCGAGGCCGCTGGACGTCCACGCCTGGTACATCATCTCCACGTCACCCGCCCCCGCCCGATCCAGAGAATCGACCTCGATGGCAAAGCGTTCCAGCAACCCGTCGATTTCGGGCTCGGATGTTACTCCCAACAACCCCATCTGCTCTTCCGCAATCCTCATGCGTGCCTCGGTCCGCATCGACCAGGCGAAGGGCAGCACGGCCGTCGCGGCCAGCCACAACGCCAAAAACCAGCGAAAATGCGAGGAGGGGCGCGCGCTGCCCAGACCGTGAACGACCGCCGCCGTGGGCATCGCCCAGGCAGCCGCCAGGACCGGGGAGACGGAGGGACCCGTGCGGACACTCAATCCCATCACGATGCTCAAGGCGGCGGCACCCACGATTCCAAGCAGCAGCAACCCCGGTGCGGTGTTGGATTCCACCCGCCGAGGCGAGACAAGCGCGACTCCGGCGGCAAGCGTCAGGATCATCGTCACCGAAGTCTCGAACACGATCCACCTGAGATCCGTCGTGCCCATCACAGCGAGCGAAGCACCGCTTCCCATCCAGGCCAGAACAAGCGGGAAACCGACTCCAACGACGACAGGAGCAGTCCAGGAGCCGACCCTGGGACCCCACCTGGGCACCGCGAGGATGGCGAGAAGAATACCCGCCGAGCACAGAAGCAGGATCCGGCCGAGTGTCAGGCCAATCGGTCCGGCAAGAAGGAAGGCGGCCGGGTCGACCAGATCCGGGATCGTGAGGAGACCCTCCAGGGGAAGCAGTGCCGCCGCTCCGCCCAGGGCCGCACCGGAGTAGCCCAGGTGTCTTCCCGGCCCCGGCAACGACTGAAGCAGCCATGTGAGCACTGCCAGAGCCACGACGATCTTCACGCCGCGCCCCCTGTGTTCCGCCCGTCGCACCGCCTGACGAGGCTCCTCGATGGTGATGCTCAGCAGCGCCTCGTCCGGCCATCCGAAGTCGAACACACCCGGCCCGGAGACTCTGTCGGACCGGAAGATCCGGATGCGTTCCCCCGTCTCCTCGTGGAAGCGCGAAGAAAAGTCACCCAGGCCCGATGCAAAGGAGGCGGGCAGTTCGGACCGAAGCAGTGAAGCGACGACTGCCGTGCCCCGTTCGCCGGGGAGTTCCGCCGTGAAGTACAGGTACGAGAACAGCGGCGTCCCGGCGTAGCTGTAGCGGCCGGGTCCCTCGAGCACCGATGCGGGAAGGCGGCCGTGGTGGCTTCCCTCCCACGCGATCAGCTTGCCGTCGAGTCCAACCACCGCGGCCGCGGTCAGGCCGTTGTCGTCCAGTACGGATTCCAGCGTGTCCTGAAGCACCGTTCGGGGCTCATCGAGGCCTGCTGCCTGGGCGACCCGCATCACCGCGGCGTCCGCGTGCGTCACGAGGGCGTCGAATTCCATCCCGACCTGTCCGGCGACCTCCTCCCGCCGCTCGTCCCAGTAGCCGCCCCAGTTGTCGGCCAGCCTCCGGTCCGTCGCGTCGGCGTGGAGTCCTATCCCGGCTCCCGTCGCGAGCAGGATGGCGGACGCTGCGTTGCGCCAGCTGCCCCTGGACCTCAGGCCGGCCCAGCAAATGACCAGGGCGGCCGCGACAAGGACCCATGCCGTCTGAAAGCGCGTCCACAGGATCAGGAGGAAAAACCCGCACCAGATGAGTGGGCCGGCCGCCTCCCGCTGCTTCGAGGAGGCCTCGTGACCCTTCATCGCGCGCTGCGGTTCTATCGGTCCCGGAATCGACATCGCCTCGCCCCATCGATCTTTGTCATTAGGTTAAACGTAATGAATCACGCTACCAGTCCGTCACGCACCGGCCTCGCGGGGGGGCGTGCGCCCGCCATCCTGGCAGCGGCGATCCTGGCGGCGGCACTCCCGGCGGGCACACACGGCCAGCTTGTCCTCGACCGGGGTACCTTTCGCCTGTTCGTCGACGGCGAAGAGGCGGGTACGGAGGAGTTCACGATCCAGCGGATCGGCACCGGGGACGCCCAGGTCACGCTCGCGAGGGGGACGGTCAGCATGCGCGATGGCCGCACCCTGACAACCGTCCTGCGCCTCGAGAGCCCGGCGATGGTTCTCAACGAATACGAAGCCACGGTCACGGGAACCGACACACTCGTGGTCAGGGTCGTTCGGAGAGGGGACCGCCTGCGGACCCGGACCGTGGCACCGTGGGGTGAAGAGATGCGGGAGTACAGAGCGCGTACTACCACAGTCCTCTTCGACGAAGGCGTCGCACATCACTATTTCCTCCTGGGCCGCTTCCTCGACGGCAGCGCTGAACTCCCGCGCCTGCACGCGTTTGCGCCACTTTCGGAACGGGAAGAGACTTCAGCCGGACTGAGTGTCGGTTCCGAAACGCTCGTGATTGATGGAGAGCGCGTTGAGGCCACCCGAATCGGATTCGGGTCGGACGCGGGAGCGGGCACGGCATGGTTCGACGGCAGCGGGCGCCTGGTGCGTGTATCCCTGCCTGCGCGCGGCTTTGCCGCCGAGCGAAGATTCGAGGGTTGAACCGAAAAGGGCTCCGGTACGTAGACGGAAACTGTACGGTGTGGCGCTGCGTAGGGCGGACGGGAGGATGATCCGGCATGGCTGCAGGGCATCCCGGCACGACGACAACAGAAGGAGATCGAGTTGCGAAAACGAATGAAGGCCCGCACCGGGCAGGTGACGCTGGTGCTCGGGTTGCTGCTCATACCTGGTGTCGCGACGCGCACTGCGTCGAGCCAGGAACAGGTTCCGGCTTCCCTGTCGCTCGAAGAAGCGTGGCGGATCGCACTCCGCAACAATCCGGGGATGCAGGCGGTTCGAAACGACGTTGCAGTTGCGGACTGGAACCTCAATTCGGCGTACGGCGCCCTCCTGCCCTCGGCGTCGCTGAGTTCCAGCTTGTCCTGGCAGGGCGCGGGGGAGCAGAGGTTCGGAAGCATCACGGCCGATCAACTCGGGTTTCAGGATCAGCCGTCGTTTCTCTTCAGTTCATACAACGCCGGGGTCAACTTTTCGCTGAGCGGACGCACGCTGATGGCGCCTGGACAGGCGAAGCGAAACCGGGAGGCGACACGGGCCCAGGTGCGCACGACGGAAGCCACCCTCCGTCTCAACGTGACCAAGGCCTATCTCGAAGGCCTGCGTCAGATCGAGGGGCTGACTCTGGCCGAACAGGAACTCGCCCGGGCGGAGGTCAACCTTCGCCTGGCCCAGGCGCGCCAGGAGGTGGGATCGGGGAACGTCATCGATGTACACCAGGCGGAAGTCAACGTGGGACGGGCACAGATCACGCTGCTGCAGTCACGGACCGGAGTCCAGAACGCCCGAATACGACTTCTTCAGCAGCTCGGAGTGAATCTCCAGGCCGAGCCGACGCTGGAGACGAGTTTCGGCGTGACCGAGCCGACCTGGGCGGCGGATGACCTCTATGAACTGGCGATTGCCGGTAATCCGGACCTTCAGGCCTCGAGGGCCCAGGAGGAATCGGCGCGGTACGGCGTCCGCATGGCGCGGTCATCCTACTTCCCGAGCATATCGCTGTCGGCAGGCCTCAGCGGCTTCACGCGCCAGGCGAGCACCACCGCCGGCCAGGAAGCGCAGGCCGTTGCCGCCGGGGTGGCGCGTGTGCAGCAGTGCCTGGCGCTGAACGACCTGGTGTCACGACTGCCAGACCCCCCTCCCACGCAGAACTGCTCGCTGCTGGCAACCCCGGAGTCGGCGCTTGAAGCGATCCGGTCGCAGAACGACGCCTTCCCCTTCAATTTCACCGGCCAGCCTCCTTCGGTCGGGTTCCAGATTTCGATACCGGTGTTTCAGGGTCTCGGACGCCAACGGGATCTCGAGAGTGCTCGAGCCCAACTGAACGACAACCGATATCGGATTGTCGAGCAGGAATTGGCGCTAAGAGCCGACATCGACTCCCGCACCGCCATCGTGAGCACCGCCTACCAGAGCGCACTGATCGAAGAGCGGAACCAGGCCCTCGCCGACGAACAGCTTCGCCTGGCGCAGGAGCGCTACCGGCTCGGGCTGTCCAATTTCATCGACCTGGTGGAGGCGGAAACCGTGAAGGCCCGCGCGGATCGCGAGCGTATCCTTTCCATCTTTACCTACCACGACGCGATTGCCGACCTGGAAGCCGTGGTCGGGACGCCATTGAGGAATCCATAAACGTTATGCGAACCAGAACCAAAGTGATCATCGGAGTGGGGATACTCGCGCTGCTTGTCGCCGCTGCGGGACTCAGCACCACCACAAGGCGCGCGAGCGGTATCGAAGTGCGCATGGAAGCTGTCGACACACGTGACCTCGTGGCCACGGTTACGGCCAGCGGCAACGTTCGTGCCCGCCGCAAGGTGGATATCAGTTCCGATATCTCGGCCAGGGTCACACAGCTGCTGATCGACGAAGGCGAAGACGTGCAGGAGGGGCAGATTCTTCTTCGCCTCGATCCCACGCGCTACCAGGCGACCGTCAACCGCAGCCAGGCCAACCTGAGCCAGTCCGAGGCTTCGGTGACCCAGGCACGCGCCAACCTGCTGCGGGCCCAACGAGAAGCCGAGCGGATGGCCTCCTTGCGTGCCCGCGATTCCCTGTTGGTGAGCCGCCAGGACGTTGAGAACGCGCAAACGGACCTGGATGTGCAGCAGTCCCTGGTAGAAGCTTCGCAATTCGGAGTGTACCAGGCACAAGCGGCGCTCGAAGAGGCCCAGGACCAGCTGTCCAAGACGATCATCCGCGCGCCCATGTCGGGGCGCGTCACTCGTCTGAACGTCGAGCAGGGGGAAACGGTCATCGTCGGCACGATGAACAACCCCGGCAGCCTGGTCCTTACCGTCTCCGACCTGTCGGTGATGGAGGTCGTGCTGGAGGTCGACGAGACGGACGTGCCCGAAATCGCCCTGGGCGACAACGCCAACGTCGAACTCGACGCCTTCCCGGATCTGGAATTCCCCGGCGTCGTCAGCGAAATCGGGAACAGCGCCATCCGGCCCCCCTCGCAGGCGGCCGGCACGGGACAGACACCTACCATCGACTTCGAGGTGGTGGTTACGCTGAGCAGTCCCGAAGTCGAGCTGCGACCCGATCTTTCGGCAACCGCAGAAGTGATCACGGAGACGAGGGACGACCAGCTCAGCATCCCCATCATCGCCCTGACCCTGCGCGACGAAGAGCAGGACGAGGGGAGTGACGAGTCTGCGGACAATGGCGCCTCGGATGCGACCCCGGACCCCATCGAGGGGGTATTCGTGGTTCGGGACGGCCGGGTCACGTTCACGCCCGTGACCGTGGGAATCGCCGGCCAGGAGTATTTTGAAGTCCTTTCCGGCCTCGCCCTCGGCGACACCGTCGTCAGCGGTCCCTACCAGGTTGTCCGAACCCTCGAGGACGGGGACGCCGTCCAACCCGACGAAGGATCGGATACGGACGAAGGCAGCGATGGTGCGAACGGATCGTGAGAAAGCACCTGGGTGATCGACGCATGCACCGTCGGCGACAGTCCGATCCCGCACCTGTCCGCAGGGATACGTAGATGCACTTTCTGGAAGGGATCCGCCTTGCCTGGGAGCAGATCAGGACCCAGAAGCTGAAGAGTTTCTTCACGCTCCTGGGGGTGATCGTCGGAGTGATGTTCCTGATCATCGTGGTCAGCATCGTCGAGGGGATGGACCGGTACATTCGCGAGACGTTGACCGAGAAGGTCATGGGAGTGAATACCGTTCGGGTGGGCAGGACTCCCAGGGAGGACGTCAACTCATCGCAGGAGCAGCGAAGGGCATGGGCCCGGGCTCCGCGGCTGACGTTTGACGACCTCGACCATCTGCGTGAGCGCATCACGCTTCCCGCCCTGATCGCCGCCCAATCCGACGCCTCGGGCGAACTGCAGTCGGATCAGGGCATCAAGGTCGAAAACGTGCGCATTCAGGGCGTATCTGCGGAGATGTTCGAGATTCAGGGCAATTGGAAGATCGAGCGGGGCCGGGCATTTACCCGTCAGGAAGCCGAGCAGGGAAGGCCGGTCGTGGTGCTGGGCAGCTCCACGGCCGAGGCACTCTTCGAGTCGGTCGATCCGATCGGGAGAAGGGTGCGAATTCGGGGCTTCCCGTACCGGGTCGTCGGTGTGTTGGCGGAACAGGGCTCCTTCCTGATCGTGTCGCTCGACAACCTGGCTGTCGCGCCCGCCCGTTCGCCGGTACGGAGCGTCCTCAATGCGCCCGGGATCATCGATGACATCATTCTCAAGGCCAATTCCCCCGAAGGCGTTCCCGCCCTTCAGCAGCAGGCCATCGAGATCATGCGACTGCGCCGCAGGCTGAGGCCATCCGACCTGAACAGCTTCGTCGCCGAGACGACCGAAGAGTCACTGTCCTTCTGGGACACGATCAGCCGCGTCCTGTTTGTCGCCCTGCCCGGCCTGGTCGGCATTTCACTCGTTGTCGGCGGCATAGTGATCATGAACATCATGCTGGTGTCGGTCATGGAGAGAACACGCGAGATCGGTGTCCGCAAGGCGATCGGGGCACGCCGTACGGACATTTTGGTTCAGGTGTTGATCGAGAGCGGCACCCTGTCCGGCGTCGGAGCCGTGATCGGCGTCGGTGTCGGGGCCGCGCTGACGGTTCTGGTGGGCGCGGTGTCCCCCCTTCCGGCCTTCGTCGCACCCAAGTGGGTGGCGCTCGGCGTGACCCTCGGCGTTGTCGTGGGGGTGGCCTCGGGCGTGTATCCGGCGTCCCGGGCGGCGCGTCTCGACCCCGTTGACGCCCTGAGGTACGAATGACTGGCAGGACCACGCGTGGAGCCCCCGGGCCTGCGGATTCCCGGCCAACCTCAACGGGCCGAATCCTCGCCGACGGGTTGCGCGTAGCTTCGGACGCCCTCCGCGCCAACTGGATGCGCACGCTGCTGGCGGTCCTGGGAGTGGGCATCGGCGTCGGCGTGGTCGTCACGGTTGCCGCGATGATTACCGGCATCCGCACCGAGGTCGTCAGCGCCTTCGAAGCCTCCAGCCCCGGGAGCTTCTCACTGATGCCCTTTGATTTCTCCGATGTCCGCATCTCCGCCGACGGCTCCGGACGACCCCCATGGTGGGACCGCCCCCCGATCTCGAATCGCGAGATCCGGAGGGTGCAGGCTCTCCCCGCCGTGGCCGAGGCGGTCGCCGGTTTCGACTTCGGAGCGTCCATGCGGTACGAATCGGACTGGGTCAGGGGCGTCAACTGGCGTGGAGCATCCAGTGGGTGGGCCATGTCCCTCGGGGGCGACTTCGTGGCGGGCAGGGACTTCACGGCTGCCGAAGTAAGCCAGGCACGGGGCGTCGTGGTGATCACCGAGAAGGTGGCGGAAGCCGTTTTTGGGGAGGTGGACCCCGTCGGCAAACGGGTACGTGTCAACGCAGGCAGGCGCGCCGCGAACGAAGCCTTTACCGTTGTCGGGGTCTTCAAGCCTCTTGACAACATCTTTGCCGAGGTCACCAGCTACCTTGCGGTGGTGCCGTACACGGCGGCGGACAAACGCCTCAAGGCGCGCACGGTCTGGAACTTCATGGCCGTCGACGTGATCCCGAAGGAGGGTGCCTCCAACGAGGCAGAGAACCAGGTGATTTCCGCGCTTCGGTCGATGCGCGGACTGGGGCCCGCAGACGACAACAACTTCGCCATCATTCGCGGGGAGCAGGTCGTGCAGCTCTTCGACCAGGTGTCAAGCATGTTCTTCCTGGTAATGGTCGCGCTGTCCTCAGTCGGCATGCTCGTGGGAGGTATCGGCGTCGTCGGCATCATGCTCATCTCGGTAACCGAGAGGACGCGGGAGATCGGCATCCGCAAGGCGATCGGCGCCACTCGCCGCGAGATCAAGTGGCAGTTTCTGATCGAGGCATCACTCCTCACGGCCGCCGGGGGAGTGGCGGGACTGCTGGTCGGCTGGGGGGCGTCCGAAGCGATCGCCGCCGTGTCGCCGCTGCCGGCTCGAATACCGATCTGGTCCGTCTTCGCGGCCATCAGCGTCGCTGTCGTGACCGGTGTGCTGTTCGGACTTCTTCCAGCCCTGCGCGCGTCGAAACTGCCACCGGTGGACGCCCTTCGCTACGAATGATCGAACCGCTGGATGTCCTCGCGGTCATGGCGCACCCGGATGACGCCGAGATCTTCTGCGGCGGCGCACTGATCAAGTCGGCGGAGTCCGGGGAACGCACCGGGGTGCTTGATCTCACCGCGGGAGAGGCGGGGACGCGGGGTACGGTCCGGTCCCGGGCGCGCGAGGCCGCTGCCGCAGCCGACGTCATGGGCCTCGCCGACCGCCGCTGTGCGGGTCTGCAGGACGCCGCGCTGGTGAACGACGTGCAGTCAAGGGTGGTCGTGGCGCGGCTCATGCGCATTCTCAGGCCCCGGGTGATCGTGACGCACTGGACGCGAGGGCGCCATCCCGATCACCGAGCGGCGGCCCGGTTGACGCGGGACGCCGCTTTCCTGGCGGGGTTGCGGAAGCTCCCCGCGGAGGGCGCCCCTCATCGCCCCGAGAAGGTCGTGTATGCGCTCGCGTTCCGTGAAGATCCGGTAAAGCCCACCTTCGTAGTCGACATCACAGCCCAGATGGACAGAAAGATCGAGGCACTGGCAGCGTACAGGTCCCAGTTCCAGGGAAAGAGCGGAATGGGAGAGGTGTTCCCGGGAGGGGACCGCCCGCTCTTCGACCAGATTCGTAGCGTACATGCTACGTATGGCTCCCTGATCCGCCGCCGGTACGGTGAGCCTTACTGGACCGAAGAGACCACCGAGGCCGAAACCCTGGGCACGGTGCCGGTAACGACGTTCTAGATCATGTGGCCCCGGTCCCAGCAACGCTTGGCTCCAGCGGGGATTGGGTGTTACCGGCGGGCCCCGTGACGAGGCCCGCCGGCTACGCCCTACTGGCTACTGACCGGAGTCAATGTGGCGGGTCAGAATCCCACAGAGCCACAGCATGTTCCATGACCCGGGCACGGGTCCGTCGTGCATCTCTTGAAGATCCACCAACCCCGGACTTCGTATTGGGGCGAGCCTAGGGCGCGCGCTTCCGAATCGAATACCGGCGCCACACTGCCTACCATCGGCACGAGAAAGAGAGATGCCATGGTCATGGCGAACACCTTTGCCCGAATCGCCCTGCGAAGCGCGGAGCGGCGGGTCCCTCCGTGTACGTTTTTCATTGTCTGTTACCTCCAATGCTACTGTATCAGCATGTTGTGCTGACGAGACGTTCATTCACTGGCGCGGAGGGGGTGACCCTCCTGTTTGCGTGTGTGCTACAATTCGTAACAGCACCAACCCGTTCCCGGGCACGCACTCCAGCAGATGTTGATCCGCCCCCAGAAACGGATCACCCTCTCCTGGTGGATTTGAGCCTGCAGCTCCGCTTCCGCCGGAACCACACCGAGGTCACCCGTCGTGGGCGCCACGGCGGACAGGATGAGCGCCATCCCGATCGCCATCGTACGCATTGTCCTGCGAATCCTGCTGCCACTGCGATTCTGTTTGTCCATTGTTCCTTACTCCAATCGTTGAATGGTTTCTGGTGAACCAACCCGTGCCGCGCACCTTAGCCTGCGCGGGCTTCCTTTTCCGCGAGCGTTTTCAGGTAGATGGCCAGGTCCAGAGAATCCGATGGCGAACGCCAGGCATCCGCTGCTTCTGAATCCACCTTGGCCACGATCACCGAATTCCGGCTGGTGACATAGAAGACGGCCGGCCGTGCACCGCCAAATGCGAGGGCATAGTCGGCTCGCGACAGAACCGCGACTCCGGCCGAGATTCGTTCGGAGGACAGAAAACCGGCGACCAGGTCGCGGTCCTTGTCGCCCCGCTCACCGACCGCCACGACCAGCCACTCGATGCGGTCGCCCAGGCTGCGCTGCAGAGCCCTCACCATCCGGGCCGGATCGCCCAGATTGCAACCGAGACACTCCATGGCGTCGAACACCCACACGAGGGCCGGACGGTCTCCCGACAGTGCCGCAGCCGGGACAGGATCGCCCACAGCCGGCGCCACGCCGGCAGGTTGATCCGGGACCGTGCATGCGCCGACGAGCGTCGCCACGGTCGCCAGCAACCCACAGTAGAACCGGGCACAGCCGCTACGAGTGCCTGTCGCTTCGGATGGGCGCTCCATTCCTACTCCCGGCTCTTCAGGCGTGCGACCAGCCAGCGATTGGGCAGTACCGACGCCGGATCATCGAAGTAGAAGAGGTCATCTTCCAGCGCAAACAACCTGGGCATGTTGGGGGCGCTCCATACGAGACGCCCCAGCCGGTCGATGATCAGAAGATCCCAGACGGCGTCGAAGTCGCGGGTCTGCAGGGACTGGACGACCAGGTCGCCGCCGCGCAGAATGTAGACGCCGAACACCTCGGTCATCCGGTCGAACATGGATTGCCTGTCCGCGGGATCGGAAACCACGCCGCCAGCTCTGGGCAACTCGCCCATGGGTCTCACCAGCGGCAACGGCAACCGGCCGAGCAACTCACCCTGCGTGTCGAACTTGTAGAGTGTATCCGACAGAGCCCAGACAGCCCAGATGGTGTCGTGCTCCAGGGTGGCCGAGGCCCCCTGAAACGAAGAGGCGTAGGCACGCGACTCCTCCGGTACCCCCATCGGCAGAAAGGATCGCTCCAGTCTATTCGCCGCCCGGTCCCAGATATGGAAGAAGCGAGGTTGATCTTCGCCGCTGATCGTCCCCGCCAACAGGTACCTGCCATCGCCAAGGTCCTGTGCGCCCTGGATCGCCTCCACCGGCGTCGCCACAACCTCCGGATCACCTTCACCTGCCGGCGGAAAAAACGTGAGTCGCGACAGCTCGACGTCGCCAACGACGACGCCGCCGTCCGAGGTCGGGTGGGCGATCAACGGGAACGCGAACTCCCCGGGTCCCTCGCCTCGTCGGCCCAACACGGCCCGAAGCTCCCCATCAAAGCCGTAGACATTGACCTGCCCCTCCATGGGCTCGGACACCAGCAACTGACCGCGGCCGTCGTTCGTCACCAGGGGTCGCACAGTCATGGCCTGATCCGACTCTGCAAGGGTCAGGCTCCGCACCACCTCGAAGGATTCCGAGAAGGCGGCCATGTCGACCAACTCGGCATCGACCGGAGCCGCCGGGGGTCCGGAAGAGGCCGACTGCGCGGGCGGGTCCTCGGCCGGGTCGCACGCCGGCAGGAGCGCGAGCACGAGTAGACAGATGAACCGGCCAGGCAGTTTGCAACGTTTGCGCCCTGGGCGGGCGGGGGGCTTGTTTCCATGTTTCTGGCGTCTCTGTCTCGTCTCGGCGGTCCCCATCGGGGCGGCTCCTTCCGTTCGTGGGTCGCTGGGCTGTGAGGGGCTTTGCACGGTTGCCTGCAGCAGGCAGTCGGGCGCTCACGGGTTAGCGTGGAACAAGATGGGACCGCTGGAAGGGCTGGCGTATAGCTGGATGGGACAATCTTACCGGGAGCGGGGGACTATTGGTGCGGAAGACGGCTCGGATCCAGCGGGAAGCTCACAATGGGGTGCTGCACGCCGTGGTAACGACCCCCGTCGGCATTGAGACCCGGCGGTGCGCGCGGCTGGCAGTCTAGACGCGCACTCCCTGGTCGCGCAGCCACGCTTCCATCGTCACCTGGATCTCCGCCAGCCGGTCGCGGGTCTTCGCTTCGTACCTGGCCACGACCACGGGCTGCGTGTTCGAAGCGCGTATGAGCCCCCATCCATCTCCGAAGAGGACTCGCACGCCGTCGACCGCGATCACGTCATGGCGAGCGCCGAAGTGCGCCCGGGCGCGCTCCACCAGTCCGAACTTGACCTCCTCGGGGACATCGATCCGGAGTTCGGGAGTGGACACGTAGCCGGGCAAGGCACCCGACAGATCCGAGAGTGGGCGGTCCGAAGCGGCCACCAGCTCAGCCAGGCGACAGGCGGCGTAGAGGGCATCGTCGAAGCCGTAGTAATCATCCGCAAAGCAGATGTGCCCGGACAGCTCCCCCGCGATAGGCGCCCCAAGCTCCTTCATCTTTTCCTTGATGAGGGAGTGGCCGGTCTTCCACATGACCGGGTGTCCGCCCGCCCTCTCGAATTCTTCCGGGAGGATCTGCGAACACTTCACATCGAAGATCAGGGTCTGACCCGCCCCCCGCCGCCGAAGGACATCCAGTCCGAAGAGGAGAAGGAGGATGTCGCCACGCACCACATCGCCCCGATCGTCCACCACGCCGATACGGTCCGCGTCTCCATCGAAACCGATCCCCATATCCGCCCCGTGAATCCGTACGGCGGCGATCATGTCCTGCACGTACTCGTCCACCGTCGGGTCCGGGTGATGGTTGGGAAAGGTACCGTCCGATTCACAGTAGAGGGGGATTACATCGAGACCCACGGCGCGGAGAAGCTCGACGGCAACCACCGATCCGGTCCCGTTGCCGCAATCCACGACCACCTTGAGCGGCCTGGCCAGACGGAAGCGTCCGGAGACATCGGCCGCATAGGGCGGTAGCGGGTCAACCATCTCCAGGCTCCCGCTGCCCTCTGTCAGATCCCGGCTACGGATGCGGCTCAGCAGTCTCTGGATGGCGTCCCCGTGAACGGGTCCCTTCCCCATCGTCATCTTGATGCCGTTGTACTCGGGCGGGTTGTGGGAGCCCGTTATCTGAATCGACCCGTCGGCGCGGAAGTGGTACTCGGAGAAATACGTTACGGGAGTGGGGACAGTGCCCAGCCCCAGGACATCGCAGCCGGCGGATCTCAGGCCGCGGACGAGCCCCGTGCGAAGCGACGGGGAGGATGGACGGTTGTCGGCTCCGACAACCACACGGGGAGAGGGCCGGGAGGTGCGACCCTTCAACTCCGACGCGTACGCTTCCCCCACAGCCATGGCCACCGAAGCATCAAGGTCGGAGCCGACAACGCCCCGGATGTCGTACTGGCGGAAGATGTGCTCTCCGGGGTGCATCGGGAAGCAGTCGTGCTCCGGGGGCTCAGGGGCCGGCCGCGACCCCGGAACCCGCAACGAGGTCCCTGAGGCCGTCGATCGAGCCAGCCGCCAGATCGAGGGCGGCTCCGGGGAAGACACCGGCCAGAAGGATCACGGCGACGCTGACGACAAGCACGACCCGGGTAGCGAAGGGAGTCGTGATCCGCCCGCCCGCCCCCGCGGTCTCGGGCGCTTCTTTCATCCACATGTACCACGCCACGCGCAGGTAGTACCAATAGGAGACCACCGTTGTAAGGACGAGGATGACTGACAGAACCCACAGGCTGGACTGAGCGGCTCCCAGAAGGAGATGGTACTTGGCGATGAAGCCTGCCGTGCCGGGGAATCCGGCCAGAGACAGGAGAAACACCGTCATCAAGACGCCAAGCACGGGCTGGCGCCACCCGAAACCGGCGTAGTCCTCGATACGGGAATTCTCCTCGGTCTGGTTGCCGACTGCGATCACGACTCCGAACACGCCGACGGTCATGACCGTGTACACGAGAAGGTAGAAGAGGAGCCCGGCCGCCGCCGTGTCGTTGGCCGCCACCAGGGCCACAAGCAGGTAGCCGCCGTGCGCAATCGACGAGTAGGCGAGCATGCGCTTCACACTCGACTGCACCAGCGCCACAACGTTGCCGGCAACCATGGTGATGGCCGCTATCCACCACAGAATGCTCCACCACTGGGCGTAGAGGCCGTCCAGCCCCACCAGAAACACCCGCAGGAACGCAACGAAGGCGGCGGTCTTCACCGATGCCGCCATGAAGGCGGTGACAGGCGTGGGAGCGCCTTCGTAGACGTCCGGGGTCCACATATGGAAGGGCACGGCCGAGACCTTGAAGGCGAAGCCGATGGCCAGAAGAGCCACTCCGGGGCCCATCAGTGCCGTGGCAATCGTACCGTCCTGTACGGCCACGGCGATCGCGTGGATGTTCGAACTGCCCGCGGCGCCGTAGATCAGTGCGATGCCAAAGAGGAGGAACGCGCTGGCGAACGCGCCCAGAAGGAAGTACTTGAGGCCCGCCTCTGCCGAGCGGCGATCGCGCCGGTTAAAGCCGGCGAGAGCGTACACACCGATGGACATGAGTTCGAGGCCCAGGAAGATCACCATCAGATCGCGGGCTGACGCCATGAACATCATTCCCACTGCCGCGAAGAGAATGAGGGAGTAGTACTCCCCGGCCTGAAGCCGTTGCCTGGCAACGTAGGGCAGCGAAATCACGATCGAGAGGGCCGCCCCGATGATGAAGACCCAGTTGGCGAAGAGTCGGAACCGGTCCACGGCGATCATCGCAGTGGCCCCTTCCTCGGTTACGCCCGAGTAGAGCCATCCGTTGGCAACGGCCGCGATGGCGAGTCCGGCAAGCGCCAGCCAACCCAGCTCCTGGCCTCCCCCGCCCTCCTGTTCCCGGGAGACCCCCACCAGGAGAACCCCCATTCCCCAGGCCGAGAGGACAAGCTCCGGGAGCAGAGCCAGGACGTAGTGAAAGCTGGAGGTGTAGTCGAGGACCATCGGCTCAGTCCTCCCGTGCCGGAGTGCCGGCCGTTCCCGGAACCGGGCGTGCACCTTCCACCCGTTCGAGAACAACCTGGACGCTCGGTTCCATGCGTTCGAGGAAGGGAGCGGGATGGACGCCGATCCAGATCATCAGTGCGACCAGCGGGCCCAGGATCACCATCTCTCGCCGCGAGAGGTCGGGGAACGTCCTGTTCTCGGGCTTGTCCAGCTTGTTGAAGAGGACCCGCTGCACCATGGGCAGCATGTAGTAGGCCGCGAAGACCACACCGGTGGCCGCCACGATCGCCGTCACCGGATGTGTCTCGAAAGTCCCGAGCAGCGCCAGGAACTCGCCGACGAAGCCGCTGGTGCCGGGAAGCCCGATCGATGCCAGCGCGGTGATGACGAAAGCCGTCGCGAAGAGCGGCGCCGCGCGGCCGATGCCGCCGAAGTCCTCGATGAGCCGCGTGTGGCGCCGTTCGTACATCATGCCGAGGAGGAGGAACAGGGCACCTGTCGAGATGCCGTGGCTGATCATCACCACCATGCCGCCCTGAAGGCCGTTCAGGGTGAGCGCGAAGATGCCGATCACGACGAACCCCATATGCGCCACCGACGTGTAGGCGACAAGCTTCTTCGCATCCGGCTGCACGGCCGCGACCCACGCCGCGTAGACGATCCCCGCCACGCCCAGAATCAGCATGACCATGACGACCGTGGGGTGCTGGACAGCGCCCGGGAAGAAGGGCAGCAGGAATCGCATGAAGCCGTAGGTGCCCATCTTGAGCAGCACCGCGGCCAGAACGACCGATCCGGGAGTGGGCGCTTCCACGTGGGCGTCGGGGAGCCAGGTGTGAAGTGGGAAAACGGGCACCTTGATCCCGAACGCAAGCGCGAACGCCGCGAAGAGCCATATCTGTTCGCGCAGGGTAAGCTCCGCGTTCAGGAAGGCCTCGTAGGCGAACGAGTCGACACCGCTGCTGAAGTAGATGTAGAGGATCGCAACCAGCATGAGGAGGGAGCCGACGGCGGTGTAGAGAAAGAACTTCACCGCCGCGTAGATCCTTCGTTCACCACCCCATATGCCCACGATGAAGTACATCGGGACCAGCGTGAGCTCGAAGAAGACGTAGAAGAGGAAAATGTCGGTGGCCAGGAAGACTCCGACCACACCCATCTGCAGGAGCAGCATGAGGGCGTAGAACGCCTTGCGCCGGGTCTTGATGTACTCGAACGAACCCAGGATCGCGATCGCGCTGGTGAACGTCGTCAGCAAGACCATGAAGATGGAGATACCGTCGATCCCGAGGGCGTACGACACCCCCCAGGACTCGATCCAGGGGGTCGAGGATTCGAGCGCGAAGCCCCCGTCACCGGGACTGAAGCTCCACCACAACCCCAGGCTGAGGACGAAGACCAGCGCGGACCACGCGAACGCGATGTGCCGGGCCCGGTCCGCCGAGGAAACGAGAACGTGCGTCAGCCCCGCGGCCGGAAGCCAGATCAGCGCGTGGAGCACCCAGTCCTCGTAGAGGAGCGATGTAAGAAGGTTCGTCATGGCGTCACTGCAGGAAGACCGCGGCTCCCAGGACGCAAAGAACGCCCAGGGTGAGCACGAAAGCGTACATGTTCACCTGCCCGGTCTGGAAGAGACTCATCGTCCAGCCGGAGAGGCGTGCAAAACTCCCCGTGAGGTTCACGAATCCGTCGATGACCACGGTGTCGATCACCTTCCAGCACCACCTCGAAGCCGCGAGCAGCGGCCGAACCACGAGGCTGTCGTACACCTCGTCGAAGTACCACTTGTTGTACACGGCGCGTCGCAGCACACCGGCCGGACCGGGATCCCTGGCGGCGGGCACGTACTTGTTCGTGCCCACAACCCTGTATGCCACGGCCACCGTGACGGCCGCGGCAAGCGTGGATATCATGGCCCAAGCCACTTCGCCGCCACCAGGTGGCGCGGCGTGAGCGGGCTCCCCGAAGCCGGCGATCTGAATCTGCGCGGCGGCGTGGGTGACCGGTTCCAGCCAGTGATGGAGCCATTCGCTCATCGGCAGCACGCCGAACAGCCCCGCGAACGACTCCTGGAGCGCGTCCGGCACGTTGATCCAGCCCCCGAACACCGAGAGCAGCGCGAGCACGATCAGCGGCACGGTCATCACGCGCGGCGCCTCGTGAATGTGCGATCTGCCCGCCGCGCCGGTCCGGTTGGCGCCGTGGAAGGTCATGACCATCAGGCGGGTCATATAGAACGCGGTCATAAGGGCGGTCGCGAGCGCCACCGCCCAGTACACCGTGTAGAGCGTTCCGAAGGGGTTGGACCCGGCTCCCGCCCATGCCGCCGTGTACCAGATGATCTCGTCCTTCGAGAAGAAGCCGGCGAAGGGCCAGATCCCGGCGATCGCCAGGGTGGCGATCCACATCACGACGCAGGTGACGGGCATGAACTTGCCGAGCCCGCCCATGTTGCGCATGTCCTGCTCGTCGAGGTGGCCGTCCGCGTGGTGTGCAGCGTGGTGCATGGAGTGGATGACCGCTCCGGCCCCGAGGAAGAGGAGAGCCTTGAAGAACGCATGCGTGACCAGGTGGAAGATCGCCGCCGTGAAGGCGCCCACCCCGGCGGCGAGGAACATGAAGCCGAGCTGGGAGACGGTCGAGTAGGCCAGCACCTTCTTGATGTCGTACTGCTGCATGGCGATCGTCGCCGCAACCAGCGCGGTGAGCACCCCGATCCCCGCCACGACCGCCTGGCTGGTGGGCGCGAGGGCGTACAGCACGGACGACCGCGCCACCATGTACACGCCGGCGGTGACCATCGTCGCCGCGTGGATGAGCGCCGAGACGGGCGTTGGGCCGGCCATCGCGTCCGGGAGCCAGACGTGAAGCGGAACCTGGGCGCTCTTGCCGGCTGCGCCGAGCATGAGCAGGAGGGTGACGGCCGTGACCGTCGTGCCGCCAACAGCCAGCTGTCCCTCCGCGCCGGCGAAGATCGGGCCGAAGTCCAGCGTCCCGAAGTTGTTGAAGAGCAGGAACATCGCCAGCAGGAAGCCGACATCGCCGATCCGGTTGACGATGAACGCCTTCTTGCCTGCGTCCGACTTGTCACGGTCGCTGAACCAGTAGCCGATCAGCAGATAGCTGCAGAGTCCGACGCCCTCCCAACCCACGAACATCGTCGCGTAGCCGGAGCCCAGGACCAGCACGAGCATGAAGAAGACGAACAGGTTCAGGTAGGCGAAGTACCGGGGGTAGCCCTGGTCGTCCTTCATGTAACCCACGCTGAACACGTGGATGAGGAAGCCCACGCCGGTGACGACCAGCATCATCACCATCGAGAGCTGGTCGAGCTGAAGGGCGGCATCCACGCTGATGGTGTCGGTTGCGATCCAGCTCCAGTAGGTACGGATCACCGGGTCGTGCAGGTCCGCGGGCATTCCCGCGAAGTTCACCAGGGCCAGGATGAACGCGAGCAGCATCACCCCCGGCCCGATCAGGGTGGGGAGCGTGTGGGTGCGGGGACGTGACGGCCCCGCGAAGGGATTCCACTCCTCGCCGGCGCGCACCGCTGCGGACGAATGCCCGGCGGCCCATAGCGCGAGGATTCCGTTGAGCACGAAGCCCAGCAGCGGCAGGAGAACGATCAGCCCCGGAAGCAGCGGCTCCCACTGCTCGGCGGCCTGCGCCGCAACACCGGACGCGGAGCCCGGGGCCGAGGGCGAGGGCGACAGGACACCGGCGAGGGCGGTCATGGCGGATTCGGCGGTCCCCACGCCGGTCACCACTTCAGGAAGTTGAACTTGTCCACGTTGACCGTCTCATGGTGCCGGAAGATCGAAATGATGATCGCGAGTCCGACAGCCGCCTCGGCCGCCGCCACGGTCATCACGAAAAAGACAAACAGCTGGCCCTCGATCCCCGTGTACCGGGACAGGGCCACGAAGGCCAGGTTGACCGCGTTGAGCTGCAGTTCGATGCAGAGAAAGATGATGATCGCGTTCCTCCGGACCATCACCCCCAGGGTGCCGATCACGAAGAGCGCCCCACTCAACAAGAGGGCCTGGGTCAGCATTGGACCTCCCTCATGTGCGGGGCTTGGCGAGGACCACCGCGGCCACGATCGCGACGAGCAGGAGGAGCCCCGTCAGTTCGAAGGCGACCACGTAGTCGGTGAACAGCGGATCTGCGATGGCTCCGACGACGCCCTTTTCGGCCACCACGGCATCGATGGCCGCCGCAGCGGCGGCGCCGTCGCCGCGCACACCCGTCGCTCCCGTCCCCATGAATCCCTGCAGCAGCGCCCCCGCGGTAAGCCCGACGACCACAAGCGACAGCAGGTACCAGAGTCCGTACTTGACGTCCGCCCGGTAGTCGTGCCCGAGGTTGAGAAGCATGATGACGAAGAGGAAGAGCACCATGATCGCGCCTGCATAGACCAGCACCTGGATCGCCGCCAGAAAATGCGCCTCGAAGAGGACGTAGATCCCGGCGACGCTGGCCAGGGTGGCAATCATGGAGAGAAGGCTCGCAACCGGACTGCGGCCGACTACGACGCCGATGGCGCCGCCGACCGCCACGACCGCGAACAGGACGAAGACGATTTCGGTCATTCGGAGCGCGGATCGGCAGGGTCCCAGAGGAGCGTGCTCGGGTGGTCCTGTTCCATGAGACGATCAAGGTCGTAGACGAAGCGGTCACGCGTGTACTCGGCGTTCTCGAAGTGCTGGCCCACGTGAATGGCCTCGACGGGACACACCTCCTGGCACATCCCGCAGAAGATGCACCGGAATTCGTCGATTTCGTAGACGATCGGGTAGCGGTTGCCCTGATCGTCCTCGCCGCCCACCAGGCGGATGCAGTTCGCCGGACAAACCGTAGGACAGAGCCCGCAGGCCACGCACTTGGGACGGCCGTCCGCGTGGACTTCCATGCGGTGCGTGCCGCGCCAGCGGGGACTCAGGTCGGGCTGCTCCTCGGGGTATTGCAGGGTGACATGCGAGGGCCGCACTAGGTGCTTAAAGGTCAGGCTCATCCCCTTCAGGGTGGCGCGCATGTACGATGTGCGGCCCGCTTCGGGGCGCCTCATCACCTTGACTGTTATCGCCATAGCTATCGTGCTCCCGTTCAGTTCGAGACGGCCCCGCCGTCAACCCCGGTTGTGGCCGTGACCCGCCGCCGGGCGACGTCCCGCTTCCTGTGGGCCCCGGAGATGACCCGGTCACGGTCGACGAAGAAGAGGAACGCTACGGTCGTGACCCCGCTCACTCCGGTGAGCACCGCCCCGTACAGAAAGCCGAACGGTACCCCCAACTGGTCGAGGACCAGCATGGTCCCGGCGATCAGCATGATGTAACCGAGCGCGGCCGGCAGCAGCACCTTCCACCCCAGATGCATGACCTGGTCGTAGCGGAAGCGAGGCAGCGTCCAGCGTATCCATATGTAAAGAAGAACGAAGAAGGCGGTCTTGGCCGCGAATGCGCCAAGGGTGAGAAGGGTGATGAGAACGTGCGGAGTCGCGGGGATCGGTGCCCCGGCCGCGTCGAAGCCGCGAATCCAGCCGTCACCGTGGCGGAACATGTCGTCGCCGGTCCAGAGCGGAATGTCCCAGCCGCCGAAGAAGAGCGTCGCCATGAGCGCCGAGGCGGTAAGAACATGCGAGTACTCCGCGATGAAGAACATCGAGAACTTCATGGCGGAGTACTCCGTGTGGTACCCCGAAATGAGCTCCGACTCCGCTTCGGGCATGTCGAAGGGAAGCCGGTTCGTCTCGGCCAGCGCGGAGATCAGGAAGAAGATGAAAGCCAGCGACAGCGGGAAGACGAACCACAGCCCAAGCTGCTGCTGCTGCCACACCATCTCGGTAAGGGTCACGTTTCCGGCGAGCAGGAGCACCGCGATAACGCTCAGGCCGAGGGCCACCTCGTAGGAGATCATCTGGGCCGACGCGCGCAGTCCGCCCAGGAAGGCGTACTTGTTGTTGGACGCCCACCCCGACAGCACGATCCCGTACACCGCCAGAGACGAAAGCGCCAGAATGTAGAGGATCCCTATAGGGACATCCGCCACGATCATGTCCACCGTCCCGACCGGCGTGGGCAGCGGCGCCGCGACAGGGATGACGGCGAAGGTGATCACCGCCGGCATGATCGCCAGGGCGGGGCCGAGGACGAAGTAGAACTTCGCCGCCGTTCCCGGCATGGTCTCTTCCTTGATGACGTTCTTCAGCCCATCCGCGATCGGCTGCAGCAGTCCGAAGGGGCCGACCCGGTTGGGGCCCAGGCGGTCCTGGATGAAGGCGGAGACGCGGCGCTCGGCCAGCGTCATATATGCCACGGCTCCCATCACGACCGAGAAGATCGCGATCACCTTCACGGCGCCGATGACCACGAACCAGGTGGTCGTGAGTTCGTTCATTTCACCCATGAACGGCCTCCAACCGGACCCCCGATTCGCCGATCGCGTCGTAGCTGAGGCCGGCGAACGCCGCGCACCCGGCCTCCAGCCCGGCGAACACCTCGGCGGCGCTCGCGGGCGTCCTTCCCCCCTGAAGCGCCGCCGCCAGGGCGCCCAGAACCAGCCAGGCAGGCCGTGCCGATCCGGGGGGGCGGAGTCCGGGCCAGAATCGCTGCACCCTTCCCTGCGCATTCACGAACGACCCCTCTTCCTCCGCGAAGGTCGTCACGGGGAGGACATAGTCCGCATTGCGGGCGGCGGGCGAATCGAAGCTGCCGAGGTAAACGAACAGGCCGGCCGAGGCCCCGAAGCGCACATCCTGGTCGGCGAGCCCGTCACCGAGGACGAGCACGATCCCGTCGTGGCCGGCCACTGCCTCGAGCCCGCCGGCACCGGTGTCGTCCCCGGCGCGTTCAAACCCAAGCAGACCCGCACCGTCGACGTTCGGGGCCAGGTCGCGGCGGCGCACCAGCAGGGGGTAGCCCGGCAGCGGCTCCTCGTCGTCGGCCCGGGGGGACCGGAAGACGCGGGCCGACACCGTCCCGACCGCCTCACCCACCCAGCCAAGGGCCGCCAGACCTTCGTTCGAGGCCTCTGCCGACCCCACCACCATCACGTCGCCGGTGCCGCCCTGCAGCCGGACGAACAGGTGCTCGAGAGCTGTCTTCCAGTCCACGGCACGCCGCTCGCCGCCCCGCCCCGCCATGGGGGCCTCCAGGCGCCCCGGCCGATTCATCCACTCGTAGTTGGCCCGTCCATAGTCGCACATCCAGTGGCCATTGACCTCCTGGTTCTCGCGAGGCATGAGTCGCTGAACGAGGTTGTCACGGGTGTGCAGCTCGATGTTGCAGCCCTGCGAGCAGCTGGTACACACGGAGGGCGTGTGATCCAGGTCCCACGCGCGGGCCTTGTGCAGGAAATCCTTCGATACGAGGGCCCCGACCGGACAGATGTCGACCACGTTGCCGGCAAAGGACGCCCCTTCCAGGCCGCTGTCGAAAAAGGTGTCGATCACCGCGCGGCTACCCCGCTCCACCACCGTGAGCCGGGAGTCCCGCGCGACCTCGTCCATGAAGCGAACGCAGCGCGTGCACATCACGCAGCGGTCGCCGTAGTAGAGCACATCCCCGCCGAAGTCGTCACGTCCGAAAACACGCTTCGGCTCCCGGCCGCGGCCGTGTTCCCTGCCTTCGTCAAAGACGTAGTCCTGGAGCTTGCACTCGCCGGACATGTCGCAAATGGGACAGTCCAGCGGGTGGTTGACGAGGTAGAACTCGAGGACTCCCTGACGCATCCTCCTTGCGGCCGGGCTGTCCGTGTGGACCACCTGGCCGTCCTCGGCCATCGTCACGCACGATGGCTGCAGCTTCGGCGCCCCCTCGACCTCGACCAGGCAGATCCTGCACTGCGCGGGAGCGGAGAGACCGGGATGATAGCAGTAGTGCGGCACCGTTGTTCCCTGCGTCTCGGCCGCGTGCAGCAGCGACGTCCCCCTGGGGACCGTGACCTCGCGGCCGTCGATCGTCAGGGTGACCGTATCGGCTCTGGGACCGTTATCCGGCATGGGATATCCTCGGCTGCTGCGGGCTGTCGCCACACTGATGCGGCGGAGCGTGCGGGGACGGGCAAATGCGGTGCATCATGCTGCTCCGACCCGCTCGCCGCGGCGGATGAGCGCCAGGTAGTCTTCGCGGAACTTCTCGATCGACGAGATGATCGGCATGGCCAGCGAGTCCGACAGGACGCAGATCGTCGTACCGGTCATCTGTTCGGAGATCTGGACGAGCGTATCGAGGTCGTCTTCGGTACCGCGCCCGTCCTCGATGCGCTGCAGGATCCTGGTGGCCCAGGTCGTGCCCTCCCGGCAGGGCGTGCACTGGCCACATGACTCGTGCGCGTAGAAGTGCGCCATGCGCCGGACCTGCTTGACGATGTCGGTGGTCTCGTCCATGACGATCACCGAAGCGCAGCCGAGCATGGAGCCGGCGGCCTCGACCCCCTCGTAGCAGAGCGAGCACGCCCTGCAGTCGTCGGCGCTCATGATCGGCACGGAGCTGCCACCGGGGATGACCGCCTTGAGGGCCCTGCCGTCACGCATGCCGCCGCAGACGTCATCGATGAGTTCCATCATCGGGAAGCCCAGGGGGAATTCGTAGTTGCCCGGCTTGTTAACGTGGCCGGAGACGCAGAACAGCTTGGTACCGGGGCTCTTGTCCGTTCCCCACTGGCGGTACCACTCGCCTCCGTGGCGGGCGATGTGGGCGGTCGCGCACAGGGTCTCGACGTTGTTGATCGTCGAAGGCATCCCGAACGCACCGACCGCCGCCGGGAAGGGCGGCTTGATCCGCGGCTCTCCCCTGCGCCCCTCGAGCGAGTTCATGAGGCCCGTCTCCTCGCCGCATATGTAGGCGCCTGCTCCAACGTGCAGGGTGATGTCGATGTCCACGCCAGAGCCCAGGATATCCTTGCCCACGAGCCCTTCCGCATACGCTTCCTCGAGCGCCCGCGCCATCACCTGCGTCGTCTCGAAAAACTCGCCGCGCAGATAGATGTAGCAGTGTGATGCACCGATGGCGTAGGAGCCGACCAGGCACCCCTCGATGAGCTGGTGCGGTGTCCACCGCATGATTTCCCGGTCCTTGAAGGTGCCGGGCTCCGACTCGTCGGCGTTGCAGAGCAGGTAGTGTGGACGGCTCGAATTCTTCGGCATGAAGGACCATTTCAGGCCCGTCGGGAAACCAGCTCCACCCCTCCCCCGCAACCCGGACGCCTTTACATCTTCGATCGTCGCCTCGCGCCCGATTTCGAGCGCCCGGGCAATCCCCTGATAGCCGCCGACACGCTTCCACCCGGCCACGGTCCGGGCAGACGGATCCCCGAAGCATTCGCTCAGGACCAGTGTCTCCTTCTCGTGGCGGTAGGGGTAGGCCAAGGTCTGTTCCCTTACGATTCGCTCTTCAGACGCTCGAGCACGGCCGGCACGTCGGCCGCAGACACGTCCTCGAAGTAGCGCGAGTTGATCTGGACGCAGGTGGGGAACCCGCACGCCGCAAGGCACTCGGCCTCGACGACCGTGAAGTTTCCGTCTGAGGAGGTTTCTCCCGGTTCCGTTCCCGTGTGTTCGAGGAACGCGGCGAGGACTTCATCGGCGCCGCAGATATTGCACGAGATGTTGGTGCAGACCTGGATGAGAAAGCGCCCGACCGGGCGCTTGTTGTACATCGTGTAGAAGGTGGCGACACCCCGCACATAGGCGTTGCTGAGTCCGAGCAGTTCGGCAACCTCGTCCATCGTCGCCGGCGAGATGTGGCCGCGGAGCTCCTGCGCGAGGTTGAGCGCGGGCAGCAGGGCCGCACGGGCCGTCGGGTACCGGCTTCTGATCTTCTCGAAGCGTTCCTGATAGGGTCCCTCGAAGAGAGGCGCTTCCGGGTTTTTCTCCACGAGCATGTACGGAAGACTCGCCGACACCGAGGGATGTCCCCCGTCGAGTTGTGTTTCGCCGACGTAGTCCGTCCCGCGCACGTCGGCCTCGGTGAGGTCGAACTCGCCCGTGTTGCCTGCCCAGCCGGGGTTGCGGAACTGGATCTCGCTCAACGGTCGATCTCCCCCAGAACAATGTCCAGGCTCGCATTGATCACGATCAGATCGGCCATGAGGTGTCCTTCGGCCAGCTTGGGGATCGCCGACAGGTTCACAAACGAGGGGGGACGGATGCGCCAGCGCACCGGCTTGGGTCCGCCGTCGCCCACCACGTACATGCCCAGCTCGCCCTTCGAGCCTTCCACCGAGAACCAGCAGTCTTCCGCAGGCGCCGGGATCCCCTCGGTGATGAGCTTGAAGTGGTGGATCATCGACTCCATGTCGGACATGCAGTCGGTCTTGGAGGGCAGGCTGATTCGGGGATCCTCCACATCCATCGGCCCGGACGGAAGCCGGTCAAGGGCCTGGTGAAGGATGTGGATGCTCTGCCGCATCTCCTCCATGCGCACCAGATAGCGGTCGTAGCAGTCGCCGTGGCAGCCGATCGGGACCTCGAAGTCGTAGCTCTCGTAGTCGTAGTACGGCCTGTCCTTGCGCACGTCGTAAGGGACTCCGCTGGCGCGCAGATTGGCCCCGGTAAGCCCATGGTTGACCGCCTCGTCGGCCGAAATGGCGCCGATCCCCTGGGTGCGGCCCGCGTGGATCGCGTTGTTCGTCAGGAGTCCGTCGATCTCGTCAAGGGTGGCCGGGAGGTTGTTGGCGAAGTCGCGGACACCGCGCGCCCAACCATCGGGCAGGTCGGCCATCATCCCGCCGATGCGTGTGGCCGACGTCGTGATCCGCGCCCCGGTGAGCGCCTCGTGCAGCTTGTAGACCTTTTCGCGCTGCTGGAAGGCGTAGAGGAACGGCGTGAACGCGCCCACGTCAATGGACCAGGTGCCGAGCCACAGGAGGTGGGAGAAAATGCGGTCCATCTCCATGCAGACGACCCGCGCGACCCGGCACCGGTCGGTCACCTCGATGCCCATCAGCTTTTCCACCGCCATGACGTAGGCGCAGTTGTAGATGAGCGGGGCCAGGTAGTCCATGCGATCGGTGAGCGGTACAACCTGGTTCCAGGTGCGGTACTCCCCAAGCTTCTCGAAGGACGAGTGCAGGTAGCCCAGGCGCGGCACCACGCTCACCACGGTCTCGCCGTCCAACTCGACCACGAGCCGGAGAACGCCATGCGTGGCGGGGTGCTGGGGGCCGATGTTGACCAGCATCGTGTCGGAGCCCAGTTCGGGCTCGGGGGCGTCGAACGGCACTGCGGGGCTGGCCACCAGGGTGCCTCCCGGTCCCATCTCCGGGTTTCGGCCGACGTCGTACTCGACGGTCCTAGAGGACATCGCCCCCTCCTTCCTCCCCGGTCGCGTCACCGCCGTCCACTTCGACCGTCTGGGGAACGCGCCCGGCGATTTCGCCCGCGGCGTAGTAGTCCTCCGGATTCTGGGTCAGGGCCCGCCGCGTCTGCTCGGCTCGCGAGAACCGGCCCCGCAGCGGGAAGTCCTTCCGCAGAGGGTGCCCCTCGGCGTAGTTCTCGGGCATCAGAATGCGGCGCGGATCGGGGTGCCCGGTGAAGTGGATTCCGAAGAGGTCGTACACTTCACGCTCCAGCCAGTTGGCACCCGCCCAGATACCCGTGGCCGTCTCGATCTCCAGAGCGTCCAGCGGCAGTTCGCACTTGACCCGCAGCGCGGCGCGGTGCGGGATCGACCACAACTGGTAGACCACTTCCAGCGGCTTCCCGCCGCCGTAGTCGACGGCCGTCACATCGGCCAGGTGGTCGTAGTGCTGGTCGGCCTCGCGGTGGAGCCACCCCAGGATCTCGGTGATCCGCCCGGGGTCGACGTAGACGACATCCTCGTCGCCGGCACAGATCAGATTGTGGAAGACTGCGTCCGGGAACTGCTTTCTCAGCGCGGTGACCGTGGGGTTGCCAGGGGGAACGTCGTGGTGCCGTGCCGCTGTCTCCGGCCCCTCGCGGGAACGTTGCGGCCCGGCCGCGACGAGGTCGAATCCGGAAAGGGGATCGCCGGACGACGCGTCGTGCGTCACGTCGAGAGCTCCTCTCGGCCCCGGGCCGAACGCGGGCACGTCTTCAGGGGAGTCGATCCTCGGCACGACCGATGGCGTCGGTCTCGACGAGGCCGCTCACCCGGTTCTGGTGGGTCGAGTTGCCGAAGGGCCCGGTCAGATCCGTGACCTCCTCGTTGCCGGCCCGCGGACGCCCGGCCGCCAGCGGATCCTCGGCCCGGAGCGCCGCATGGTTGGCCAGACTCTCGCCCCGGATCTTCTCCTGGACCATCATCAGTCCGTAGATCAGCCCCTCGGGACGGGGCGGGCACCCCGGGATGTACACGTCGACCGGAACGATGGTGTCGATCCCCTGCACCATCGAGTACACATCGAAGACGCCACCCGACGAGGCGCAGGCTCCCATGGAGATGCACCACTTGGGCTGCATCATCTGATCCCAGATCCGGCGCAGCACGGGAGCCAGCTTGTAGGGCACACGCCCCGCGCAAATCAGGACGTCGGCCTGCCGCGGGCTGAAGGACATGCGCTCCATCCCGAAGCGTGCCAGATCAAAATTGCTCGCGGCCGAAGCCATCATCTCAATGGCGCAGCAGGCGGTCCCGAAGGGCATGGGCCAAAGCGAGTTGCGCCGTGCCCAGTTCACCACAAAATCGAGCCGCGTGGTGAGGAAGGCCGGCGATCCCGTGCCCAGGATACCGGGTTTGTCTAGTCCCATTCCAAGCCGCCTTTCTTCCACTCGTAGATCAATCCCACGGCCAGGACGACCACGAAGAGGAACACCGCCACAAAGGGTCCCCAACCGAGCTCGCGCACCCGCACGGCCCAGGGGATCAGGAAGATCGTCTCAAGGTCGAAGACGATGAAGCTGATCGCCACCATGTAGAACTTGATGGAGAAGCGGGCCCGGGTGTCACCCAGCGGGATCATTCCCGATTCGTAGGGCATCGCCTTCTGGGGGGTGGGACGGCGAGGATTCAGAATGTGCGAAGCCGCGGCCATCCCGATGGCGTTCACGACCGTGACGCCCAGGATGATAAGGAGCGGTATGTAGGACTTCGCCATGCTGCGAGAAGGCCCCCCGTGGTGGCTCCCCACCCTTGCGGCGCTCGCTGGCGGTCAGACGAGCCCAGTCCCGTAAGGGCTCCCGGATTCCACGAGCTTGTGAAACTTTTCACGAACTCAACAGATCAAGGGTGAAAGATACTGGCGAAGCCGGGGGGATTCAAGATTGCGGTATCGGACACACATCCCTCCGGACGGTCGCGCTTGGCGCCCAGGCGCGGGCTGGACTACCTTGCTTTGCCGGGCGGCCCGGTACCGCGCGCCGCCGGATCCCACGAACAGTCCCCCGCAATCACCCCCACCAATCATCCTCCATGCCCGTCAAGAACGACCGCTGGATCCGCGAGATGGCCCTCGGACACGGCATGATCGAGCCCTTCGAGAGCGGCCAGATCAGGAATGGCAGCATCTCCTATGGACTCTCGTCCTTCGGCTACGACATCCGTGTGGCACCCGAGTTCAAGGTCTTCACCAACGTCCACAATCTCGTCGTGGACCCGAAGGCGTTCGACGAGCGCTCCTTCGTCGACGTGAAAGGCCGCGACTGCATCATCCCGCCCAACTCGTTCGCACTTGCGCGCACGGTCGAGTACTTCCGTATCCCGCGCGACGTTCTCGTGTTGTGCGTGGGCAAGAGCACCTACGCCCGCTGCGGGATCATCGTCAACGTGACCCCGCTGGAGCCCACCTGGGAAGGCTATCTGACGCTCGAGATCTCCAACACGACCCCGCTGCCGGCAAGGATCTACGCGGACGAAGGGATTGCGCAACTGGTGTTTTTCCAGGGGGATGAATCGCCCGAGGTCGCGTACGCCGACCGGAAGGGAAAGTACCAGGGTCAGGTGGGAGTCACGCTGCCCAAGTTATAGTCGTGACCGGGGGTTGCGTGGTCAGCTCACGGCTCCACTGCCAGCAGCTCGAAGACGTACACCATGACCGCGTTGCCGGGCACCCGCCCGTCCGCCGATCCGGTACCGCCGAAGCCGAGCCGGGGCGGGACTACGAGCTGACGTGTGCCGCCAGAGCGCATGCCGTCGAGACCAAGATCCCAGGCGGCGATGGTCTCGCCGCTCCCGACCAGGTAGTACACCTCTCCGTCGAAGGGGCTGATGAAGGCTCCCGGGGAGAACTGGTTGGCGGGGTACACGCCCTTGTCCACTGCGGTGCCGTCGTGCAGCCAACCCTGGTAGTTGAAGCGAACACCGATTTGCTGACCCACCCGCGGACCATCCCCGTCCACGAGGTCCCGGACGTACAGACCGGAAGCCGTCAGCGTCATTTGCGAGAGGTCGACGTTCAATTCCGGAGCGAAGACCAGCGACTCGATGTCGGGCGGCTCCGGGGCTACGGGTCCGTCATCCCCGCAACCTGTCATCGCGGTCGCGAAAACGGCGAGGGCCGCGAGCAGCTTCGGTACGCCCCGGGCGGTCGCACCCGCAGACGACGGGCGCGAGAGCGTGCAATAGCGTATCATGGTCGCAGTATGTGGCGAGCCATCGTCGGGAATCAAGGACCGGGAGGAACAACGTGAAGAAGCATCGTACGGAAATCGGGGCCCTCATGGCCTTGTTCGTGTCGGTAGCCTGGGCCGCACCGATCCGGACACCGATCGCCGGCTCCTCGTCCCACGCCGTACATCCGGCCGGCGACGAGGCGGCCGAGGCTCTGGTCGATGGCTGGATCGAAGCGCTGGGCGGCATGGAAACCTACTGGAAGCTGCGGAGTGCCTCTTTCACCCTCACCACGGAAATCTGGGACCCGGTAAGCGGCCGCCTGCGCCGCGCACGTCCCCGCTACGTCACCATCGCGCGGCTCGAAACCGGTCAGGCGGCCCGGATCGAGCGGTGGGAAGGAAACGACTTCATCCAGCACGGATTCGACGGCGTCGCCGAGTGGGCGGTGATGAACGGCGAGCCCCTTGGTCCCGGCGACAAGGACTACGACGAAGCGCGGTACGTCTCCGGGGACGTCTTCTACTGGATCGGGTTGCCCTTCAAGCTCAGGGACCCGGGCGTCTTCCTCCACTACGACGGGACCGACGCGGATGGGCGTCACAATGTCCGCGTCACCTTCGGGGAGGGCGTGGGCGACCACAGCGACACCTGGTACTATACCTTCGAGGAAGGCCGCGCGATGCCCGTCGCTATCGGCTACCGGGAGGAGGGCCGGCAGAATATCAGCCGCACCTACTGGGAAGATGTGCAGGAGGTCGACGGATACGTTTTCACCGGCCGTCGCGTCCACATCAACGCAGACGGCAAGATCTGGAAGGTGCTGGTGACAACCGACTTCGTCCTCAATCCGGAGGTGGACCCGGAGGTGTTCCGGGCGCCCTGACCGCCACGGCCCGGTCGCGCCACCTCCCGGAGTCTCCCGGCTCGGGGGACCGACCTACAGGTTGGCCATCGTCCCCCGCACGTGGTCGGCGCTCTTCGCCAGGGCCGCGGCCTCGCTGTCGGTGAGTTCCACCTCGACGACCTCCTGCAGACCGCCCTCGCCCAGCTTGCACGGCACGCCGAGGTAGATCCCTTCCTGGCCGTACTCGCCCTCGAGGTATGCAGCCGCGGGCAGGATCCGACGCTTGTTCCTGACGATCGCCTCGGCCATCTGCACCGCCGCCGCCGAAGGGGCGTAGTAGGCGCTTCCCGTTTTGAGGTAGCCGACGATCTCGGCCCCTCCATTTCGGGTGCGCTCGATGAGCGCTTCGAGGCGGTCGGGCGAGACGAGGCGGGAGACCGGGATGCCGCTGACCGCGGTGTAGGATACGAGCGGCACCATCGTGTCCCCGTGTCCGCCCAGGACCATGGCCTGAATGTCCTCGACGCTCACGTCCAGCTCCAATGCGATGAAGGAGCGGAAGCGAGCCGTGTCAAGGACCCCCGCCATGCCGATCACCCGCTCACGCGGGAAGCCGGTCGCCTCCTTGGCCACGTATGCCATCACGTCGAGGGGGTTCGACACCACGATCACGACAGCGTCGGGCGCCACCCGCGCGATCTGCTTGCCCACCGAGCGCACGATTCCGGCGTTGGTCCGCAGCAGGTCGTCGCGGCTCATGCCCGGCTTTCGGGCGATCCCCGCCGTCACGATGAAGAGTTCGGATCCCTCCGCCGGACCGTAGTCGTTCGACCCGGTGACTCGGGTGTCGAAGCCCTCGACCGGCGCGCTCTCCCACTGGTCGAGTCCCTTGCCCTGGGGGATCCCCTCGACGATGTCGATCAGTACGACTTCCTGGCACAACTCCTTCTCGGCGAGACGCTGGGCACAGACTTCGCCTACGTGCCCCGCGCCGACGACGGTGATCTTCCTGGCCATCTACCGTTTTCTCCTTTGGCTTGAATGGATGCGGATCCCGGGGATTCCGGGTCTGAAATGCGGGTGCGAAACGGGTCGGGAAACCGCCGTGGCGATGGACGTCGTCGTGCGCGGCGATCCCCTCTATCCACCCGTCTGCGAAAGGGCGATCAGCCCCCCGGACCCAGCCGACGAGCCCTGCACCAGCAAGTGCTTTTCCGGCTTGATGCGGAGCGTCTCGTTGATGAGGGGCTCCAGCGGTTCGCCGCGCCTCAGAACGTCCCGCAGCGGGGTCTGCATGGTGCCGAAGAGACACGGCCGGAGCTGGCCGTCGGCTGTAAGGCGCATGCGGTTGCAACGGCTGCAGAAATTGTGGCTCATGGGGGTGATCACACCGATCGTCCCTTCGGCGCCCGGGAAGCTGAAGTACGTCGCCGGGCCGTTGCCGGGAGGACCGGGAACGGGCTCGAGCGCGTCCACTTCGGCGACCCGGGCCAGCGCCTCGTCGCAGGACAGGAAACCGGCCGCGCTCAGCTCCAGATTCGACTCCGTCGGCATGACTTCGATGAAGCGCACATGGAGGGGACGATGCCGTGAGAGCTCGGCGAAGTCCGCGATCTCGTCGTCGTTCTCGCCACGCATGAGCACGACGTTGATCTTGATGGGATCGAAGCCGACCGCATGGGCGGCGTCGAGGCCCTCCATGACTCTTGTCAGGGTGCCTCGGCGGCGCGCGATGGAGTCTGCGCGCTCGGGACGGAGCGAGTCAAGCGAGATGTTGACCCGGCTGATTCCCGCGTCGCGGAGCCGAAGGGCAACGGGGGCAAGGAGGACCGCGTTTGTCGACAGGGCGATATCCTCGATCCCGGGCACCGCCGCGAGCATGTCGACCAACTGCGGCAGATCCTTTCGCACCAGCGGCTCCCCCCCGGTCAGCCGGAGTCGCCTGAGGCCCATGCGCGCCATCACCCGGACGATCTCGGTGATCTCCTCGTATGTAAGGATCTCGCCGCGCCGGAGCCAGGGCAGACCCTCCTCGGGCATGCAATAGACGCAGCGCAGGTTGCACTTGTCGGTCACCGAAATGCGCAAATACTCGACGCGACGCCCAAAGCCGTCCATCATGGCCGGAACCGATCCGTTCGAGGATGACCTGGATGACGCCATGCTGTAGCTCACGGTGCGCCTTCGCGCGCCAAGGGAAGATGCCCCTCCAACCACTCCGCCTCCCCATCTAGATAGCGCTCCCGCTTCCAGATGGGAAGTCGAGTCTTGATTTCCTCGATCACGAACCGGGCCGCGTCGAACGCTTCGCCGCGGTGAGGTGCGGAGACCGCGATCGCGACACTCACCTCGCCGACCGCCAACTCGCCCAACCGGTGAACCGCCGCCACCCTGTCGCTGTCGGCTCGCTCGGCGGCCTCCGTGACGATCACCGCCAACTGCTCCCGTGCCATGTCCGCGTAGCCCTCATACTCCATCCCCGCCACCGGACGATCATCGTTGGAGTTGCGCACGATGCCCAGGAACAGCGCCACAGCCCCGTCCTCCGGCGTCCCCACTCGCTCCAGGACGTCGGAAGAGTCGATGGGATCGTAGGTTACGTCGCTCCAGCTCATCCGTTGCTCCGTCGCCTTCATCCCCCCGCGACGGGAGGAATCAGCGCCACTTCGTCTCCGTCGGACAGGACCGTCTCGCCATCCGCGTACTTCCGGTTTACGGCCACCGCCCCGTGCAGGGGAAGGTCGGCCCAGTTGCCGCCCCGGCCCCGCAACTCCACCAGGAGTGTGCGGACGGTTGCCCCGTCGGGCAAGGAGACGACCATGTCGTGCGCACCGACCAACTCCCGATGAGCCGCGAACAGAAGGACGGTAACTTCCAAGGGAAACCGGTTCCTATCGGGACTGTCCGCGTCCCGGTGGGTCGGGCGAGCGATAGGAGCCGTAACCGGATTTGTCCGGTTCCGGCGGTTTCGGGGCCTCCCCGGCGAGGTCGAGGAGCGCGACCTGGGCGCGAAGGTGCTTGGATGGCTTGAACACCGGATACGTCCGCGCCGGAACGCCTACCGCCTCGCCGGTTCTGGGATTCCGGGCCATGCGTCCCTTGCGGTGCTTCAGCTTGAAGCTGCCGAATCCCCTGATCTCGATTCCGTTGCCCTGGGCCATGGCCTGCCTCATCGCGTTGAGGAACCCGTCCACCACGAGGGCACAGTCCTTCTTGGTGATCCCGGGGCCGATCGCGTCGACCACCTGTTCAACGAGGTCTGCTTTGGTCATTGCGGCCTCCTCGGGAGCCGGGATGCGGCGCACAGGCGGTTCGCTCCGAAAGGTTCCGTTCGGCATCTGCTGTCCTGCAACAGATATCCGGTTCCAGGCGGCAAGCAATCGGGTCCATGTCGCATCGTCTAGTCGTGCCAGCGGGTTGGAGAGTTATGAATGACGGTCCGCCGCAGCCATCATGGCTACGAAGTCGTCAAAGAGATAGCTGCTGTCGTGGGGCCCGGGCGCCGCCTCCGGATGGTATTGGACGGCGATCACCGGGAGTGTGGCGTGCGAGATCCCCGCCACCGTCCCATCGTACAGATTGCTGTGGGTAACTCTGAGCGCAGGGGCGCCCGGCACCTCATCCCTCTCCCCGCCCCGCACTGCGAAACCATGGTTCTGGGAAGTGATTTCCACAGTCCTTCGGTCGTGATTCATCACGGGGTGGTTTCCGCCGTGATGGCCAAACGGGAGCTTGAACGTTTCGGCTCCAAAGGCTCTGGCGATCAACTGGTGGCCCAGGCAAATCCCGAAAACGGGAATACCCATCCCGGCCACCTCCAGGATCGTTTCCGCGACCCGTTCCACCGCCGCCGGGTCACCCGGTCCATTTGAAAGAAAAAGCCCGTCCGGATCGAGTGCCAGCACATCGTCCGTGCCAGTCGCGGCGGGAAGCACCGTGACGCGACAGCCTCGTTCCGACAGCAACCGCGGCGAACTGGCCTTCACCCCGAAATCGAAGGCGGCGACATGAAACTCCTCCCGCCCCGCGGCGGGCACGACGTACGGTTCTCCGGTGGAAACACCGCAAGCCAGGTCCAGACCCTCCATCGCCGGGTGGGCCAGCACCTGCTCCAGGAACTGCTCGGGTGGCGTGTCCGACGCCGCAATTCCGCCGCGCATCGCTCCCTCGCTGCGGATGTGGCGAGTGAGCGCACGCGTGTCAACGTCCTGGATGCCCACCACGCCGTGTTCGAGAAGGTAGTCCTCAAGAGTGGCGCCGGCTCGCCAGGAGCTGGGGGCCCGCGCCGCTTCCCGCACAACGAAACCTGCAACCTGGGGGGTGTCGGACTCGATATCTGCGCGGTTGGTCCCGTAGTTGCCAATCAGGGGATAGGTCATTGTGACCAGCTGCCCCGCGTAGGACGGATCCGTCAGAACCTCCTGATAGCCGGTCATCGAGGTATTGAAGACGACCTCGCCGACGACGGTTCCCTCGGATCCCATGCAGAGCCCGTCAAAACGGCGTCCGTCTTCCAGAAGTACGTAGCATTGACGAGGGTTTTCGGGCAAAGCGGATTCCGTGGGATTGCGATGGTGCATCGAGTGAATGTAGGAAACAACCTACCCGCGTCAACACCGACGCGTATCTTTCATGGACCTCCGGGGCGGTGAGCCGAGCCGCCTTGTCGGAGGGGCGAGGGCGGGAGAATCGTCTGGATCCGAAAGGGAAGGAGCCGCGGGTGGCAAGGGAACAGTCCCGGGTCTACATACACGCCGACGAATCGTGTCTGGGCAACCAGTTCACGGACCGGGATCGGCCGGGAGGCGCCGCGGCGCTGCTCGAGTACTGGTCAGACGAGACCTGGCATCGCCGGGACATGTGGACATCGGAAGCCTCCACGACCAATAACCGGATGGCCATCACGAGTGCCATCATGTCCCTGGGAGCACTCAAGGCACGGTGTACGGTCAACTTCCTGTCCGACTCCCAGTACCTGGTGAAGGGGGCGTCGGTGTGGATGCCCGGCTGGAAGAGGAGGGGATGGAAGCGCAAGGGCGGTCCGATCGAGAACCTCGATCTCTGGAGGACCCTGGATCGTATCGCCGCGAGGCACGTCGTGACCTGGCAATGGGTCCGGGGTCATGCCGGGGACCCGAGGAACGAATACGTGAACGATCTGGCCCAAAAAGCGGCTGCCGAGCTGACTACGGCACCTGCGCCGGTGCCCTCCGGGTTCGAGAACTGGCTGGAGCGCGAGCGAGAAGACAACGAGCGATACCTGGATTTCTTCGAGTTCGCCCCGCCGCAGGAGGCAGCGGGCTGAGCGAGAGCACCGTGTCGCACCCGGAGGGACGAGGGGAGGATCAGCGTTCCGGAGCGTGACCAGGGTCGTCCAGGAAGCCGTAGCCGAACCGGTTTGCCATGGCCGCGACGATTGCGGGCGCGGCGGCGGCCGGCGTCACCCGACGATTCAGGAGGCGGCTCAGGCTGGTTACGCGGCGCCCGTGAAGGCCGCACGGCACGATCGCACCGAAGTACGACAGGTCGGTGTTCGCATTCAGCGCAAAGCCGTGGGACGTGATCCAGCCGGATGACACCCGGATTCCTATCGCTCCGACCTTCTCGCCGCGGACCCAGACCCCCGTGGCTCCCTCCTCCCGCTCGCCTGGGAGGCCGAAAGCTGCAAGCGCTTCGATGAGCACCCCCTCGAGCTTGCGCAGGTACGCGTGGAGATCCCTGAGATCCGGTTTGAGGTCGAGGACCGGGTAACCCACCAGTTGGCCGGGACCGTGGTAGGTCGCGTCGCCGCCGCGCCCCGTCTCGAAGATGCCGATCCGCCGGGCCGCGAGTTCCTGGCGGGAGAGGAGCACATGCTCATCCTGGGCGCCGGAGCCAAGCGTGATGACATGGGGATGCTCCAGCAGCAGCAGGGTGTCGGGGACTTCGCCCGATCTTCGCCGCTCCACGAGCGCGGACTGCAGCTCCAGCGCCGCCCGGTACCCGATTCGTCCCGGGTACCGCACCGCGAGGGTGCGCTGCTCCCAGGAAGCGCCGGCCAACAATGGGCGCCCTGTCAGGCGTCCTCGGGGAAGTCCTCCAGCAGCTCCTTCAACCGGGACAGGAACCGTGCCGAGTCGGCACCGTCAACCAGCCGGTGATCGTAGCCGAGGGAGAAAAAGGACCGCTTGCGGATCGCCATCAGGTCGTCGCCCGTTTCCCGGTCGGTCACCACCACGACCCGCTTCTCGATCGATCCGGTCCCCAGAATGGCCGAGGTTCCCTTGGGGATGACCGGCATTCCCACCATCGTGCCGAGCACGCCCGGGTTGGTGATCGTAAAGCTTGCCCCCTGAATCTCGCCCGGCGACAGCTGTCTGGCCTTGGCCCGCGTGGCCAGGTCGATGATCTTCCGGCCAATGCCCACCAGGCTCAGATTGTCCGCGTCGTGTATCACGGGGACGATCAGCCCGGGGTTCAGGTCGACCGCCATGCCGAGATTGACCGAGCCACGGTAGATAATGTTGTCTCCCGAGATGACCCCGTTGACCGTGGGGAAGTCCCTCAGGATGCGCGAGCAGGCCCACGCGACGAATGCCGTATAGGACACCCGGGCTCCGCGCTTTGCCCAGCGTGACTTGTTCTGGCGCCGGATCCGGTCCACCGCGGTGAAATCGATCTCGATGACGGAGTGCACGTGGGAATGGATCCGCTTGGCCAGCACCATGTGTTCAGCGGTGAGCCGGCGGACCTTGTCCATGGTTTCGACCCGGTCACCGTCCCGCACGGGGAACACCGGATGCTCGACCTCGCGGCTGAATCGCCGCCAGAGATCGTCACCGACATGAGTGGGCGCGGGAGACGGTGGCGCAGACCGCCGGTCGGGCGTGGCGACGGGTGCCCTCTCCACGGCCGGAGCCGGCTCGGGAGCCGCGACGCGGCGCTCGGTCCCGACAGCTGCGTCGGGGAGTTCGGCCGCCGCAGCGGCTTCGCCCCCTTCGATGTAGGAGAGGATGTCCTGCTTGGTCACGCGGCCCTGGTAGCCGGTGCCGGAGACCCTGGAGATGTCCACACCGGCTTCCGCGGCAATGCGTCTCACCACGGGCGTGGATCGTGTCCGGAGACGCTCCTCGCTGGTCGCGGTACAGGCGACGTCCTCCTGGTCGATGCTCGTTTGCACGGACGTGACCGAAGCGGGCTCCGACGGCTGGGCCGGCGGCGGTGCCTCGTCCCTCAGGGGTTCGGCAACCTGCTCGGCGGCGGGGGCGCCCGACCCGGCGGCCACCCCATCCTTGTCGATGTAGGCGACGATGGTGCCGACCTCGACGGTCTCTCCCTCGGCCACGAGGATTTCGACCAGGGCACCGGTCGACGGGGACGGAATCTCGGCGTCGACCTTGTCGGTCGAGATCTCCAGAATCGGCTCGTCCCGCTCAACGGAATCGCCGACCTCTTTCAGCCACTTGGAAACCGTGCCCTCGGCGATGGATTCACCCATCTGGGGCATCGGAACTTCAATTCGGGACACGGGTCACACTCCATGCGCTTGTTCGCAGGGCGGCACCCAGCCTCGCCCGATCGGGGCGTGAACCGACGATTCGTCGCTTCGTGTCCGGGGCCGCAGCGTCAGTATTCTACAAGATAACGCGCCGCGGTGACCACATCTTGCGTGGACGGCAGGAAGTAATCCTCCAACTCGCCGCTGAACGGGACCGGCGAGTCGATGGCCGTAACCCTCAGAATTGGCCCATCGAGCCATTCGAAGGCCCGCTCGTTCATGCGGATTGCGATTTCCCCGGCGATCCCGCCGGTGCGCGTGTCCTCGTGCACGATCAGCAGCTTGCCGGTCTTTGTGACCGAGGCCGCGATGGCGTCCTCATCCAGCGGCAAGAGGGTCCGCAAGTCGATGACCTCGGCCCGGATGCCGTCCCGGGCCAGTTCGGCCGCTGCTTCGAGACTGCGGTGCACCATGAGACCATACGTGACAATCGTGATGTTCTCTCCTTCGAGTGCCGTGCGTGCGCGGCCCAGGGGAATCACGTAGTCGTCGGGCGGGAGTACCTCGCGGCAGAAAGGCGCGCGGTAAAGTCCCTTGTGTTCTTCGAAGATCACCGGGTTGTCGTCGCGCATCGCGCTCTTGAGCAGCCCCTTTGCGTCGCGCGGATTGGAGGGGTAGACGATCTTGAGGCCGGGAGTGTGAAAGAAGGCCATCTCCACATTCTGGGAGTGAAACGGTCCCCCCCGGTTGCCGCCTCCAACCGGTCCCCGCACGACCAGCGGCAGAGGGCCGGACCCACGGTAGAGCGAGGTGGCAATGTAGTTCGTCAGGACGTCGTAGGCGGGTGAGATAAAGTCCATGAACTGCATCTCCACGACCGGCCTGAGTCCCATGTGCGCGGCACCTGCGGCCGCTCCCGTGAACCCCCCCTCGGCGATCGGCGTGTCGACGACCCGCGACGGTCCGAAATGTTCCAGAAACCCGCGCGTGACCTTGAATGCCCCTCCGTAGGCGCCGATGTCCTCACCCATGAGGAACACCCTGTCATCCCGCTCCATCTCCTCCCACAACGCCTCGCTGATCGCTTCGAGAACGGTGGCGGGTTGACCGTTGCGAGTCCGGGCGACGTGTTCCGGGAGTTCAGCGGGCATTGGCAACCTCCACCGCTGCTCCTGCGGCCATATGCGGGTGTGGGGGTTCGCGCCGGGTCCAGGGCCGTTCGGAATCGCACTCGGTGAAAACGGGGGCAAGGGCGTCGTCGGGATCCGGTCCGGGCTCCTTGCCAATGCGGTCAACGGCGTGATCCACCCCCGCGACGGCCGCCCTGGCGATGGCGGACCTGTCGCCGCGGGAGAATCCACCCTCGCGGACGGCCCAGGCAGCGAAGTCGTTGTGGCCGGCCCACCGATCCTCTCCCGAACGGGCCTTGAGATGGATGAGCATCGGTCCGCCCCCGTCCACCGCGCCCGCCCTCGCCAGCCGGATCTTCCGGAAGAGGTCGTCGTGGGGTTCGTCGCCCACCTCGGTCAGCCCGATCCCGTAGCTCCGCGCGACCTTGTCAACGCCGGTGGCACGGGTGCCGCATCCCATGCTCCCGGCAACCAGCACGACGATCAACGGAGCCACCAGGGTGCCTGCCAGGTTGATCCCCTCGTGCCAGCCCCCGGATTCCACGGCCGAGCACTTCTCGAAGACCAGCGCCGCGCGGTCCTCGCCTCGCTGCCTGAACGCAAGAGCCGCCCCGGCAAGGACCTGGGTCATCACTCCCCCTGCGCCTCCCCAGCCGAACAATCCCCGCCCGTACTCCGTCCAGGTAAGTCCCCCGCTACGCGTCGCCGCCGCGCTGGTGCCGCGCCGGGCCGCATGGCGCAGGAACTCAAGCGGCGTCGCTCCGAAAGCCAAGGAAGGACCGGGCGACAACGGACCGGGAAAACACAGGTCTCCCCTACCTCCGGGAAGCTGGCGCATGGCTCGCGCGATGACCGTCGACCGCACGTCGATGCGGAACCCGGCGAGAGTGGGGTCGAGTTCGCCCGAACGAGCCAGTGTGCGGACACCGGCCTCCAGGGCCAGGGCCTGGTAGCCGATATAGAGCAGATCCTCCGTGACCTTCCTGCCGAGGGGGACGGAGCGCCGGGAAGAAGCGGCTGACTCGGTGGTCACGGGCGACGAAGCGCTAGTCGCCGGCCCCGTCCGGAGGCTCGTTCTGGCCGGTTGGCGGGACCTCTTCTCCGGCGGGGGGCTCGACCTCGGACGGAATCTCCACCGGCAAGGGCGTGGCTTCGGGGAGCAGAGGCTCCGGCGATGTCGACGCCGGCGCGGCAATCCCCTCGAGTACCGACGTCGGCGCGACGGACTGCGACGACATGATCGCCAGTACCAGGGAGAGCACCATGAACGCGCTTCCGGCGATCCACGTCGCGCGGGTCAGCAGGGTCGTCGCCTGGCGGCCGCCCAGCACATCGGTCGCCGCCGCACCGCCGCCCATGGCGGCCAGTCCGCCGCCTTTGCCCGACTGAAGGAGGATGACAACCCCCAGGAAAACCCCGTTGAGGACCAGAAGGGTCAGTAGGAATCCATACATGGCGTAATGACGGTTTCGTGTAGAGAGGATGCTCGTCTCAAGCCCCTGAACGTGCGCTCAGCGCCAACGGAAGTCAACCCGCTCAGGAGACTCTCCCGGCGCGCGTCCGACGATTGTCTTCCGGCGCGCCGGTCATGATCGGGCGGAAGGGGTTGCCTCGACGATCCCTGCGAAGACATCGGGATCCAGGCTCGCGCCCCCAACCAGCACTCCGTCGACATCGTGAGCCGACATGAGCGACGCAGCGTTGCCGGGCTTGACGCTGCCCCCGTACAGGATCGGCGCGTGCCCCAGCTCCCCGAGAGCTTTCCGCACGATGCCGTGTGCTTCCGCGGCGTCTGCCGGGGTCGCCGTCTCCCCCGTCCCGATGGCCCACACCGGTTCATACGCGACCATGAACTCGCGATCTCCGGTGAGCGACCCGACGAAGGCGCCAACCTGACCTCGCAAGACCTCTTCCAGCCTGCCTGCCCTGCGCTCCTCGAGCAGCTCACCTACGCAGACGACCGGAGTCAGTCCGGCCCGGACCGCGGCGAGCACCTTTCGGTTCACCTCGGCGTCGGTCTCACCGAAGACGTGCCGCCGCTCGGAGTGCCCGATCAAGGCAAGCGTGGCTCCTGCTTCCCTCGCCATCTCCGCGGACGTCTCACCGGTCAGCGCTCCCGCAGCCTCCCAGTGTATGTTCTGAACCCCGAACTCGGCCGGGACTCGGGCGCTTGCGATCGACGCCGCCAGCGCGACGTCGGGTGTGAAGAAGACCAGCCGGACCGGAATGCTATCAACCCTGGGGACGAAGCGGGAAAAGAAGTCGGCCGCACCTGGCGGACCGTGATGCATCTTCCAATTGCCGGCTACGATCCTGGTCATGTCAATGCTTCCCCGTCTTGAGTGTCATCGGCCCGGAGCCGGTCGGAAAGAACGTCGACTCCAGGCAGGTTGTTGCCCGCCAGGAGGTCCAGTGCAGCTCCGCCTCCCGTCGAGATATGAGACATGCGCGGGGCAACCCCCGCCGACCTCGCGGCCGCAGCGCAGTCTCCTCCCGCCACGATCACCATCGCGCCGCGGTCCGCCACCTCGGCGACCGCCCGTGCGACGCCGAATGTACCCTCCTTGAATCCTTCGACCTCGAACACCCCCATCGGGCCATTCCACAACACCGTCGCCGCGTCGGCCAGATGGCTGGCGAACAGGTCGACCGTCACCGGCCCGATGTCTCCAATCGTTTCGCCCCGGGCGATATCCGTTCGATCGACGGTCTGCCGGAGCGCCCGGGCGTCGATGGAGCGGGCGGTCACGCAGTCCACCGGCAACACCAGCCGGTCGGCGGAAGTCTCCATGAGGCGGAAGGCGACCTCGGTCCTTTCGGGTTCGACAAGTGACGTGCCCGTCTCCATTCCCATTGCCATGAAGAAGGTGTTCGCCATCGCCCCACCCACGAGCAACGCGTCCACCCGTGGCAGGAATGCTTCGATGACGTCGATCTTCCCGGATATCTTGGCACCACCAAGGATGGCCACAAACGGCTTGCGCGGTGCCTCCAGGAGGCCTCCAAGCACTGCAAGTTCCCTTTCCACCAATCGTCCCGCAACCGCCTCCCCCCCCTTCGCCCGCACGGCGCGCGGCAGTCCTTCGGTGGACGCGTGCGCGCGATGCGCCGTCCCGAAGGCGTCCATCACGAAATGGTCCGCCCACACCGCCCAGTCCGCAGCCAGGTCGGGAGCGTTGGCAGTTTCACGTGGCAGGAAGCGAGTGTTCTCCAGAAGGAGGACCTGCCCCGGTGTCATCGCGGCTACGGCATCGCCGACCTCCGGCCCGAAGCAGTACGGGAGGAATCCCACGGGGGCGGCAAGAAGGTCGTCCAGAATTCGGGCCACCGGTTCCAGGGTCAGCGACGCCCGGGCCCTTCCCCCCGGACGGCCCAGGTGGGACAGCACGACGACCTTCGCGCCCGCGGCGAGCAGGTGATCGAGGGTGGGTACCGTGCGTTCGATTCTTGTTCGGTCGGTCACGCGACCACCGTCGAGCGGAACGTTGAAGTCGGCTCTGAGCGCCACCACCGCGCCGGCGAGGGTCTCGACCGCAAGATCACCCAGGGTCTTCTTCACGGAGCGGTCTTCGTCAGAGAACGCCGGCCCCGTCAGTTGCTCAGCGGAATGTGCAACGCTTGAGACTGCGGATCGGGCTGCTCCCTGGCACTCTCTGGTCGAAACTCGACTGAAAACTCGACCCAGGTCCCAACCGCCTCGCCCCCCCGCGTCGCCGGCACGAAACGCAGGGAGCGAGTCGCCCTGAGGGCCGCCTCGTCAAGCTGCACAACACCCGACGAGGCTCCGACCTCGGGGTTCTCCGTGTGTCCGGCAGGATCCACCCACACCAGCACGTTCACGGTTCCGCCGATACCCGCCCGCTGAAGCAGCTCCGGGTATTCCTCCGCTACGGCACGCCGGGCAGCCTGCGGGTCCAGCAGGGCGGGCAGCGTCGCCGGACGGAGAAACGCATCTGTCGCCAGAGTGTACTGGCCTCCCGCACTCTCCGATGCGGCCGGATTCTCCGTGGCCGAAGTAGCCGCAACCGATCCCGTTTCGAACCGCACAGGTTCGGCCGGGGGTGTGAGCATTCGTACCAGGGACGCCCGCAGAGGAGGCACGGCCAGTACTGCGGCCACAAGTACAAGCACGGCGGCCGCGGCCATCCATCCCAGCTGGTCAAAGCGGGGTCCGGGCCGACCCCCTGGCGAATTCAGCCGCTTATTCTCCTCCACCAGTTCCGCACGAAGCTCGGGGCCAAAGGAACACCGCTCCTCGATCGCGATCTCCCGCAACTCACGGTCCAGCGCCTCGATCCCCGGTGGACACGGAACGTCGCGGTCCTGCTTCTGCCGCCGGGTCATGAGGTCTCCCTTCTCCGGGGCGAGTCCGTGAGGACCCGCGCCCTGAGCCTCTCCAGAGCCCTGTGAATCCGTACGGCGACGGCGTTCGGCGTAATGCCCAGCGAAACGGCGATTTCCCTGTTTGGGAGCCCCGCGCCATATCGCAGCGAGAGGATCTCCTGGTCGGCTTCTCTCAACTCCGCCAACCCGTTGAAGACCCTCTGAAGCCGTTCTTCCCGGAGAAGGCGTTCTTCCTGGGATGGTGCGCTTGAAACGAGGTCGGGTACACGATCAAGCGAGACATGCAGCGATCCCTGCCGCCGCAATGCACGCAGGTGGTCGGTCACCGCGTTTCTCGCGATTCGCAGCAGCCACGTCCGGGGAGCGGACCGCCTGCGGTCGTAGCGCGACAGCGACCGAAGCGCTTTCACGAACACGTCGGAGGTTATGTCTTCCGCGACCTCTCTCGTGGCCACGCGGAATCGCACATATCGGTACACCGACTCGCGATGGTCGCGGAACCAGGACTCGAAATCCGGAGGAAGATCGCCTGAGGGCGCCGAGTGCCGGGCAGGCTCGGGCCGAGCGCGATGCTGGCGACCCCCCAGCATCGGGCCCGGGTCGGTTGCTGAATCCGTCGTTTCCATGCTTTCGTAGTACGCTCCCGGACCGTCCGGATTACCGGGGACGGCGGGAAGGCGCGGCTTTGCCCGGGTCACGCTAGACACGCACCGGGAGCCGTTCTCCCACGTACTCGACGAGATCGGCCACGCGGGACGAGTAACCCCACTCGTTGTCGTACCAGGCGAGTACCTTGACCATGCGACCGCCCATCACGGCGGTGCTGAGTCCATCAACGACCGAACTCGCCCCCTCACCCGTGAAGTCGACCGAAACCAGCGGTTCCTCCTCCACCCTCAGAATCCCTGCCAATTCGGACTGCGCAGCCGCACGCAAGGCATCGTTGACAGCCTCGGCGGAAACGTCGGCTTCGACTTCGGCGACGAGGTCGACCAGGGACACATCCGGGGTCGGAACCCGAATGGCCATCCCGTCGAGCTTCCCCTCCAGCTCAGGCAAAACCAGAGAGATTGCGCGGGCCGCCCCCGTGGTGGTGGGGATCATGCTCAGCGCGGCTGCACGGGCACGCCGAAGGTCCTTGTGGGGCCCGTCCAATATCGCCTGGCCGGCTGTGTATGCATGGATCGTGGTCATCAGGCCGCGCACAAAACCGAAACGTTCCGAGAGCACCTTGGCCACCGGAGCCAGGCAGTTCGTCGTACAGCTGGCGTTGGAGATCACGTGGTGGCTGTCGGGATCGTAGGACGCGTGATTCACCCCAAGCACGACGGTGACGTCCTCGTCCTTCGCCGGCGCCGAGATCACGACCTTGCGCGCGCCCGCCTGCAGATGCCTGGAGGCCAGTTCCCTGCTTCGGAAGATTCCGGTGGATTCCACAACCACGTCGACATCGAGTTCGCCCCAGGGCAGGCCGGCGGGGTCGCGCTCCGAAAGGACCCGAATTTCGTCACCGTCCACGACCAGTCCGTTGTCGGAGACCTCCACCGTACCCGGGTATCCCCCGTGAACCGAGTCGTATTTCAGCAAGTGGGCGAGTGTCCTGCTTCCGGTGAGGTCGTTGACCGCCACGAAGTCAAGCTTCGTGTTGCCTGACTGCCTAGCGGCCCGGAGGACGTTCCTGCCAATGCGGCCAAAGCCGTTGATGGCGACCCGAATGGACATGTGGTGCGAACTCCCGCGATGTGTAATCGCCGGTTCAGGTGGATTCGAGAGAGATCGGGACTGTTCTGGAGAATGCGTACGCGCAGATGGATTCGGGGCAGCCCGGTCCCAGGGCTCGAACCGCCGCAAGGATCGTGGCACCCGTGGTGATCACGTCGTCGACGAGCATCAGCCGGCGACCGGTGATCATGGGTATCACGGTCTCCACCATCACGAAGGCACCACTGACATTAGCCCGGCGCTGCATCGGATTCAAGGCAGTCTGCGTACCGACCTGGCGATGTCGCTCGAGGCAGGCCAAATACGGGATCTGCAGGACCTCGGCGAGGACGGCGGCGATCACGGCAGCCTGGTTGTAGCCACGTCGGCGAAGGTTGCGGGACGAGGTGGGGATCGGTACCACGAAGTGCGCGCTCCTTGCGGCCGGTTCCGCCCTGGCGGCCATCTCCGCGCCCATGAAGCGTCCCACGTCGCGCCAACCCTGGTACTTGAGCGCATGAACGAGTTCACGCGCCGGCGACTCCAGCAGGCAAGCGGCCCGCGCGCTGGCCAGTTCCGAAGGCCAGTCCAGGCATTCGAGACACGACGGAGCTTCGCCGGTGCCGAGGGGCGCTCCGCAACGGCAGCACGCCGGCTGCGGCACGCGCGCCAACCCGAACCGGCAATTTCGGCACACCGGTCCGGCTCCGTCGCGCACCTCATCGGCCACCGATCCACCGCATCCAGCGCACGCCGGCGGCAGCAGGTAGTCGACCACAGCCGCAACCCGGCCGCCCCTGCCCCCGGACCTCCCGCGCCGTCCGCCTATGGGAGTGCCCGCCGCATGACCTCGATCGGGGGGCGTTCCCCGAACCACCGTGCCTGAGACGCCAGCGCCTGGCGCACCAGCATGTCCCGCCCGTCGGTCACACGGATGGACAAGTCCTTCGCGGAGCGGCAAAGCGGCGTGTCTTCGGGCGTGTACACCAGGTCGATCAGAGCGAGCGGACACCTGGCAAGCTCGCCCGGATCGATCGGCATCCCGAACCCGTACAGCCCCGCCGACGTCGCGTTGACGACGACGTCTGGCTCGGCGGTGCGCCAATCCGGGACAATGCGCAGACGGGAATCGTCGAAGTGCCGGACCAGACGCCGCGCATTGGCGGCCGTGCGGTTCCACAACAGAATCCGCGAGTCGGCCACGGAACCCAGAAGACCGAACAGAACCGCGCGCGCCGCACCGCCGGCACCGAGCACCAGGATCGAGACCGGATCCTGCACTCTGCTCTCCACATCGGCAAAGGCTCCGCGCCACGTGCCCTTGAAGCCCTCGACATCCGTGTTGTCTCCCCACACCTCGCCGTCGTCGGCCCAGAAGGTGTTGCACGCACCGGTCGCGGATACGGCGGGGGTCTGCCGGTCCAGGAAGGGCACCACCAGTTCCTTGTGCGGCAGGGTGACATTCCCCCCACCCCCGGCCAGCGCCAGGTTCCGCGCCACCTCTCCGCACTCATCGGCGTCTACTCGCCGCGCCACATAGACCGCGTTGCGTCCGGCAGCCCGAAACGCCTCATTGTGGATGAGGGGCGACAGGCTGTGCGCGACAGGATCCCCGAGCACGGCGTAGATCGTCCGCCCCGTCCCTTCTGCGGCCTCCCCGTGCGTCATGGGGGCACGCCGTCTTCCGCTTCGACACGGGCGAGAACCGCCTTCACCAGTTGATGAAGCTCGTCAAACGTCCCCAGGTACGCCTGGTCCGGTCCTCCAAACGGGTCCGCCACCTCTCCGCTCCCACCGGCCATCTCGGAAAGCAAATGGCTCTTCGGCCGGCTGCTTTCCGCAGCTTCCATGTCCCGTGCCCGCGCCAGATGCCGGCTCTCCATGCAGAGCACCAGCGTCGATGACGCCAAAACCTCGACGGTCAGCAGGGCGCTCCCGTGAGATTCCAGGTCCAGGCCGGCCGCAGCGACGATCCTGCACGCTCCGTCGCTCGCCGGCGCACCCGGCCAGGCTGCCGTCCCCGCAGACCCCACTGTCACCCCCGTCATCCCGTTTTCGTCGATCATCGCCCGGGCAATGACTTCCGCCATCGGTGAACGGCACGTGTTACCGGTGCAGACGAATGTGATGTGCACGACCCTGTTGGACTCCCTCGACCTCACCCGTCAGATTCATGCGGATCCGGCATGCGCATGACCACTTCCAATTCTAGTACAGTGAGCGGGCCCTGGCGTATCACGATGGGACGATCTTTCCCCAACCGGACCAGCGTGGACGGCGCACCCCCCTGGAGGGAGCCCGCATCCAGCCCGAACAGCTCCATGCCGAGGGCGCGACCGGCGTTGCGCGCCGCCGCGGCAGTTAGCGCGGGAGGCACACCAGGCTGGTTGGCCGACGTCGACGTGATGGCCCGGCCTGTCTCCCTCAGCAAGCTCAGGGTCACCGGGTGGCCGGGCACCCGAAGTGCCACCGAGCCGTCAGCCGCCTTTGCTCCTGGGTGAAACCGGTCCTCGGGGTCGTCCACGATCAGCGTCAGAGGACCGGGCCAAAATGCCTCAGCGAGTGCGCGCCCCGTCTCGGAAAGCAACGCCGCCGCGCTCCGTGCGGAAGGTATCAGGACCACGAATCCACTGCTCTTCCGCCGTTTGAGTCTTCTCAGGCGCGCGAGCGGCACATCGTCCAGAAAGCCCCCGAAGCCGTAGACCGACTCCGTTGGATGGATGATGATCTCGCCGCGCTCCAAGCGTCGGCATGCCGATTCAAGTGTTTTGCTAGACGATGTCACACAAGTTGTTCTGTTAGATACGCTTCAGCAATAACGACGTCTTCCGGACAGGTGATCTTCAAGTTGCTCGTGGAAGCCATGATCATGTGCACTTCGACGCCGAGCGGTTCGACCATCGAGGCGTCGTCGGTGGGAATCAACCCCGATGTCCGACAGTGAGCGACCGCACGCGCGAAGACCTCGCGCGGAAAGACCTGCGGCGTCTGCGCATACCACAGTGACTCGCGCGGCGGGGTCTCCACGACCACATCCCGATTCCCCGGGCCCGTGCGCTTCACCGTGTCCACAGCGCGGACGCCCGCGACGGCCCCCTCGCCGGCAGCGGCAACCCGAACGCAGGCTTCGATTGCGTCGGCCGGCGGAAAGGGGCGAGCACCATCATGCACCGCGATCACGGAAGCGGGTGACTCGACCCCGTCGAGCGCATTGGCCACCGACTCGAAGCGGCTACCCCCACCCTTCACCACCCTTATCCGCTCGTCGAGGCGGCTCAGTGCCGCCGAGCCTGACCCCCCGCCCAATGCGACCACCACCTCTACCACGTCGCGCCGCGCCAGGAACGGTGCGAGGGCCCAATCGAGCACGGGGCGCCCCCCAAGCTCCATGAAGGGCTTCCTCACCCCACCCATGCGGGCACCGATCCCCGCGGCCGGGACGAGTACCGCGACCGTGGGCGCCGCGCGCCCCGACTCCGTCGCCGGCGTGAACGACGCCGGGCTTCCCGGAGCCCCCTGGCTCACAGCGGTGCTTCGGACGACTCGTCCGAGTGCGATACCGAGTCGAATCGGGTGTAGGACTTATGGAAGTAGAGTTCCACCGTGCCCGTCGGGCCGTTGCGCTGCTTCGCCATGATGAGCTCCGCCTTTCCCTCGACCGAATTCCCATCCTTGTCGGTAGGCCCCAGGTAGTACTCCGGCCGGTACAGAAACATCACCAGGTCGGCGTCCTGCTCAATGGAACCGCTGTCCCGCAGATCGGAAAGCTGCGGTCGCCGGTCCGTGCGCTGCTCCGGTGCGCGACTGAGCTGGCTGAGGGCGATGACAGGCACTTCCAGTTCCCGTGCCAGCGCCTTCAAGCCTCTCGATATCTCCGACACCTCGTGAACGCGGCTATCGGTGCGCGCAGTCCCCGACATGAGCTGGATGTAGTCGACCACGACCAGCCCCAGATTCGCTTCCGACTTGAGCCGCCTGGCCTTGGCCTTCATCTCCAGGACATTCGCCGTCGCCGAGTCGTCGATCCAGATCGGCGCCGTGTTCAGGTGGCCGGCTGCCCGAGCCAGGCGCTGGTACTCGTCCGGCTCCAACCTTCCGCGCCGCAGCCGCTGCGCGTCGACGCGGCCTTCCGCGCACAGGAAGCGCTGGACCAGCTGTTCCTTCGACATCTCGAGGCTGAAGATCGCCACGGGGACCCCGTTCTCGATCGCGGCGGTCTGGGCCACGTTGAGCACCCACGAGGTCTTCCCCATCGACGGACGTCCCGCAACGATGGCCAGGTCGCCCGCCTGAAGCCCGGTGGTCATCCGGTCGAGCTCGACGAACCCCGTCGCCAGTCCCGATACGCCTCCGGGAGTCTCCTGGAGGTTTTCGATGTGCTCGAAGGTGGGCCACAGCACCTCCTTGATCCATACGAATCCCTGGCGGTCGCGAGAATCCGAGACACGGAAAACGAGCTGCTCGGCGTGATCAAGGACCTCGTCGACCGCGCGTTCACCCGGCTCGTGCACATCGCGAACGATCGACTGGGCCGCATCGATGAGCCGCCGCAGGAGCGCCTTGTCATGGACGATACGGCCGTGGTACTCGATGTTGGCAGCCGTCGGCACGGCGTCTAGAAGGGATGCCAGGTACTCGAGTCCCCCCGCGTTCTCCAGCTCGCCCGCCTTCTTCAGTTCCTCCGAGACGGTGATCACGTCCAGCACGCTGCCACGTTCGAAGAGACGGATCATCGCGCGGAAGAGTCGACGGTGCGCCTCGCGGAAGAACATGGAGTCGTCCACGAACTCCACCACGCGTGCCACCGCATCCCCGTCGATGAGCATCCCCCCCAGCACGGACGCTTCCGCCTCGGGGGAAAACGGGGGTTGACGGTCGTATCCTGCCGGTTCCGTCACCGCCTGGATGGGACTGGGCTCGCTCACGTCCTTGTTCCTCGCCCGAAGCCGATGCCGGTCGGCCAGCGGGAGCGGGGACCGGACTGCGCACAACACAACCGCTTCATGGTATTGCGCCCGTCACTTGCCGTCCATTACCCGGCGGAGAAGTTGAAGGTCGTCCCATACCGGCCGACTCCAGCCGGGGTTCCTGAGGAGCGCAGCCGGGTGATAGGTGACCACCAGGGGCACCCCGTGGTAACCATATACCGTGCCACGAAGTCGGCCCAGTGCTTTTGTCGACTCGGTCAGCCACTGGGCGGCGAACGAACCCACGGCCATGATGACTTCGGGCGAGACCAGTTCGATTTGTCGCTTGAGGAGGGGGGTGCAGGATTCGATCTCGTCAGGCAGCGGATTCCGGTTCCCCGGCGGGCGGCACTTGAGCACGTTGCAGATGTACACCGAGTCCGTTCTGGAAAGGTCGACGGACGCCAGCATGAGATCCAGAAGCTTGCCGGCCTGTCCCACGAACGGGAGGCCGGTTTCGTCCTCGTGAGCGCCCGGCGCTTCACCGATCACCATGAGGCGCGCGGACGGATTGCCGTCGGAGAAGACGACTGTCTTCCTCCCGTCGGACAGGCGACAGCGGGTGCAGCCCAGCGCGGTCTCCCGCAACGCCTCGTAGTCGGCGTTGCCGATGGTGATGCCGCGGCGGCCAGCCGGAACGGTGCGCGACGAGGCCGCCGGAGCCCCGGCAGGTCTCTCAGCGGATGCGGACAGCAGCGTGATCAGCTCCCCCGGTTCGAGACCCTCGGGAACGAATCCCGGCTCGCCCATTCTCCTCCGTTGCTCCAGGTACGCCGCCAGCCGGCCGGCACGTCCACTCACCCCCGCCCCCCCTGCCGCAACCGGTCCTCGATCAGGTCCATGATTGAACCGGCGACGGCGAACTTGCTCATAAGCGGAAGTTGGCGCGGCGGCATGTCACGGCCGAGAATGGTCACGCGGTTGGTATCGGTGTCGAACCCGGCGTCGGCTTCCCCGGCACGGTTGGCCACGATGAGATCGAATCCCTTCGCCGCGAGCTTCTCCCCCGCCCGCTCGACCAGATCCGCCGTCTCCAGCGCGAACCCCGCTGACACGCTGCCGGCCTTCATGAGGCGGGCCGATTCGGTGGCGATGTCCGGATTCGCGACCATTCTCACGATCAACTCCTCCTCGGCGACCCCCCGCTTGATCTTGTCCGCGCTCGGAGAGACCGGGCGATAGTCCGCCACCGCCGCCGCGTGAATCGCCACGTCGGCCTCCCCGACTTCTGCCAGCACCGCGTCACGCATCTCCAGGGCGGTCTCCACCCCCCGCACCTTCACGCCGTATGGCGCCGCGACCGCCGCCGGACCGGTGATCAACGTGACCTCGGCGCCGCGCAGCCACGACGTGCGCGCCAGCGCGTACCCCATTTTCCCCGATGAGCGATTCCCGACGAAACGGACCGCGTCCACCGCCTCGCGAGTGGGTCCGGCCGTCACGACCACCCTTGCGCCGTCGAGGGCCCCGCCGCCGCCCAGCGCCCTCCCCACCGCATCGACGATCGCACCCGGCTCCGCCATCCGGCCCGGCCCCCCGCCCCTCCCCCGCCGCAAGTCGTCCCGAAGCGGGGCCCACACGGCGATATCCCAGGTCGTCGGTCAAGCGGGCCAGGTTCGCTTCGGTACGCGAGTGCGCGAACATGCGCTTGTTCATGGCAGGGGCCACCACGACGGGCGCATCGCTGGCCACCAGTACAGTGGTGAGCAGGTCACTCGCCCGACCCGACGCCGCGCGCGCGATCAAGTCGGCGGTAGCAGGAGCGACGCACACGCAGTCGGCGTCACGGCCGAGCGTCACGTGCAGCGCGGCCCCACCCACTGCGAACAGATCGATCAGCGGGCCGCGGCCCGTCACACCCTCGAAGGAAAGAGGCGCGACGAACTGCCGGGCCGCCTCGCTGAGAACCACATCGACGGTAGCGCCGAGAAGGGTCAGGTCACGGGCAATCTGTACGGCCTTGTAGGCGGCGATGCCTCCGCAAACACCCAGTACGACACGCTTCCCCTTCCAGGGGTCACTGGGCGACACGGCGGGCTATTCCGTCTCCGGCCGCCTGCGTCTCACGAGACGGTAGTCGACCTGGCCCGAGGTGATCGCCTCGAGCGCACGGGTCGAGAGCTTCTTCTGGTCCCCCAGCGGAAGAAGTTCCCGCGGAAGCAGGTTCAGCTCCCGCGCGTACTTGGCGGCAACCAGGACACCCTGGTATTTGCTGTGGTTGTGCTCGGCGATCTCGCCCGGGGTAAAGACCCTCATGTTTCCTCCTTGTGAGCCGCTGAGGCTGCAGGCGCCCCTGTCAGACGCCCGATCTCCAACCGGGCACCGGCATCCAGTGCGCGGGACAGGGCTCTAACTTCCGAAAACCCGATGCGGGTGACCGTATCCCCGCTCGCCAGCGCATGGACCTGCCGGACAGCCTGATCCAGAACGGCGTTCACGACAAACTGTTCGAATGATGAAGCCGCTTGAAGCTCCTCGAGCGCCGTGCGAAGACGGCGTGCGATCTCTCCACGCGACTCCGTGCCCCTTCCGACCAGACGACCGATCCACTCGGCCGAGCCCGGGGGCAGGATGAAGATAACCAAGGCACCGATACCGTGCTTGATGATCTGCCTTGCGCCCTGGACATCGATGTCGAGCACCGGAGCGGCTTCGTCCCCGGAGCCAACCCGCAGATTCTTCAGTGGCGTCCCGTAGTACTCGCCGTGAACTTCAGCCCACTCCGCCAACTCACCGGCATCGATCATCTCCTCGAAATCACGCCGGGAGACGAAGTGGTAGTCGGTTCCCGATCGCTCGCCCGGTCGCGGTCCCCGCGTGGTCGCGGACACTGAGAACGCGAAGTGTCCGGGGTATTCCCGCACCAACCTCCCCGCAAGCGTGGTCTTGCCGGCCCCGGAGGGTCCGACCAGCACGACCGGCCTGGGCGGCGTGCTCACTCGACGTTCTCCAGCTGCTCCCGGATCCGCTCCAGCTCTTCCTTGATGGCCACGGCCGACGCCGATATTGCCGCGTCGTTGGCTTTGGCCCCCAGCGTGTTCGCCTCCCGATTCATCTCCTGGACCACGAACCCCAGACGTTTTCCCGCCTGTCGCCCCACCACCGCACTGTCCGGATCCTCGGCACCCGACCCCCGTTTCGCTCGCTCGGCGGTCACGGGGCCTCCTCCCGCATCTCCCAGCTGTTCGAGGAAAAACGTGACGTGCGAGCGCAGCCGCACAATCTCCTCCGCGATGTCCCACTTCTCGGCCAGGTATGCGATCTCCCGGGCGAGCCGATCCTCGTCCACTTCAACCGCATCGGACAGGAGCGCGACCCGTTCGCGAAGCCGGTCCCTCTCCCGGATGAGCCGCTCCGGGGCCCGTGCCTCGATGACGTCGACCTCCGCCTTGATCCGGCCCACGCTCCTGCGCAACTCCTCTTCGAGCCGACGCCCCTCCGCCTCCCTCATCGCCACGACCCCGCCGAGCGCGGCCTCGGCGCAGCTCAACAGCCCGGCTTCGTCCGGGGGCGGCGGCGCAGGAAGTGCATCGGTACGCCACACGCCCGGCAACCCCGCTACCGTGTTGACGTCCAGCTTCCCGTCGAAATCGAGTTCCTCCCCGGCCAGTCTCAGCAACGACACGAGGCGGCGGACACGGTCCATGTCCAGCCCGGGTGCTCCGGTGTCCTCGTGGTCGGGTCGCTCACAAGCCATCGAAAGCGACACACTGCCCCTCGAAAGGACCGTCCGCACCCGCTCCGTGACCTTGCTTTCAAGGTTCTCCCACCCCCTTGGAAGGCGCACGTTGACGTTGAGGTGGCGGTGGTTGACCGTCCGGATCTCCGCGCGCAGAACGCGGCCGTCCGGAAGTTCCTCCTCAGCCGCGCCATACCCCGTCATGCTGCGGATCATCGCATCTCACCCTTTCCCGTCAAACCGCGTATCATTCCGCTACACCCTGGCGCGCCGCGCAGGGCGGTTCGTCGGCATCTCAGTTCCAGAATGTCCACCTGACCCCGTACATGCTTCGAGTTCGGGGAAGCAGTATCCCCGGCACGTCCTGGTTGTTCGATCTCACCGACAGGTTCTCCACCGTGGCGAAGATGTTCAGCGACAGGACACGGATCTGCAAGCGGAAATACCAATTCTGATAAAACGGAACCGGGGTGGGCACCAGGCGGACCTCCTCCTCATCCTCCTCGGTCTCCTCCATCGGATCCGGCTCAGCCTCCATGGCAAGTGGCACGTTCATGGCTGAGCGTCCCTGAGCGCCCAGGTCGACCCAGACTTCGGCGCTGCCGCTTTCCCGGAATACCCGATGAAAGGAAAGGCTCCCCCGGTAGGTGTGATCGGGGAAATAGAGCGAAACGGAGTCCTGTTGCTCCCACTGCTGGAGATGTGCGACCAGAAAGAGTCCGGCGGGCCACACCGGAACACGGCCCGTGACCTCCCACCCCAACCGCCGCGGCTGGGGCAGAACCAGGCCACCGCGGTCGAAGAGGAGTTGGGTTGGCCACACCGAGTCCGCCTCCACCGACACCCGTGCACCCGTGAACTCCACCTGCCGCCAACGCAAGCGGGCTCCATACCGGGTGCCGGTCCTGTGGGTGAAACGACTCTGCGGGGCCGGCATTGCATCCGCGGAGTCCGGGTCCGTCATGGGATCAGGATTCGCCATGGGATCCATCGTGCTGTCGGGCATCTCCTGCAGTGGATTGAGAAAGGGTACGGACCTGCTGCCGTCGCCCCGCTCCACGAAGACGGACAGGAGGGAAACGGGCGACAACCACGCCCTCACGTCGTATCCCGATCCGCCCCGATCGTCCCACGATTCACTCCAGACCCGGCCGCTGACTCCACCCCACCTCGACGACACCATCGACAATTCCCCGGAAAGCTCCCGGTCGGCGACCCCGTCGCCGGAATTGAAGCGTGTGGTGGTCCGGCCCCACAGAACGCCTCGGGCAAACGAGAACCGGGTGCCGTATTGCTTGCGAGGGTCCGGAGAGAAAGTGAAGACCTGCAGGCTGTCACCGGACCCTACGGAAGCTCCCGTGGCCCATGCTTCCGCGAGCAGACCCTGCGAAGGCGTCCAGTTTCCCTGTACGGTCCAATCCGACCTGCTGACCGAGGGCGGCGATGGAGTGAATACGGTCCGTTCGGAACCCATGCGCCGGATCTCGAAGCGCACGCCGCCTGTGTCCCCCTTATGCAGGCTGTACCGGAACCAGCCTCCCGTCAGCGCGCCCGGCGCATCCCGCCCCTGGGTATCCAGCCTCTCGATTGCCAGCGCTCCCTTTCCGCCGAATACGCGCGGCATCGAGAAAGTCGCGCGCAGGAGGTTCGTGTCGAGATCACCCGTCCCGGCTTCCACCACCGAAAGGGGACGCACATCGGTGTGAACCAGACGGTAGAGGTGCACCTCGACTCCGTTGGGACGCTCGACCACACGGACACGCTCCAACCCTGACAGGGGGACCCGGGACAGATCCGGGATCGAACCCTCGAGGGGAAGGTGTTCGACCCCGTCGTAGTACAGTCGCAGTCCCCCCCCCGAATACCCGACCGGAAACACGGTGGCCGCGGAACCGAAGTCCCCGCTCCGCACGGCAAGAAGTCCCGGGATGTCGGCCAGGAGTTCCCATAGCGTCTGGCCGCGGACCCCGAGGAGTTCGCTGCGGTCCCACTCCCAGATCCCCGAGACGGTTCCCGCAGGCACCGGATTCGGCAGGGTGGGGAGGACGGGTGGCGGCGGAAGGCTGTCCACCTGCAGAGTATCGGCGACCAGGGTGTCCTGAGCGAGGGAGTCCGCGGCGAGGCTGTCCAGAGCCGGCAGCGAATCGGCCAGCAGCGAATCCGGGGGGACCTGCAGGGAATCGGGAGGTTCCTGACCCATGGAGGAAAGGGGCAAGAGCGAGACGGCAACGACACTGGCGGTGAACGCCGTCACGGAAACACGGTGGATGGACCATGCCCGGCTCTTGCCCAACGTCCGACCGCCTCCCCTCCCCACCCGGCCGCTCAGGCAGCCACCCTCGCCCGTACCCATTCGAGCAGAAGCCGGCAGGGATTGCCGGCCGGCCCGTTCCTCAGGTAGGGCTTCTTCGTCTTGCCGTACGCGGTTCCGGCGATGTCCAGGTGTGCCCACGGTGCGCTTCCGACAAATTCGGACAGAAAACAGGCGGCGGTGATCGTGCCCCCGGCACGGCCACCGACGTTCTTGAGATCGGCGAAGTCGCTGTCCAGTTGCCTTCGGTACTCGGCGTCGAGGGGTAGAGGCCAGCACGGTTCGCCCGCCGCGTCACCGGCGCCGCGCAACTCTTCCACGAGCGCATCGTCGCTCCCCAGCACTGCGGAACGGTGGTGCCCGAGGGCAATGACACAGGCTCCCGTCAGCGTTGCGCAATCCACGATGGCGGCCGGATTCCACCCGGCCGCGTAGTGGAGCGCGTCGGCCAGGATCAGCCTGCCCTCCGCATCGGTGTTGATCACTTCGATCGTCTTCCCCGCCCGGCTCCGCACCACGTCGCCCGGCTTCGTCGCTGATCCGTTGAGCAGGTTTTCCGAGCTGGGGACGACCCCCGTGACGTTCGCGGAAAGGCCCAGCTGCCCGATGGCCCTCATCGCGCCCAGGACGGCCGCCCCACCCGACATGTCGTACTTCATGTCCTCCATGCCCTTCGCCGGCTTGAGCGAAATCCCTCCGGCGTCGAAGGTGAGGCCCTTCCCCACCAGCACCAGGGGCGCCTCGCCCGGCCTCCCCCCGCGGTGTCGCAGTACGATCAGCCGCGGCTCCTGGTCGGACCCCCGCGCAACCGACAGGAGGGCGCCCATCCCCTCGGCCTCCATCTCGGCCGGGCCCAGCACCTCGGAGCCGAGCCCGACCTCCTTCGCGATCCGAACGGCCTCGGCCGCCAAATGGGAAGGGGTCGCGACGTTGCCCGGCCTGGCCTGGAGCGTGCGGGCCAGGTTTTCGCCCCCGGCGAAGGCGTGCCCGACCCGGACCGCCTCTCTCCACTCCGGGGACGAGCTCCCGATCAAGGATGCCGATTCGACCCGGGGAGCCGACTTCTCGCCGCCAGCCCCCTCGGGTTCCGGCCCGGCCAGCTCCTTCAACTCGTCAAAGCGCCACGCCCCCAGGACCAGACCCTCCGCCGCTGCCTGCGCCAGTCCCGACCCGGCCCCGGCACCGAGGTGGCCGAGACAAAACGACAGCGACGACACCCTGTGGCCCTCGGCGGCACGCACTGCCTCCCCGGCGGCCCCGCGAACCTTCTCCGGCGTCAGCGACTCCGAACTCCCGACGCCCAGAAAGAGAACGCGCGCCGGCCCTTCGGCGCCGACGCGGTAGCCAAGCACCCGGTCGGTCCCGCGACCGCGGAAGTCCCCCGCGGAGGCGGCTCGGCTCGCGACGCCCCCGATCACCCTGTCCAGCCTGGAGAGCTCACCGACCCGCTCAAGGGTCCGGTCCGAGGTCACCGGCACCACCATCAACGGGGTGTCAACCGTCTCGGGAGACGTCGAGTGTACTTCAAGGCGCATGTGCTGGCGTTCCTCGGGGTGGAGGCTACATGTGGGCGACTATGGTCTCGCCGAAGCGCGACGTCGACACCCGGGTGGCGTCGTCCATTTGCCTTTCCAGGTCGTAGGTCACCATGCGGGCGCCTACCGCCCCCTCCAGCCCCCGATCGACCGCGCGTGCCGCGTCGTCCCAGCCCAGGTGCTCGAGCATCATGACCGCCGAGAGGATCAGGGACCCGGGGTTCACCCGGTTCAGTCCCGCGTACTTGGGCGCGGTCCCGTGGGTCGCTTCGAAGAGTGCGACCGAGTCACCCACGTTCGCTCCGGGCGCCATTCCGAGCCCGCCCACCTGCGCCGCGCACGCGTCGGAGAGGTAGTCCCCGTTGAGGTTGGGCGTTGCGACGACCGAGTACTCTTCGGGACGGAGCAGCACCTGCTGGAACATCGAGTCGGCGATGCGATCCTTGATGACCACCCGCCCCGCCGCTTCCTCGCCCTCCCACAGTCGCTCCTCGGCGATGGTGTCTTCGGGGAACAGCTCGCGCGCGACCTCGTACCCCCAGTCCCGGAATGCACCCTCCGTGTACTTCATGATGTTGCCCTTGTGCATCAGCGTGACCGAGTCGCGCCTTCTGCCGAGCGCGTACCGTATCGCCGCCGCGACGTGCCGCTTGGTACCGAAGGGGCTGACCGGCTTGATTCCGATGCCGCTCGCCTCACGGATCGTCGCGCCCATCCGTTCCTGAAGGAAATCCCGGACCGCTTCCGCCTCCCCCGTGCCCGACGCCCATTCGATCCCCGCGTAGACGTCCTCCGTGTTCTCGCGGAAGACGACCATGTCCACCTTTTCCGGCTCCCGCACGGGAGAAGGAACGCCGGGGACCCACCGGACGGGACGAATGCACGAGTACAGGTCCAGGACCTGCCGGATCGTCACGTTGAGCGAGCGAATTCCCCCACCCACCGGGGTCGTCAGAGGGCCCTTGATCGCAACCTTGAACTCTGTCAGCGCGTCGAGGGTCTCCCCGGGCAACCACTCGCCCGCCCGGTCGTTGGCCTTCTCTCCGGCAAATACCTCCATCCACGCGACCGCACGAGCCCCGCCGTAGGCCTTTTCCACCGCCGCGTCCACCACGTGGCGGGTTGCCGCCCAGATGTCGGGGCCGATTCCGTCCCCTTCTATGAAGGGAACAATCGGACGATCAGGGACCACGGGGTTGGCAGTGTCACCGGCGATCCTCTCACCGTCGGACGGGACGGTTGCGTATTGGTATTCGGACACTCTCGATGGGCTCCGGTTCGGGAAACGGGATGGCTACCCGCTAATCTGACGCCTGACGCGTTGCATTAGAAGGGGGCGGCGCGTCGCTGTCCGCGCTGGCCCGGACGGAGCCGTGACAGAATTATGGACAGATAATACCTTGAATCTGTCACCAAATCTGTCACGCGGGCCAAAAGGGGGGACCGGACGAGGTGGAATCGCAGCCGCGGTACCGGCGTCACTGGGGAATCTCGCCGAAAACGCGCTACCAGCTCGGCCAGTGCGACGCACTCGTCTCCGCGATCCGAGCGACGCCCATCCGTCCCGAACTCCAACGCCGTCTGCTTGACACGTCCCTGGCGAAGGGCGCGACCGCGACCGCCGCCATCGAGGGTGGTCCGCTCGACGCGGCCGAGGTCGGGCAGCTCATGGCCGGGCGCCGACTGCCCCCCGAAAGGAGCCACCGGGCGACCGGAGTGATGAACGTCGTCAACGCCACCACCACCCTGCTCGACGAGGTTGGTGGAGGCCGCGCCGAACCGGTGACCACCCAACTCCTGCTCCGGGTGCACGGGATGATCGGTGAGCGGGGAGACGACCACCTCGACGCGGTGCCGGGCCGGTTCCGAACAGAAGGGGCAGGCGGGAAGTACTCTGCCCCTCGTGCCGACGACGTCCCCCGCCTCGTCGACGGCGTCTTCGGGTGGCTGAACCGGGAATTCAGGGTCGCGGAAGGTGGCGGCAACTTCGGCCGTGCGGTGACCCGAGCCCTTGTCACGCATGTGTACGTGCTATGGATCCGTCCGTTCGTTGACGGCAACGGCCGCACCGCCAGACTCCTGGAGTCCTACGTCCTCGCCACCGCCGGGAACCCCTCGTTGGCATCGCACATCCTCACGGAGTTTTACAACGACACCCGCCGCGAGTACTTCCGGCAACTCGATCTCGCCGCTCGGGACCGTTCCCTGACGTCGTTCATCGCGTACGGAGTGGAGGGACTTCGCGATGGGCTTCAGGGCATCTTCGACGCGGTCTCGCGCGCCCACCAGGAGGTCGCGTGGCGTGGATTCGTGCTGGAACGCTTCGTGGAGGAGGACCACCACAAGCGAACGGTGTTCAGACGGCGGCGCGACCTCATTCTCGTTTTCCCGCTGGAGGGATCGCTCGAGATCGACGACGTGACCCTTCTCGACACGGATGTGGCACGACGGTACGGGGCGCTTTCGCGCCGGACACTCCGTCGCGACCTGACGGTTCTGGTTGAAGCCGGACTGCTCACCATCGCCGGGGACGGAAGGTATTCGGCAAACATGGCGGCTCTCGGCATACGGTGATCCATTTGACCGGGAACGTCGATGCATGCACCGTGTAGCAATCTCATGGGCACCTCCCCCCGACGAGGAGCGAAGACGTGAAGTCCCGAGGAGAAGACGGACGCAACCTTGCCTTGATCGCCTGTGCCGGAGCCGTCGGGCTTCTGGGCACCCTCGCGGTCCGAGAGATCATGTATACCGCGATGTGCTGCAGCTTTTCGGCTCCGCCGATACCGGCGGCGCTGCCTGCGCCGACGGTGGGGGACGGGCACGACCTGGTCCCGATCGTCCAGCTGCGCAGGGCGGATCTGCCACCCTCCGCGGGGCTCCAGGGCGATCGAACTCTCCGGATCGGGAGTCGCTCCCTGGTCGAGAGGTCCTCCCCGGTCATCTACGTGGACGGCATCCGCGTCAGGGGACCCCTGCCAGCACTGATGCGGGACAACGCTTCCATCGGGCGTATCGAGTTCATCAAGGGGCCTGCCGCGAAGAGCCTCTACGGAACCGAAGCTTCCGCCGGCGTCATCCGGATCTTTACGCGGAACGACCGCGACGCGGAAGACGAACCCGAGGAGGAGCGGCGGCGCAGGAGGCCCGGACCACGCTAGCGGCCCTGGCGCGAATGTACCGGGCCGCTACGCCTCCCCGCTCCCGGGCCTGGTAAAGAACTGATCGACCAGGACCGGATTTCCGTCCGGGTCCACGACGACAATGCTGGCCGGACCGGTACCGTCCGGGTCCGTGTCGCTGGACATCTCGACCCCTGCCGCAGCCAGCGCGGCCCGGATATCCCGCACGTCCGTAAAGTCCGTGAGCTGCGTCATGTCCTGAGCAAGACCAGGGTTGAAGGTCAGGATGTTCGTGTCGAACAGCCCCTCGAAGAGTCCGATGATGGTCGTTCCGTTGACCAGCATCAGGTATTTTTCGCCGTCGCCGCCCGTCACGGAGAAGCCGAGCTTCTCGTAGAAGTCCCGGGAGACGGCGAGATCCTTGACGGCAAGACTGATGGAAAAAGCACCGAGTTGCATGGTTGGGTGGTCTCCGAGGATGGAGGACGAGGCGAAGATGGCATGTGCGGTGGGAAGCTATCGAAGATCGGCGGCCGGCTCCAGGACGCCGGCCACCAGGATGCCTTCGGCGCCACCCGGACCGGTCGGAGGGGCCGCTGGCCGAACCGGGATTGGATCGGCACATTGGGACACGTTCGCCGCGGATTCGCGGCGGGATCCCGGTCGTGCCGAATACGACCGACAGCCCCGCGGTGGCCAACGGCGCCCCCGGAGAAACGAGACGGCCAGCGAAGTGAGCATGACCTCAGCCACTCCACCCTCCCCGACACAACCTGCGTCCCCTCCATCTCCAGGTCGCGTTCTGGGGATCGACTACGGCCAGCGCCGCATAGGAATCGCTCTCAGCGACGCCTCGGGCACCCTCGCGACCCCCCTGGTCACTCTGAAAAGGCGTCCCGGCAAACGGCCACCCGTCTCCCGGATCCTGGATCTGGCACGACGTCATCGGGTGCTGCGAATGGTCGTGGGACTTCCGCTGGACCTCGACGGTTGCGAAGATTCATGGACAGTGGAGGTTCGGGCCTTCGGCCGCCGGCTGGAAGAACGAAGCGGGCTTCGTGTCCACTTCGTCGATGAGAGCTACTCTTCGGTCGAGGCCGAAAGCAGGATTCGATCCATCGGGTTGAGGCGGAAGAAGAAGGAAGACAAAGGAAGGATCGATGCAGGAGCAGCGGCAATCATCCTCCAGGACTGGCTCGACGCTTGTGCCGTGGACGCGTCAGCGTGCATGGACGACGAAACGTAGCCAGATTCTGGGCGGTGGCGCCGGTCTTCTGGCGGCGGCTGTCGTTGCCGCCAGCTTTCTCGGAGGGGTTCCCACGCAGCCCGAGGCCGAGGTGGTCGTTGACATTCCCCGCGGAACGCCCTTTCGCGAGATCGTCAACACGCTCCACCGTGCCGAGGTAATCTCGCGACCCGATCTCTTCAGCTTCTACGCCCGCCTGCGGGGGCTGGACCGTGAGGTCAGGGCGGGCACCTACCGGCTCCCCCGAGGGGCGCGGTTCTCGGACATCCACACCGCACTCGCTGAGGGCCGGGTCCAGACTCTTTCCGTCACGGTCCCCGAGGGTCTCACAATAAAGCGGATGGCCGTCAGGATCGCCGTGGCCGCGGGGTCCGATTCAACCAGCGTTGCGGATGCGCTGCGCGGCGACAGTCTGCATTCGGACTGGGGCGTGCCCGGTCCGGGACTCGAGGGATACCTGTTCCCCGACACCTACCGGTTTGCGCAAGGAGTCGGCCTGGAGCGGGTCGTATCGGCCATGATCCAGCGCTACCATGGCTACTGGACACCCGAGCGCCGCCAACAACTCGCCGAGACCGGGCTGTCGGAACGGGAAGTCGTCACCCTCGCCTCCATCATTCAGGCGGAAGCCGCGAAGAACTCGGAGATGCGCACGATATCGAGCGTCTATCACAATCGGCTACGACGCGGCATGCTCCTGCAGGCGGACCCCACGGTTCTCTACGCCCTGGGCGGCCACAGGTCCCGCCTCCTCTACGCAGCCATCGACTCTGTGGCCGACCATCCCTACAACACATACACTCAACCAGGACTGCCCCCCGGCCCAATTTGCGCTCCAGGCGCCCAGGCACTCGACGCAGCCCTTGATCCCGCCGTTACCGACTACCTCTACTTCGTCGCCCTGCCGAACAGTGAACATATCTTTTCCCGCTCTCTCCGCGAGCATAACGCGGCTCGCCAACTGGCTCGCCGGAACTCGGAAGGCGGATAGTCCGCAGCCGTCGGGCACGCACCCATGACTTCCGGCCCGCCGGCCCCGAATGACCTTGCCCGGCGTCTCCGGCTGATCGTGATCACCGACAGAGCACTCGCCGGATCGCGGAACGTCGCGGACATCGTCGGCGCTGCCCTGCGGGCCGGTGCGCCGGCGGTGCAACTACGGGAAAAGTCCCTGCCGCCACGAGAGACGCTCCGCCTCGCCCGTCGCTTGCGTGCTGACACCGAGGCCGCGGGCAGCCTCTTCTTCGTCAACGACAACGTCGACCTGGCTCTTGCAGTCGGCGCGGATGGCGTCCACCTCGGGCCCGGTGATCTCCCGGTCGCCGCAGCCCGCCGCATCACGCCACCGGACTTCCTCATCGGCTACTCTGCCGATGACGTGGCTGTTGCCCGCGCGGCCGTGGCCGATGGAGCGAACTACATCGGGTGCGGCACCGTCTTTCCGACCCGCACCAAGCCGGATGCAGGGACGACAATCGGCCTCGATGGACTGGCCGCCGTCGTGCGCGGCGCGGGCGCCCCGGTCGTGGGCATCGGCGGTATCACGGCCCAGCGCGCCCGACACGCCTTCGGGACAGGCGCTGTCGGCTGTGCCGTGGTCAGCGCCGTGATGGCGCACCCGGACCCGGCCCGTGCGGCTGAGGAGGTGCTCCGGGCGGCGTCCGAAGCCCCGGCGTAGGGGCCCATAGCGAACGCCCCGCCCGGTCGAAACCGGGCGGGGCGTTCTCATGACGGCTGGCAGCGACGTACTCTCCCACCAGGTTGCCCCGGCAGTACCATCCGCGCGGCAGGGCTTAACTTCCGAGTTCGGGATGGGATCGGGTGTGACCCCTGCGCTCTGGCCACCAGCCAAAAAATACAGAGTGAAGGAAGAAAGCGCCTTAGCGTGCTGGAAATAGCAGAAAAGGATGCTGGTCAAGCCTCTCGGGCCATTAGTACGGCTCAGCTGCACGTGTCACCACGCTTCCACTTGCCGCCTATCAACGTGCTAGTCTCGCACGGCCCTTCTGAGACCAATGGTCTGGGAGTACTCATCTTGGGGGGGGCTTCCCACTTAGATGCTTTCAGCGGTTATCCCTTCCCGACGTCGCTACCCGGCAATGCCCCTGGCGGAACAACCGGTACACGAGTGGTCAGTCCACTCCGGTCCTCTCGTACTAGGAGCAGCTCCCCTCAATACTCCAACGCCCACGACGGATACAGACCGAACTGTCTCACGACGTTCTAAACCCAGCTCATGTACCGCTTTAACGGGCGAACAGCCCGACCCTTGGGACCTTCTTCAGCCCCAGGATGCGATAAGCCGACATCGAGGTGCCAAACCGCCCCGTCGATGTGAACTCTCGGGGGCGATAAGCCTGTTATCCCCGGCGTACCTTTTATCCGTTGAGCGACGGCCCTTCCATTCGGAACCGCCGGATCACTAAGGCCTACTTTCGTACCTGCTCGACCCGTCGGTCTCGCAGTCAAGCTCCCTTATGCCTTTACACTCTTCGCGCGATTGCCGACCGCGCTGAGGGAACCTTTGCGCGCCTCCGTTACCTTTTAGGAGGCGACCGCCCCAGTCAAACTACCCGCCTGCAACTGTCCCCGAGGAGGATTCACTCCCCTGGGTTAGAGCCTCGACAGTGTAAGGGTGGTATTTCACCAACGGCTCCCCATCTCCTGGCGAAGATGGTTCACAGCCTCCCACCTATCCTACACATGCAATGCCAAGACCCAATAGCAGGTTGTAGTAAAGGTGCACGGGGTCTTTTTGTCCTGTCGCGGGTAATCGGTATCCTCACCGATACTCCAATTTCGCCGAGCTCGCGGAGGAGACAGCGCCCAAGTCGTTACGCCATTCGTGCAGGTCGGAACTTACCCGACAAGGAATTTCGCTACCTTAGGACCGTTATAGTTACGGCCGCCGTTTACCGGGGCTTCAGTTCAGAGCTTCGAGTTGCCTCTAACCCCTTCCTTTTACCTTCCGGCACCGGGCAGGCGTCAGTGCCTATACGTCGTCTTAACCGACTTTGCAGACACCTGTGTTTTTAATAAACAGTCGCTTGGGCCGATTCTCTGCGGCCTGCTTCGGCTCCCCACGCGTCGTGGTTCACCTACCACAGGCTCCCCTTCTCCCGAAGTTACGGGGACATTTTGCCGAGTTCCTTCTCCGCGGATCACTCGAGCACCTTAGGCTACTCGCCTCGCCTACGTGTGTCCGTTTGCGGTACGGTCGTCCAAGCACCTCCCATGCGAGGCTTTTCTCGGCGGCATGGTTACGGACCCTTTGTAGGGAGCAATTTCCCTTCGGCATCGGCGCTCGGCTAAAGGAGTCTTTTCTCCCCCCTCATCGCCTACCACCTTACATCGGATATTCCACCACCCGACGGTCCTGTCACTTCCGCGTCCCCCCTCATGGTCAAACGCTACTTGAACGGTACAGGAATATTGACCTGTTTCCCATCGCCTACGCCCTTCGGCCTCGGCTTAGGGACCGACTAACCCGGAGCGGATAAGCCTGGCTCCGGAACCCTTAGGCTTTCGGTGACAGGGATTCTCACCCTGTTTATCGCGTACTCATTCCGGCATACTCTCTTCCCTGCTCTCCACGGATGCTCTTCCGAGTCCGCTTCACTGACCAGGGAATGCTCCCCTACCATGACTTGCGTCATCCGTAGCTTCGGCACTGTGCTTGAGTCCCGACCATTATCGGCGCGGATCCACTTGACTAGTGAGCTATTACGCACTCTTTAAAGGAATGGCTGCTTCTAAGCCAACCTCCTAGTTGTCTCTGCACATCCACATCCTTTCTCACTTAGCACAGATTTGGGGGCCTTAGCTGACGGTCTGGGCTCTTTCCCTCTCGCGGACGGACATTATCGCCCGCCCACTGACTCCCAGGATACGTCTCTGAGGCATTCGGAGTTTGGTTGGGTTCGGTAACCTGGTGAGGCCCCTAGCCCATCCAGTGCTCTACCTCCTCGAGATAATCCCCTGAGGCTATACCTAAATATATTTCGGGGAGAACCAGCTATCTCCGAGCTTGATTGGCCTTTCACCCCTATCCACAGCTCATCCGAGCAGTTTTCAACCCACAACGGTTCGGGCCTCCACCAGGTGTTACCCCAGCTTCACCCTGGCCATGGATAGATCGCGTCGGTTTCGGGTCTACCCCCATGCACTCATCGCCCTATTCAGACTCGCTTTCGCTTCGGCTCCGGACCATAAGCCCTTAACCTCGCGCATGAGGAGTAACTCGCCGGATCATAATGCAAAAGGCACGCCGTCACCCACCCCCGGTAATCCGAAGATCCGGGTCGGGCTCCGACCGCTTGTATGCACACGGTTTCAGGATCTATTTCACTCGCCGTCAGGCGTTCTTTTCACCTTTCCCTCACGGTACTATCCGCTATCGGTCACAGACTCGTATTTAGCCTTGGAAGATGGTCCTCCCGGATTCAGCCAGGGTTCCACGTGTCCCGGCCTACTCGGGGTCCACACCAGATCACCTACTCGCATTTCGCGTACGGGACTCTCACCCTCTACGGTCGTACGTTCCAGTACCGTTCCGCTATGCTTCGGTTCACTTCCTGTGCGGCCCCACAACCCCCGGTTGAGTCTCCCCACCCGGGTTTGGGCTATTCCCTTTTCGCTCGCCGCTACTCTGGGAATCTCGATTGATTTCTTTTCCTCCAGGTACTTAGATGTTTCAGTTCCCTGGGTTGGCTCCCTGTTAAGGGTGACGGGATTGCTCCCGCCGGGTTTCCCCATTCGGACACCCCCGGATCTGAGCTTGCTTGCAACTCCCCGAGGCTTTTCGCAGCTTGCCACGTCCTTCATCGCCGGTCTGTGCCAAGGCATCCACCGTATGCACTTTGTCGCTTGACCAGCCCTCTTCCTGGGCTGAACGCCAACGGACGTTCCATCGATCCGCTCACGCCCAGCCAAATCTGCGGGCTAGCCCACCACCGTTTTCGCCTTCCAACACGTACGCTCCCACCTACCGCCGACGAACCACCCCGCAGGGGGGCACCCGCCACCGGCGTGGCTGGAGCGACCTAAGGCACTTCCTTCCTTCTACCCTGGTTTTCAAGAAGCTGGTTGCCCCACGCCCGCCACCACCCGCGAGGATCCCCTTCGGGGACACCACGGAGCGCAGCGTAGCTGGGACAGCTTTCGAAGATAGCGAAGTCGGCCAGGATGTCAACCGGTAGTGTTGTCCAACGGCATGTGAGCCTGAACGGGAGGGCGGCTTCCAGCGGAGGATGAGCCTGTAAGTCCGGCGACGCGCGTCACACGCCTCGCCTCCATCTCCAACGGCCACATCTACGACCTCCGCAAGTCCCGCATCTACTGCACCGGCCGCCTCTCCTTCCGCCAGACACGCCAGCGCGCCCGCGACCAGCTCTTCCGCGCCGTCGGCTCCTAGACCACGTCGAACCCGCTCTCCTCCAGTTCGCACGCGCCACGGCTCACGCCCTCTGCGACGATCTGTCCGTCGAAGAGATGGACAGTCCGATCCGCGGCATGGGCGTATCTGGGGTCGTGGGTCACCATGCAGATTGTCGCACCGTCGCTGTGGAGTTGGTGAAGCAGTTTCATGACGGCCCTGCCGTTCTCCGAGTCCAGATTGCCGGTGGGCTCGTCGGCGAGAAGTATGAGGGGCCTGCCCACAATCGCACGGGCGACGGCCACCCGCTGCTGCTGACCGCCCGACAACTGGGACGGGTAGTGGTCGATCCTGTGAACCATTCCCACACGTTCCAGCGAAGACTGCACGCGATCCCTCCGCTCGGCTCCGGGAATGCCCCGATAGGTCAGCGGAAGCTCCACGTTCTCGAAAACCGTCAGATCGCCAATCAGGTTGAATGCCTGGAAGACGAATCCTATCGCCTGGTTGCGGATCCTGGCGCGCCGGGAGGCGGACAGCTTCTCCACCGGCTCCCCGTCCAGTACGTAGGTACCCCCGGTGGGAGAGTCCAGCAGGCCGAGGATCGACAGGAGCGTCGTCTTGCCGCACCCCGATGGCCCGGCGATCGAGACGAATTCGCCCGCCCCTATCGTCAGCGTAACGTTCGACAGTGCGTGGGTCTCCACCTCTTCGGTGTAGAAAACCTTGCTGAGAGAGTCGAGCCTGATCAGGGATTCACCCATGTGATCCTCTTGCGGTGCGCGGATCGGCAACAGCTCTACGCGCGGGGCAGTACGCGAAAGGCAGCGCCTCGGTTTCGAGTCGGCAAGGTCAGCCCGGCCTTCCGCGTGGCTGGACGGGCTCCCCTGCCCCCGGTCTTGCGACGCGCGCTGGCTCCGGCCGGATCACCACCCCACACATCCGTCCCACACGGCCCGAAGGCCACCGACCGGAGCCAACCGCGCACGAATCTTCAGTGTGAAAATGGGAAAGAAACGTGCCAGATAGTGGATCACCGCGCTATATCGTTGTACAACAATCACTTACGGCAGTCAGGGCCTCTGATCGTGAAATCCGACAGTGGCCGGTTGTGGGACAACAGCGTCCGATTTCGCACAGTGCGGCCAGAGTTGCCCGGCAACGTCACTCGGGCGAAACTTCATGGTTCCCCGTGGATTCGACCCGTTCCCGGCCCAACCCTGGTGAATCGTCCAGACCCGTCACAACTCGACCACTACGTCCGCGCAGTCGGCCCCGGGCGGGTGCAGCGGAACGTGCCGTTGGCACCCCTGACCACCTTCGGGATCGGTGGTGCCGCGGATCTCTTCTACCGGGCGCGTACCGGCGAGGAACTCGCCCTGGCCGTCTCGACCGCGAGGGAGCTGGGAGTCCCCAGCTTCGTGTTGGGGCGGGGCGCAAACATCCTGGTGTCGGATCGGGGCTTCCGGGGCGTCGTCATACGATGCGACATATCCCATATGGAATTCCTGCCCGAAGGCCGTGTCTTGGCGGGTGCCGGAATCGATACCTTCCCCGACCTGATCAATGCGACCGTCGCCCGCGGATTGGGGGGCATCCATCACTTCGTGGGGATCCCGAGCACCGTCGGCGGCGCAGTGTGGCAGAATCTCCATTTTCTTTCACCCGCACCGGCCCGCGAGCGGACTGTCTTCTGGGACGAGGTCATGGAGGGTGCGACGATCCTGACCCCGGCGGGAGAGGTCCGTCAGGTCACCACGGACTATTTTCGCTTCGGATACGACTACAGCATCATCCACGACACCGGCGATCTGGTCCTGGACGTCTCACTGAAGCTGGAACCAACTCCCGTCGATCAGCTGCGCAAGGTGATTCGAGAGAACCTTGGGTGGCGGAACAAGCGTCACCCGGATCTTTGGCTGTACCCGTGTGTCGGGTCGATTTTCAAGAAGATCGAGGGGATCGGCGCGGGGCGGCTCATTGACGAATGCGGTCTCAAGGGCCATGTGCACGGGGCGGCCGAAATCTTCCATCGACATGCCAACATCATCGTCAATCTCGGTGGAGCGACCGCCGAGGAAGTCCTCACCCTGATCGAGTTGGCGCGATCCACGGTCGCCCGCGAGACCGGGTACGAGCTGGAGACGGAGATCGGATTCGTCGGCGAATTCCCATGAGGTGCATGATCGGGCCCGGGCGCACGGTGACCGGAGGGCGCAGCTACCGCTCGATGTGAACGTTGCTACGGCGTGAGGGCATAGCGGGAGAGCGACCCGCGAAAGCGGACCCAAAGCCGTACAAGGAGCATCACCGCGACAGCTCCCAGGCCGGCTGCCAGCCCCCACCAGAGACCCACGGGACCGATTTCGAGGCCAAAGCCCAGCCAGAGGCTCACGGGCATCCCGAACAGCCAGAATCCAAGGACGTTGTACACCATCGGGCGGAAGGTGTCCGCGACACCCCGCAACACACCCGTGCACACGACCTGCAGCCCGTCGAAGAGCTGGAACATTCCCGCGACCGGTATGAGGGCAGCGGCCACCGTGGCCACTGTCGCCTCCGTTGTGAATTGATCCGCGAGCAACCTCGGGAGGGCAAGAAAGACTGTCGCTGTACCGAGCATCACGACACAACAGACCAGGATGGCTCCTCCCGCGGAACGGCGCGCCCTTCCCGGATCTCCCCGTCCCACCGCCCTGCCCACCAGAACAGCCGCCGCCTGTGAGATTCCCAACGGTATCATGAAGGCGAACGCGGCCAGATTCAGGGCGATCTGATGCCCCGCGATCGCCTCCGTGCTCAACCATCCCATGGAGACACCGATCGCCCCGAACGCGCCGAATTCCAGGAACAGCTGCAGTCCGATGGGTGAACCCAGTCGCATGATGCGCCAGAGAGGCAACAGCTCAAGGAGGTTCTTGCGCACGCGTCTGAGATACGGTGTCAGGAGGCGCACACCCAATCCGAGCAAGCAGAGGCACATGAACCACCTCGAGATTGCGGTCGCCCACCCGGACCCCACAGCGCCCATCGCGGGTGCTCCGAGGTTGCCAAAGACCAGGACCCAGTTTGCGGCGGCGTTCAGGACGTTGGCCAGGACGATCGTCCACACGATCGGCGCAACCCTTCCCACGGCCTGCAGGACCTGGCGAAACACGATGAACGCGTAGAACGGGAGCATGCCGGGGATGAGTGCGCGCGCGTAGCCGGACGCCACCGGCACGACCGCTTCGGGCTGCCTCAGGATCGTGAACACCGGACCCGCAAGTCCAAGCAGAATCGAGGTCACCACCGTGAGCCCGATGCTGAGCACCAGACCGCGCTGGATCGCGGCCTCGATCTCGTTGTGGTCATCGGCCCCGAATGCCTGCGAAACCAGTGGGTCGAGCGCGAACAGGAGTCCCATTCCGAAGACGGAAACACCGAAGAAGTAGACGTTGCCCAGAGTCACCGCGCCCAGTTCCGTCGCGGTTAGCCTTCCCACCATTGCGGTGTCAACGAGGCCCTGGGACACCAGTCCCATCTGCACGACGGCGACCGGTATCGCGAGGGCGGCCAGGTCACGGATCTCCGAGATGCCGGGGCGGAAACTCGAGATTCGGGCCCGTCTGGCGGACCTGGACACAGGGACCAATCAGGACGGGGCTGCCGCGGCCGCGTAGTGCTTCCGGGGCAGAGTGATTCTGAACTCGGTGAATTCACCGGGCTCCGTCTCCACTTCGATCTCACCCCCGTGTTCCTGGATGATCTCATGGGAAATCGACAACCCGAGGCCCGTGCCTTCCGTACCCGACTTGGTGGTAAAGAACGGGTCGAAGATCCTGCTCACCACATCGTCGGGCATGCCCGTGCCGTTGTCGCGGACGGTAACGCACACGTGGTGGCCCCGGCCTTCGGTCCTGACGGTGACGGAGGGGAAGTACGAGTCATCCTCGTCCCTGCGACGAGCGGCGGTGGCATGGCAGGCGTTCGTCACGATGTTCAGGAAGACCCGGCTCAGATCCCGCGCGATCCCCTCGAGCTCGCCCGCACCCGAATCGAGTTCGTAGATCATATCGACGTTGAAGCTGGAGTCCGTACCGCGGATTCCGTGATAGGCGAGCTTCGCGTACTCCTGCACCATCACGTTGATGTCGACGGATTCGACCCGACCCGCTTCGTCGCGCGAATGCGCCAGCATGCCCTCCACGATCCGGTTGGCGCGCATCCCGTGCTCGTTGACCTTGACGACGTTGGTGTCGAGGTCGTCCAGGAGTTCTTCGATGAACTCGCGGTCGATCTCGCCGTCTCCATCGCCGTTCTCCCCGTCCAGCTCCTCCCTGAGCTCCTCGATCAACTCCGAAGAGAGCGCGGCGAAGTTGTTCACGAAATTCAACGGGTTGCGGATCTCGTGAGCGATCCCCGCCGTGAGTGCACCCAGCGACGCCAGCTTCTCCTGGTTGACGACCTGCTGCTGTGTGCGGCGCAGGTTTTCCAGCGTGTCCTCGAGCTTCGAGTTTTTTTCCTGCACCTCGGCGGCCAGCTTCTCCACAAGGTTCAGCCTCTGCACTTCCACGGCGTGCTGACGGAATACCTCCAGGGCACCGGCCATGTCCGTCAGCTCGTCGTTCCCTTCGAGCTGCACCTGGACCTCGAGGTCACCCTTCGACATTCGTCGCGTAGCCCGGGACAGCGCGCCCATCCGCACCAGCATGCGCTCACCGAAGAACTTCCACGCGACGTACGCCATCGCGATGGTGAATGCGGTCACGACCAACAGGAACCAGACCCCCATCTGCACCAGGGCGCTGGATCGCTGCGCCGCGTCCTGCGCCGACTCCTCGGCACCGCCGACAAGGCCTTCGACCCTCGCCACGAGCTCCGCCGTGGTCTGCTGATTTCGCGCGGCGAGTCCCTCGGCCCTCGCGTCTTCCGCCAGCTCCCCCCTCCGGCTCTCGAAGACGCCGTCGGGCGCCTTGTACAGGTCCTCGAGCTCGGCCACCAGAAGCTCCAGATTCGCGCGAACTCGCGGGCGCATCTTGTCCAGGGCACCGTATCCCTTGCTCAGCGCGGTTTCGATCCGCTCCCGGTTCGTCAGCAGGACCTCCGGATCGTTTTCGGTCATGGCCTGCGCGATCAGGGCCGTGACCTCGTTCTGGTAGGCCTTGAAGTTGAGAAGGCCACCGTGATGATCGAGTTCCGTGATCGTCGTCCTCCGTGACACCGGAGCCGGGCTGTCCGTCAGCTCGCGCAGCCCGGTGTACATGAAGAACTCCTGGTCGTCGATCTCCTGTTCCAGTAGCTGCTGGATCTCCAGCGTGAGCGTGGAAAGCCGCTCCTCGAGCTGTTCCAGCCGCGCCCGATGACCCATTCTGCTTCCCACGGACTCACGGATGCGGTCAACGATGTCGACCATGCTGTCCACCAGCGGAACGACGCTCGCTCCCACGACGGCGGAGGCGCCTTCACCGGCCTGGGCCCGCATCACTTGATCGACCGCTGCTCTGAGAGACACGTCGGTGTGGGCGGCTTCCAGTCGGGCGGAGTCAAGTTGAACGGGGTTTGTGGCGGCAAGGAGCCGGGGAGTGGTCCGCACGAGCTCCGCGCTACGCTGAGCCACGTCGAAGGCACCCACCAGAGCCGGCATGTGCGTTTCGGCGACTTCGCTCTGACGGCCGTTCAGGTAGCTCATCAGCACCAGGCAAAGAAAGATCGCGGTCACGGTGAGCAACACGCCCCCGCCCAGTCCCACCACGACCTGACTGCCGATCCCGAATCGCCCACCCGTGGCCTCCCGAACCCGTTCCCCGACTCGGCTGGGGAGCCGTTCAAGAATCCACTCGAAGGCCGAGTGCAGACGGTGGTCCAGGGTCTTGTCCGGAGATGTCATCGGGACAGCCGGGTGACGGGAACGAATCTCCCCTGTTGTATGACGGTCAGAAAGACGTTGTCGGAGCCCTGGTTGTCCTCGGCGCCGTATTCGACCACGAACCCCCCCAGATCGATGGGCCCGGCTTCGCGCAGCGTTTGCAGAAACACCTCGCGGGTTGGTGAATCGCCGGCGTCATTCGTGGATCTGCTCAGAACCTCGACCACCAGACGTCCCGCCAGGTAGCCCTCCAGCGATACGAACCCCGGCTGTGCGGACGTGTCCATCTCACGCAGCGCTGCCTGGTAGCGGGCAACCGCCGGACGTGACGTCTCTCTTGGAAACGGGACGACCTGCGTCACCACCACTCCGTCGCCCGCGTTGCCCAACGCGTTGAGCAAGGCGTTGCTGCCGACGAAGGAGATGTTCACGAACTTGGCCCGCATTCCTATCTTGCCGGCCCACTTGATGAAGTCGGCCGCTGCCCCGTAGGCGCCGATGATGATCACAGCCTCCGGATCCTGGCTTCGGATTTCGAGGAGCGCCCTCTTGACCGCAAGTGTGTTGCGGACGTAGGTGCCTTCGCCAACCAGCCCCATATTGCGCCGGTCGAGAGCTCTCTGGACCCCGGTCAATCCGGCTCGTCCGTACGAGTCGTCCTGGTAGAGTATCGAAATGCGACGGATGCCGAGGTCGGTCGTGAGCCGCTCCACCATCTCCTCGGTCTCCTGGTAATACGACGCCCTCAGGTTGACGATGTAGCGCTGGTCCCTGCCCCTCAGCAGTTCCGCGCCCGTGAAGGCCCCTATGTACGGTATCCTTGCATTGCTGGCGATCGGAGCAGCCACCATGGACGTGGGAGTTCCGACGGCTCCGATCAACCCGAAAACCCCGTGCTGGATCAGCTCCCGGGTATTCGCGACGGCGGCTTCGCCCTCGTAGCGGTCATCCAGGACCCTGAGCTTGAGCTCGCGGCCGTGAACACCACCCTCCCGGTTGGCCTCTTCGAACGCGGCCAGGACGCCGAGGCGCATGTCGTTGCCCAGCTCCCGGGCGTTGCCGGTGAGGGCCGCCGACTGGCCGAAGACGATCGAGTCGGGAAAAACGCCGTTGCCATTCGTCTCCGCCTCCTGGGCCCCGGCGCGCGGCGCCGACGCAACAAGGGGGAGCACCGCCGCCGAGGCGGCGACGAGAGTCCTGCGAAACACGCGCAACGTCACGAATCGCTACTCCGGTATCGAAGGCTCAGGCAGGTGATGTCGTCGGACTGCGCCGCCTCACCGGCGTGATCCTGCACGGCTTCCACTGCTCTCTGGTTGAAGATGGCAGGGCTGGACCCCGCGACATCCGCCAGAACCTCTGCCAACTGGTCGTCGCCGAACTCCGCGCCGTCCTCGTCCATGGCCTCGGTGATGCCGTCGGTGAAGAAGAAAACGACATCGCCGGGCTCCAGGTAGGTCGACCCTCCGGGAAAATCGAATCCGGGCATGATCGCCAGCACCAGCCCTGCTTCGATGTCGATGGGGCGCACCTCGCCGCTCGGCTTGACGACGTATGGGAGATTGTGTCCCGCGTTCGCGTAGTCGAGGCGACCGGTCGCCGGATCGAAGCTGGCGTAAAACACCGTGACGAACATCGACTCTTCGTTGGACTCGACCAGGAGCTGGTTGACCTCGGACAGGCACTTCGCAGGATCGTTTTCGCCGATCGCGGTGCCCTTCATCAGTGTCCTGCTCACCATCATGAACAGGGCAGCCGGCACCCCCTTCCCCGAGACGTCGGCCATCACGATCCCGATCCGGCCGTCCTCCAACTTGAAAAAGTCGTAGAAATCGCCACCGACCTCCTTGGCCGGCGTCATCCAGGCATGGATCTCGAAACGGGGATCCTCCGGGAACCGCGTCGGCAGGATGGACTCCTGCATGCGGGCGGCGACCCCCAACTCCTGACGCAAGGCCACGAGTTCGTCCCTCGACCGGAGCGCGTCGCGCATGACTTCCAGGTGAGCAAGCGTCTTGGAGATCGTCGTCTCCAGATCCTTGAAGTCCAGCGGTTTGGTGACGAAGTCGAACGCCCCCCGGTTCATGGCGGTACGGATGTTCTTCATGTCGCCGTACGCCGTGACGATCACGGCCCGGAGGTCGTAGTGCAGCTGGTTCAGCTGGTTCAGGAGCGTCAGGCCGTCCATCTGCGGCATGTTGATGTCGGACAGCACCATGTCCACGTCGTCGTGGAGCCTGAGCTGTTCCAAGGCCTCGACCCCGTTCTGGGCGAAGATCAGCGTGAGTTCGCCGCGCCGTACCTTTCGCCGGAACTTCTGCCGAAGTAGCAGTTCGAGATCGGGTTCATCGTCCACGACCAGAATCTTTGCCATCAACTCGCTTCCATGGTTGGATCGCCGAGAAGGAATGGGACGGGGTGGTTCCGGCGCCAACCATCCCCTTATTCTCCACCTGCGGACCGGGAATCCAATTGCCGTAGCACCCGGCTCGCCTACCATATTCTAGCCACCGTCCGGCAAAGGCGCCATGGACCCCTGAGTGGCGCAACATCGGCAATTCGGGCCGGGTCCGCGGGTGCCGTGGGGGACTTCTGGACCTGGGGTCGCTTGCCGAGTACATTGTCATCCTATACTCTGATTCGGTCACACACCCCATAGCCGGAGTTGCGTCACTTGCTTCCAGCCCCTCAGCCCCGCCAAACTCGTCTCCGTCGGGGAAGTGCGCGAATTGGTGACCGCCGGGTGCACGCAACGGACCATTGGAGCCATGCTGAGATCGACGTCCGGCGGTGACATCACCGTGCACGAGACCCCTGAGGCCCTCGGGCAGCGGTTGGTGTGCGCTCTCGACTGCGGTAGCTTCGAGAGATGGACAGCCGGGCCGGGGGGTGCGCGACGCCGAGTCTTCGGTATCTTCCAGAATCGTACGGGATCGCTCGCCCCATGACCCGACCCCTTCATTCCGGAGACTGACCGAGTGGACGCGAGGCTCGATTTGGACATTGGGCTCGACAGGAAAGGGCCCCGGCGTGCCGTGGAGTCATTCGAGCAGTTCGCGCTCGAAAACGACCTCCCGATGGACCTTGTCTTCAAGTTCCAGCTGGCGTTGGACGAACTGTTGACCAATGTCGTTTCGTACGCGTTCGACGATGACGCTTCCGACGCCGTCATCTCGCTCGGTTTTCGCGTCACGGACGCCAGCCTGGAGGCCGTCCTTGTGGACAACGGCCGGCCCTTCAATCCTTTGCGGGACGCACCCGTGCCCGATCTGGATCTTTCCGCCGAGGACCGTCAAGTGGGCGGACTCGGAATCCATCTCACCAAGGCGTTCATCCACGCGCTCACGTACGAACGTGTGGACGGATGGAACCGCCTGAACCTCATGCAGCCGCTAGGCACGCACCAGGAGGATCAAACATGAATGTGAAGACCAGCTATTCCGGAAGTACGGCGGTCGCTGTGGTCGATGGCCGTGTCGATTCCGCGAATGCCAAGGACTTCGACGAGGAGCTGAGCGCCATCATCGACCGGGGAGTGAGCAGCCTCGTCGTCGACTGCGGTGGCCTGAACTACATCAGCAGTGCCGGGTTGCGCGTGCTTCTGATCGCCATCAGAAAGACGAACGAAGCCGGCGGGGGCCTGGCACTTTGCTCCGTGCCCGACCACATCCGTGAGGTGTTGGAGGTGAGCGGGTTCGTTCGTCTTACGAAGGTCTTCGCGACGGCCGAAGAGGCGACTGCGAGCTTTTAGCAACCTTCCGCCTGGAATCCAGGCGTTCAGGGACCTCCACCCGGGCCGCCCGACAGGAATGGGCCCGGATGGAGGTCCATTCCGTGGGTCACAGCGAACCACATCCGCACCGTGGATTCAGGGCTAGAAGAAGGTGAACGCCTGAATCTTCAAGGACCAGTCGCCACGGCCATCGGAGCGGTACAGGTCCAGATTGGCAGATATCCCATTTCGCCCGGCGGCATAGACCATGACCCCGGGTGTGATCACCGTACCCGCGATGTTGCCGTTGTCGTCGGTCTCCGTGCTGGCCCAACTCACCCGGATCATCGGTTCGATCGCCGCCAGTCCCGACCCGGGGTCGAGTGGGCGATACCACAGTCCCATCACCTGAAAGGCGGAAAAGGTCGCATCGTCGTTCAGCTTCCAATTGCGCCCCCGAAGGCCGTTGACGAGGAGGTGGGGCCCCTGGCGCCAGGTACCGATCTCCCACTCCGCGCCGAGCGCGGGCACACCCATCGTTTCGCCGTGAGAATCGAGAGTCTCGTCCAACGCCACGTATGCCGACAGACGGCTGTTTTCGGCGAAGTACATCGACAACCTGCCTGAAGCCGATTTGCGGGTGTTCACATCCTTTTTCCCGAGCCCTTCGCCGTTGGTGAGGGTGAATCGATACCCCATCCGTCCGGCGAACCGGCCGGTCATGAGGATCCCCGGCTCGTAGTTGTCAAGACCGAGAACACCGGTGAACTGTCCAAAGGAGCACACACCGCCGACACCGGGACAGTGATCCACCCCCGTCACCCGGCCGTCTCGCTCGATCAGCGGCAGGTCGGAGTTGGCCGCCAGCCAGTAGTAGGACATGGCGCGCTTGAACTGTCCGATCTGAACCCGGAAAGCCGGGGATGTCGTGAGCTGCAGATAGGCTTCGAGCACCGATGAGCCGTTCGCATTGAGCTGAACGCGCCCACTCACGAGGTCGTTCAAGGTCCCGTCGATCGTCACCCAGGCCCGGCGGAGGAAGAAGCTTGCGGGCACGTCTGCCTCGCTCGATGCCTCATACTGCACCTGAACCCGGGCCCCGAGGGTAACGGTGGAGCCACTACGCGCGCTGAACTGCTGGCCCTCGAGAGCCGCGCCACACACCAGGGAAACGGAGAGTCCGATTCCCAGCGACACCACAGTTGCCCGAGTTGCCATGGTCGAAGTCCTTTCGGCGATCAGAAGTCTGGATCCGGGGGAAAAGCGAACATGCCAACAAGATAGCCTGCCCCGACCTTTCGGACTACACCGATTTCGCTCGGCGAGGCTCCCGCCGCCGACCCGGGCCGGGGAGGGCGACAACCCTTGCGCTGTCGCATGGTGAGACTATTTTGACGCCTGAAAAATGTGACCCCCGCGCGTTCCCACACCTTTCAACCCGACAGGAATCCCATGCCCGCTCCCCCGCTCTCTACCCGCTCGCCCCGGTTCCGTCGCGTCTCGATGGGCCTCGGGGCCCTTGCCATCACAGGTCTCCTGTTCATCCCGCGTGTCGCGGCCGCACAGGACGCGGTCGCCGACACCGCCTTCGTCCTGAACACCTTCTCGTTCCTGATTTGGGGCGCGCTGGTGATGTGGATGTGCGCCGGCTTCACCATGCTGGAGTCGGGGTCCGTCCGTTCCAAGAACGCCTCGGTGATCTGTCTGAAGAACATCGGGCTCTACTCGATCGCCGGACTCACCTACTATATCGTCGGATACGGTCTTATGTACGTCGACGTGGGCAGCGTGATCGGCTCCTTCGACTGGTTCTACGGCCCGTCCGCGGATGAGATCGCGCTCCTCGGCGGGGATGCGGGCGCTGCCGCCGCCGTGGTCGACAACGGCTACTCGGTGACGTCGGACTGGTTCTTCCAGATGGTGTTCGTGGCCACCACGGCTTCGATCGTCTCCGGCGCACTGGCCGAGCGGGTCAACCTGTGGGCGTTCTTCGTTTTCACCGCGGTACTCACGGCATTCATCTATCCCGTGGTGGGCGCCTGGACCTGGGGCGGGGGTTGGCTCTCCCAGATGGGCTTCCAGGACTTCGCCGGTTCCACGATCGTGCACTCCACTGGGGGATGGGCGGCGCTCGCCGGCGCCATTGTGGTTGGACCGCGCTGGGGCAAGTACCGCAAGGACGGCACGGTCAAGGTCACCGCTCCGTCGAACATTCCGGCCGTGACCCTGGGAGTCTTCATCCTCTGGCTGGGGTGGTTCGGCTTCAACGGCGGATCGGTGCTCGCTCTAGGGAGCGCCGCCGACGCCGTAGCGATGAGCAATGTCCTCGTCAACACCAACCTCGCCGCGGCGGCGGGGGTAGTGACCGGGATCTTCGTGTCGAAGCCCATTCTGGGACGCACGGATCTTTTTGCCGCTCTGAACGGCGGCATCGCCGGCCTTGTGGCGATCACGGCGGGTCCGGATATCGTCGACGGAAGGTGGGCCCTCTCGATAGGAGCGGTGGGCGGCCTGCTTTGCGTAGCCGGCCTGAAGCTGCTGGAGGTGCGCAGGATCGACGATGTGGTTGGCGCTGTGCCGGCCCACCTCTTTGCAGGGGCCTGGGGCACGCTTGCCGTGTGCATCGCGGGTGGCGGCGACTTCGTGACGCAGCTCACCGGGATCGCGGCTGTCGGCGCCTTCGTCTTCACGATCTCCTGGATTCTGTGGACCGTCCTGGAGAAAACGATGGGCGTCCGTGTCTCCCGGAGCGTCGAGGAGATCGGCCAGGACGCGGCCGAACTCGGAATCGACGCCTACCCCGAGTTCGTGCTCATGGTTGACCCGGATGACGGCGGTGACTTCCGCGACCCGGACTGAGGCAGAGGAGAAGCCGTTGGACTCGGGGCGTGCCACCTCGGCAGGCGGTGCCGGCTTCGGGAGTGCCGGCGCCGCCGCGGGACGGGGAGCGTTTGCCGACTACCACCTGGATCCCCGTTTCCACGACGAGCTGTTCCAGCCGGACGGGTCAACCCGGAACGCCTGCCGGAAGTTGGGGGCCGCACTTGGACGAATCCCGCCGGACGAGTTGACCGCCCTTCAGGAAGGGGTGCATCGCCGCTTCCTCCACGAGGGCATTACTTTTACGGTCCTCGGCGCGCGGGAGGTGTCGGAGCACATCATCCCGATCGACTGCGTGCCGCGGATCATCACGGCCGCCGAATGGGACCATATCGAGGCCGGACTAAAGCAGCGGCTGACGGCGATGAACCTCTTCCTGCGGGACATCTACCACGGGGGAGCGTCGCTGAAGGACGGGGTGGTGCCTTCCGACCTGGTGCTCGGGTGTCCACAGTACCGTGTCGAGATGCGGGGCGTGAGGGTGCCTCACGACATCTACGTCGCGGTCGGCGGCACGGATGTCGTTCGAGTCGGTGACGGTTTTGCAGTGCTTGAGGACAACCTGCGGGTCCCCTCCGGGGTCTCCTACATGCTGGCTTGCCGCGCGGCAACCAAGCGCTCGCTTCCGGAGCTTTACCGCGAACAGGGCGTGAGGGAAGTGTCCAGCTACGCGGAAGTCCTGTACTCGACCCTGGCGTCGCTGAGCGTTGGAGCAAGCAGCCCCCGAGTGGCCGTTCTGACACCCGGGCGCTACAACTCCGCGTACTACGAGCATGCGTTCCTGGCGGGGGAAATGGGAGTCGACCTGGTCGAGGGAAGGGATCTGGTCGTACACAATGCCATGCTCTACGCGCGAACCGCGTCCGGGCTGAAGCGGGTCGACGTCGTCTACCGCCGGATCGACGACGACTTCCTGGATCCCGTGACTTTCCGCGAGGATTCCGTGCTTGGAGCACCCGGCCTTTTCCACGCGTATCGCGCCGGCAACGTGGTGATGGGGAACGCGCCCGGAACCGGGGTGGCAGACGACAAGTCCGTGTACGCGTACCTTCCGCGCATCATCCGATACTTCCTGGGCGAAGAGCCCATTCTCGCGAATGTGGAAACGCACCTCTGCCGCGATCCCGAGGGCCTGGAATACACGTTGGACAACCTGGAGGACCTCGTGGTGAAGGAGGTCGGCGGGTCGGGCGGCTACGGCATGCTGGTCGGGCCTCATGCGTCCGCCCGAGAGCGCGAGGAGTATGCCGTTCGTCTGCGAGGTGACCCGGCAAACTTCATTTCCCAGCCCGTGCTGCCGCTTTCGCGCGCCGGTTGTTTCGTGGACGGCAGCCTCCAGCCACGCCACGTGGACCTGCGCCCCTTCACTCTGCAGGGACGGGACGGACAGAACGTCGTTCCCGGGGGGTTGTGCCGCGTGGCACTGCGCGAGGGCAGTTTGGTGGTCAATTCCAGCCAGGGGGGCGGCTGCAAGGACCTGTGGGTCCTGAGGGCGCAGGGCTGATGCTGGCGCGAGTAGCCGCGGATTTCTATTGGTTGGGACGCTACATCGAACGCATCGAGCACACTGCGCGCCTCCTGCGCCACCAATTGACCGGACTGGTCGACACACCCGCCGACGAGGTCGCTCTTGGGTGGAGGGTGCTCTACCGTGCGCTCGGCCAGTCCGCGCCCGACGCACCGGCCGATCTGGACGAGGCGGAAGCCTTCCTGATCGCCGACGCGTATACCCTGGCGGGGAACCTGGTCGAAAACGAGACCAATCCGGATTCCATGGTCTCGTGCTGGGAGATGGCCAGGGAAAATGCGATGCAACTCCGTCCTCAACTCCCCCTCCGCGTGTGGACCTGTCTCAACCGCGGTTTTCTCTGGATTCGCGCCTGCGAATTCCCTACCGCCTGGAAGGTGGGGCCGGCCGCGCTCGTCTCCGAGGGAATCGACCGCCTGCGCCTTCTCTCGGGGATCGTCGATGCAACCATGCCCCGGGACAACGCCTGGCGTTTTCTGGAACTGGGACGTTTCGTCGAGCGTCTCCAGCATCAAACCGTCCTCCTTGACATCTGGAACCGTTTCGGTCGAACCCGGACGGAGGATCCGTCGCTTTCCTGGGCGGACCTGTTGCGGGTGTGCGGGGCCTTTGAACTGTATTGTCGCAGGCACACCATGACGGTTCGCCGCACCGATGTCGTGAAGTGCCTTGTACGGGACCCTGAGGTGCCGCGGTCACTGCGGTTCGCGATTCACCACATCGACGAGATGCTGGTGGGAATCGATCCTCTGGGAAGCCGATACCCTCTTGGGCGCCCGCAGCGCAAGCTGTTGCACCTGGCAGCGGCGGTGGAGGCGGATGTCGCCCTTCAGGGGAAGACGGCGCCCGAGCCGGAGCAGGCCGAGGGGGCCAGCGAAAGCGTGTTCCAGCAGTTGGCGAGGGATGGCAGGGCCCTCCACGACGTGATCATGGCCTCGTACGTCGACTACCCGGTAGCGGAAGGACTGCCATCGTGATCGCGCGCCACACAATCGAACACACGATGGATTTCCGGTACAGCGAACCCATCCATTCATCGGTGATGACACTGCACTTGCGACCGATTCAGGACCGGCGGCAGGTGGTATTCGACTTCGAAATCGAGACCGACCCTGGCGGGATCGTGTTCGACTTTGATGGTCCCTTCGACAACAAGGGCCACTTCCTCGACCGCCCCGGCGCCCACGATCGCATGAGGGTGAGAAGCCGTACGACGGTGGAGGTCGGTCCGGTCGAGCCAATGCCCGAGGTGGCAGGTCCCGGTGCGTGGGAGGCGCTCAGAAACGACATCCGCGACCCGGAAATTCTCCTGATGCTTCAACCCAGCCGCTTCGTTCGCTCGGATCCCGCTCTGGGACGCTTCGTCGAGGAGCGCGGCATCTCGCCCGTGGACGATCCGGTCGCGAGCGCCATACAGCTCTGTGAGACACTCCACCATGCGTTCGAGTACGCACCGGGCAGCACGGATGTGGATTCGCCGATCGGACGCATTATCGAGACGGGCCGCGGGGTATGCCAGGACTACGCCCACGTCATGGCCTCGATCATGCGGAGTTGGGGCGTGCCATGCCGCTACGTTTCAGGGTACCTGGGTGCCCGGGCCGGAGAACCCGCGCACGGTGAAAGCCATGCATGGGTGGAGTGCTGGTTCCCGGGGTTGGGCTGGTTGGGACTCGACCCGACCAACAACAGTGGACAGGACGATCGCCACGTACGCGTTGCCGTGGGACGGGACTATGCGGATGTGCCTCCAACCCGAGGAGTGTACCGGGGCCCTGCCGATTCAGTGCTAACGACAAAGGTCGCCATCACGAGACATCAAGACCGCTAGCCATTCCTACCTCCACAAGGAGCATCCACGATGTACGCCACTGCCAGGAACCCCCGTTGTCGTCACTCCATCTTCCTCGTCACCCTGGCCAGCGCGGCGTTGGCAGGCCCGGCCGCCGCGCAGTCCGCCTCGTTCGGCGCCGATATCGTCAGTCGCTATGTGTGGCGCGGCATCGACTTTGGAGAGTCGGTGTCGGTTCAGCCATCCCTGACCCTGGGAGCGGGGGGGCTGGAGGCAGGCGCGTGGGGGTCCTATTCGATATCGGCGTCCGGAGCTGATGCGAACGAGAACGACCTCTGGGTAACGTACTCGGTCGTCACCTCCTCCGGAGCCAGCTTTTCGGCAGGACTGACCGACTACTACTTCCCGGCGCCCGACTCGGAGCTGGGCTTCCGCCACAGCGAAGCACACACCCTGGAGTGGTCACTCGCCTTCTCCGGGCCGGAGTCCTTTCCCGTTTCCCTCTTCGCCGGCCTCGTGGCGGACGATGACAAGCCAATGTACCTTGAGGCGGGCCTTCCAGTGGCGCTCGTGGACGATGTGGAACTCGGCATGCACGCGGGCATGGTGACCACCGCCAGCGCCTTCTACGGCACCGAAGGCGCAGCCCTGGTGAACCTCGGAGTCACGGCCGCCAAGGATCTTGAGATCACGGATACCTTCGCCCTGCCTGCAAGCGTCGCCTACATCTACAATCCCGATCAGGACCGTGCGTTCCTGTTCTTCGGGCTGAGTCTTGCACCGTAAAGGGGGACTGGTACGGCGAGCGCGCCGGGCAGTTGTGACAGCCGGCCCGTGAATCGGGGCGCCCGGATTCGAACCGGGGACCTCCTGCTCCCAAAGCAGGCGCGCTACCGAGCTGCGCCACGCCCCGCAAGATTCCGCAGGAATGAACGGAAGATGGCGCATTCGGCACATGGAGGGTAGGCAGTGAGTCACCGCAGGGGGGGCGCGTCGTCAACGACGCTCAGGCGGATCCCGGTTGCGGCGGCCGCAGTCGTATGGCTGGCAGCGGCAGTCGCCTCACCCGCCCACGCCATCGTCCCCGACCGGAACCAGGAGACGCCCCCGGCCCGCGACATCCAGGGCGACGGTGACACGCCCCGGCCGCCGGCTTCCCGGATTGCCGGACAGTCGCTGTCGGTGTACCTGCTCACGGCTGAGCCCGGGGACCGGATCTACGAAGTGTTCGGCCACAACGCCATCCTGGTGCGCGACTCGGAGACCGGATACGAGCAGGGCTTCAACTACGGGATCTTCAGCTTCGATTCCCCGGGGTATTTGGGCCGTTTCCTGAAGGGTCGGATGATGTACCGGGTCGGTACGGTGTCCGCCGCTACCCTCCTCGCCGGATACGGGGCTCAGAACCGCCGGATATGGGCGCAGGAACTCGACCTCGAGCCGGCTCGCAAGGCGCAGTTGCTCCAGTTGCTTCAGACCGCGGTGCAGCCGGAGAACCAGTACTACCGCTACGAATACTACCTGAACAACTGCTCCACCAAGCTTCGCGACATCCTTGACACCGTCCTGGACGGCCAACTCAGGGAGGCCACCGATGGGCCGCCTACCGGGGCCACATGGCGCGATCACACCCGGCGCCTGACCGCCGGACATCCACTGGGCTATCTGGGCATCGATCTCGTGTTGGGCCCGAAGGGTGACGAGTCCACCAACCGGTGGCAGGAAATGTGGGTGCCCATGAAGCTCCGGGACACCGTCGGTGCCCTGTTCATAACGCGGAGCGACGGTAACAGGGTCCGGCTGGTGCGCACCGAGGGGTTGTGGCTGGACTCCACACGGGAGTCCGAGACCACGTTCGCGCCATCGCATGATCTCCTCTTCCTGCTCGCTGGAGTGGCTGTAGCCATGCTCTACGCGCTTGTCGGTTCCAGGACCGCCGCCGGGTCCGTTGCCGGGCGTATCGCACTGGGGCTCTTCGGCTCCCTGTGGGGACTCTTCTGCCTGATCGCCGGTGCGGTCATGATCGGGGCACACTGGACCGATCACGAATTCATGTACTGGAATCAGAACATCCTGCTCTTCAGCCCTCTTGGTGTGGGTGTGGCCTGGGGCCTGGTGCGCGTCGCCAGGGAGGGCGGCACCAGCATCTGGGGACGCAGGTTCGCGCTTGGAGCGTTGGGGCTGGCGGGCGTGGCGCTGGTCCTCAACCTGATTCCGGTCCTTGCATCCGGAAACCGGGAGATGATCGCCTTTGCACTCCCGGTGCACGCATCCGTGTGCCGGCTGATGCTCCGCATCAACCGGATGGACACCCGCCTCGCGCACGGCCGACGTCCGGCCCCGGCGGATATAGCTGCTCCGTAGCGTGGCGGGCGTTAGGGCCCGCGGGCCGAAGGCGACCTCCTCGATCGCAGGAGCTCAGGTACGCAGAAAGGCTGCCAGTGCCCGAAACGCCTGGCCCCGATGGCTCTGCTCGTCCTTCTCTCCTGGCGATAGTTGCGCGTAGCTCCGGCCAGTCCGGACGTCGAGAAAGATCGGGTCGTAGCCGAAGCCTCCGGATCCCCGCGGCTCGACGAGGATCCGACCCCCTGCCTCACCGCGGAAGCTGGCCGTATTTCCATTCGCCGGATCGATGAAGCACGCGACGCACACATACCGGGCACCGCGGTCCGGCGAAGGCACACCGCCGAGGGAGTCCAGCAGGTGTCGGTTGTTGGCCTCGTCCCTGGTCAGACCCGGATAGCGCCCCGGCGGTGCAAAGCGCTTCGTTCTGACCCCGGGCCGGCCGTTCAGCGCCAGCACCTCCAGCCCGGAGTCATCGGCCACCGTCGGGAGACCGGATCGGAGAGCGAAGTATCCAGCCTTGGAAGCTGCATTCTCCTCGAAGGTCTCGAAGGGCTCGAGCGACTCCTCCGTGTCGGACCAGGGGATCGAGACGTCGTCGAGGGTGACGAGCCGGAACCCCGCGTCCCCCACCTCCGCAAGAATGCGCTCGACTTCCCGGGCCTTGTGGCGGCTGCGGGTTGCCAGCAGCAGCGTCAACGGTCACCTCGGATGCGACGGACCAGCGCGCTTGTGGAGTGCCCGCCCTTGAGCGGCACGATCACGACACGTCCTCCGCTGGCCCTTACCGTCTCGCCCCCGGCAACCTCTTCCCCCACATAGTCCCCACCCTTGACGAGCACGTCGGGCTGCAGTTCGGCAACGAGTGATTCCGGGGTCTCGTCGTCAAAGAAGGTGACCCAGTCGACGCACTCCAGAGCGGCTACCACGGTCGCCCGGGCTTGCTGGCCGACGAGGGGACGTCCCGGGCCCTTTTGCAGCCGGCGTACGGACTCGTCGGTGTTGATCGCAACCAGCAGAGCATCCCCCAGGCGCCGTGCCTGGTCCAGACACTCGACATGGCCCGGGTGAAGCAGGTCGAAACACCCGTTGGTCACCACGAGCCGGAAGGCCCGCTCCGGCCCCGCCAACCGCATCGCCTCGGCCCGGCCGAGGATCTTGTTCGCCGGTGATCGGGGCAGCCCGGAGGCGCTCCCGGCCCTCATCGGGGTCACAGGTACGCGAGGAGCAGGAACGCGGCCAGAATGATGGAGACCCACAGCACCATGCTTCCGGCGGGCCAGGTCCGGGCCAGGATTCCCCGGGGGCCATGCGCCCTGAACGCGCCCCTGATACCCTTGTTCACCATTCCGACCACAGCCCCCCTGAATGCGGTGTCAACCGCGGACACCGCGCCGGCGGTGAGACGCGTGACCCGCACCGCAGCCCTCCGGTACAACCAGTCCGCGTCCAGATTCACCGATCGGATCTCGGCGGGGTAGATCTTCCACAGGTGGAAGGCCGCGACGGCTCCGATAGCGAAGCAGAGGAGCTGGATCTGAGTAAGAATGTGCGTAAATGTGTAGGGTTCGTAGTCGACATCGTAGGGCAGCAGTCCGTAGAGGATATCCGGCCATATGCCGATCGCCAGGCATGCGGCCGCCCCGATCCCCATCGCGACCAGCATGTTCCGCGGGGGCTCCCGGGTGCGAATGCCGGAGTCGTGGGCGAAGAAGGCGAAGTAGGGGATCTTGATGCCCGCGTGTTCCACTACCCCGGCCGAGGCGAAGAGCATGACAGGCCAGATCCAGTTGTAGTGCTCCTCCAGCAGCGCCGACATGATCATGCTCTTCGACACGAAGGCGTTGAAGAACGGGACAGCCGAGATCGACAGCGCCCCGATGATGCAGAGCCCCGCCGTGAATGGCATCGTCTTGTAGAGCCCGCCCAGGTCCGACGCCTTCGTCTTCCCCGTCATGTACATGACCGCACCCATGGCCATGAAGAGCAGCCCCTTGAAGAGCACGTCGTTGAAGGCATGGGAGACGGCCCCGTTGACGGCCAGGGTGGTCCCCACCCCGATCCCGCAGACCATGAAGCCGATCTGGTTGATCATCGAGTAGCCAAGCGTGCGCCGCAGGTCGTTCTCGATCACGGCGTAGAAGATCGGGAAGCACGCCATGACGGCGCCGACGTAGATGAGCACCTCTTCCCCCGCGAAGCCTCGTGCCAGGGCGTAGACGGCCACCTTGGTGGTGAATGCGCACAGGAAGACGGTGCCGGTGGGGGTGCCTTCGGGGTAGGCGTCGATCAGCCAGCTGTGAGCAAGCGGGAAGGCGGCCTTGACGCCGAAGGCAAGGAAGACCAGCCACCCGGCCAGCCCCTCCAGCCCCATCGGGCCGAATTCGAGGCTCCCGGTCTCGTGCGCGTACACCATGGCGCCGGCGAGGAGCGTCACCCCGGAAACGACGTGGACCACCAGGTAGCGCATCCCCGCAGAGACCGCGCTCGGTGTGCGCCGGGTCCAGATCAGGAAGACCGAACTGATCGCCAACAGCTCCCAGAAGACGAAGAGCGTGATGAAGTCGCCCGCGAAGACCGCGCCCAGGGCGCTTCCCGCGTAGACGACCGCCGACGTGTGCTGGAGGGTGGCGGAGTCGCCCTTCTTCAGGTGGAGCGAGTAGACGATTGCGATGAAGGCGCCCAGATGGAACAGATGCCCGAAGAGAATGCTGAGCCGGTCGGCGCGCACCAGCGTCAGCGAGTAGCCCAGCAGCTGGTAGTCGAGCGTGTACCCCTCCTGGATGCCCATGGCGTTCAGCGCCCCGGCCACCGGGATCAAAACGAGCCAGGCCATGCGGATGCGGGGGAAGTTCCGCAGCAAGGGCACCACGAGTGCCCCGATGAAGAAGATCAGGAATGGAGGGAGACTACTCGGCATCGTAGTAGTCCTCCCGGCGCATGACCAATCGCCTCAGCACCTTCGAGATCAGAATCAGAAGGGAGATGCCCACGAAGCCGAAGATCGGGTACAGGATCCGCCATTCCTCGAGGGGGTGATGGACATCGCGGTCGACAAGGAAGTCCCACACGAGCACGATCGCGCACAGTATGAAGAACCCCACGAGGATCCTGCCCGCCCACGGCGACGGCACGCTGTTCGGCTTGTGCTCGCTCATGGACCCGCCACCATGGTCATGAGACGGTAGAAGGGCTCGGGATACAGGAAGAGGATCACGCACGCCACGGCCGTGGTGATGATGGCGGCCATCGACCACCGTGGAGGCGTGTGGAAGTCCCCCCCATGGTCGTGGTCGTCCTCACCGGCCGCATCCCGATCCGGGGCCCGCCTCGGTCTGCCGAAGAATCCCTGCAGCGGAATCTCCATGAGATAGACGAGCGACAGCAGCGAACTCAGCATCAGTACCGCCACCAGTCCAATCTGCCCCGCCTCCAGCGACCCCATTCCGAGAAACCACTTGCTCCACGCGCCCCCTGTCGGCGGAAGACCCACGATCGACAGGGCACCGATGAAGAAGGCCCCGAAGGTGATCGGCATGACCCTCCCCAACCCCTTGAGCTGGCTCACTTCGGTCCTGTTTGTGGAGATGATGATCACGCCGGCGCAGAAAAAGAGGGTGATCTTTCCGAAGGCGTGCATTGCGATGTGCATTCCACCGCCCACGACCCCCAGCTGGTTGGCGAGCATGGCCCCCAGCACCACGTAGGACAGCTGGCTGACCGTGGAGTAGGCAAGCCGCACCTTCAGGTTGTTTTTCGTGAAAGCTACCAGCGACGCCAGGATGATCGTCGCCGCCGCTACCCACATCAGCCAGACCGAGGCCCCCGTCGCGGCGATGAAGTCGATGCCGAAGATGTAGACCGTGACCTTGAGCACCGCGAAAACTCCCGCCTTTACGACCGCCACGGCGTGCAGCAACGCGCTCACGGGGGTGGGGGCGACCATCGCCGCCGGGAGCCAGCGGTGGAAGGGCATCACCGCAGCCTTGCCGATCCCGAAGACGAACAGCCCGAGCAGCACCGGCACCACCGCGCCGGCTGCCCGCCCGCTCAGGATCCCTCCGTCCTGGAAGTCCAGCGTGCCCGCGATGGCGTACGTCCACACGATCGCCAGCAACTGGAAGACGACCGAGGTTGTGAAAAGGACGCCGAGGTAGACCCGTCCGGCCTTCCTGGCCGCTTCGCTGCGGGAGTGGGTAACGAGCGGGAAGGTCGTGAGCGTCAGCACTTCGTAGAAGACGAAGAGTGTAAACAGGTTCCCGGCAAAGGCCACCCCCATGACGGCGGCGATCGCGAAAGCGAAGAACAGATAGAAGCGGGCCTGCCTCTTCTCCCTGTCCCGGTCGATGCCCAGGGTCGCCATGACGTCCCTGATTTCCGGTCTCAGCGGATGTCCCCGCATGTACCCTATCGAGTACATCGTGGTGACGATCCACAGGAAGGAGGCGACCAGGGCGAACAGGACTCCGAGGGGCTCGGCCTCGAGGGCGATCGGGATTCCCGGGATCGGCTCGGCCAGAACAAGCGCGGGGCGGTCCCCGACGCTCACCGCCAGATAGATGCGCAGCACGATCGTGAAGAGCGCTCCCGCCGTGACCAGACTCGCCGCCTCGCGCGCGTTGGGGTTGTAGCGCAACAGCAGGATCACCGCTGCTCCCGCGGCGGGAACTGCAAGCGACAACAGGAGAAGCGTGGACGCGGTCACGAGGCACCACCTCCGGCCCGGATGGCCGCTCCGACCGGTCTCGATCCGCCCCTCATGATCCGATCCCGATCATGAGGGCTTCGGCCGCACCCCTGGCGACCGCTGAGATCCGCACGGCGTCGATCCCGAAGTAGAGGTTGGCCAGCACCAGCGCCCAGGTGGGGACCAACAGGCTCCAGGGGGCCTCGCGCACGCGCTCGTCGCCGGCGAAGTCACGCAGGTACGCGACCTCGACCACGCGCCACACGTACACCAGCGCCATCACGGATGTCACGAGCACGATCGCGGCGACGCCCATCCACAATCCTCCCTTCTCAAGCGCACCCAGGATCAGGTACCACTTGCTCACGAAGCCGACGGTCAGCGGTACCCCCACAAGGCTCAGCCCTCCGACCACAAAGGCCGCCATCGTGTATGGCATCCGCTTGCCCAGTCCGACCATGGCGTCGATGTGGACCGAACCGATCCGGTACACCACGCACCCCAGCGCCATGAAGAGGGCTCCCTTCATCAGCGCGTGGTTGAAGAGGTGAAGGAGTGTCGCCGTCAGCCCGGTCACGGACGCGAACGACAGCCCCAGGATCATGTAGCCGATCTGCGCGACCGACGAGTAGGCCAGCAGACGCTTCACGTCGACCTGGAAGATGGCCACCAGCGACATGCTGACGATCGCCACAAGGGCGAGAGGCAGAAGAATCAGATCGAGCCCCATGACCTCGAACGAGAAATGGCGCCCGAAGATGCTCAGGAAGAGCCTCAGCAGCATGTACACCGCGACCTTGGTGGCGGTGGACGCCATGAACGCCGTGACCGCGGAGGGCGCGAAGGCGTAGGCGTTCGGGAGCCACAGGTGGAGCGGGAAGAGCGCGAGCTTGAGGCACATGCCGACGCCGAGGAAGCCGTATGCCACCTTCACGGTCCTGGAGTCCCAAACCTCGGGCAGCAGTGCGGCCAGGTCCGCCATGTTCAGCGTACCGGTCATGACGTACAGGAGCCCGATGCCGATCACGATGAAGGTGGCGCCGACCGACCCCATGATCAGGTACCGGAAGGCCGCCGTAAGGGCGCGGCGGCGCTGCCCCATGGCGATGAGCGCGTACGCCGAAAGCGACGATATCTCGAGGAAGACGAAGACGTTGAAGACGTCGCCCGTGATCGTGATGCCGAGCAGCCCGGTCAGGCAGAGCAGGTAAGCCGCGTAGAAGAGGGGAATGCGCTTCCGGTCGACCTCGCTCTCGACGCTGGTGATCGCATACGGGGTGACGACGGCGCCGATCGTGGCCACGATGACCAGCACCCACGCATTGACGATGTCCACCCGGTATTCGATCCCGATCGGAGGGGCCCAGTCGCCGATGGCGTAGGACACGACACCGGTCGACATCACCTCACGCAGCAGCGAAAGCGCGATGCCCAGCGCCGACCAGCTCGTCAGCACCGCCAGCGCACCCGCCGCACGCGGGTTGCGCAGGAAGATGCACACGGGCGCCGCCAGCAGAGGCAACACCACCTGGAGGATCGGGAGGTGCTCGGCGATCACTCGGCGGCCTCCGTCTGCGCCTCGACACGGTTGATCTCGTCCTCTTCCAGCGTCCCGTAGGCCTCCTTGATCCGGACAGCCAGAGCGAGACCCACCGATGTGGTGGCAATGCCAACGACGATCGCGGTCAGGATGAGGACGTGGGGCAGCGGGTTCGAGTAGAGCACGTGCCCCACGGCCTCACCCTCGCCGTGTGGGTCGTCGAGGAGGATTGGCGGTGTGCCGCCCGTGATCTTGCCCATGCTAATGTACAACATGAACACAGAGGTCTGAAATACATTCAGACCAACGATTTTCTTGATCAGATTGCCCCGAGAAATCAGGATGTAGAAACCGACCATCATCAGGAAGATGACGACCCAGTAGTTGTAGTGCGAGACGAACAGGTCGACGCTCATGGCTTCATCGTCCCGCGTCCGGCGAAGAGGTAGAAGACGGTCACCATCACCCCGAAGACCGTCACCAGCACGCCCAGCTCGACCGCCATGATTCCGTAGTGCTGGCCGTGCTCGGGGTCGTGCGCGAGGGCGCCGTAGCCCAGGTAGTTGTGGCCCAGCAATACTGTCACCACTCCGACACCGGCATAGATGAGGACGCCCAGCCCCGCGCACATCTGCGCGAACCACGGGGGCAACACCCGTTGCACCGCTTCGAGTCCGTAGACGAGGGCGAGGAGCGCGAAGGCGGCGGCCAGAATAACGCCCGCCTGGAAGCCACCCCCCGGACTGTAGTCGCCGTGGAAGTGGACGTACAGGGCAAACATGATGATGAATGGGGTAAGGACCTTGGCACCTACCCGCACAACGATCTCCTCTCTCATCCGTCCCCCTCCTCCCCCGCTTGGCGACCGGCACGGCCGCGGGACCGCACACCTCCCGCGAGGAGCAGCATCACACCGACCGCCGCGGCGAAGACCACCGTCGTTTCGCCCATCGTGTCGTAGCCCCTGTACGAGGCGAGCACGGCGGTGACCACGTTGGGAATCCCGATCTCGTGCGGCGACTCTTCCAGATAGTGGTCGGCCACATGGTGATGCACCGGGTTGTCCGGATCGCCAAAGCCGGGCATGTCCATGGTCCCGTAGACCAGAGCAGCCCCCGTGATCACTACCACCAGCATGGGGAGCAGAGGGGTGTGGCCCGGCTTGTTTTCGTGGTGGCCCGCCAGGGCGAGCGCGGCCAGGAAGAGAACGGTCGAGATGCCTGCGCCGACCGCCGCCTCGGTGAAGGCCACGTCAACCGCGTCCATCACGGTGAAAAGCCCTGCCGAAAGCAGCGAATAGATCCCGGCCAGCATCACGACGGCGAAGAGGTTGCGGATCCGCAGCAGCGCCAGGCCCGCCGCCCCGAGCAAGGTGAGCAGGACGATGTCGACTACGGTGCTGATGTCGCACCTCCTCCCTCATGGGATTCGTCGCCCCGGGCGGCATCGGTGCCCGTCAGCGTGTATGGCCGGGTTCCCCCGGACAGCGCGGCCTTGGCCAGGGCGTGCGTCGCGATCGGGCTTGTGAACCACACGAAGGCGAGCACAAGGACCAGGCGCACCGTCACCACGCTGACCCCGCCCTGCACGCACAATCCCAGCAGGATCAGGCCGGCGCCCATGGTGTCGCCCATCCCGGCCGCGTGCATGCGGGTGAATACGTCCGGGAGCCGCACCATTCCGAGCGCTCCCGTCAGGAAGAAGAATGAGCCGGCAAGAAGCAGCGCCCAGGTCAGAACCGACAGCAACTGGTCCATCATCCGCCCGCAACGTCCTTGCGGGAGCCCGCCCCCAGGTCCCCGTATTCGATGTACTTCAATACCGCGATCGTGCCGATGAAGTTGATCAACGCGTACGCGAGTGCCAGATCCAGAAAGTCGGGGCGCCCGTTGAGGAAGCCCAGCACGGCAATCAGGACCACCGTCTTTGTGCCGATATTGTTCAGCGCGAGTACCCGGTCATACGCGGTCGGGCCGAGGAGAGCGCGGCACATGGCGAGCGCCATCGAAACGAGCAGTGCGACGGTGGTCACGGCGAACATTCTACCCGGCCTCCCCCTCCAGCACCGCAACGCGCCTGTTCATCGTGTTCTCCTCGGTGCCGTCGATTTCCTCCTGCACGATGGCGTGCACTTCGAAATCGTCTCCCACGATCCCCGTGGTAACCGTTCCGGGGGTCAGCGTGATCGAGTTGGCATAGATGAAGCGTCCGAGATCGGTCCGCTGGGAAGCACGGAAGTGAACGATTGAGGGATCGACCCGCAGCCTGGGAGCCAGAATGATCCTCGCCACTCGCACGTTGGACCTGAGGACCTCCCACACCAGCCACGGGATGTACCCGAGGGAGCCCCACAGCAGATGCACCGGCAGCGATTCCCGGTCGACGATCCCCATGCGGGCGCACACGTATACGGCGACGCTGCAGGTCACCACGCCGAACACCAGGAAGAGCGTCGAAAAGTGGGCCAGGAGCAGCCAGACACCGAACAGGATCCCCCACAGAACGGCGACGCGGTTCAAGTGATCGATCTCCTCCAGCAGCCCGTGGCGAAACGTTGCGCGTCCACTCGGCGCGCAAAGGCACCCGGCCGACAACAATCCTGCGCCACGAAATCCCGGGCCGGGCGTGCCTTATGCGCGCGATCTTCCGCGGGCGAATCTACCAGTTGGATTGCGCCCCGTCCACTATCTCCTGCACCAGGAGCCGGATCGCCTCCGCACGCCCCACGCCCTCGGTCTCGCTCGCATCGAGGTACTGGCCCACCACGCGCAGTGAAGTCTGATCCCAGAGGATCGTGTAGTTCTCACGGTCCAGAATCTCCACCTTGACGGTGAGAACCACCTCCCGTTGCAAAACCTGAACGGTCTCGGCCTCGGTCCCGCGGCGATAGAGCGGCGCGGTAAGGTCGTAGTTGAGGATACTCCCGGAGATCACCGCGTCCGCGGCCTGCTCCCCCGCGGGGTTCAGTCCCAGGGATCTGGGAAGCTGTCGAAGGAGCGCCTCGTGGACCTCCTGGGTCAGCTCGAAACGATTCGTCTCATTCTCGAACGGTAGCACCGCTACGGTTCGGATGTGAGCCGGGAAGCCCGCACCCTGGTTCAGTGAGTAATTGCACCCGGCCACCGCCAGGGCGACGATCACCGAACCGATTGTCGGCAGGACGGTGCGTCCCCGCCCCCGCGGCAGGCTACAGCCCATTCGGGCGCCAGATATCCGGCGGAAACGAATCCACTTGTTCATGGAACTCCAATTGAAGCTTCAGTTCACGGTAGTCACGCAGATTACGATAGGTCGCCTCCGCCGGGTAGTCCGACCCCTCCTCAGGAGCGGAAACGAACACGTGCTCCACGACGTCTTCGCCCTCCAACCGCGACACGTCCAGAATCGTACGATCGCGCAACCGGAAATGCACCCGGTCGCCATAGGGCAAGCGGTACTGCACATCCAGGACCCCGCCGGCGACGCGGCCACCCAGAAGCTCCGCCCTGGCCCCCGGGCGAAAAACGCCCAGCGTCGCCCACAGGAGCGCCGGCGGCGGCACCAGCTGAAGGGGCAGCCCGCCCGGGACTCTCAGTTCGTCCTCCACAAGGGCCGCAATCGCGGCGCTCTCGCCATTGTTGAGAAAAAGATCCAGTCTTGCCTTGTAGGGAGGCTCAACCCGGGCCACGCCGAAGCCCGACCCCACGAAATCCGGCTCCCGGGCGCTCCAGGTGAAGCGCAGCTGCCTGGCGCCGGATACGCCCGTGTCCCGAGCGGCGACCAGCACCGCCGCCTCCGCCTCCGCCGACAGCCCCGCCAGAGCCGGCACTCGGAGATAACCGGGCGTGGCACACGCAGTCGCCAGGGCCACGGAAAGCACCGCTGCTGCCCAACGAGTCGGTAGCGGTCCGTTCACCGCCCTACCGCCCCTTCGCTCGTCTCCATAGCTTCCGCGATCATGGGTTCCAAACCGGTGTTCCTCGTATCCGATGTCCACCTCGGTGCCGTCTCCCGGGAAACCGAGGAGGCTTTCCGGCGTTGGCTTCTGCACGTAAAGAAATCGGGTAGCCGCCTGATCATCAATGGGGACCTGTTCGACTTCTGGTTCGAGTACCGCAGGGTCGTACTCGGGGAGCACGTCCGGGTACTCGCTTGCCTTGCCGATCTCGTGGACTGCGGAGTGCCGGTGCTCGTCATGGGCGGCAACCACGACTGGTGGGGCGGCGACTTCCTCCGCGACCACATCGGCGTGGACTTTCGGCGGGACCCGGCGCGAATTCGTGTCAAGGGCAAATCGGTCCTCGTCGCCCACGGCGACGGGCTCGGGTCGGGCGACATCGGTTACCGAGTCCTGCGACTGGTCCTCCGGAGCCGGCTCACGCGGTGGCTGTTCCGTTGGCTGCATCCGGATCTGGGAGCTCGAATTGCGGATTGGGTGTCCGGCACGACCACAGGCCCCGACCCCGGGTACAGCGCGCCCAAAGACGAACGAACGGCCTTTCTGTCCGGCTGGGCGGCCGCGCAGCTGAAGGACGACGCGACGCTGGACATCATTGCCCTGGGACACGCGCACATGCCCGCCGTGGACGAGGTTGCGCCCGGCCGATACTACGTCAATTCCGGTGACTGGGTCATCCATCGGTCATACGTCACCATCGGTGAATCCGGTGTTCCGGTGCTGCACACGTGGGACGGGCAGGTCACGGCGGATCCGCCCGTCTGACTGGCACGACCCACAATCATCGAGACGGTATCCGGAATCCGACTTCGACGCGCCCGTCGGTCGGGTCGCCCTCGATCGTGAGCGGATCGGGAAAGTCCTGAAGGTGCGCGGATACGAACGCATCCACCCCGGAAAGGAGCAGCGTGAAGATGGCAACGGCCGTCCAGTCCTCCCGCTGCTCCTCCCGTGCATCGACCAGCCCCCGGAAACGTGCGACCTGCTCATGTCCCTCCAGCGCGAGTTCGATCTCCATGGGGTCGGTGATGCCCTCGCTCATCAACCGGGCCGTCACCCGGTCCTCCCAGAGCCCTGCCTGTCTACGAGCAACGCCCAGTCGCCGGACGGTCTTGAAGAGCATCCACCCCGCGAGGGATTCCGCCCCGAAGTAGAAGGCGCCGCGCGTCAGGGATCCGGACGCCGCGTGCCCCCACCCCGGGATGATCGCACCCCGCAGGAAAGCTCCGGACGGGCCGGGACCGGCAGCAGACGAATCCGGCACGGCGAGGGAGTCCGCCACCGGGACGGAATCGGGCACCGCACCTGTGGTCTCCTGGCCAGCCGCGCCGACGGGAGAAGCTGCGACCACGGCCAGGGCGGCGACAACTACACGGATCCGGGCCACCAACTGCCCCGGACTCGCGCGCCCTGCCCCACCGGGTGAAACGCGAGGGTTCGTCGACGGACGGCTAGGCACGCGCCGGCACCAGAACGGGAAACGCCCCCGGCAGGATCCGGATGCGAAGCTCGCTGGCCGGCTCCGGGGCCAGCTCTCCGTCCAACTCGAACCACATCGGTTCTCCTTCGGGCCCTCGGATCACCGCTTCTTCAAGCTGGCCCGTCGTCACCAGAGGCGAGTCGCCGTGTTTTCCGCGGATCACCTTCGGAACCAGTCGCAAGATCGGCAACAGGCCCGGGGCCGCGATGCAACACAGGTCCAGCTTCCCGTCGGACGGACGGGCATCGGGGCATATCATGAAGCCTCCTCCTATCGACGGGCCAACCGTCACCACCGTTAGAGTCGTGGCGCCCATGATGTGTTGCCCGGCCCCTCGCCCCACCTCGACGCGAACCTCTGGAGGCCTGAAGGTCACGATCGCGTTCAGAAAGGCGGCCAGGTACTGCGGCAGCCCCGGCAGCCGCGAGAAACGAGCACGGCAACGCAGCACCTCCACGTCGACGCCGACGCCCAGGAGGTTCACAAACACCCGCTCCCCACCTCCCCAGCGCACCCTGCCGACATCGAAGCGCTCCACGACCCCGGCTTCGAGCACGTCCATCACCTCGGCCGGGCCCCGGCGCCTGCCGACCATGCGGTAGAAGTCGTTTCCCGTGCCCACCGGGAACACCGCCACCGGCGGCGGCAGGTCAACCCGGCTGGCGATCAGCCCCCCCGCGACCTCGTGGATGGTCCCGTCTCCACCCACCACCACGATACGGCCGACTCCCTCCAGCGCCGCCGCCCGAGCAAGTCGGGTGGCATGCCCCGGAGCTTCCGTGTACCGCGCCTCGTAGTCGGTGGAGCTGTCGTCGAGGAACGCGAACAGCTTCCGGGCAGCCTTTCGTCCGCGGCCTCCGGAAGCCGCTGGATTGACGATTACGCGGAGGGTGTCGGTTTGCATGGAGGAAGATAAGGAAACGGGCCGGGTGGCGGGGGCGTGTGGGAATCGAACCCACCCACCCGGGTCTTAGCCGGGCGCACTGGTTTTGAAGACCAGACGGAACACCAGTCCCGATCCGCCCCCGCGAGACCCGTGTCCGGGGAGTCTACGGGGTTGAGTGAGCGGCGCCACATCCCGGGAGCCCATCACCCATCCCGGGCCGACACGTTGCCACGATCGGCGGACGAGGGCAACTCCTCATCCTCCCAGCGCTTCTCGAGGTCCCGGAAGGTCCTTGCCAACTCCCGGCGCATGCGTGCAAAGCGTTTGCGGACATCGGGTCTCCCCTGGAGCCGCAGGAAGAGGACGGTATCCTCGCGCACCTCCCCGGCAAGCTCGATCCACTGGATCGCCGCGTAGCCGCACACAGGCGCCAGAATCGCCACGGCCAGCGCGGCAAGGGATCCTCCGGCCAGGTATCCCAGGACGACCCACAGGATCCAGCCCGCGGTGACCCCGGTGATGAGTGCCAGCAACTTGTGCGTCGCCGTGACCTCGAAATCCGGACGCGTGAATCCGATGACGACACGGGGGAGGCGGGTGACCGGCGCCCACAGCAGGAGACCCGCGACGGCCACCGGGAGTCCGGCAAGCAGGAGCGTCCCCCGGACGGCGATGTACCTGGCCACGGGGACCAGTCCGTAGCGGGGCGGAACGTCGCCCTGCCCCGCTCCCACCCGTTCGTTGAGCGCAGCGTAGCGTTCGACCTTGCGGAGCAGCGCCAGATGCTCGTCGGGGGACTCGCGCCGGATCCACTCGAGTCCGGCCGCGAAGCGCTGCAGGCGGGGCACACGCGCACCCAGTTCCTCCCTGGCGCGCCACGGGACCCAGCGCGATTCCCGCACATACAGCTGCTCCGCGACCTCCACCAGGGCGCGGTCCCCGTGGTGCACGAAGTTCAGCGTCTCTGCACGGATGCCGGTCTCGATCTGCTCGGTCAGCGTCCGCACGGCCGTGACCGGGTCGGCCCGGTAGACTTCTTCCAGCCGAGCGCATCCGAACGCCTGTCCGAAGCGCACGGCAACCGCGGTGCGTGCCCGCTCCTTGCGCGTGTACGTGATCCCGACCGGCACGATCGAGAGGCCCAGCTTCCACTTCGCCGCCTCCTCCGCCTGGAGTGCGATCCGCGCGGCGCCGGTGCGCAGTTCGACGACATGGGCCTCCGAATGACTGCGGCCCTCCGGATAGATCTGGATCGCGCCGCCGCCCAGCAGCACGCCGATGGCGTCGCGGAACATCTCTTCGTTGCGGTGAGTCGACGACGGGTCGTCCTGCCTCCGGTACACCGGGATGCCCCCCAGCGTGCGAAGCACGGGGCCCAGGAGGAGATGGTCGAACAGCCCCGACCGCGCCAGGGGCCGCGTGAGCCGCCCGCTGCAGCGAAAGACGAGCAGGGGGTCGACGAGGCTGTTCGGATGGTTCACCGCGACAAGAACCGGGCCTTCGGGGAGGCGTGGGCCGTGCCGGTCCACCTGATAGAAGACACCGGCGGCGGTACCCACTACGCGGGTGATGATTCCGGCTACGCGGCCCGGCGGCCTTTCCAACGTGGCGGTCCTCCCTGCTTCGATCTTACAACGCTGACACGTTATCTTGGCTGTCCCACCCCTGCCTCGCCACCTTGACGGGACAATCGGTCGTGATCCGCGAATCATCGACATCGGTCGGGCGAGCCTCCGCGGCTCCGTCCGAGCCCCCCAGCCGGGACACGCGCAACCCGGGGATGCCCCTCGATCTGAAGTGGGTGCGTGACGTCCGGGTCAACCGCAGCGCCGCGGATCATCGCGCGGCCACCCTGACGACGCGCAGGTCGGTCAAACGGCAGTGGCAGGCCGGATGGCTGCTTCGCGCCGTGACCATGATCGACCTGACCACCCTGGCCGGGGACGACACCCCGGGACGTGTGCGGCGGCTCTGCGGCAAGGCTCGGCGGCCCGTGCGCCTCGACATCCTCGATGCCCTCGGAATGTCCGCCGACGAGGTCCGGGTCGCCGCCGTGTGCGTCTACCATGCGTTGGTGCCGACTGCCTGCACGGCGCTGCAGGGCAGCGGGATCCCTGTCGCGGCGGTCTCGACCGGGTTCCCCGCGGGGTTGTCTCCCTTCCGGACGAGGATCGACGAGATCCGCGAATCCGTCGCTGCCGGGGCGAAAGAGGTGGACGTGGTGATCACCCGCGGATCGGTGCTCGGAGGCGGATGGGAAAGGCTGTACGACGAGGTTGCGAGCTTCCGCGAGGCCTGTGGCAACGCGCACGTCAAGGTCATCCTGGGCACCGGCGAACTCGGCACCCTCGCCAACGTGAAGCGGGCCGCCACCGTGGCCATGATGGCCGGCGCGGACTTCGTCAAGACGTCCACCGGCAAGGAATCGGTCAACGCCACCCTTCCCGTCGGGATCGTGCTGGCACGCGCGATCCGGAGCTACTACCGGAACACCGGCGCCCGTGTCGGACTGAAGGCCGCGGGCGGCCTCAAGACGGCCCGGGACGCGCTGTCGTGGCTCATCCTGGTCAAGGAGGAACTCGGCGACGACTGGATGGGCCCGCAGCTCTTCCGGATCGGCGCCAGCTCGCTGCTGGCCGACATAGAGCGGCAGCTCGAGCACCACGTCACCGGCCGTTACTCGGCATTCCACCGTCACTCCCTGGGCTGAGGAGCCACTCCCCATGCCGCGCCCGACCACCGTTCGAGATGCCTTTCTCAAACCCGGCTATGGTCCCGCTCCCGAAAGCCGGGACGTCGTCACCGAGTGGCTGGACGGCGGCGAGCGCGTATTCGGCCACTACGTCGGAGGGAGCTGGGTCCACGGAGGAGGCGACATCCACCAGACCCTTTGCCCCGCTGACGGGCAGCCGCTGGCCAGCTTCCGATACGGTACCGGCCAGGACATCGACCGCGCGGTGGCCGCGGCCGAGGCCGCGCTTGCGCCGGGGCAGGAAATCGGGGGGGATGGCCGGGGGGGTCGTGGCGCGGCCGGGGCCCTTGTCCGGTCCCCCCCGCCTGATTCAGAGGCGCCCCCGCCACTTCGCGGTCGTCGAGTCGCTCGACAACGGAAAGGCGATCCGGGAGTCGCGGGATCTGGATGTCCCGCTCGCCGCCCGCCACTTCTATCACCACGCCGGCTGGGCGGAGCTGGCACCGTCGGAGTTCCCGGGTTACGAGCCGATCGGCGTCATCGGCCAGGTCATTCCCTGGAACTTCCCGCTCCTGATGCTGGCGTGGAAGGTCGCGCCCGCGCTGGCAGCCGGGAACACCGTCGTTCTCAAACCGGCCGAGTACACGCCCCTGTCGGCACTCTTCTTCGCCGAAGTTGCGCAGGAAGCGGGCCTCCCGCCCGGGGTGCTCAACATCGTCACAGGTGACGGGGCGACGGGGGCCGCGCTGGTGCGTCATGCCCGCGTCTCCAAGGTGGCGTTCACCGGCTCCACCGAGGTGGGACGCGAATTGCGCCGTGTCACTGCCGGGACGGGCAAGCACCTCTCGCTGGAACTGGGCGGCAAATCACCATTTGTCGTCTTCGAGAGCGCCGACCTGGACGCCGCCGTGGAAGGGGTCGTGGATGGCGTGTGGCTCAACCAGGGCGAGGTGTGCTGCGCGGGTTCGCGCCTCCTGGTGCAGGAAGGCGTCGAGGAGGAGATGCTCGACCGTCTCCGCGCCAGAATGGAGACGATCCGGCTCGGTCACCCGCTGGACAAGTCGGTCGACATGGGGGCGATCGTGGATGCCCGCCAGGTCGATCGCATTCAGGGCTACCTGGAGATGGGCAGGGCGGACGGAGCCACCGTGTGGCAGCCCTCCCGGCCGCTGCCGGAAGAGGGGCTCTTCGTGCCGCCGACTCTGTGCACGGGAGCACCCGCCTCGAGCCCCATCGTCACGGACGAGATCTTCGGACCCGTGTTGGTGAGTCTGACCTTCCGGACGCCGGCAGAGGCCGTCGCGCTGGCCAACGATACCCGCTACGGCCTGGCCGCCAGCGTGTGGACCGAAGACCTGAGCCTGGCGCTGGACGTGGCGCCGGCCATCAAGGCGGGAACGGTATGGGTGAACTGCACGAACCGCTTCGACGCGGCGTCGGGCTTCGGCGGCTACCGCGAGTCGGGCTTCGGGCGAGAAGGCGGCCGCGAGGGAATGTGGGAGTATCTGAAGCCGGCCGCGCGGGGGCGGTCTCGGCCGCCGGTGCCGACCTCTGGCGCAGGGTTGGTGGCCAGCGGACTGTCTCCGATGGCCGGATCTCCCGCAACCACGGCGACCGTGTCCGTACCCGCAACCACCCCTCCCCACCGGATCGACCGGACGCGCAAGTTCCTGATCGGCGGCAGCCAGCGGCGCCCCGACGGAGGCTATTCCCTCACGGTGCTCGGCGCTTCCGGCACGCCCCTCGCGGAAGCTCCCCGAGGGAACCGCAAGGATGTCCGCAACGCGGTGGAGGCCGCGGCGAAGGCGCGGGAAGGGTGGGGCCGGACCAGCGGCCACCACCGCGCCCAGATTCTCTACTTCACGGCGGAGAACTTCGCCGTCCGGGCAGAGGAGTTCGCACGGGATCTCGATCTTGCCACGGGCATGGGCGGGGACGCGGCGGTCCGCGAGGTCGAGGCCGCCGTGAGGACCCTCTTCACCTTTGCGGGATGGGCCGACAAGTACGACGGCCGGGTCCATTCGACGCCGTTCCGGAACGTCACCCTGGCCATGAACGAGCCCGCGGGGACGGTGGCCATCCGGTGCGCCGCGGCCGCACCTCTCGCCGGGGTGATCGGTCCCCTGGCCGCGGCACTGTCACAGGGCAACGTGGCCATCGCGGTCGTGCCCGAACGCTTCCCCGTGCCGGCACTCGATCTGGTGCAGGTCCTGGAGACTTCGGACGTACCGCCGGGCACGGTCAACATCCTTTCGGGACTTCATGACGAGATCATGCCGACCCTGGGCGCCCACGACAACGTGGACCAGCTGTGGGACTTCGTCGCGGACGAGCTGTCGGGTGAGGCGGAAAGGCTGTCGGCCGGCAACCTGAAGCGCGTATGGGTGGACCGGGAGGAAACCGTCGACTGGCTCGCGCTGTCGGGCCGAGACGCCGAGATGCTGCTCCGCAAGGGAACCCGCGTCAAGAACATCTGGGTGCCGTACGGGGTCTAGTTCCAGTGTAGGGGGGCCGGCCTCCGGCGCCTACCTCCTGAGCAGCGACCGATACAGAGGGTTCGTGATGGTGAGGTACACCGCGTCCCCCGGTCCAACCGAAATGCGATTCGTGGTGAATCTGTCCCCCGCCAGCACATCGATCCGGATGCGCAGATCGTCAACGGTGGGCCACGCCAGGGTGAAGCTCTGCCGGCTGTTGCCCTGCACGACCCCGAGGCGGCGCTCCGTGCGAGCGACGGCCCGCACGGTCGCCTCGTTGAAGTTGTTGTTCACGACATTGATCCGAATGCTCCGTGACGCCCCACCTCCCCTTTCGAAGGGGTTCGACACCTCAGGCGATCCGGCACAGCCGGCCACCGCCACCGCAACGGCCAACAGCATCGCTCGCCGGTCCATCTGAACCCTCCTTTTCGTGCCCCGTGGGGCGCCTTCGTTCAGCTCACGAGGCGCCGGTCCTCGATCGGCTCCAACCCTTCGCGGATCAGCAACTCGTTCAGCCGTCCCAGATCCCTCCGGATGACGATGTCCATCTGGGAGATCTGCTCGTCCAGAAGTGCCGAGAGGCGCTCGAATACATCATACGACTGGTCCGTGGGTCTGTTTTCCGAACCTTCGACTATGCCCAGTAGCGCGGCCAGCTTGTTGTTGAGCTTGATGGGGTAGTTGAGCGGGTCCTGGTTGCTCTGGTTCTTCACCTGGTAGATCTCTGCCTCGACGACGCCCAGGTTCTCGTCCACGACGGCAGCCTGGGTACCGATCTCCTCGTCGTCGGTCTCCTCGAGCCGCTCGTCGATCTGGCCCGCGATGTCCCGCACCTTGATCACGGCCTCGTTGGCCTCGCTCACACGATCCCGGATCTCGATGGCCAGATCGAACCGCTCGCGAAGGTCGGCCACCGTCACGCCTTCCAGATTGGGGTTGATCCCGATGTCGAAGTCACGGGTCAGGGGCGCCCCTCCATCCACGGTCATGCGGACGGTGTAGGTGCCCGGCACCGCCGTCGGACCCATGGGCCGCGCCGCCCACATGATCCTCCCATCGAAGTCGGTCCACGCCGGATAGCGCATGTCCCAGCGGAATGAATGGGACCCCTGCGTCCCCCTCCACCGCCACCGAAGAAGCGTGCAATCGGGTCGTCCTCTTCTTCTTCCTCTTCGTCCGATGCGACGCCCTCATAGGTGCGGACGACCTCGCCGCCAGCATCCAGGATCTCGAACGTCACGCTCTCGGCGTCCTCCGCCAGGTAGTACTGGAAGCGGGCGCCCTGGTCGATTCCGCGGACGGGATCGGTGGGCTCGAACAGCCACGCGCCGGCGGCCGCCACCTCTTCGGTCATCTGTCGCAGCGGCCCGATGTCCTCGAGAACCCAGAACGACCGGCCGTGGGTGGCGATCACCAGATCGTTCTCTTCGACGACCAGGTCCGACACCTGCACCACCGGCAGGTTCAGGGAAAGGGGCTGCCACTGGCCGCCGTCGTCAAAGGAGACGTAGACGGTGCGCTCCGAAGCCGCATAGAGCAGCCCGGGGCGCCGCGGGTCCTCGCGGGTGGCCCGCATGAAATCGTCCGCGGGGAGGCCGCGGATGATGCTCGTCCACGTCTGGCCGTAGTCGTCCGTCCTCCACACGTAGGGGCTTCGGTCGTCGTCGACGAGGTACCGAATTCCGGATATGTACGCCTTCCCCGGCGTCGTGGGCGACGCCTCGATCGTGTTGATGCGCACGAAGTCGGGGGCGTCCGGGGGCGTAACGTCGGCCCAGTTGAGACCCCCGTCCCGGGTGACGTGGACGAGTCCATCGTCGGAGCCGGCCCAGATCACGTCCGCGTCGTGGTACGACGGCGCGATCGCAAACACGGTGGCGTACGTCTCCACACCCGTCTGGTCCTTCGTGATGGGGCCGCCGGAGGGACCGATCGTCATGGGGTCGGCGCGGGTGAGGTCCGGGCTGAGCTGCTCCCAGCTCTGTCCTTCCGTCGTCGTCTTCCAGACCTTCTGCGTCCCGGTGTAGAGCACATCGGGGTCGTGGTGCGAAAAGACGATCGGGAAGGTCCATTGCACCCGTTCGACAAGGTCCTCCGACGACTGTCCCATCGGGTTTTCGGGCCAGACGTTGACGGCACGTGTCGCCCCCGTGGCCATGTCGAAGCGGGACAGCGCACCACCGTAGCAGCCCGCGTAGAAGACGTCCAGATCAACCGGATTCGGCGCCACGTAGCCGCTCTCGCAGCCCCCGACCGCATAGTACCAGGCACGCATCCCGGGCCCGCGCGCAGCCATCTGGTTCCAGCCGCGGACGGGAATGCACGCCGTGGAGTTGTCCTGCTGGCCTCCACAGATGTGATATGGCGTGTGCTCGGTCGTGATTACGCGGTAGAACTGGGCCGTCGAGTAATCCTGGTCGGTCCACGTGTCTCCGCCGTTGAAGGAGACGTTGGCGCCGCCGTCGTTGCCGTTCACCATCCGGTCGGAGTCGCTCGGCGCGATCCACAGGTCGTGGTTGTCGCCGTGAGGCACCCGGATGCCCCCGGGGAAGGTTTCGCCCCCGTCCCGCGACCGGTACAACCCCGTGTTGAGGGCATACATGACGTCTTCGTCGTTGGGGTCGGCGTAGACGCGCGTGTAGTAGAACGCGCGCTGCCGCAACTTGCGCTCCTCGTTGACGCGCTCCCAGGTGGCACCCGCATCGTCGGAGCGCCACACGCCGCCGTCGGGTTCGTGCTCGATCAGCGCCCACACACGATCGGGGTTCGCCGGCGAGACCGCTACGCCTATCTTGCCGACGGGTCCGTCGGCGAGTCCCACGTTGCCGGTAATGTCGGTCCAGCTCTCACCCCCGTCTGTGGACTTCCAGAGCCCGCTGTCCTCCCCGCCCGACGACATGCCCCAGGAGCGCCGCCACGCTTCCCAGACCGCGGCGTAGATAACGTCCGGATTGGTCGCGTCGACGCTGATGTCCACGGCGCCGGCCTTGTCACTCTTGTACAGGACCTTCCGCCAGGTCTCGCCCCCGTCGGTGGTCTTGAAGACCCCCCGCTCGGGGTTTTCCGCGGAGTGCTTGCCGAAGGCGGCTGCCCAGGCCACGTCGCAGTCGTCGGGGTGGATGCGGATGCGCGCGATGTTCTGCGTTTCCCTCAGGCCGACATGCGCCCAGGTCTCACCGCCATCGGTGGACTTGTAAGCGCCGTCTCCCTGCTGGATGTTGCCGCGTATCTGCGTTTCCCCGGTCCCCATGTAGACGATGTCCGGGTCGCTCTCGCAGACCTGCACGGCACCGATCGAGCTGCTGTTCATCTGCCCGTCGGTCACGGGTTCCCAGTTCTGACCACCGTCGCTGGTCTTCCACAGACCGCCGCCCGTCGTACCCATGAAGTACTCGAAGGGGCGCGTGTCGGAGCCGGCCACCGCGATGGACCGCCCGCCCCGGGGTGGACCGACGTTGCGCCACTCCAGGGAACCCCAGAAATCTTCCGCAAAGGCCTCCTGGGCCCGGGCGGGGGAGGGGGTGAAGGCGGCGGCCGAAAGGACGCTGGCAGTCAGGGTGAGGAGGAGTGCGAAGTTGCGCTGACAATGCATGGGGGATTGTGCTCCTTGAATGACTTGGGGACAAAACGCACCGGGCCCCAAACGGGGTCCAGGTGTCAACCATAGAACCGGGGGGGCCTGATTCGCCACCCCCTCTGACCGCTACCGCCCTATGGGAATCCGAATCAGCGGGATCAAGGTTCCGACCGGCTCGCCATCGTCGGTGTTGTCGCCACCCCCTCCACCGACCACGACCTGTCTCACGACCAGGGCAACCCCGGTAGCTGCAAGCATGCCCGCGATCCCGGTTCGCAACGCCGACAGCTGCCTGGCCTCGAGTGCTTCCAGACCGGTTCTCGGAATGGGAATCGATTGGCGCAGCTGGCGCGATCCGGAAATCTCGGAGGCAACCCTGAAAGTCACGATCGAGACGAAAACCGAATCATCGGTAGCCCCCATCAGGCGTCCGTCCAGGTTTCGGGTCAGTTGGCCGGTCAGGTCGCTGAGCCGCAGGGCCTCCTCGTCGGTCACCGTGGCGCGAACGTCACTCCCGACCGGAGGGGTGTTCAGGACCGGGGTGTAGGTGTAGCAACCAGAACCGGACAACACTGCCAGCAGTGACGCCTGCACCGAAAACCACCGTGGGATCGAAGCCTTTGTCATCAGAGCAACTCGATGTCCTGAAGGACCGTCTGATTGAACAGATAGATATACCGCACCGGGTCGTCGATGAGCGCCCGGACACTTGCGTCATAGTCCTCGTCACCATCGAGCAGGACGCGCAGTCGGACCGTTACCGCTCCGGAGTCGGCGGGCAGGCCAAGGAGCAGGAACCGCCCCTCGTCCTCGATGTCCCAACTCCTCTCGAACGGAAAGGATATGACCGTCGTGTCGGAGTTCAGAACCTGTATCCCCACTTCCCCCGCCTCGTTGGTGGCGGTAAAGAAGTCGGTCGAGGTAATGATCACGAACGAATCCGCCTGCGCGTCGAGCGTGACGCTGACGACAGCAGGGCTGGGGTCGTCGAACCAGCTGCAACCCCCGGCCACCAGAGCAACGAGGACACAGTATGGGAGGGAAAACTGCCAGGGTTTCTTCATCGCCACCTTCTCCACTGGTTCGGGCCCGTTCGGTTTCCACCACATGCCGCCAACACGGCGACACCACCGGACAGGATCCCGCCGCCCGGTTCCCACGAATCCACCGTCACCCGGCCAAAACGGGGCCCAGGAGCGAACTCCTGGACCCCGTCCGACCAACCGAGAGGCCGAACCAAATAGCCGATCTCAGCTCCTAGCCGTCACAAGGGTGAAGCGCGTTGTCCGGGTGATGACAATTCGCCAGGATCTCGATCCTGGTGATCGGGAGCATCGTACCCGGCCTCGACATGGCCGGCGATCCCGGCAGCCAGTTGCTGCTCGGCACGCCGAAGCGGTAGTGGTCCTGCAGCCGCTTGTATTGCATGAACAGGTTGACCCGGCGCTCGTGCTGGAGCATCTCGATCGCGGGAATCTGTCCCGAATAGGCCGTGAGACCGTCCAGGCCCTCCCGGATCATGTTGACATGCTCGGCGAAGCCTGCCATGTCACCGCTCGCCAGCGCCGATTCGGCCAGCATGAGCCGCAGTCCCCGCTCGCTTACCACGGTGAGGGGCGCGTTGCCGCCACCGCCCAGGAATACGTCCACAAACGCCTTGTACCGAGTGTCCAGCGCACCCTCGATCGGATCCATCAGGTCATGCGATGTCAGGGTCGGCGGGTCAGCCGGATCCTTGGTCGCGTAGTCCGGGCCGATCTGAAGCTCCCCGCGCTCGTTGACCTGCCACGAAAGGTTGTTGCCCACGGTCGCGTCGCTGTAGAGGAACCGGTAGTCCCAATCGGTACCGGCGACCGAGCCGAGCACCGCCGCCGCGTCGCTGTTGGCGTTGGCGTCGTTCACCAGCGGGTTGGCCGGTGTCGAGCCCGAAGGATTCAGCAACCCCCAGATGGCCTTCTGGTGATATGCCTGGGCTCGCGCCGCCTGAGCGCGCATTGCCGTTTCGCCTCCGCCGGCCATGGCGGCGGAGAAATATGCGATAGCCTGGTCAAAGACGCTGCTCATATTGGCTTCGCCGATGAGCGGTCCGGGCTCGGTACGGTCGCTGAACGCGAAGTCGTCGAACATCTGTGCTATCGCGGCGTAGGCGACGCCGGCGTAGAGATTCGCGCGCGCAAGATCGGCCTGCAGAGACGCGTTGCCAGCATCTTCGGATACGTGCCCCTCCATGATCCCCACGGCGAAGTTGGTCATCCAGCGCGCCTGGGCGATCCCCGGAAACGAGCCGTCCGTGAATTCGTTGCCCGGGTTGTCCGGCGTCCCCTGGTCCAGCTCGTTCCACGCGTCGCGTGAACCGATCCAGGTGATCTCGTCTCCGGCCGTCGAGAATGCGGCGTAGATGCCGCCAATGCCGCTTGCGGTCCTTGCCTGTGCGCCGTTTACCACCGAGGAAGCCGCCGTCACCTTCTCGGCGTCCTCCTGCACCAGGGCGTTCGGGTTGTCCACGTTCAGGATGTCACACCCGCTGAAGAGCACAGCTGCGCCCAGCACCGACAGGAGCGACCTGGATATTGATGTCTTGATCATCATTTCTTGTCTCTCCTTTCCTTAGAAGCCGACGCGCAGCGAGAAGGTGAACCGCCTCGGGATCGGGATGCCGAAGGCTTCCGTTCCGGTGAGGAAGTTGCAGCTCACGCCACCGCCCGTGCAGTTGGCCGCCGGGTTGAGTTCCGGGTCGATTCCCCGGTAGTCCCCCAGCATCCAGAGCTTTACGTTCCGGCCACCCAGCGACATCGTCGCATTGTCCAGTCCGAAGCCCTCGACCATGTCGGAGGGCAGCCGGTAGGAAAGGGAAATCTCCCGCAAGCGGACGAAATCGGATGTCCAGATCTGGTTCATGCCCGACATCGGAGCCAGCGCCCGGTACTCCCTGGCCCACTCGAGCGCCGCCTCGAGCCGCTGTTCCGCGGTCGAAGCAGGGTTCTGCAGGATCGACGCGACCCTCGCCGTCCCGGGCACGTTCCGCCCGATGACCGCGTTGGCCTGGCGGAAGGCGCCCGTCAGGTCCTGGGTGTGATAGTTCCCGGCACGGTACTCGAAGTTGGTGGACAGCTCGAAGTTGCCGAGGAATGAGATGTCGAAGCCGGTCGAACCGGCAAAGTCCGGCGTGGGCTTGCCGATGTAGGTGTCCAGGTATTCGGCCGAACCGCCGGCGCACCCGAGCGGAATCACCTCGAAGGCCGACGGATTCCTGGGTTCGCTGAAGTACTCGAGTGCCTGGGCCCGGGTGGGCTCCTGGCAGGACGTACCCGAAACGTCCAGCGGAATCGCCATGTTCGGGTCCAGGACCGCGCCGAAGAACGAACCCGGAGCGTGGCCTTCCTTCAGGAAGTTCCGGTAGCGCGGATACGAACCGCCGGTCTTGAGCGGCGGCGCGCCGCCCAGGTCGGTCACGATCTCGTCGATGTATGCCGTGTTGGCAAAAACGTTGATGGCCAGGTTTTCACTGTTGTAGACCGACCCGTTGACCGTCAATTCGATGCCCGTGGCATCGAGCTGGCCGATGTTGTCGAGCTGAGTTGCGGTGAAGCCCCCCGTCACCGGGAACTGGCGAGCCACGAGGGCGTCCGAGGTCACCCGGGACCAGTAGGTGAGGTCGACGCCGACACGGTCGTTCCACAGGCCGATCTCGGCGCCACCCTCGATCTCGGTCGAGATCTCGGGCCTGAGCGACTGGTTGCCCAGGTTGCCTGGCCTCAGACCCGGACCCACTTCCGCGGGCGAAGGAACGAATGTCGTGAACTTGTCGAAGGCACCGGGCTGAAGGCCGGACCGGCCCCATGCGCCGCGGATACGGAAGGTCGAGAGAGTCTCGCTGTTCCAGTCGAACAGGTCCGTGGGAATGATCGAGATCGCCAACTTCGGATACGTCGCGGTCTCGAACTCCGAACCGAAGGCGCTGTTGGCGTCGAAGCGGGCCCCCACGGTGAGGTACGCCCAATCCTGGTAGCCGAGCTGCTCCTGGAAGTAGATACCCGCGTTGACCTCTTTCTGCCAGAACTCGTAGGCGTACTGGCTGGCACCGGCGCCCGCCACCTCGAGGCCCGGACCCGGGAACTGCGAGCCACCGGCCTCAACGTACACGTTCTGGCTGATGAAGCCCTGTGAGCCCGCGAGGAAGGTGCTGCTGATGTCGTCGGTGAAGTTGTTGTCGTAGGAGAGCTTGAAGTCGCCCGTGACTTCCCGGTTGTTCCGGTCGCCGGAGGAGCGGTTTCCACTCGTGTAGAAGGTGGAGAAGCCGTCCACGGCCCAACCGAAGGGGAAGAAGGAAACCTTCCGGGTATTCGTCATGTCCACCCCGAAGGTGCCGTCAAAGACGAGCCCCTCGGCGATGGTCCAGTTCGCGTTGACCGAGCCCTGGAAGTGCTCCACTTCCTCCTTGATGTCGCGTTCGGCCGTCTCGCGCAGGGTCGCGAAGGCGAGGCTGCCGTAGCGGTTGTTGTCGTCCGCGAGCCGAAGCTGGCCCATGAGCCCCAGGGAGAAGACCCCGAAGATGTTGTTCCCGCCCGCCAGCGAACTCTGGTTCAGCTCCGAGTACAGGCCGGTGACCCGCAGGCGCAGGTTGTCGAAGGGGAAGATGTTCAGGTTCATGGTCCCCTGGCGGCGAACGATCGTGTCCTCGTTCTCGAGGGCGCCTCCATCGGCGAAGATTCCGTCGAGCTTGCTGAAGGGGCCGTTCTCGTTGTAGTACCTGCCGGAGGCGAAGTAGGTGATCAGGTCGCCGCCACCGGAAACCGAGGCCGAGTAGGTCTGGCCGTAACCGGTGTTGTAGAGCTCCTTCATGTAGTTCGTCTCATAGACCTCGTACGGCTGGAGGCTCACGCCCCAGCGGTGCTGCATCCGGGCCACCTCTTCCGCGTTCCTGGGGAAGTCGGCGTGGGGGATGAAGCGGTCGTAAGGTGCGTTGACGGCCGTCTGATCGGTCTGGACCGTCCACCGCGGCGCGCCCTGCTGGCCACGCTTGGTGAAGATCTGGATCACCCCGTTGGAGGCTTCCGTGCCGTACAGCGTCGCCGCGGCCGCGCCCTTGAGGATCTCGATCCGCTCGATCGAGTTGGGGTCGATGTCGTCGAACCGGCGGGTCGCGGCCTGGGCCGCACCCCAGCCACCCATGGAGCCGGTGTCGATGCGCACGCCATCGAGGTAGATGATGGGTTCGTTGGACTGGGAGAGCGAGGCCGAACCGCGGATCCGGATGCGGCCGCTGGATCCTGTCTCACCGCCGCCGGGAAGGCCGACGACGCCGGCTTCGCGGCCCTGGAGGACATCGCTGAAGCTCGTGATGGGCGCATCTTCCAGCTGCGATACATCCACCGTGGCAATCGTGTTGCCGAGCTTCTTCTTCTCCGTGGCGACGCCGGTTCCGGTCACCACGATCTGATCCAGCTGGATCGCCGTCACGGTCAGGCCGAAGTCCGCCGTTACCGCCTCGCCGGCGGTGACGGTCACGGTCTGCGACCCGGGCCGGTATCCGACCAGCTCCGCGATCACGGTGTGCTCGCCGGCCGGAGCGGTGACGAAGAGGTAGCGGCCGCTGCTGTTGGTCAGCGTCCCGAGAGCCGTGCCTTCGATGTAGACCTGGGCCGATGCCAGCGGTCTACCCGATCCGGCTTCGGTTACGATCCCCGAAACGGTCCCGGTCTGGGCTTGCGCCACCGAGGTGAAGGCCAGGGCGGCCAACATCGCCAGCCAAAGCCCCCCAGCCCCATTCCTGAGGCTTCTTCCTAACGAGTTACGTGTCATGAGGTGTCCTCCCTTTGTGAGTCCTGGACATGCGACACAACCCTGTCATCTATGTATTCCGGGTCTTTCCCGGCCAGGGCCAGAGCCCAATTGTCGCGGGTCGCCACTGCACACGGCAATCCGCAGCACGCGCACACTGAAACCCGGGAGCCGTCCAACAACGTACGGGTCCCGCACGTCGGCGTGCGCGTGCATCATAGTTGTCACTCGGCACGCGGCTGTCAAGAACACGCAAGGATGACCGGCGGACAGGCGACCTGCCCGGACGCCCCGTCAACCCTTCAGGCAACTCTTGCCACCACTTCGATTTCCACGTCGACGCCATTGGGCAGACCACCCACGCCCACCGTCGCCCGAGCGGGTCGATGATCGCCGAAATGACGGGCGTAGACTTCGTTCATCTCGGCAAAGAGGGACATGTCGGAGAGGAAGACAGTCGTCTTTACGACCGTCTGCAGGCTCCCGCCCGCGGCCGCGAGCACCGCTTCCAGGTTGCGCAGCACCCGGTCGGCCTGCTTGTCCACGCCCCCCTCGATCAGGCTTCCGGTGGCAGGGTCGATGGCGATCTGGCCCGACGCGAAGATCCATCCGTCGGTCACGATGGCCTGCGCGTACGGGCCAAGGGCACCGGGAGCGCTGTCGGTATGGATAGTTGTGAGCTTTGACATCCGGATGGTATCTCCTGGGCTGCTGGGGGGTCGAGTGCAGTTTTCGGCCGCATGATTGTGGCGACCGGGGAGGCGAGCGGTCAAGCGGACCCGGGCGCGTCAGAGCACCGCGTTCCAGGGCGCGGCCGGCACCCCCGCGGTTGCTGATCAAGACTCCGGCAGCAGTTCCGCGATTTCCTCCGGCGTGACCGTCGCCACCCCAACCTTCGCGACGCCAACCGCAGCCGCGTGTGCCGCAAGGACCACGGCCTCGGCCATGCCCGCACCCGTGGCGAGCGACGCGGCCACCACCGCCGACACGATGTCCCCGGCACCTGAAACGTCATACACCGACCGCGCACGAGAGGCGACGTTCTCCAGCCTTCCTCCGGGCGAGGCGAGCGCCATGCCCTCCGCCCCGAGGGTAACGAGGAGGTGGTCGCATCCGACGCGGGCGCGGGCCGCCTCCATCCACTCCGGTTTCCGGGGACGGACGGGTTCATCCAGCGCGGCCTCCAGTTCGGCCCGGTTGGGCTTGAATACCGTGGCTCCGCCGAACGCGAAAAAGTCCCGCCGCTTCGGGTCGACGACCGTCGGGACGCCGAGCCTGGCAGCCCGTTCCAGGGCGTGAGCGCCGAGGGCGCCCGATAGCACGCCCTTGTCGTAGTCGGCGAGGATGAGGACCCCGGCACCGGACAACCGTTCATCGATCTGCGCTTTCAGTCGCCGTTCCGCGTCCGGGGCAATCGCGGAGGTCTCCTCCCGGTCGATGCGCACAACCTGCTGACCCTGTGCGAGGACCCTTGTCTTGACGGTCGTCGACCGGCGGTCATCGGCCACCAGACGGCATGCCGCGCCCATCGTCTCGAGGGTGCGCTCAATCGCACGGCCCGCCCCGTCCGCGCCCACAACCCCGATCACGTCGCACCGGGCTCCCAGGGCACGGATGTTCGCGGCGACGTTCGCCGCGCCACCGACCGCGTTCCATTCATCGTCCACCAGGACCACCGGAACGGGCGCTTCCGGCGAGACGCGCGCCACAGTGCCGGTCACGTAGCGGTCCAGCATGAGATCTCCCAGCACGACCGCCCGGCAGCGCGGGAAAGCGGCGGCGACCTCCCCGAAGCGAGCCCGGTCCACCCTACGCGGGCCCGTGCGCGGTCGCGGCCCCGCGCGAGGTGGCGGCCGAGGCACCGACGGCAACCTGCTCCGCCCGCGGGCTCGCGCGTCCCCGCGCCTCCAGCATCACCGGCCTGACCGCGCAACCCCCGCCATCGGAGCTCCCGTTCTCGAAGCCCCACAAGTGGTCGTGCAGGTTGACCGACACGCACACATGGTTCGGCACGATCCGGAGGCGCTCTCCGATGGCTGGCCGCCACGCCGTTTGGCTCAGATCCAGGACACCGTGTTCCTCGTTGATCGCCTTGACGGTGACGGCGGGGCGGTCGAAGAGGGCGCCGTACCCCGATGCGCCGGACCCGAGGACCTCCCTCGAGAGCGCCTTCGAGCCCGCATCCACCACCACCTGTCCCGGTACGGCGACGCTGATGACCGTGCCCAGTACCGTGTAGGCAACATCTTCGGGGGCCGCGGCCCCCATCCCCACGATGTCGCGGTCGTTGTAGATGCACGTCCCGCAGCGCACCTCGGTGACACCGCGGAGGAGGTGAGAGTCCCATAACGTCGGCGTGGACCCACCCGACACCACCCGCGGCGGCAGACCCGCCCCCTCGAGCGCGGCCACGAAGTCCTCGATGCGCCGGGACAGCCGCGTCAGAGCTTCCGACTGCTCCGGTCGCGGGATCCGCAGGTGACCGGGGTAGAACATGAGCCCGTCGAAGCGTGCCCCCGGGAGACGAGCGGCGGCCTCGGCCACACGCACGGCGTCGTCCGGCGCCACGACTCCGGTCCGCCCCAAACCCGCGTCGAACTCCACCAGTATCCCGAATATGCGACCTGCCGCCGCCCCGGCGGCGGCGAGGGGCAGAAGCACCTCGACCGCGTCGAGTCCCACCTGCAGGTCGACGGATCGGGGAAGCGAACACAACCGCCGCACCTTGGACGCGCACGCCGGGGGATGCGCCAGCAGGAGGTCATCGGTGACCGTCGCCATGACCTCCGCCTCGTGCGGCGTCGCGACGGTCAGCCCCTGCGCCCCCCTGTCCAGTTGGAGCCGAGCCATCTCCACCGACTTGTGGGTCTTGACGTGGGGGCGCCAGGCAAGCCGGTGGCGGCGGCAGTACGCGACCGCCCGTTCAACGTTGCGTCTGGCTCGCGGGAGGTCGACGACGCCGACCGGGGTTTCGACCGCGGCCAGCTTCACGATGGCGCCTCCCAATCCTCCAACGGGAGGACCGACACCCGCACCCGGCCCCCACCGGCGGGGTCCGTCCATGCCAGCATCAGGCGATCCGGACCGAGGCGCGCGATTCGGGGGAAGCCGGCGGCCCGAACAGCCTCGGTATCGGCCAGGCGACGGGCCTCTCCGACGGAACCGTCTGCCAGGGCGCGCCGGCTGAGAATGGCGGCTCCGTCGCCGCTCCGCTCCAGCCACGTCACCAGCGCCGATTCGTCGTCGAGGAGCACCACGTCCACACGGCCGAGCGGCTGCCCGGCGTCCACTCGCAGGGGAGGACCGAACGAGGCTGCGGCATCCGCGGAGAAGGCCAGGTTCACCATCGCTTCGCCATCCGGCGCCGTGAACCAGGCGACTGCGACCTGTTCGTCCCGGGCCGCCATCGAGGGCCCGTTCACGGGGCAGCCGCCGATCACCCACCCGTCGCGGTGTACGGGCTTGCTCTCGGTCCATCCCGTATCCAGGAGCCGGCTGACATGAATGTCGCGGACTTCTCCCTCGGCCCGGTCGCGGAAGGCGATGACCGGGACGGCGCCCGCCAGCACCGCATCCGTCTGGCAGCATTCACAACTGCGTTCGTCCACGACGATCTCGGGCCCGGCAACGTGGCCGCTCGCGCCCGGCTGGCCCGATGCGAAAGCCGTGGCGGACGAGCCTGCCGGGACGCTGCCGGGAAGCATCCTTGCGCGTACGGTCATCGGTCCCTCCGGTTCGACCATGGCGCGACCGTCCAGCCAGGTGGCCATGATGCCGTCGCCGGCCCGGAAGACGGACACGAAGCCGTGCTCGGTGGGCGTACCGTCGTCGTGCGGGGTCCAGGGCGGGGACCATGTCGCGCCCTTGTCGTCGGACCAGGAGAGCCGGACCCCGTAGTCGTAGGTCCCCTGCCCTCCGCGCCAGAGCCAATGGGCGACCAGACGATCCCCAAAAACGTTGATGGAAGGGAAATCCGCCCAGTTGACGAAGAAGCCGTCACCCTCCGCGACCGTCGTGGGCGGACTCCACTGCCCGTCGAAGAACGAGGCCGCCACGCGGTGTCCGGAAGCCGCGGGCTCGGTCCAGCTCATCCATACACCGGCACCGTGCGACGCGAGAAAGGGCTGGCCGCTCCCGGGCGCGGCCGGAGTGGACACGCGCTCGCCGGACATCGCGCTGGACGTGTCGCCGGAGCACGCCGAAAGGCCGGCCAGCGCAGCGGCGACCAATACCGGCAGGGGCGCGGACCGAAGTGCGACCGGGGTCGCCGTGCCCGGCCCGCGAGTCATGGCTGTAGTCATTGGGCTCCCAAGGGTGTATTGTCGATAGGAGACATAAAGGTGGGGGACAGAGAGGCAAACGGTAAGGACCTCCGATCCCTGCGTAGGGTATATGCAGAGCAAGTCGACCGAAGGGTTCGGCTAACGGTTCGGAACCTTCGGGGGTCATTGGGTAAGGATAACGCTCGCCAATTCACGCGCATACAGGGAAGAGGCTTGGGAATGTCATCGACAAATAGGATACGCGGGCGCCTCGTCGCCCCCGGTTTCGCGTGGGCGGGCCTGGCCGCTCTCCTCCTTTCGTTTCCGGCGTCGGCATCAGCTCAGTACTTCGGCCGCAACAAGGTCCAGTACGAGCAGTTCGACTTCAAGGTCCTGACGACGCAGAACTGGAGGATCCACTACTACCCCGAGGCCGAGGAAGCGGTCGAGGACATCGCGCGCATGGCGGAACGGTGGTACGAGCGCTTCTCCCGCGTCTTCCAGCACGAGTTCGACACCCGGAAGCCGCTGGTCATCTACGCCGACCACCCGGACTTCCAGCAGACCAACACCCTTCAGGGGGCGATCGGCCAGGGCACCGGCGGCGTCACCGAGTCCCTCAAGAACCGGGTGATCATGCCGCTCACGGCATCCTACCGGGACACGGACCGCATTCTGGGCCACGAGCTGGTGCACGCGTTCCAGTACAACATCTCCCAGAGCCGGACCGGCGGCGGGATCATGAGGTTGGCCCAGATGCCTCTGTGGGTGGTCGAGGGCATGGCGGAGTACCTCTCGATGGGACGGGAGCATCCCCACACGGCCATGTGGCTCCGCGACCACATTCTGCGCGACGACAAACCCACCCTCAAGGAAATCACGCGGGACCCCAAGTACTTCGCCTATCGCTTCGGGCAGGGCCTGATCGCCTACCTGGGAGGCACGTACGGGGACGAGTCCGTGCAGGATTTCTTCCGTACCGCGCTCAGAACGGGATGGGAGCCTGCCATCGAGCAGGTGTACGGCATGGCCAGCGACACGTTGGCGATGCAGTGGTGGGACGCGATCGAGACCGAGTACCGGCCTCTGATGGCCGGCAAGACCGATCCGTACGAGACGGGTGACGTGTTGCTCTGCGTGGAATGCGGAGCCGGAAGGACCAACGTGGCGCCATCGCTGAGCCCCGACGGGAAGTACATCGTCTTCCAGTCGGAGAAGGACCTCTTCTCGATGGATCTGTTCCTGGCCGAGGTCGCGACCGGTGAGATCCTGCGACCCCTGCAGCGGAACGAGGCCCCTTACATTGACGGGATCCGCTATATCGACACCAGTGGCTCGTGGTCTCCCGACAGCCGCAAACTGGCCATTGTGATTCTGGCCGGCGGCAACAACCAGCTTGCGATTCTCGACGTCACCAGTGGCAGGATCGAGGACCGCGTCGAGATCGAGGGACTGGGGGCGATTCAGAATCCTGCGTGGTCGCCCGATGGCACCCGGATCGCCTTCTCCGGGCTCAAGGGCGGAATCACCGACCTCTACCTCTACGACTTCGACACCGGAAGCGTGCAGCAGCTGACAAACGACAAGCACGCCGACGTCCACGCTGCCTGGCACCCCGACGGACGGACTCTGGCCTTCGTGTCGGACCGGGGCGCGGGGACGAATTTCTCCGAACTCAGCTTCGGCAACTACGTGCTGTCGTTCATCGACGTCGAGTCGCTGATTGTGGAACCGTTCACGGTATTCGCCGATGCCAAGCACACCAACCCGGTGTACGACCGGACCGGCGACGGGATCTTCTTCATCTCGGATCCCGACGGGTTCCCCGACGTCTACCACATGAACCTGAGCGACGGGGAAACCCGCAGGATTACCCGGGCCGTGACGGGCGTCAGCGGTATCACGATGCTCTCGCCCGCGCTAACGTATTCGCCGGACCTGGACCTGCTCGCGTTCTCCGTATTCCATGAACGGGGATACATCGTCAACACCGGCCGGCCCGACGACATGGCGACCTATGTCGATGTGGTCGCGGAGGCCACCAACCACCCCGGGCGGCTGCTGCCTCCGGGAAGGCCCGGGATCCGGAGCCGCATCGCCGGTTATCTCGACGACCCGTTCACGGGACTGGTCTCTGAAGGCGTGTACACCGGCAGCCAGGCCGAAGCCTACGACCCTTCCCTCCAGCTGGACTACGTCGGCCAGCCCTCGGTCGGGGTGAGCGGCGATGCCTTCGGCTCCTACATCGGCGGCGGCACCCAGGCATTCTTCAGCGACATGCTTGGAGACCGTTTCATGGGGGTCTACCTCAATGCAAACGGTACCATCAAGGATATTGGCGGACAGGTCTTCTACCTGAACCAGAAAAACCGCTGGAACTGGGGGGGAAGCGTCCAGCACACCCCATACCTCAGGCAGTACTTCGGCTTCAACCGGGACGGCTACACCATCTGGCGGGAGCGCATCTTCATCGATGGTGCGAACGGGTTGATGGCGTTCCCGCTTTCGGCGACCCGGCGTCTGGAGGGGGGGCTCGGCTTCACCCGGTATTCGTTCGATGTCGAAGAGGACACATACTACACCGATCCCTTTGGGCGCATCGTGGGCTTCGAGCGGAAGAGCCTGCCGTCGCGGGAAGCCCTGAATCTGGCAAGCGCGTCCATTGCTTTTGTGGGTGACAACTCCTACGCGGCGTTCACCAGTCCGGTCCGGGGCGGGCGTTTCCGTCTCGGCGCCGAGACGGCATACGGCACCGTCAACTTCCAGACGCTGACGTTCGACTACAGGCGCTACTTCAACAACGGGGGGCCCGTCACCCTGGCGATGCGCGGGATACACCTGGGGCGGTACGGAGACATCCGCTCCCTCGACGAAAAGCAGCTCGGGACGTACTTCCTGGGCTACGAGACGTTTATCAGGGGGTACAGCTACCAGTCGTTCGACCAGAACCGGGAATGCACAATCGACCTCAGCGGATCCAGTTGCCCCGAGCTCGACCGTCTCTTTGGACACCGGCTCGGCGTGGCGAACCTGGAGCTGCGTCTCCCCTTCACGGGCATCGAGGAGTTCGGGCTCATCAACTTCCCGTACGTGCCCATCGAGTTCACCGTGTTCGCGGATGTCGGCATGGCGTGGGACAGCGAGCGCCCGGCGACGCTGACCTGGTCACGCGACTCGCCGGACCGGGTTCCGCTGGTGAGCACCGGGGTGTCGGCGCGCTTCAACCTCCTGGGATTCCTGATCCTGGAAGGGTATTACGCGTACCCCTGGCAGCGTCCCGACAAGGGCTGGCACCTGGGCTTCCACGTGGCACCGGGTTGGTAGCCCGGGACTAAGCAGGGCTGCGCCGCGGGCAGCCCGTGGAAGGAGTCCTCCGCGCTCGCGCGGACTTGTCCACGAGCTGCCTAGAACAACTCCAGCTTCAGGTACCGGCCCGGGTTCGCCTTCACGTCGTCGAGGAGTTCGCGCAGACTCTGCGCAGCCGCGTCGAGCGTTTCATACAGAGTCTCGTCGGTGGAGAGTCTGCCCAGGGTGCCCTCCCCTCGCTCCATGCGTGCAACGATGACGTTGAGCGACGTGACGGTCTCGTTGATGCCGGCAGAGGTCCTGTCCAGGTTGGCAAGCGTGACCTCGGCCAGTGCCAGCGTGCGCGCCCACTCCTCCGCGCCCGTTATCCCCTCCACGTTCGCCGCGGACCGCTTGAGGCTCTCGGTAAGGGAACGCACCTCGGCAGCCTGTCCCTCGGTGATTTCGGACAGGTCGCGCAGTACCTCGCGCAGTTGGGTGATCGCTTCACCGGCGCCAGCCACGTTGGAGTCGGAAAGCAGATTCTGGATGCTGGCGAAGACGTTGGACGCGTCGGTCGCCAGATCCCCGGCCGAGTCGAGCACGTCGTCGACCGTCCTGCCCGGTAGCAGCTCCCGCGGGCCTACGACCCCTCCACCGTCACCCGGCAAGACCGAGACCACCATTCCCCCGAGCACGCCCATCGACTTCAACTCCGTACGGGAGCCCCGGGGAATGGGCCACTCGCCCTCCACCTCGAGGGTGATCATGACACCGCCCTCCGGGTGCATCTCGAATCGGTACACCCTTCCAATGTTGATTCCCCGCATCCGCACCGGGTCGCCCCTGCGAATGCCCTGGGCGTCGTCAACGTGGGTCGTGACCATGTAGCGGTTTCGAAAGGTTCCCGGGCTGGTCATCAGGAAGAGGACCGTGAAGAACCCGACGATTCCGAGAATGACGAAGATCCCGACGCGAAACTCCCGGACCCCGGCGGTTGGCGGTACGGCGCGCGCGACCTCTTCGTCGGTAAGGCGCCGCTTGTGTGACGGATCGGTGTTGCTCATGACATCTCCACAACGTCCAGGGCGGCCTCCGCGGCCGCTCGATCAACGAAAGCCCTGACAACCGGGTCGGCACTGGCCTTGAACGCGTCCGGTGTGCCGTGGAACCGAATGCGCCCGCCCTCCAGCATGGCCACCCGGTCACACATCCAGAGGGCGCCCTCCACATCGTGGGTGACGAGAACCGACGTGACCCTCAACTCCTCCGAGAGTCGCTTGATCAGCCGTTCCACCGCGGCGGTGTTCACCGGGTCCAGCCCAGTGGTGGGCTCGTCCCAGAGAAGGATGCCCGGCCGGCCCACGATGGCTCGCGCGATCCCGACCCGCTTCTTCATGCCGCCGGAGAGCTCGGCCGGCAGGACGGACAGCACGGCCTCGGGCTCGAGATTCACCATCTCCAGCGCCCTCCAGATCGCCCGTGCGGTGTCGATCCTGCTCATGCTGCGCAACCGGTCCACGGGCAACCCCATCTCCACGTTCCGGTACACGTCCATCGAATCGAACAGCGCCGCGTTCTGGAACACGTAGCCCACCTGCTTGCGAACCGCATCCATTGCCCCCGCACCCCCGAAGTAGACGGATGTCCCGTTCACTACCACGTCGCCGCGGTCGGGGATGATCAGCCCGATGGTCGTCTTGAGCAGCACGCTCTTGCCGGTTCCCGAGGGGCCGAAGAGCGCGAACATCTCGCCTTCGCGGATGTCCAGGTCCACCCCGGAAAGCACAGGCCGCTTGAACGCCTTGTGGGTATTCCGATACCGGATCACCGGGTAGGCCGTCATCGGGCGGTCAATTCAGGAACAGGGGTGGGAACATGGCGTCCAGAATGAGCACGGTCAGGGTCTGAAACATGACCGAGGCCGTCGTGGTGCTGCCGACGCCCTCCGCGCCGCCGCGCGTACGGAAGCCCATGTGAATCGCGATGACCGGGATCGCAAAGCCGAACGCCAGGGATTTCATGAAGGAATACACGATGTCCCAGGAGTGCCAGTAGAGGCGCGCGCCGTAGAGGAACGTCTCGTAGCTGAGGTCCAGCGTAAGGTCCGCCGCGACCATTCCCGATAGGATTCCCACGGTGTTGGAGATGCCCACGAGGAGCGGCATGACGAGGATCCCGGCGAGGATCCGGGGCGCGGCCAGGGCGATGACCGGATCCCGTCCCAGCGAGCGGTAGGCGTCGATCTGCTCCGAGACCACCATGGTGCCCAGTTCGGCGGTGATGCGCGCCCCTACCCTGCCGACGAGCACCACCGCCGTGAGCACCGGGGCAAGTTCGAGCACGACGCTCGTCACCGTGACGCTGCCAAGCACATACAGCGGGACCGTCGCCGTGATCTGGTAGCCACCCTGCTGGGAGGTCACGATCCCGGACAGAACGGACGTGACCATCACGATGGGGATGCTCTGCACGCCCATCACGTAGAGCTGGTGCAGGAATTCCCGGAAGGAGACGCGGAGCCGCGCGGCTGCGACAAAGGTGGACCAGACCAGAAGACCCAGCTGTCCAGCGTGCTTCGCCCAGTCCTCCCACCACCGTCCCACCGCCCTGACGGGACGTTTGTAGAAGGCGGCTTCGTTCATCGCGCCCCCGGGCGCGCGGGAGAGCGGCGGGCACGAGCCGGACGCAAGAGAATGCCCGCGGATAACGTCTGCTGGTTCGCCGATTCCGATCCCACCTCCTGCCGATACTCGACGAACGGCGTAATCACCGGCATTACGGGGAAGCGAACGCCGAAGACCATGCTGAAGATCCAGTCGTCGGTGTCGCCCAGCTCTTCCAGACTCTCCCCGCGCTCGAACCTCTGGAAGCCAGCGCCCACACCGAGGTAGATGGGGTTGTCGCCGCCTACAATGACCTGGCCACCCGCCTCCCACAGGGAGCAGTCGTCACAGCCCGGGAAGTACCTTTCCCAGGTCCCGGCAAGGGAAATCCCGCGCCTCAGAAACCCGAGGTCGAATTCGAGCCGTGCTCCCGCGCCGAAGGTGCCCTCGAATATCTCGCTCTGGTAGGCACCATGTCCCCCGCCGCTCACCTGGCCCGCAGCCGGACCGGCGATGGCCATGGCGGCGGCAACCGCGAAGGTCACGGGGACAAGAGTCGGTCGGTGCCCCGACCGCGCGGCCCGGTGCCGCCTGGACTCTGATCCCGTGTCGATTCGTCTGGTTCTCGGCAGTTGGTGCACAGGCCCCCCGGTTGATCAACGTCCCCGGCTTCGGCACTTTGTAGCTGAAACCGTGCGGCCCGGGGTGCTCGGCCCCCGCCGGGCGCGGCGTGACCCTGAACCTGCCAGGGCCTGGTGGAGTATGAATTGCGAGAGACCGGTCTCGCCCCTTCGACGGTTGTTGGAATGTACCCAAATCGCATCGATTCCGTACCCCTGGCCGCCCGGGCCACCCTTCTGGCTTGCAGTCTCCTCCTTTTCATCGGGGCACGGCCGACCCCGGACCCGACAAACCGCGGGCTGTCGGCTCATCCGTTTCGCCTGTCGGTCGCCGACGTCGGTGTGACCGGCTCGACGCTGGAGGTCCGCATCCGCTTCTTCTGGGACGACCTTCAATTCGCCGTGATGGAGAGCACGTCGGACATGGAGTTCGAACTCGCGCAGGACGACGAGGTGGACGGGATCGTCGAGCAGTACATCAACGACATGCTGGTGTTCGATGCGGGAGGCGGCACCCCGGTTCAGGGCGTGCTGCTGGAGCGCGGCGTGGAGGAGGCGCCGAGAATCGACGAGGTAATGTGGTGGTACCGCCTCGAGTACCGGCTGCCTGCCTCCGTCGAACGGATCCATATCCGGAATCGGCTCCTGTTCAACATGTTCGAGGACCAGCGCAACCTGGTGAACCTGAAGACGCGCAGCGGCAGGGAACGGACGTACTACTTCACGTGGGACGAAGACGGCATCTCGGTACCGGTCGGCTGAGCACCCGTGGCGGAACCTCCCAATTCACCCGACGATCTAGCAGCCCGCGCCCCCGGTGGTCCCTTCGACCACATCCTCCATCTTCCAGAAGATGATGCCGCCGGCCTGCTGTCCGACATCCACTTCCGCCACGCGAACGAACGTGGACAGGTCGTAGATGTCGACCTTCCCCGGTTCCGCTCCCACGCCCTCCACCGACACGAAAGCGTAGCGTCCGTCCGGACTTACCGCCACGCCGTGAGTGACGGTGGTCGAAGCCGGCACCGTTGCCAGCGCTTTCCCCGAATCGAGATCGAAGAACTGCACGCCCGCGCCCTGTTTCAGGGTCGCGACCAGTATCCTGTCGTCAGGCGTGGTGGCGAGGTTGTAGGGACCGGTTCCGGTTTCCAGCGTCCTCACGAGCGACCACGATGCCCGATCGATCTCCAGGATGCGGTTGCCACGGTTGCAGGCTACCAGGATCGAGCCGCGGTCCCGGGTGGGAGCCACCCACGTCGGCGAACAATCCGGCCCGGGGGAACCAGGGCTCGTCGCCTGGTCGTGAGAGACCGCGTGTTCGGCCTCCCCGTCCATGCGCGGGAGTGGGCCCTCCCGGCCCCTCGCCACCGAAAAGCGGCGCGCGACCTCGAAGGTGCGGGTATCCACCTCGACGACCTGGTCGTCCATCATGCACGCCGAATACAGGAACATCCCGGTCGCGTCGAGGCGGGCGCCGTGCGGCATCGTGCAGGTCTCGACCTGCTCCACCTCGATCATGTCGGGGGTGTACACCACCGAGATCGTCGAGGGAACCATCTCGCCGTGCAGGTTGAAGTTCGCCACGAAGGCATAGAGCCCGTCGGGCGTAAGGTCGAGCGTGGCCGGGAAGTATCCGAGCAGGATGGGATCGCCGATCAATGTGTCGGGGCCGGCATGAAACTTCCACAGCTTTCCGTCGGGGACCCCGTGACCGGTGGTCATGAAGAGGAAGTTGCCGTCTCGCGAGACGTTGAGCCCGTGGGGCCCCTCCGTCTCGGTGGCCATTTCGCCGACCACGATGGTCCGGTCCAGGGAAGCCCCTCCCGGGCCGAACCGGACACGGTGGAGCAGATCGGCGGACTCCGCCCCAACGTATACGTAGTAGTCGGCCTCCGGCGGTGCCTGGGCATCACCGGAACCCGGTCCTCCCAGACAGAGCAGGATCGTCCAACCGCATGCAGCGCGCATCACCAGGCTCACAAACCATCCTCGGCCAACGAAAACGGCAGCATTCGGCTGCCGTGCACGAACGGTAGGGACACCGTGTGCAAGGAGGCAAGAGCAGCGTGATTCAGCTTTTGACGGTAGTCGGCATATCTCTTGGCGTCTCCTTCGTGTGCTCGGTCCTGGAGGCTGTCCTGCTGTCGGTCAGTCACTCCTTCGTCGCTCTCCTGCACAGCCGCGGCGAGCGAACCGGAGAGATACTCCATCGGATGAAGCGACGGATCGACGAGCCGATCGCCGCCATCCTCACCCTTAATACGATCGCCCACACGGTTGGCGCCGCGTGGGGCGGTGCGATCGCCGACCGGATCTTCGGCGACGTCTGGATCGGGGTGTTCGTCGCTTCCCTCACCTTCGCCGTGCTCGTGCTGTCGGAGATCATACCCAAGACTCTCGGAGCGGTCTTCTGCAAGCAGCTCGCCGGCCCGACCGCGTACCTGTTGCGCTTCATGGTCGTCGTGATGAAGCCGGCCCTCGTGCCGCTGGGATTTCTCAGCCGATGGATCTCACCCGGCAAGACCAGCCCGGCCACCATCAGCCGCGCGGAGCTCGAGGTCCTCGCCGAGCTCGGGCACCGGGAGGGGGCAATCGACGAGGAAGAATTCCAGGTCATGTCGAACGTCATGCAGCTCGACGAAATCGCGGTCAGTGAGGTCATGACGCCGAGGATCGACATCGTGGCGGTGCCGGTCGAGGCGTCGGTCACCGAAGCGATGGACGTGATGCTCGACCGCGGGAAGCTGCGCCTCCCCGTCTACGAGGAGAACCTCGACCGGATCGTTGGAATCCTGCTGGCACGAGACCTGTGGAGGGCAGCCCGGGAGGGGAGAGACAACATCCGCGACATTGCGCGCCCCGCACGGTTCGCGCCGGCCACGAAGGTCGTGGAGGACCTGATTCGGGAAATGCGGGCCAAGCGCACCAACATGATCATGGTGCTGGACGAATTCGGGGGCACGGCCGGTCTCGTCACGCTCGAGGACCTCATCGAGGAGATCATCGGCGAGATCCAGGACGAACACGAAACCGACGAGCCGCGGGAATTCCAGCTCACCGGCGACGGACGGACCGTGATCTGGGGAGGCACCCCGGTGAAGGATGTGGAGGAGCGCCTGGGCATCGTGCTCGACGAGGAGTTCGACACCATCGGTGGCTACATCTTCGGGGCCCTGGAAGGGATCGGGAAGCCCGGAGACAGGGTGGCAGCCCATGGCGGCCGCTTCCGGATCCTCACGGTGCGGCGGCGACGAATCGAATACGTCATCTTCGAGCCGAAGGGATAGCCTGGCCGGGCTTGCGGCTCGCGGATCCCGGTGCTGCGCGGCATCGCGCCGCGCCCCCCCGTGAGCGACGTGGGCGAGGCGATAGGAGTCCGCGCCGCTTCCGAGCAGTTTCTCAGCTCTCGGTGGGTTCCGGCCCCGTCATGACCTCCGCCGGCGCGTCGGCCCGCTTGTCGCCCTCCGCTCGCTTCAGCGCCCGGTCCTCAAGCCAGAAGGACACCGCCAGCAACACCGCCCCGCACGAGATGGCCATGTCCGCGATGTTGAAGATGGGCCAGTTCATGAAGCCGAGGGGGATGGGGCCAATGAAGTCGACGACGCCCTGATCCCACCTGACTCGGTCGATCAGGTTGCCGAGTGCACCGGAAATCACCAGGGCCAGCGAGATCAGCCTGAGGTGGTCGCGATCGTGGGCCCGGATGATCAGCGCGACCATCAAGCCAAGCGCGAGAAGCGCGACGGGGATGAAGAACAAGCGCGGATTGTCGCCGATCGATATCCCGAAGGCCGCGCCCCGGTTGTAGGCCAGCGTGAGGGGCACGGCGCCCCCCATGAAGTCGGGCCGGGACGCCCCGAGCAACGCCTCGACAGCCCAGCGCTTGGTGATGACGTCGGCGATGAGGATGATCGGCAGAGTGGCGCCGAGGATGGTCAGCTTTCGTTTCACGTTGATGGTTCCCCGAATGATTGTTGCAGACATCCGTCCAGTTCGCGGCACGATGAGCGGACCGGTTACACCCGGGACAGAGCGCCACGTCGGAAAGCCCGTGGCTGGACTCGTGTCCCGCGGAAATGGAGGCGGCGGGAGTCGAACCCGCGTCCGCGAATGGATTCTTCCAGGCCTCTACGTGCGTAGATCGCCGTTCGATTCGCTACCGGCCGGGTCGGCGAACGACCCTTGCCGGGCTAGCCACCTTGTGTCTCGTGCTCTCGTCCAGTGGCGTGGATGTGAGCACCAGCCCGAATTGTCGACGTTCCCACGGCTCGCCTCGGGCGGGCTTGCAGGGGAACGGGCAGCTTATGTCTTAAGCTGCCAGAGCCAGATCGTTGTTGGCATTTGAACGTTTTCCGGGATGTTTATCGAGGCCCCCGGACCTCGGCACGCAGCCCCGAATTCACCAAACCCGTCGAAGCCGTGTCGCCCCCAGTACTCTCAATCAGCGGCCGGCAGGTACCCGCGCATGCTTTCCTGCATCCGTCGGCGCTACTGTAACGATAAGATCGACTCCGTCCCCCGCAAACCCCCCGTCCCCGGTTTCGCGCAGGTACCTCTCCAGCACGGAACGCACTTCGCGGAGGTCCTGCACCTGGAAAAGCCGCTGCCGCAGCCGACGCCCGTCGGCCAGGCCCTTCGTGTACCAGCCGAGGTGTTTTCGGAACTCCCGGACCGCCTTGTCCGGGTCGCCCCCGAAGGCGATCGCATTCTCCGCGTGCCGCATGCAGATGCGGAAGCGGGTTCGTACATCCGGCCGACCGGGAACCCTGTGGCCGTCCAGCGCGGCGCGGGACTGCCTGAACAACCATGGCGCACCGTGCGATCCCCGGGCGATCATGATCCCGGCGCAACCGGTGCGATCCTTCATGCGGCGGGCGTCTTCCCCCGCAACGATGTCGCCGTTCCCGATCACCGGAACATCGAGAGCACCGACCAGGGTCCCGATCTCGTCCCACCGCGCCCGACCCGAGTACATGTCCGCGCGGGTACGGGGGTGAAGCGTGACCATGCGTGCCCCTGCCTCCCGACAGACGCTGCCGATCGCGACCGGATCGCGGGTGGCCTCGTCAAAACCCGAGCGGATCTTGACCGTCACCGGGAGCGGGACGGCGGCGACCACGGCGCGAACGATGCGGCCCACCAGGCCCAGGTCCCGCAGGCAGCCGGACCCTCCGTTGCGCTTGACGACCTTCTTCACCGGACATCCGAAGTTGATGTCGACAAAGTCCGGAGCGTACGCCTCGGCGACCATTGCGGCCGCTTCGGCCATCGTTCCCGGGTCGGCCCCGAAGATCTGAATCCCGATCGGGCGCTCTTCGTCGTCGAAGCGCAGATAGTTCGCCGTGCGCTCGTTCTCGCGCACGATTCCCTCGGCACTCACGAACTCCGTGAGCACCACATCCGCCCCGAAGCTCCTGCACAGCCTCCGGAAGGGAGACTCTGAGACTCCGGCCTGGGGGGCCAGAAAGAGCGGCGTATCGGGGTTCCCCGGCACCGTGAATGGAAGCTTGTTCATGCCCGGAAGCTAAAAGACCCGCCCCGCGACCGGAACGACCTGGCCACGAAGGCTGGCCATGCCGGTCCCCGGCGAATATCTTGCGGCCCGCTCCCGTGCCCGGTCACTCCCAACCCGGAACTCATCGACTTTCCATGTTGCTTCGTGAATTTCTCGCGCCGGAGCGAGTCAGCCTTCGCCTTGCGGGCGCTACCCGGGAGGACGTCCTGGAATCGCTCGTGGACCTGATCGGGATCGAGGAACGGTCGCGGGGTGTCCTGGCGCGGGCCCTGCGGAGGCGCGAAAACCTGGGCTCCACCGGGATCGGCAGGGGAATCGCGATCCCGCACTGCCGTTCGCTCGTTGTCAGCCGTCTGCACCTGGCGTATGGACGCCACCCGGACGGCGTCGAATTCCGCGCCATCGACAACCGGCCGGTCCATCACTTCTTTCTGATCGTGGCGCCACGCACGGAGGTCTCCGGACAGTACCTCCGCGTGCTCGGGAAAGTGGCCCGTCTGGCAAAGGAAGCCGACGTACCGGCCAGACTGGCATCCCTGACATCGCCGAGGAGTTTCTTCGACCTGCTGGAATCAAAGGGGGTCTAGCGTCCCGGTTCACGCCCCCTACTTCGTTACGAACATCTTGCGGACGTAGGGACCCCGTCCGTTGACCAGCATGGTGACGAAGTAGACGCCGGAAGCGACCGGTCTGCCGGTGCGGTCACGCCCGTCCCAGAACGCCTCGTAGCGTCCGGCCGACGTGTACTCGCGCTGGAGAAGCGGCAACCCCTCGCCGCTGGGGAGTCCGAGGGCCACCGGCGACGCCACGAACTGCTGCAGGATGTTGAAAATGCGTATGGATACCGTGGCGGACTCCCCTTCGGAGAAGAGCGACTCGGACAATACAAAGGGGATTCGCGTTTCGGGGTTGAAGGGGTTCGGGTAGTTCTGCTCCAGCTTGAACCCCGGATCCTGCTCGCCAACGGGCACAGGACGATCCTGAGCGGCCACGCTTCCGGTGCCGCCAAACAAGAGAAAAAAACCGACGCAAAGCATGCGCCTCACAAGCTGTCCTGCCTTCGATTCAGTAGCGTTCGTGCGATCGCCCCTCCTAAGGGCTTGGACCGACTCGGGACCGTGAAACTGCCGGGTGTTTGGACATATTACCCGCGTCGCCCTCCCGAAGTCAAGCGAAATCGGCGTTGCGAGATAAGACACCAGAGGCACCCGAAAGGTTGCCGGCCCGCTAACCCCCGGGGCTGCTCGCCCTCGACCCCGGAGTCCAGTCCGGGGTCACCCGCCGACCCGTGTCCAGCCTCATCGTGACGCCCAGGGCGTCGAGATGGGCCAGAATCGGAATCAGGTGCTTGCGCGTGACGGGGATCACCTCTCGGAAGTCGGCCGGACCCAACCCTTCCCGGCCCCCGAGTTCCTCCACGACGCTGCGGGCGGCCCGGTCCAGCGCCGTCTGGCAAACCCAATACGCGTCACCGAGCAGACGGACGCGTCCCCGCTCGGAGAGAAACCCCAAGAGCGCCTCCATAGCGGGGGGGTCGCCGAGCAGCGCCGCGAGCTCCGCCGTCGTGGGACCCTGAAGGTCCGCATCGTGCAGGACGGCAACAACACGCTCCGACAGCCGCTCCTCGTCCGGGGACAACGCCGCCTCGAATCCGGGTAGCCGCGCTTCCTTGCCTTCGACGATCAATCTCCCCTGCTCCACCAGCCGTGCCGCCAGCCCGTCGGCCAATCGGGGGTGCGCGCGCGCGGGCAGAGCCGTGCGCAGGACGCCCAGTGGCGCACCGGCGGCCAGGTGATGATCCCGGTGGTGACGCCGCACCGCCGCGAGGAGGAGATCCTCTCCGGCGGACGCGATCGCCGGATCGAAGAGGACGCGGTCAAGCCGGAAAAGCGAGTCGGCCGGGTCGTCGATCGCCCCCGCCCGCCACCCGGCCCGGACCCCCACGGCCGAGGTCTCGAGGCCGCTCCATCCGGCGAGTGCAACAGCACCCTTCACCGCGTGCGGACCACCTCTCGACAGGGCCGTCAGAGACAGCCGCTCGTCGTCCGAAAGACGCTTCCGCTTGGGAGGAATCGGCTCCAGCACCACGCCGCCGGCAATCGTGGTGACCGGCGAGTACGAACGGATCACGAAGCGATCTCCCGAGCGAGCCACAACCGGCCCCTCAAGGCGCAGCTGGGCCAGGGCGGGTTCGTGGGGCACGACTTCCTCCACGTCGAAGAGCGCGACCCGCGCCATGACCTCGATCGTGCCGAGGTGTACGCGGACCCTCTGGCCAGCCTCCAGCCTCCACCCGCTTCCTTCGAGCGCTCGCAGCTCCACCGTGAGCATCATCGACGGTGACCAGCTGTCGTCGCTGACGAGCACATCCCCGCGCTCGATCATGCCCCGCCGCACCGCTGCCCCGGTCAGTGCCAGAGCGGTCCGCTGCCCCGCCATCGCGCTCTCCTCCGCGGCGCCGTGCACCTGAACGGCACGGATCCGCGCCTGATCCCCGCGGGGGAGGATTCGGACGGTGGAGCCCCGCACCAGACGTCCGGACCACAGCGTTCCCGTGACGACCGTTCCGGCGCCCTCCATGGCGAAGACGCGATCGACGGGAAGACGGGCCAGGTCCCCCGTCACCCGTTCGCGGGCCTGGCGCCCACACCGAAGCAGAGCCCGCGACAGCGCTGTCAGTCCGGTGCCCGACTGCACCGATGTCGGCACGATCTCCACGTTCTCGTACGGCGTCCCCGCGAGGAGCCCGCGAACATCCTCATCGACCAGTTCGAGCCATTCCTCGTCGACCAGATCCGACTTCGTGATCGCGACGACCATCCCCTCGACGCCGAGGAGCCTGATGATCGCCAGGTGCTCGCGCGTCTGGGGCATCACGCCCTCGTCCGCGGCAACCACCATGAGCACGATGTCCATCCCCGTGGCACCGGCAACCATGGTGCGCACGAATCCCTCGTGCCCGGGAACATCCACGATACCGAACGATGTACCACCCTCCGGAGTGTAGCGCGCGAAGCCGAGTTCAATGGTGATGCCTCGCCGCTTCTCTTCGTCGAGCCGGTCCGTGTCGACTCCGGTAAGGGCGCGCACCAACGATGTTTTTCCGTGATCGATGTGGCCGGCCGTGCCAAGGATGAGGCTGGTCCCCGGGTGAGACCCGGGGCGAGGGTCGCCGCTCGCGGGAGAGTCCGGGATTCTCGTCACGTGCCCTCCGGAGCGCCCGAGACCGGGGAGGCGGGTGGTTCCAGGAATCGGAACGACCCGAGCCGGCGCCCTCCCAGCATGTGATAGGCGGTGAAGTCGTCCAGCAGCGCCAGGTGGGCCCCGGGCTTGAGCAGATTCCCGGGGACTTCTCCCAGGAGCAGCGTGCGCAACTGGGCCCGCGCCAGGGGGCCGATCCTGCGTGCCCCCTCGACCGCACCGCAACCCGGCCCCCGGATCCCCCCTCCAGCCAGGTCGAAGCGACCCATGTCGTCTTCCTCGAGCAGTCGGCCGCAGGACATGCAGGCAGACAACTCGGGCGCGAAACCCAGGATATGGACCATCCTCCACCCCAGAGCCAGCACTTCGCCGACCACCCCGCCGGGAGAGGCGTCCTCAAGCCGGTCCAGACCCGCCGAAAGCGCGTCGTAGAGCTCGGGGTGGGGTTCCTGGCCGGCGTGACCGAGGACAAGTTCCCCGGCGATCGACGCCCCCGCCAGACGACGAACATCGGCAGCCAGACCGAATCGGGTCTTGGCCGGGCTGAATTCGCGAAGGGACTGCAGCTCGCGATTCTCGCGCACGGCCACCACCGCCGTTCCCTCGCCGAAGGTGCCCGCGGCGCCCCGCCCCTTTGATGCGCCTCGCCGCGCCCCGAGTGCCATGACGCCGACCAGCCCCAGCTCACGGGTATAGAACCTGAGCACCCGGCTGCTCTCCGAGTACGCGTGCGCCCGGAGCAGTACCGCCGGGGTCGTTACCGTGACCATGCCCCGGCCCGTGGTGGGGCATTCACCCTCTCAGCTCCTCGATGAGCCGTTCGCGGCGCCTGTCGTAGTCTTCCACCTCGAGGCTGCCACCGCTCCATTCCTCATCGAGACGGGCGATCTGGACGAGGATCCCCCTCCGCCGGTCGGTTGCCCGGTGCGCCCTGAGTGGCCTGGCGCGCCCGCGAGCCACCAGAAACGCCCCGGCCGCAGCCAGCGACAGGGTGATGAGCACCGCCAGCAAGGGTATGGAGCCGGTGGGCGTCAGAGGCGTCCCGCGCGCAACCGTCACGACTGACGGAGCCATTTCGCGTCCCGCAAATCGCCGGTAGGCGAACCCCTCCAGCTCGATTCCTTCCGCCGCCGCCAACCCGGAGACGGTGAGTTCGCCGGCCGGCTCCCGGACCAGCAACTCCATCGAGCCGGCGCCCCCCTCCAGCGGGATCGTGAAGTCGTCTTCGGGAACCCGGTAGCGGAGGAGGTAGACGCTGCCACCGGGCGGGATCGGGGCGGAAACGTGGATTCTGCCCTCCCGGAAGCTTGCAGCGTCGGGCGAAAGGTCACTCTGTCCCACGCTGAAGTCGACGGCCTCCGGAGGCAGCGCATGGGTCCAGGTCGCGCCGTCCTCGCTGGCCACCAGCGTTGCCCGCGCGTCGTTGCCGATTTCGAAGAGATCGGTCACGTTCCAACCGCGCCCGGACTCCGACAGCTGCACGAAGACGTTCCTGACACGCAATGGAAGAAAGGTGCCGGCGCCGGCTCCCACCGTCGGATACGTCTGGATGAGGTAGGGTTCGGCGAAGTTCTCCGCGCCTGTGATCGCTTCGCCGAAATAGAGGACATTCTGGTACCGGATCGAGGCGAAGAAGACGTCACCCGCCTGGGAGTCGGGCTCCGCCGGCAGTCGAATCTCGAAGGCGCCCCGCCGGTCGACCGCGACGCTGTCGACTTCTCCCGTGAAGAACGCGGACACCCTGTGCAGGACAACCGTCCCGCTGTCCGCCGGCTGATCGCCGATGAGCACCTCACCCGCAAGGACGGGGCCGAGCGGCTCCTGCCGGACTTCGGACGGCGCATCCCACGCGAGCGCCACCGCCAGCAGGCTGCCGAAGCCGGAGAGGGCGAGCGCCCGGATCGGAGTCAGCCACATTGACAGGGTGTCACCACGGTCCGCTAATGGTCGAACCGCCCCAGGTCTTCGGGACGGAGCTTCCGCAGGTGCTCTTCCAGAGCCTGGCCGCTGATCTGCGTTTCGTCTTCGCCATCCGGCTCGTCGCTCCGGGGGGCGTCGAGCGCTTGGGAGGCGGACTCCAGCAGGGCGTCGTCGGCGAAGATCCGGGCCTTTGCCCGCAGTGCCATGGCGATTGAGTCGGAAGGCCTCGCGTCGACGGAAATGAGGTCGCCGTCCCGGTCGATGATAAGTTCGGCGAAGTAGGTACTGTCCTCGACACGGGTGATGAGCACGCGCAGCAAGGTCCCCCCCAGACCCCCGAGTATGGAGACAAGGAGATCGTGTGTCAGCGGGCGCTGGAAGGAGACGCCTCCCAGGTGCATTGCGATCGCACTCGCTTCGCCGGGACCGATCCAGATGGGGAGCACACGATCGGTGCCGACTTCCCTGAGAATGACGACTGGCGTGTTCGACGCTCGGTCGAATGCGAGGTTCTGTACATTGACCTCGATCACCTGACCCTCCTCACCTCACGGGATGATCCGCTCGCGTCTGCCCACAATGGGCATTCCGCGTCATAGCTGCAACGCCGTCCTGAGCTCTTCCACCCGGTTCGTGCGCTCCCACGCGAAGAGTTGCACCTTGCGGCCTCCAACTTCCACCACTCGCGGAGTCCGTCCGAAGTGCCCATACGCGGCGGTGTGGCCAAAGATCGGACTGCGCAGATCCAACTCGTTCATGATGCTCCGGGGTCTGAAGTCGAAGACGGCGTCCACGGCGCGAGAAAGATCGCTGTCCGGTACGAGACCGGTCCCGAACGAGTCCACCCAGATCTGGACGGGTCGCGCCACACCGATCGCATAGGCGAGTCGCACCTCGCAGCGCGAAGCAGCGCCGGCCGCCACCAGGTTCTTTGCCGCCCAGCGAGCCGCGTACGCGCCGGACCGGTCCACCTTCGTGGCGTCCTTGCCCGAGAATGCGCCACCCCCGTGGCGTCCCATCCCGCCATAGGTGTCCACGATGATCTTGCGGCCAGTCAACCCCGCGTCCGCCTGGGGTCCCCCCGACACGAAGCTCCCACTCGGGTTGATGTGCACGGTTGTGGCGCCAAGTTCGAAGTGGTTACCGGGAAGCACCGGAACGATTACCCTGGCGATCAGCTCGTCCCTTATCTCCTCCTGCGACAACGCCGCCCCTCTGTGAGTGTCGGCGTGCTGGGCGCTCAGGACCACCGTCGTGACCCGGGTCGGATCGACCCCGTCGTATTCGTACGTCACCTGGGATTTGCCGTCGGGGAGGAGCCACGGGATCTCGCCCGACTTGCGAACTCTGGAGAGCTGCTTGACGAGGGCGTGGGCGGCGGCAATGGGGGCGGGCATGTACTCGGGAGTCTCGTCGCAGGCCATGCCGAACATCATTCCCTGATCGCCCGCGCCGCCGTGGTCGACGCCAGCCGCGATCTCGGCGGATTGCCTCACGAGCGCAACGGTACACTCGGTGCCGTCCACCCCATAGACGGGCGCCTCGTAGCCGACGCTACGCATGACCCCGCGCACCAGTTCCGGGACATCGGGGAGGGTGTCGGTCCGGACCTCACCCGCGACCGCGACCATCGTCGCCGCCAACAGCGTCTCGCAGGCCACCCGGCCCTCGGGGTTGCGTTTCAGGATTTCGTCGACAACGGCGTCTGAAATCTGGTCGGCAACCTTGTCCGGGTGCCCCTCGGTGACGGATTCGGAGGTGAACAGGCTCGAACTCAACGTGATGCCTCTGCAGGAAGGAAGGGTGATCCGCGAAGATACCGCAACAGGGGTGTCAGCGGTGGCGCTACACCGGGAATGCAACTGTCACGGAAGAAGGAAACGCGCGAGCCGTCAAGTCCCGAGGGGGAACACGCCAACATCGAGAACATCCCCGAGGGACTCCGTCAGGGCACGCTTCGCGTCCGTGCTCGTCGGGGCTTCCAGCACGTCGGAAGCGGCGGCGCGAAGGTCGTCGAGGCGGCAACTGCGGACCAGCTTCCTGATTTCTGGAAGTGACGCCCACGCTACGGACAGCGCCTCGACTCCCAGACCCAGAAGGAGGACGGCCCCCAGCGGCCGGGCTGCCATCTCCCCGCACGCGCCCACCTCGATGCCCCGGGATCGGCCCGCGCGCGCCACACCCGCGATCATGCGAAGGACGGCCGGATCGAATTCGTCGAACAGGTGGGCCAGACGCGTGCTGGTCCGGTCGATGGCCAGGGTGTACTGGACCAGGTCGTTGGTGCCAATGGACAGAAAGTCGGCGTGAGCAGCGAGTTCCGGCGCCTTCAGCGCGGCGGCGGGCGTCTCGATCATGGCGCCGACCTTGATCTCCCGCGCAAAGGGGATGCCTTCCCGCCCGAGTTGATTGCCTGCCGTATCGAGCAGCTCACGAACCGCGGCGAGTTCGCTCACCGTGTTGACCATGGGAATCATGATCCGCACGTCACCGTGTGCTCCAGCCCTCAGAATGGCGCGCAACTGGGTCAGAAAGAGTTCCGACTCCTCCAGGCACACGCGCACTCCCCTTCTTCCCAGGAACGGGTTCTCCTCGGGGGGCATGTGAAGAAAAACCGGGAACTTGTCCCCCCCGAGATCGAAGGTTCGAATGAACACCGCGCGGCCGCGGAAGGCCTCGGTGACGATTCGGTAGGCACGATACTGTTCCTCCTCGTCGGGCACCGTGTGGCGGCCGACGACGAGGAACTCCGTTCGAAAGAGACCCACGCCGTCGGCGCCGTGCCGGCGGGCCTGCAACGCTTCGCCGGGGAGGTCCAGGTTGGCGCGCAGGACCACGCCACGCTGGTCCAGGGTGATCGCTTCCTCGCCCGCGCTGGCGCGGAGCTCCCGTTCCCACCCGCGGATCGCGGCACGCCGCCGTCGGAAGTGCTCGGCCTCCCTCCTGTCCGGCTCGACGACGACCCGGCCGGATCGTCCATCCACGATGATCGCCTGCCCGTCGCTGGTGGTCGCCGCGATATCCCCCAGGCCCGCGACGGCGGGGATTCCGAGAGACCGTGCCAGGATTGCCCAGTGGGAGGTCCGGGTCCCTTCGTCCGTAGCGAGCGCAGCCACCCTTTCCGGATCGAGCCCGGCTACGAGGCTGGGGGCCAGCTCCCGCGCCACAATGACGATTCCGTCGGTGTCCCCCGCACGCCATGGACTGGGGAGGTCCAGAAGGCGGCCGAGAACCCTGAACCTGAGGTCCGCCAGATCATTGAGCCGGTCGAGGAACATGGGGTGCGAGGTCCGCGACCACAGTTCCTTCAGTTCCAGCATCCGCCAATCGAACGCCCGCGCCGCCGCGAGCCTGTTCTCACGGATGTACCGCGCCGTTCCGTCGACGACCTCCGGATCATCCAGCATCAGGATCTGAGGATCGAAGATGCGCGCCTCCACGTGTCCGAGACGGGCCTCGGTCGCGGCCTTGATCCGCTCCAGTTCACGGCGCGCATGGTCGAGCGCACTGTGGAATCGCTCCAGCTCGCGTGCGCTCGAACTGTCCTGCACAACCGTGTGCGGCAGCTCCGGGATGCGCCAGACGATCCGTCGCACGCGCCCCCTGGCGATCCCTTCCGAAGCCGGAAAGCCTACCCGCACAACCGGGGCTCGGCGTTCATTCATCGAAACCGCCCCGCACCAGCCGCGCCAACGCCTCGACGGCCTCCGGGGCGTCATCCCCTTCGGCGGTGATGGTCAGGGAACTCCCCCGTTCGGCTGCGAGCATCAGCACGCCCATGATGCTCTTTCCGTTGACGGTGAGCTCGTTCCTGGTGACGCGTACCGACGCCGCGAAACCACCCGCAAGCTTCACGAACTCGGCGGACGGGCGTGCGTGCATCCCGTGCCGGTTGGGCACCTGCACCTCCAGGGAGCAGGTCACGGGGACAGGTCAGGGGGTCCGGGTCACGAGCCGGCGGGGAGCCACCGCAAGCCGGCAGGCGCACGCGTGCTGGCCACAATGTCAGCCCGGCAGGCCTGTGGCGTGGCGAAAGTCCTTTCGCCGGGACCGATCCCGCTTGAGAATGCGCTTCACATGCCCGTCGAGTTCGTCCAGGGCTACGCGAAAGTCGGGACCCTCCCCCTTGGCGACGGCCGGCTGGCGCCGGCGCCGGGAGACGATGGCTTCGACGGTGTGGGACCGGCCCTGGTGCCGGAAGATGAGCTGCATGTCCATCACGGCGGGATCAAAGCGAGGCCAACGGCCCGCCAGATCCTCCGACCGTTTCCGGAGCAGCTCGCTCACTTCGCATCCGTGTGCTGTTATCCGTGTCACCATCTGTCGCGGCCTCCATTCATGGGGATTCGCGTCGGTTTCGGCCGCTCGCGGAAGTCCATCCCCCCGGTCGGCACCATACAAATCTAGCAACCCGAGGGGAAAATCCCTACCGCGATCCGTGTCGAGCGGCCTGGGGCCGGGGACGAATCACGACGGCGCATCCACGAGCGACCTCAACATCTCCTCAATGGCGTCGGCAACCCCATCCCAGGAAAACCGCGCCGCCATCGCGAGGGCGGCTCGGCCCATCCGGTCGCGGACTGCGGGCTCCATGGCGCGAGCCAGAGCATCCGCCAGGGCTTCGACATCGCCATGCGGGACAAGAAGCCCCGTCTCGCCGTGGCGCACCGTCTCCCGGAGTCCGGGCGAGTCGGACGCGACCGTAGCGGTTCCGCACGCCGACGCCTCGACGCTTGCAATCCCCCACCCTTCCTTGGGCGAGGTCAGGGCGTGCACCCACGATCGCGCCAGGATGTCACGCTTCTCGTGGTCGGGTACGAAGCCCGCGAAACGCACACTGTCAAGGATTCCCAGTCCCCGGGCAGTCTCCTCCAGGGTCTGACGGGCGTCCCCCTTCCCCGCAACGATCACCTTCGCTTCCATGCCCCGCTCTCGCAGCAACGCCACGGCCTGCAGAACGAGGTCGACGCGCTTGTACTTCTTGAGACGTCCCAGATAGGCCACCGTGGGTTCCAGGAACCGGTTGGTGGCGGGCCCCAGGTCATCCAGAGCCACCCCGTTGTGGATCACGGAGATGTCCGAGGCGTCCAGGCCGCGCTGGACCAGGTCGTCGCGGGTGCTGCGCGACACGGCGACACAGGGGAGGCCCCGGTACACGGCGGGAATGATCCGCTCGAAGAGCCAGGTGGCACTCGCCAGCGCCACGTTCGCCTCCCGGAACGCGGTTGCACCAAAGAGATGGTGCACGATGAGCAGCCGTGCCCGGGCATCGGCCCACCGCGTTGCCAGCATGGGGACCTTGTTGAGGTCCTCGACGACCACATCGAAGCGCTCATCGGAGAGGTGGCGGCCACAGTACAGGGGCGCCGCCACGTTGAAGGTGTAGCGCCCGCCGGTCCGATGAACGCGGATCCCGTCGACGTCCTCGGTGCGACAACCCGCGCTCCAGCCCGAGCAGAGGAGCGTGACCCGGTGGCCCCGGCGGGCAAGCCTGCCGAAGACCTGGTGAAGGTGTTCCTCGGCCCCGCCCGCTGCCGGGTTGCGGCGGTCTTGCCAGTTGACCACCAGAATCCGGAGCCGCTTCCCGTTTGTCACCGTCGAGCCGGAGCGGCCCTCAGCCGACTTTCCGAAAGACGGCGTCGAGAACCCCATTTACGAAGCGGGGCGACTCGGAACCACCGTAGCGTTCGGCCAACCGGACAGCTTCCTGGATCGCCACCTTCCCCGGAAGATCCGACAGACACACGATTTCGGTGGCACCGAGCCGCAGGATCCCCCGGTCCATGACCGACAGCCGTTCCAGGCGCCAGTTGTCCATGCACGCGGAGATGGTCTCTTCCACGCGTCCCCTGTTGTCCTCGAACTCCTGCGCCAGCCTCTTCAGGTAGTCGATCCTGCCCGGGGCGATCAGCCGCTGTTCGACGGTCGCGGCAAGTGCTTCCGAAAACGTGAGGGCACCGCCCTCCGCTTCCCAGCGGTAGTGCACCTGGAGGAACCAGGCCCGGGAACGGGTCCGGTCCCGCCGTCTGTGCCTGTCCAGCGACTGATTCAAGACCCGGCGCAGTCCATGTCAATGAGAATCATAGAGGGCAATCAGGGTGAGCGCGGCCTCGGCGAACTCACCCCCGCGGTTGGTCCCGTAGGAATCTGCACGCACCATGGCCTGCTGGCCGCTGTCGGTGGTCAGCACGCCGAACACAACCGGGATTCCACCGGTCAGGGCCACCTGTCCCAGCCCGTCGCTGGCGTGTCCAGCCACGTAGTCGAAGTGGGCCGTCTCACCCCGAATCACACATCCGAGCGCGATGATCGCGTCGTAACGCCCCGAGTCCGCGATCCTGCGTGCGGCCTGGGGCAGATCCCACGCCCCCGGTACGTATAGTACACTGATGTTCTCTTCGCCAATTCCCTTGTCGGCCAGGCGCGCCCTCGCGCCTTGCAGCAACTGCTCGGTGAACAGGCTGTTGTACCGTGCCGCAAGCAGGGCAATACGCGGCGCTCTCGGTTCAGTCATGGACTCTCTCCCCCCCCATCCTCCTGGTCTCCGTACGCTTCCCCCTGAAGCGCTCCCGTCCCACCACCTGTAGTGCATAACCGTCCAGACCCACAATACGTCGCCGGCTGTTCGTGAGCAGCCGGATCGATGTCAACCCCAGGTCGAGCAGGATCTGGGCCCCGATACCATAATCACGAAGAACCTGCCGCGCTCCCGGGGACGCCTCCCCGACCTGATGCTGGTCCGCAACGCCCCGGAGTCGCTCGATCAGCCGGTCGCCGGCGCGATCCCGATGAATATAGACGACGACCCCCTCCCCCTCGGCGCGAATCCGATCCATGGCACCCGCGAGGAAGTTGCCCCCCGGCTCGTCCACCGACCCGAAGGTGTCTCGGAGCGGATTCTCCGCGTGCATTCGGACCAGGACTTCCTTTCTGCCGGCCACGTCTCCCCTGACGAGTGCAATATGGACCCGTTCGTCGATCTCGCTGCGGTACGCAATGCAGAGGAAATCTCCCCACTCCGTGCTCAGCGGTGCCTCCACCACGCGTCTGACCAGACGTTCCCGCGCAAGCCGGTAGGTGACCAGCTGTTCCACGGTAATGAACCTGACGTCGTGCTCTCCGGCCATCACCTCGAGCTCGGCCCTCCGGGCCATGGTGCCATCCTCGTTGAGGATCTCGCAGATGACGCCGGCCGGGGCCAGGCCGGCCAGACGCGCAAGATCGACCGCGGCCTCGGTCTGGCCCACGCGGCGCAACACCCCTCCCCGACGAGCGCGCAGGGGAAAGATGTGCCCGGGCCGCCTGAGGTCGTCGGCGCGCGACCGCGGATCGGCCAACACCTGCACCGTCGTCGCCCGATCCTGCGCGGAGATGCCCGTCGTCACGCCGAATCGCCGGCTGGCGTCCACGGAGATCGTGAAGGCGGTGCCCTGCGGGTCGGTGTTGCGGCTCGTCATAAGGGGAAGCTCGAGGGCATCGGCCCGCTCGGCCGTCATCGAGACGCAGATGAGTCCCCGTCCGAACTTGGTCATGAAGTTGATCAGGTCGGGGGTGATCTTTTCGGCCGCGCACACCAGGTCGCCTTCGTTCTCCCGGTCCTCGTCGTCGGCGACGATCACGAGCCTGCCCGCGGCAATATCGCGGATGGCGTCGCGGACGGAGTCAAAAGGCATGAATCTCACCACGCGCCGCGATCAGCCCTTGGACGTATCGGCCGATCAGGTCCGCCTCCACGTTGACCGGATCGCCCGGCCGCAATCGGGAGAAGTTGGTGTGCTCCCAGGAGTGCGGAATGATCGCGACTTCACAGACGGCGCCATCGCGGAGGTCGTTGACGGTGAGGCTGACGCCGTTCAAGGCGACGGAGCCGTGCAGGATCGTGCCGGCAAGGACGTTGCCGGGCAGCCTGAAGTCCAGGAATCGCGTATTCCCGCTGGACCGCTTTTCGACCAGTGTGCCAAGGCCGTCGACGTGACCCTGGACGAGGTGACCGTCCAGCCGGTCGCCTGCCCGAACCGCCCGCTCCAGGTTGACCACGTCGCCCGGTCCGTAGCGGCCGGCAATCGTTCGCTCCAGTGTCGACACGCCCACATCCACGGTGAACGCCCCCGGGGCGAGATCGCGAACCGTCAGGCAGGCCCCGTCCACGGCGACGGACTGCCCCGGCGCAAGCCTCGCCGCGAAGGGCGCGAGAATCGAGAGGGAGCGTCCGCCGTCCACATCCGTCACGCTGACGACCTCGCCCATCGATTCGATGATTCCGGTAAACAGGGTCAGTCTCCGCGGTCGAGGACGATAAGTGTGTCGCTTCCGAATCTCACCGGGTCGAGGCGGGACTTCCACCCCTTGAACAGGCGGACCGCTTCGTCAGACTCCGCGGCGGCACCGGGATCGGCGGCGCAGGCGGACGTGGGGGCGGCACCGGCCGGGAATGCCGGGACTCCTCCCTTGCCGACGACCACGGGGGCCGCGAAAAGGTAGAGACGGTCGACGAGGTCGTCCCGGAGCAGCGACATCGCCAGGATCCCACCGCCTTCCGAAAGCACGCTTGTCATCCCGCGACCCCGCAGTTCCGCCATGAGCGCGGCGAGATCGAGGCCGCCATCCACCTCCGGCACGGCGACCACATCGGCGCTTCGTCCGAGGCGGCGCTGCAGGCGGGCAGCTTGCGCGGCGGTGGTCGCCACGATCCCCCGCGTCCCGGAGCGTCCCTGCAGGGCCCTTGCCCCCGCGGACAGATCACCGCGTCGATCCAGCAATACGGGCACGGGAGGGAGCCGCGGCACTGCGGCTCCCCTGGCCGTGAGCATCGGGTCGTCGGCCTTCCAGGTGCGCGTCCCCACGAGCACCCCGTCGACGCCGGCCGGAAGCCGGTGCACCTCTTCCCGGGACTCACGCCCGGTAAGCCATGCTCGCTTTCCACCGCCCGGCGCTATCATTCCGTCCAGGCTGACCGCCAGCTTGAGCGCCACGTAGGGCGCGCGGCCGGCCGCGGCAAGAAAGAACGCGGGATTCTCGGCCACCCAGTCGCCCCGTGTTCCGAACGGGCCGTCTACCCGCACCCCGCGACTGCGCAGCCACTGTCCCCCGCCGCCTTGCTTCGAGCCCGGCTCCGGCGCCCAGAACACCACCCGGGCGATTTCCGCCGCGCGTATGGCTTCCGTGCAAGGCGGGGTCTTCCCCGCGTGGCTGCACGGCTCCAGACTGGTGTACAGGGTCGCTCCGCGGGCGTCGTCCAGGGACGCCAGGGCTGCGACCTCGGCGTGATCCCCCCCGTATTCCGCGTGATGCGCCTCGGCGATGACCTCGCCGCCACGGACCACCACCGCGCCGACCATGGGGTTTGGTTGCACCCGGCCCCAGCCCCGCCTACCCACCTCGACCGCGCGGGCAAGGCAATGGCGATCGAGGTCGGACGGAGGAGCCGGCGGAGGCGGGGGCTTCGCGGCGGCACGCTCCATGGCGCCCGACTCCGTGCGGCGAGATGGACTCAAAGGGTGATCCGGAAGGCGGCTGCCGCAAACCAGCTCGCCAACGCGGGGTCGTACGCCGCCCGTCTGTCGGCGAAGGGGTCGGTAGCGCCCTCCGCCACCCCGATTTCAAGGGAAAGCTGCGACACGAGAAAGTTGAACCAGCCCCCGACGAAATAGACCAGACGTTCACTGGTCACCAGGCCGTCGATCGTCCCGGGATCGCCCGAGCCGCGCGAAACGGTCAACCTGGCGTCCCCTTCGTACCGATCCCATCCAACACCGCCCATCAGCCCCAGCACGAACCAGTTCTTTCCCAGGGTGGCCCGCAACGACGAGACCGTCAGATCCGTGACCAACTCGCCGGGGTGGCCGGCGCCCACGTCTCCCGCCTTGATGTCGCCGTGCCAGCGCCGGACTCCCGAGATCGAGAGTCCGGGCACGACAAAGGACTCCCGGATCAGGCCCACGCGCGCACCCAGCCCAACGCCCGACGACATCTTTTCGAATCCCGCACCTTCGGGAAGGCGCATCAGGGAGTAGGAACCGATAAGGTCCACCGAGAGGACGCCCCCCACGCCAACGCCCAGCCGGAAGCCGTCGAAGACGCCGGCGGCCACGGAGCCCCGGAACCCGGCCAGCGTGTACCCTTCCTTTTCCGCGAGGTCCGCCGGAGACGTCGTCGCTATCCGCGGCATTGCCAGCCGAAGTCCCGCCGCGGACACCGACACCCCGATTCGCGGAGTGCTCCCGAGCCTGCGACCCATCGTGCTCGCGCTCCCGGGAATATCGCTGCCCAGGGCCGACGCAAGGCCGACGCCGCGGTGCACCGCCATCACCGCCAGGGACAGCTCCCGGCAGGGGATGGACAGGATCGCACCCCCGCCGCCGGAACAGCGGCTCGCGAGATCGGCAACTCCTTCGACGCTGAAGCGACTGACGGGCAGCTTCTGGGCCTGCAGGGAGGCAAGCGCTCCGGCGAGGGAGACGAGCACGGGCGTCGCCACCGCAAGTGCCCACCCCGGAGCGAACGCCTGCCTACGCCGGCGAGGACCGGGCCACCCGCCCGCGGAAGCCGTGTCCGCAGCACCGGAGCGCACTGTCGTGCCTTGCACCGGAATCAGCCGAGTCCGGCCAGTTCCGCGCCGGCACCCCGCACCACCTCCCCGAGGGGCCATGCGTCTTCGCCGAGCGCCCCCAGGACCGACGCTTCCCGTTCGGGCGGTACGACGAGGATCATGCCGACGCCCATGTTGAAGACGCGGTACATCTCGGATGCGGGCACACCACCCCCGATCGCGAGCTGCCGGAATACGTTCGGGACCGACCATGCACGGCAGTCTATGCGGGCGCCCAGACCGTCGGGCAGGACCCGTGGCAGGTTCCCCTCCATCCCGCCTCCGGTCACGTGCGCCATGGCGCTGACCCACCCCTGCTGCAGCAACGGCGCCACCGTCGGCAGGTACGACCGGTGGACCCGAAGCAGCACGTCCCCGGCCGACGCGTCCTCGCCGGGGAAGTCGTCGTCGACGCCGAGGCCCATCCGTTCGAAGACGATCGTCCGTGCGAGCGTGTACCCGTTCGTGTGGAGACCCGACGCGCGCAAGCCGACGAGGATGTCCCCCGGGCGCACCGCCGAACCGTCGAGTATCCGTTCCCGCTCGACCACCCCGACGACGAATCCGGCCAGGTCGTATTCGCCCGCTGCGTAGAAGTCGGGCATCTCGGCGGTCTCGCCACCGAGCAGCGCACACGAATTCTCGCGGCATGCGCGCGCTACCCCACCGACCACGGCGGACACCACGTCCTCCTCCAGGTCGCCCGTGGCGAGATAGTCCAGGAAGAAGAGCGGCCGGGCCCCCTGCACCAGAATGTCGTTCACGCAATGGTTGACGAGGCAGCGGCCCACCGTGTCGTGCCGCTTCGAGGCGAACGCCACCTTGAGCTTGGTGCCCACCCCGTCGGCGCTCGACACGAGAACCGGCTGCGACATCCCGGCGGGAACGGCGTAGAGGCCGCCGAACGCACCGAGTCCGGAAAGGGTGTGAGCGTCGCCGGAAGCCGCCAGCAAAGGTGCCAGCGAACGCTTGGCCCGGTCGGCCGCGTCCAGATCGACGCCGGTGTCCTTGTAGGTCAGAGAGTCATTCATCTCGGATCAGGTCGTCCCTCCGGGGCATCGTGCATGGCGCTGGCGGGCGGGTCACTCCACCGCCCCCGCAAGTTGAGGCGCCCGGGTCGCGAGGCCCCGCAGACCTTCGACCCTTTCGGCAATGTCGCGCGGGTCAAGGCCCCGAAAGCGGTCGACCGAAAAAGCCTCGACGGCATAGGAGCCCATCGCCGACCCGTGCATCACGGCCCGGGCCAGCTCGTCGCGCCCGTACGCCCCCACCCGGTCGAGGTGGCCCAGGAACCCGCCCGCGAAGGCGTCGCCGGCACCCGTCGGGTCGACAACCTGCGGCACGGAGCACGCCGGGCAGTGGAACACCCAGTCGTCGGCGAAGAGAACTGCACCGTCCTCTCCCATCTTGACGACGACGATGCGGGGCCCGCGGCTGCGGATCCGCCGTGCTGCCCGCGCGATGTCCGTTTCGCCCGAGAGCTGAGCCGCTTCCTCGTCGTTGATCATGAGCACGTCGAGGCGGGGCAGCACGCGGGCCAGCGCGTCGGGCGTGCGCTCGATCCAATAGTTCATCGTGTCGGCGGCCACCAGCGCAGGAGTGCGCACCTGGTCCAGGACATCAAGCTGGAGCTCCGGATCGATGTTGCCCAGGAATACGACCTCCGAGTCGCGGTGGCCGGCCGGCACGTCGGGGTCGAAGGACGCGAACACCCCGAGTCGGGTCTCGGTCGTCTCCCGCGCGCGGAAGTCGTCGCTGTAGCGTCCCCCCCAGAAGAAGCTCTCGCCGGGCACCTGGACCATCCCCGCGAAGTCCACCCCCCGCTCGCGCATGAAACCAAGCCGTTCGAGCGGATAGTCACCGCCGACGACCGCGACCACGCGCACGTCCGTGAGCAACGACGCCGCGGCTCCGAAGAAGACCGCGGACCCCCCGATCACACCGTCCACACTGCCGGCCGGGGTCTCCACCGCGTCGAGGGCCACACTGCCGACCGCCAGGATGGACACGGCTTCAGGGCCCCCCGGCGCAACCGCGAGCCCACGGGCTCCTATTCATCCCGCACCATCCGCTCGGGGGCCTCGATTCCCAGAACTTGCAGGCCGTTGCGGAGGACGATGCGCGCGGCGTCGGCCAGCGTCAAACGGGCGTTGCGCAGCGCTTCGTCGTCCACCAGGGCCGCCTGCTCCGGACTCCGGGTCGGGTGGCCAGCCTGGTACCAGGAGTTGACCAGTCCCGCCGTCTTCTCCAGGTAGTCGCAGATCACGTGCGGAGCCCGCCCGGTCGCGGCCCGGCGGAGAAATGCGGGGAACTCGCGCAGCTGATTGATCAGCTCTCGTTCCATGGGCGCGTCGAGGAGGGCGATATCGGCGTCCGGGGGGACCTCGGCCCACCCCCTCTTCCGCGCCAGCTCGAAGAGCCTGCACACCCGGGCGTGGGCGTACTTGACCTTGTACACCGGGTTCTTGTCGGACTGGTCCAGCGCCAGGTCCAGGTCGAAGGTCAGGTGCGCTTCGGGCCGGCGCATGAGGAAGAAATACCGGGCCACGTCGGCGCCCACTTCGGCGACCAGCTCGGCCAGGGTCGTGTAGGAGCCCGCCCTCTTGGAGAACTTGACCTCCTCGCCGCCCTTTTCGACCGTCACCATCTGGTGGAGCAGGTACTCCGGATAGCCCGCGGGGAGTCCCAGGGCTTGCAAACCGGCCCGCACCCGGTCCACCGTGCTGTGATGGTCCGAGCCCTGGACGTTGATCACCTCCGTGAAGTCACGCTCCCACTTGGTCACGTGATAAGCAACGTCCGGCAGAAAGTAGGTGGGCGAGCCATCTCTCTTGACCATCACCCGGTCCTTCTGATCGCCGAATTCGGATGTGCGGAGCCAGTCGGCGCCGTCCTTTCTGTAGGTCAGGCCGGTCCCGTCCAGATCCCGCACCGTCCGGGCCACGCATCCGTCCGAGTACAGCCGCGATTCCGGGTAGTACTCGTCGAAGTGCACCCCGAACGCCGCCAGATCCACCTCCTGTTCGCGGCGCAGGAGCCGCACCGCGTGACCGCGCATGGCCTCCAGCGCAGCCTCGCTCGAGTCGTTCTCGTACCGATTTCCGGCCTCGTCGATCAGCGCTCTCGCGATCTCCGACACGTAGTCGCCGTGGTAGCCGCCGTCAGGGATCGCCTCGTCGTGCCCGAGCTGCTGCCGGTAGCGCGCCCTGACGCTCTGGGCCAGCCGCGCGATCTGGCCGCCGGCGTCATTGAAGTAGAATTCGCGGTGGACCTGCCACCCCGACCATTCCAGGAGGGTCGCGATCGCGTCTCCCAGGGCAGCCTGACGGCCGTGTCCGAGGTGCAGCGGACCCGTTGGGTTGGCCGAGACGAACTCCACCATGACCCGCCGTTCGGCACCGGCGTCGTTGCGGCCGTAGCGCCCGCCCAGCACCCGTATTCGGCGGAGAACCTCGCCGGCGGCCGCCCCTTCCAGGAAGACGTTCAGGAAGCCCGGTCCGGCCACCTCGACCCTGTCCACGCCGGCGACGGACTCCAGCCGGGTCTTGATCTCCTCCGCGATGTCCCTGGGCGGGCGGCGGAGGCGCGACGAGAGAGTCAGGGCCACATTCGACGCGAGATCGCCGTGCCTGGCATCCTTCGGCCGGTCCAGGCGAAAGCGGATGTCGTCGGCGCCGAGTTCCGTGGCGGCCTCCCGCAGCGCCTCGGCGATCTGCTCTGAGGACACGGGTCAGTCGCCTCCGGACCCGGACGATCCACCCGCGCTCGACCCGGCCCGGGCCGTCTTTTCCGCCCCGTCGCCGCCCTTCTTCTTCACCCCGGCAGCGGCTTTGCCCTTCGAGCCGGCCACGGATTCCCGCTCCGAACCGGCCCCGGACTCTTCCCTGGCGCTCTTTCGGTACGCGTCCGACCGGTAGTCGGTGATATAGAAGCCCTCGCCCTTGAAGAGCAGGCCCGCGCCACCCGAGATCAACCGTTCGGCCCTGCGGCCGCATCCGGGACATGGGGCGCCGGGGCTGTCGCTCATCCTCTGGAAGAGTTCGAACTGGCGGCCGCAGTCACTGCATCTGTATTCGTAAGTGGGCATGGCTGGTCCGGGGCGGCGTGATTCCGGGGGACTTGCGGAGGCAACTTCAATAATAACATGTGGACGATTCCACAATCCTTTGACGGCGCGGGCCGCTTCCGCTAAGTCTGCCGCCCATGACCATCCGACTCACGCGCGCATCCGCCATTGCCCGGGAACACTTCGGGCTCACCGGCGAAGTCCGGGCTCTGCCGGGCGAATTCGACCTGAACTACGTCGTCGCGGACCGCGCGGCCGAGGCCGGGGAAGCGACGCGCACGTTCGTGCTGAAGCTCAGCCCCGCGTCACGGCGGCCCGTCTTCGAAGTGGTTACCTCGTGTCTGGACCACCTCGCCGGGTCCACCTTCTCCGCCGCCATTCCGCGCCTGGTGACCCCGCCCGCCGGTGCCCACAGCCCGGCGCCCGGGGCCGTCACCGAGGCGTTCCGGTCTCCCGTCGTGGACGTCGACCTCGACGGCGCCCCGTACATTGCGTGCGCTCTCACGTACGTGGACGGGATCCCGTTGGCGGAGGTGCACCCCCGTTCGATGGCGGTGCTGCGATCCCTCGGCGCGCTCCTGGCCGAGCTGAACGCGGCGCTGTCCGGCTTCGACCATCCGGAGCTCGGCCGCGACTTTGCGTGGAGGATGGAAGACGCGCCGGAGACGATCCGCGCGCACCTGGACAGCCCGGATCCCGTGCAGGGCCCACGCGGCGGACCCGAATTGGTGGCCGCGACTCTCGACCGCGCCGTCCGATGGCTCGACCCCGTGCAGGGCACGCTTCCCCTGACCGTGATTCACAACGACGCCAACGATTACAACGTCATGGTGGCTCCTGCCGTCGACGGCGACCGCCTGGGGGGATTGATCGACTTCGGTGACGTGGTGCATGGCTGGCGGGCGGCCGAGGTGGCGGTCGCATGCGCCTACGCGATGATGGAGTTGGCGGACCCCGTGGAAGCCGCTTGCGCGATCTCACGGGGGTATTGTTCGGTCGCGCCTCTCGCCGATGTGGAATGCCGGGCGATCATCCCCATGGTGGCGTTGCGGCTCTGCCTATCGGTGTGCGTCCAGTCTCGCCAGATGCGCGAGCAGCCCGACAACGCGTACCTCGCCGTGAGCCAGGAGCCCGCGTGGAGGCTTCTCGGTACCCTGGCGAACACCGACTGGAGGCTTGCCGAATTCAGGATTCGCGAGGCGTGCGGCCTGGTGCCGAATCCGGCCCGGGAAACGGTCGCTTCGTGGGTGGACGAGGCCCGGGCCCACGCGTCGGTGATGCCCCCCGAAGTGCTTGCCCGGCCCTGCACCATCGACCTCTCGGTGGAGAGCCCGGACCTTCCGCACCCTGACGCCCTGTCCCGCCCCGGCGCCGCCGACGCCTGGGTCGAGAGCGAGATCGCCGCGGCCGGGGCCACGGTCGGCGTGGGCCGCTACGGCGAGGTCCGGCTGCTCTACGACGACCCCGCGTTCGTCGTCCCCGGCAACGACGGCCGGGAGGCCCGCACCGTCCACCTCGGCCTCGACCTCTTCGCACCGGCGGGCACACCGGTGCTGGCACCGCTGGCCGGCACCGTCGTGTCCGTCGTCGACAATGCCCAACGGCTCGACTACGGCCCCACCGTCATCATCCGGCACGTCACCGGTGCCGGTGCCGGCTTCCATACCCTGTACGGCCACCTCGACCGAGCCACTCTGGAACACCTGGCTCCCGGAAGGCAGGTCGCTCCCGGGGACGTGCTCGGCTGGCTCGGGGACGCATCCGTCAACGGAGGCTGGCCCCCTCACCTGCACCTTCAGGTCATCGCGCTGGACCCCCTGCACGACGAGTGCACGACGGCGGAAGAACAGGGGACCTTCGCGGGAGTGGCCCTTCACCGCCTCCGCGCCGTCTGGGAGTCGGTCCTCCCCGACCCCGCGGCGCTTTCAGGCGTTCCCGACCCCGGTGCACCACCAGGCGCAACACCTTCGCGGGAAGCGTCCCCGGCAGCCGTCTCCGCTCCCGTCCCCGACGCCGTCTTGCGGTATCGGGTTCTAACGGCGAAGCGCAAGACGGTTCTGGGTTCGTCGCTGAGTCTGTCTTACGCGCGTCCGGTCCACGTGGTGCGTGGCCTCGGTGCCTACCTGTACGACGACACCGGCCGCCGCTACCTGGACACCGTCAACAACGTCCCCCACGTCGGGCACGGCAATCGCCGCGTCGCCGAGGCGATCGCGCGCCAGTCACGTATGCTCAACACCAACACGCGCTACCTCCACGGCGAGATCGTCGCCTTGGCCGAGGAGTTGCTGGCGCACTTCCCGGCCCCGCTGGACGTCGTCTACCTGGTCTGCTCCGGCAGCGAGGCGAACGAGCTCGCGCTGCGCATGGCCCGCCTCCACACCGGTCGCGACGGCGTCGTCTGCCTGGAGGGTGGCTACCACGGCAACACGGGGGGGCTGGTGGAGATCTCCCAGTACAAGTTCGACGGACCCGGAGGCGCGGGAGCGAGCAGCCGCGTGGCTGTGGCGGCGATGCCCGACAGCTACCGGGGCCGCTACCGGCGAAGGGACGGGGCCGGAGTCCCGGACATGGACCCGCGCGGGGATGCAGCCGGCCGGGACCTGGGCGCGCGCTACGCCGGCGAGGTGGCCGAGGCGGCCGCTCGCCTCGAAGGGGGCCCCGGCGTCGCGGCGTTCGTCGCCGAACCGATCCTCAGTTGCGGAGGCCAGATCGAGCCTCCACCCGGATACCTGGCGGCCGCATACGATCACATACGCCGTGCCGGCGGCGTGTGCGTCGCAGACGAGGTGCAGGTCGGCTTCGGCCGGGTGGGCGACGCCTTCTGGGGCTTCGAACTGCAGGACGTAGTGCCCGACATCGTCACCCTGGGCAAGCCCATGGGGAACGGTCACCCGGTCGCCGCGGTGGTGACCACCCGTGAGATCGCCGACACCTTCGCCAACGGGATGGAATACTTCAGCACCTTCGGCGGCAATCCGGTCTCCTGCGCCGCGGCCCGGGCCACCCTGGCCGAAATCCGCGACCGCGGGCTGGTCGAGCACGCGCGCCGGGTAGGAGCCGGACTTCTCGGGGATCTGCGGGAGCTGGCCGCGCACCATCCCCTGGTGGGCGACGTGCGGGGGCGCGGCCTCTTTCTCGGGATCGAGGTCGTCCGCGACCGCGGGACCCGCGAGCCATTTCCCGAGGCATGCACCCGCATTGTCAACCGGGCTCGTGAGCTGGGGGTCTTCCTGAGCGTCGACGGGCCGGACCACAACGTCCTCAAGGTGAAGCCGCCGATGGTCTTCGGCGAAGAGGAGGCCGCTCTCCTGGTGGATACGCTGGATGCGCTGCTCGGCGAGACCGCGCTGGTCCGGCAGACCGGGGCCGCTCAGGGATAGAGCCGCCGCCGGATCCATCCTCCCGCGCCGTCACGCCGGTAGGCAAAGCGGTCGTGCAGACGCGCCTGTCCTTCCTGCCAGAACTCGATCGCCTCGGCGATGAGGCGGAAGCCGGACCAGTGGGGAGGCCTGGGGACCTCGCGGCCGGCGTAGCGCTCCTCCAGGGCCGCGACCCGCTCCTCCAGCGCCGCGCGGCTCTCCAGCTCTCGGCTCTGGTCCGACGCCCATGCGCCGATTCGGCTCCCCCGGGGCCGGCTCGCGAAGTACCCGTCAGCTTCGTGGGGAGACACCTTCTCCACCGCGCCCCGGATCCGCACCTGGCGCCCGAGGGGCTGCCAGTAGAAGGTCATTCCGGCTCTGGGGTGGGCGACGATCGACCGGGCTTTTTCGGACTCGACGTTCGTATAGAAGACGAAACCCCTGTCGTCGAAGTCCTTCAGGAGCACCATGCGAGCCTCGGGGGTTTCGTCGGGCCCGAGCGTGGAGAGGCAGACCGCTTCCGCAAACACGATCCGCGGGTCGGCGGCGGCTTCCTCGAACCAGCGGGCAAACTGCTCGATGGGATCGGCTGACAGGTCGCCGCGCGTCAGGGAAGGGCCGGGTCGTGACATGCCGATCGCTACGGCCCGGGCGCGGCCCGGCCGAGCTGGAATGCAAGCGAGTCCGCGAGGCCCTCGAAGGTGAAGCGAAAGCCGGCCCGAGTGGCGGCATCGGGGATGACGCGAGCCCCTTCCAGGAGCAGCGTCCTGCCCATCTCGCCGAACACCCCCCTGACCGCCAGGGACGGGACGGGAAGCAGCGTGGGGCGCTTCAGGGCCCGCCCGAGAATCGTGGTGAAGGTAGCGTTGGGGACAGGGTGGGGGGCGGTGGCGTTGACCGGTCCCCGCAGGGAGGGCGTCACGAGCGCGTGAAAGACGAGGGCGACGAGGTCGTCGTGATCGATCCAGCTGACGTACTGCCGCCCACTCCCGAGTCTGCCCCCGATGCCCATCTTGAAGGGAAGCAGCATGGTCCCCAGGGCACCGCCGCCGGGGCTGAGCACCAATCCGGTCCTGAGCAGGACGACCCGAACCCCCGACCGCCGCGCCTTGACCGCCTCGTTCTCCCATTCACGGCACAGATCCGGCAGAAACCCCTTCCCCGGTCCGCTCCGTTCTCCGAGCCGCTCGCTGCCCCGGTTCCCGTAGAATCCGATCGCGGAGGACGATATCAGAACCCGCGGCGGGCGACGCAGTCCATTCAGCGCGTCCACCAGCACGCGGGTCCCAACGACCCGGCTCTTCCAGATCGCCTTCTTCTTCGCGCCATTCCACCTCCCCCGCGAAAGGCTGTCGCCGGCCAGGTGCACCACCGCGTCCAACCCCTCGAGTCCATCGGCGTCGATTCGGCCCTCCATGGGGTCCCAGTGGATCTCGCCCCGCTCCCGGCGGGGCTTGCGGCGCACGATGGGAAAGACCTCGTGCCCCCCCGTGGTGAGGAAATGGGATAGCGCCGACCCGATGAATCCGCTGGCGCCGCTGACGGCCACCCGTAGCCGGGGCCCGCTGTACACCGCGTGCCTCCCCAGATCGTGTGCGAGGCGCTGGCCGCGAAAACGGAATAGCCGCCTCATCTCGCCCTCGATCGTGGATCCGGCCAGCGCAGCGGCCGCGGCTCCCAGTGGCGGATCGTAGACCACCCGGTCGCGAACGATGCTGGAATTCGAACCCGCCGCCTCGAATTCGTGATCGTGCTTCCACGACCCCATCGGGCCGGAAATCTGCTCGTCGCGGAAGAGCTTCCCGGCCTCGAAGGCGGTGTGACGCACCTTGAAGTCGACCCTCAGCGGGCCCCGCCGCACCTGGACGTGGACCCGGCCGCCGTCGTCAATGCCGCCTTCCCGTGCCACCACGCGTGCATCCTCCCATGGCGGCATCAGGCGTTCAAGGGCACCTGGCCGCATGTGCCAGTCGAAGACGTCGTCTACCGGAAAGGGAAGTCTGGTCTCGTGCACGAATGTGGGCATGGCGAAGCCTTATGTACCTGAGCGGTGCCAGTGGATTCCTTCGATGGACGACCGAATGGCGTCCACGCCCGCCGCAGCACCCGCGGGGTGCCCGAAGATGGCCGAGCCGGCCACGAGCACCGTCGCTCCGGCGGCAGCAAGCGCCGGCGCGGTCTTCGCGCTCACACCCCCGTCGACCTCCAGATCGATCTGTCCGGATCGGTGGGCCTCGATCATCGCACGGGCCCGGCTCACCTTGTCGACCGAACCGCGGATAAACGCCTGACCGCCGAAACCGGGGTTCACCGACATGATCACGATGAGATCGATCTCGTCGAACACGTCTTCGATGGCGCTGAGCGGAGTCGAGGGATTCAGCGCCACGCCGGCACGCTTCCCCAGCTCGCGGATCAGGCCAAGGGTGCGGTGAAGGTGCACCGTCGCCTCGGCGTGGACGGTGATCACGTCGGCACCGGCCCTGGCGAAGTCCGGGATGTAGCGGTCGGGGTCCTTGATCATCAGGTGCACGTCGACGGTGCGGGAGGTGACCCCGCGCACGGCATCGGCGATAAGGGGCCCTATCGTGATGTTGGGCACGAAATGCCCGTCCATCACGTCGACGTGGATCCACTCCGCACCGGCTTCGTCCACGGTGCGCACCTCCGTGCCCAGCTCCGCGAAGCGACAGCTCAGGATCGACGGCGCGATTCTGATCACGACACCCCCTCCCCACCGATCCGGCGAACACCCCCGTCCCCCGCGACGATCGCCTCGTCCGCCAAGCCGAGAAACAGCCCCGATTCCACCACGCCCGCCCTGCGCGCCAGCCGCCCCTCCAACTCGGCCGGGTCGTCGATTCCTCCCGGGAAACGGCAGTCGACGATCAGGTTCGCGTTGTCGGTCCGGTACATCACGCCTTCTCCGTCGCGCCGGATGACCGGGTCGGCCCCGAGCCGGGTGAACCACACCAGGTGGCTCGCAAATTCGAACGGCACCACCTCGACGGGCACGGGGGCGGTCTGGCCGAGCCGATCGACGATCTTGGTGTCGTCCACGATGACGATCATCCGCCGGGAGGCCTGTGCGACCATCTTTTCGCGCAGGAGCGCGCCGCCCAGCCCCTTGATCAGGTCGAGGCCGGGAGCCACCTCGTCCGCCCCGTCGACGGTCAGGTCGAGCGGTGCGAGTTCTTCCAGGGTGCCCAGCGGGATGCCCAGCCTCCGGCAGGCGTCCCCTGTGCGGATCGACGTGGGCACGCCCGCCACATCGGTCACGTCACCTCGTGCGATGCGAGCACCCAGGGATTCGAGAAAATGGGCGACGGTGGAGCCGGTCCCGAGGCCCAGGCGCATTCCGGAGCCGACCGTCCGGGCCGCGTCGCGCCCCGCCATGCTCTTCAGTTCATCGACGGTGTGTCGGGCCAATGCATCGCCGGGGTTGCGGGGGGTGTCCGGGTGTCGCCACGAACTCGGAAGGGCCCAATCTACCCGTTCCCGCGGGCACTCACCAGTCGCGCGGAAGGGGACCGTTCCACTCGCCGCAAAAAGGGACCGCGACTGTGCGCGGTTCTGCTACGGCACGAAAATCGCCATCTTCTCTCGTCCACCCCCACCGAGACTTCGCCAAACCGGAACGCGCAAAGTGATCATCGTCGCGACGAAGGACATCACCACCGAGCAGATCGACCACATCCGTGAACGCGTGGAGGCGATCGGGCTCCGAACTCATGTTTCCCGTGGCGAAAGCCGCACGATCATTGGATGCATCGGTGACGAAGCGCGCCTGGCCCACCTGCCTCTCCTCTCGATTCCCGGGATCGATTCGGTTCACCCCGTGATGCGGCCGTACAAGCTCGCCGCGCGCGATTTCGCCGCCGACAGAACCTCGACGGTACGGGTGGGCAACCGCACGTTCGGCGGGACGGTGTGCCCGGTCGCCGCCGGGCCGTGCTCGGTCGAGGGCGGCGGAATGATGGCCGAGACGGGGCGGGCGGTGGCCGGTGCGGGGGCGTCCCTGCTGCGCGGAGGTGCCTTCAAGCCGCGCACGTCGCCGTACTCCTTCGACGGGCTCAAGGAGGATGGGCTGCGCATACTGGCCGAGGTGCGGGAGCAGACCGGTCTCCCGATCGTAACGGAGGTGCTCGATCCTCGGGACGCCGAGCTGGTGGCCGGATACGCGGACATGCTCCAGGTCGGGGCGAGGAACATGCAGAACTTCGCTCTGCTGCGAGAGGTGGGGCAGCTTCAGCGTCCCGTGCTCCTCAAGCGGGGCATGTCGGCCACGCTCAAGGACTTCCTGCTGGCAGCGGAGTACATCATGAGCCGCGGCAACATGCAAGTCGTGCTCTGCGAGCGCGGCATTCGGACCTTCGGCGGCGAGATGCGCAACACCTTCGACCTGGCCGCAATCCCCTGGCTCAAGATGGAGACCCACCTGCCGGTCATTGCCGACCCCTCACACGCGGGAGGCCGCCGCGACCTGGTCGCGCCGCTCAGCTTCGCGGCCCTGGCGGCAGGTGCCGACGGCCTGATCGTGGAGGTGCACCCGGACCCCGCCTCGGCACTTTCGGACGGCGACCAGTCGCTGACCTTCGGGGAATTCGCCGACCTCATGGGCGGGCTGGGCGTGTTCGCCGAAGCTGCCGGACGGACGTTGTAGCGGGGAGAGCCCCGGCCGCCGCCGGGCGAGGTCAGAGGGTCCCGGCAAGCGCCTTCGCCAGCGCATCCAGCTGAGCCTCCACCGCCTCGCGCGAGGTGGCGCCCCGCACGTCCCGGGATTCGACCGACGCCGCAGGGTCGAAGATTTCGAAGACATCGTCGCCGAACCCCGGATGGACGCCGTTCATCTCGTCGAGTGTGAGGTCGCTCAACTGCCTTCCGGCCCCTTCGGCCAGGCGCACCAGCGCTCCCGCCACATGATGGGCTTCCCGGAACGGCACACTCCTCCGCACCAGGTAGTCGGCGAGATCGGTGGCGAGCATTTCGGCTCGCAGGGCTTCCGCGATGCGGTCGCGGTCCAGGGTCATGCTCTGCACCGCTCCCGTCATGGCGGGCAGGACGCCCCCCAGCGTGTCCACCGAGTCGAAGACCGCCTCCTTGTCTTCCTGAAGGTCCCGGTTATATCCGGTCGGCAGCCCCTTCAGCACGGTCATCATCGCCATCAGATTGCCGACAAGCCTCCCCGACTTGCCCCGTGTCAGTTCCGCCACATCCGGGTTTCGCTTCTGGGGCATCAGCGAAGACCCCGTCGTGTAGCCGTCACCCAGACGGACGAAGCCGAACTCGCTGTTCGAGAAGAGGACCAGGTCCTCGGCAAACTGCGACAGGTGCACCCCCGTCATTGCTCCCCCGAAAAGGAGCCGCGCGGCCCAGTCGCGGTCGGAGACCCCGTCCATCGAATTCTCGGAGACCCTGCTGAAGCCGAGGTCGGCCGCGAGGGCCTCGCGGTCGATGTCGAAGGGGCAGCCGGCAATCGCTCCCGAGCCGAGCGGGAGAACGTCGCATTCCTTCAGCACGGATCCCAGATGATCGAGATCCCGCACCAGGGGCCACGCCCGTGAAAGGAGCCAGTGGCTGGCGGGCACCGGCTGTGCCTGTTGCAGGTGGGTGTAACCCGGCATCACGACGCCTTCCACCTCCCGCGCCTTCTCCGCGATCGCCCGAACCAGCCCCGACAGCCGGGCCTGCAGCAGGCGGACCGCGGCCATTCCCCACAGACGGAAGTCGGTCGCGACCTGGTCGTTGCGCGAACGGCCCGAATGGAGCTTGCCGCCCACGGAACCGATCGTTTCCGTGAGGAGCCTCTCGACGACGGTGTGGATATCCTCGTCGGCGAGGCCCCGGGGCCCGGGCATGGCTTCCAGCCGACGCGCGACCTCGATCAGGCCCTGGTCGATACGGAGGACCTCATCCGCCGACAGGATACCGGCACGGGCAAGACCGGCCGCCCACGCTCGGCTTCCACGCACATCGTGACGCCACAGACGCCAGTCCACGTCAAGGGACCGGTTCAGGGCCTCCATTTCGGGCGACAGCCCACCCTCGAAGCGGCCACCCCAGAGGGTGTGCCCCGAGTCCGACGAGTCTTTGGCCACGGGCGGAGCCCGGCGCGGTCACTCGGCGCGGGGACGGGCCAACACGGGGGCTGAGACAGCGCCCTGGCCGTTCCGCGACGGCACCGCGCGGTGGTCCGCCGCCAGCCTCTGTGCGGCTACCGCCCGCTGGGGCAGGCTGAAGAGCTTCAGGAAGCCGGACGAGTCCGCGTGCTCATAACCCTCGCTGGCGCCAAATGAAGCAAGGTCGAGGTTGTACAGCGAGGCGGGCGCCGTGCGAGACAGAATGGTCGCATGACCCTTGAACAGCCGCAGACGCACCGTACCGGTCACGTTGACCATCAGGGAATCGACCATGGCGTCGAGTGCCTCCCGTTCGGGCGTCCACCAGCGGCCCTCGTACACGAGGTCGGCGTACCGGGGCGCCAGGTCGTCCTTCAGGGCAAGGCAGCTCCGGGAAAGGACCAACTGTTCCAGCTCCTGAATGGCGGAAAGGAGGATCGTGCCGCCCGGGGTCTCGTACACGCCCCGCGACTTGATCCCGACGACCCGGTCCTCGATCACGTCCGCGCGGCCCACGCCGTGCATCGACCCGGCTTCGTTGAGTTCCGTCAGCAGGTCGAGGAGGGAGAGCGGGCGCCCGTCGATCAAGACCGGGACGCCGGATTCGAAGCCGAGTTCCAGCTCGAGGGGCTCATCCGGGGCGTCGGCCGGATCCCGGGTCCACACGAAAACGTCGGGGCCGGGCGCGTTGGCGGGATCCTCCAGCGGGCCGCCCTCGTGGCTGATGTGCCATAGGTTCTCGTCCCGGGAATAGAGCTTCTCCTGGTCGATTCCGTCCAGGGAGATGCCCCGGGCGCTGGCGTACGCGAACGCGTCTTCCCGGGAAGCGATGGTCCACTCCCTCCATGGAGCGACCACGGTCAGATCCGGGGCCAGCGCCGCGAAGGACATCTCGAAGCGCAGCTGGTCATTCCCCTTCCCCGTGCAGCCATGCGCGAGGGCGTCGGCTCCGGTCCGGCGCGCGACCTCCACCATGCGGCGCGATATGAGCGGGCGGGCCATCGCCGTGCCGAGCAGGTACTTGCGGCTGTACACCGCTCCCGCGCGAAGGACGGGAAGCACATAGCCGGAAACGAAGTCTTCCCTGAGGTCCTCGCCGTGGAACGCGGAGGCTCCGGTGGCGAACGCCTTTGCCGCGAGGTCGTCAACGCCTCCGCGCTGGCCCACATCCGCGGCCATGCAGATCACGTCGGCTTCGTAGTTTTCTCTCAGCCAGGGCACGATCACCGACGTGTCGAGGCCCCCCGAGTATCCCAGCACGATTTTCATGGTTCGATCCCGGTCCCAAGGCAGTTGCGGGCCGGAGCACAGGGTGGTTACGTCTCCCGCCAAGGCCGTAACAGCGTGTTCCCTGCACTCCGGACCCACAACGATCCGCGTAGCATGTAACGAAGAAAAATACCTTCTTGATGAAAGAATATGCATAATTGAGTTCTTGTCAAGCTGGATTCGATCGACAAGGAAGACCGGGAGGCAAGACGCGACGGACCTCGGCCCCCTCAAAGCGGCACCTCCCGTCGCGGTTGCCGGCGGCGCATGGTTGAACACCGGCCGGATCCGACGATTGCTACCCCTTCCCCGCAAGTGCCGAGATGGTGCCCACGATCTTCCCGGCCGTCGTGGCGTCGCGCACGATGATCAGCACCGTGTCATCCCCGGCGATGGTGCCGGCAACGCCCTGGTACTCCTCCCAATCGATCCCGGAGGCGACGGTCTGAGCGGCACCGCTGAGGGTCCTGACGACGACCAGGTTGCCGATGGCTTCGGCCGAAACGAACAGCGTCGGCAGGATGGAGTCCAATGGCGGAACATGCTCCCATTCCTCCGGGAGCGTATAGTACGGAACACCACCGGCTCCCTTGACCTTGACCAGCCGCAGGTCGCGGATGTCACGCGACAACGTTGCCTGAGCCACCGGGAATCCTGCCCTTGCCACCAGTTCGCGAAGCGCTTCCTGGTGGGGAACCCTGCGATTCCGAATGATCTCGAGCAGCCTGGCCTGACGCCTGCGCTTGGCGCTGGAGGTCACTCCGCCCCGGTGCTCAGAAGTCGTACCTGACCCGGGCGAGCAGAAGCCTGCCGACTTCCGGCGCTCCGAAGAACTCGTTGTGCAGGTTGTTGAGGACGTTGTTCGCCGTCAGCGAAATGTGGGTGGCCGGCTGGAAAGGCAAACGGTACCCGACGGAGGCGTCCACGACCGAATACCCGTCCACGTCGCCGATGTACACGCCCGAGTTCATCGGGAAGCCACCGGTCATGCGAAAGCGCCCCTGGAGCGAGAAGCCCGACGCCCGGTCGTCGAAGGTCAATCCGATCGACCCCTTGTGGTTGGGCGCGTTTAGCGCAATGTCGTCGGAACTGGTGCACATTCCGTCTTCGTTGAAGTCGAAGCACTCGTCACTCTGGAACGAATAGCCGCCGCTGATCCGCACTCGGTCGGAAACCAGGATTTCCGCGGCCAGGTCAGCTCCCCAGTAGTCGACCTCGCCGAAGTTGCGGTAGGTGACGAGGAGGTCGGGCGATCCCGCCTGGTCCGGCACAATCGTGCCGAGGGGCGCCGCGGCCAGCGTCTCGACAATCACTCCGACGTCCTCAGCCGTCAGCAGGCCCGCCTGAATCAGCGGGGTCAAACGGTGGAGAACAAACGCCTGTACTCCCGCGGGATCGAAGAAGACATTGGGCGTAATGATCCGGAGCGGACCCACGAAGTTCTCGATTCTGGTGAAGTAGACATCGGCCGAGAGCCGGACACGGTCCTGAATCAGTCCCTTGTATCCGGCTTCGTACGTGTTGTTGATCGTGGACGTCAGTGCGTTGATGTCTTCCACGGGAGAATTGTCGAGCGGGAAGGGGTCGCCACCCATCCCGGCCGCCGCCTGGTCAAGGCGACGCAACACCGTCCCCAATGCCGGATCGCCCGGGAGCGCTCCCGGACTCTTCAGGAAATCGACGAGAAGCGCCAGTCGGGGATCGATCCCCGGCAGGAACGCGAGCACGGAGTCCCAGAACAGCGCGGCATTGGCCGGAATGGCTCCCTGGACGAGCGGCGAACGCATGCAGTAGTCCATCACTCCGCCCGAACACCGGGCCCCGAAGGAGAAGCCGCCCGGCGGGACCCCGAGCGCGCGTATGCCGTAGCTGATGCCACCCGGGAGCGGAATCTGCCCGGCCAGGATATCCAGGAACAGGTTGTTGGTCGAGGGCGTCGCGAAGGCGCGGTTGAAGGTCAGCCGGAAGTTCTGGTTTTCGGTGGGCCTGATCACGAGGGCCGCGCGGGGCGATATGTTCGCATCGGCGAGGCGATTGTGATCGTCGACGCGGATGGCCGTCACGAGGTCCACCATGCCGCCGAGAGATGTCTCGGAATGCAGGTAGGCGCCCACCTCGGAGATCTCGTCGTCGTCCTCGTTGCGCCCGAAGATCGTCCCCCCCGTCTGCGGGTTCGTGCGCTGCCAGTCCACTCCGTACGTGAAGGACTGCCACGACCCCAGATCGAACCCGTACTGAAACTGGAGCGCCATCGTGCGCGACTGGTCGACGACGCCTCCGCCGGTTCTCAGCAGGAAAGTGCCGTCCGTGCCCGCAGAGTTGGGATCACTCCCGGAGTTCGTCTGGTTGAGAAACGCCTGGGCAAAGAGCCGGCCCTTCAGGAAGCGCGCCTGCGCGAAGTTGTAGCCCCAGTTCCTGACCTGGCTGGCTCCGATCCCCGTCATCTCGACCCCGTTCAGGACCGTGCTGGTTCCGCCGTTCAGAATGAACTCGCCGTCGTCCCCGAAACGGAAGTCCATACGGGCGTCCACCGAATACCGGTTGTTGAAGTAATCCCGGGCCGGGATGCTCGGGTTCGCCTGGCGAGCCATGCGCTCCTGCGGATCGTCGTACTCCCAGTCGTTCCCGCGGAAGTACTGACCCGAGATCTTCAACCCGAAGCGGTCGGAGGGCGAGACGGACGTCCGGAACTGACCGTGGAATATCGACCGCTCGCCCCCGGCCAGCGATATGGTGGACCCCTGCTCGTCGATCGGCGACTTGGTGACGATGTGCATCACGCCGTTGGAGGCGTTGGGTCCGTAGAGGGCGGCTCCGGGACCCAGCGATACCTCGATGCGGTCGATGTCGAGGTCCGTCGTGGGGACCATCTGGTAGGCGTTGAACCTGAGGGACGGAACCCGGGCGTAGCGGTTGTCGATAATGGTCAGCAGTGAGCCCGAAAACACGTTGTTGAACCCACGGGCCACCACCGTGCCCTGATTGATGCCGGTCCGAACCCTGTCGACTCCGGGCAGGGTCTTGACGTGTTCGGCCACAGTCGTCGCTGCGATTCTGGCAACCTCGCTGGCCGACACCGTCGCGATCGACGCCGGCGCATCGAGCGCCTTCTCCTGGCGTCTGGAGGCCGTGACGACGATCGGGTTGAGGAGGAGAGCCTGCGACCGGAGCGATATGGTCACGTTCGTGGTGGCTCCCGCATCCACGGACACGCCGTCCACCCGCGTGGTCTCGTAGCCGATCAGGTTGACGAGGATCGAGTGGGATCCGGGGGCAACCGAAAAAGTGAAGCGCCCGTCGTCGTTGCTCGCGACCGGACCACCCTCGCCGAGTGCTTCGACCGCGGCACCGGAAAGAGCCGCTCCGGTCTCGGCGTCCGTCACCTGGCCGGCGATGGTGCCCTGTTGCGCCTGAATCCTGGTGGATGGAATGCTGACCGCGAGCGCAATCAGGGAGAGCGAGACAATCCGGGATCCGATGCCCACGGTGTCCTCCACGTTTCTGGGAGTGGCCAGGCCTGCTGTCCGTATTCGCCGCGAAAAAAAAGCCTTCGCTTCCGCGAAAATACCCAATCCTGCAAGGCTGCACAATTGTCCCTGCAAGGTCGCACAATTGTCGAACGGCACGTCTTTCGGTCAATTGATGTGGACAACGGACGACACAAGCGGGCCAAAATGGAGCGAAGGTGACGGATTGGTTGACGCACCGGGACTGTGAAGCGGCGAGAGCACGGGTGGCACCCGCGATTCACCGAACCCCCCTCCTCTCCTTCCGCACCCTTGGGGACGCCACCGGCACGATCGCGTTCCTGAAGTGCGAGAACCTGCAGAAGACCGGTTCGTTCAAGGTGCGTGGAGCCCTGAATGCGATCGCGGTGTTGAGCGACGTCGAGCGCGCACGCGGGGTCGTGACCATATCGGCCGGGAACCATGCGCAGGCCGTGGCGTGGGCCGCGCGCCGGGCGGGAGCCCGCGCGGTGGTGGTCATGCCCTCCGGAGCCTCGCGCAGCAAGGTCGCGGCGGCAATCGGGTACGGGGCCGAGGTGGTCCTGCACGGAAACGCCGCAGAAGCGTTTCGCGAGGCCCGCCGGCGCGCCGACGAGGACGGGCTGACCTTCCTGCATCCCTTTGACGCGGCCCCCGTGATCGCCGGCCACGCTTCGACCGGGCTCGAACTGGCCGAGGACCTCCCGGGTGACGCGACAATCGTTGTTCCCGTCGGCGGTGGAGGCCAGATCGCGGGGATCGCCGGCGCGCTCGCCGCGACCGGACGCCTCGGTGGGCGCGGCGGACCGGGCATGCGCGTCTTCGGGGTCGAGCCGGAAGGGGCTCCCTCCATGCGCCGGAGCCTGAACGAGGGGCACGCCGCCCACCTCGACGCAACGGACACGATCGCCGACGGGTTGGCCCCCCCCATGGCCGGGGCGCTGAACTTCCGCTATGTGGCCGAGTTCGTTGAAGACGTGGCTCTGGTTTCCGACGCGGAGATTCTGTCCGCCATGCGCCTCCTCATGAGCCGGGCGAAGCTGGTGGTCGAGCCTTCCGGAGCCGCGGCGGTCGCGGCACTGATGCACGGGCGCGTGCCGGTGTCTGCGGGAGAGAGGGTGGTGGCGCTGGTCACGGGGGGCAACGTGGACGGTGACCTCCTCGCGAAGGCCCTGCGGGACGGCACTCCATGGCCCTGATCGCAGTCGAGGGCGCTGTGAAGCGGTATGGCTCCACGCTGGCCCTCGACGGCGTCACGCTCGAGGTGGAAGCAGGTGCGTGCGTGGCCCTGGTGGGCGAGAGCGGCTCCGGAAAGACCACCCTGCTCCGCAGCATCAACAGGCTCACGGAACTGGATCGCGGCAGGGTCGTCGTGCGCGGAGAGCCGGTCGACTCGATGGACGCGGTGGAGCTTCGGCGTTCGATCGGATACGTCCAACAGGATGGCGGACTGATCCCGCACTGGACGTGTCTGGACAACGCCAGCCTGGTGCCCGCTCTGTTGGGTCTCGGCGACCCGGAGGAACACGGCCGCGACGCCATCAGGGCGGCCGGGCTGGACCCCGCGGTCTTCGCGGAGCGTTACCCGCGCGAGCTGTCCGGTGGGCAGCGCCAGCGCGTCGCCATCGCGCGGGCCATGGCAGCCGGCCCCGATATCCTGCTCATGGACGAGCCGTTCGGTGCGCTCGACGCGATCACCCGCAACCAGGCCCGGACCACCTTCACGGCACTGCGTGAATCCTTGGGCGTCACCGCCATTCTCGTGACACACGACATGGCCGAAGCGCTGGAAGTGGCTACCCGGATCGCGGTCATGCGCGCCGGCAGGATCGTCCTGGAGGCTCCCGCCGGACAGCTGCTCGGCGAGGCCACCGGTTACGCGGCGGAGCTTCTCGACAAGTCGGGGGTCGGGCCGTGACAGTCGCCCGCATCAGAGGCGCTATCGCCGCGGCGTGGGCCGCGGGCGCTCTGGCGGCGCCAAGCCTCGCCGCTCAGGACGACGCGGCCGGAGCAGTCGACAGCCGAACTCCGATCGTCGTTGCGTCCAAACCCTTCGCCGAGTCGTACCTTCTGGCCGAGGCCTTCGCCCAGCTGTTGGAGGCCAGCGGGTACGCCGTCGACCGGCGCCCCGGGCTGGGCATGACCGAACTCGCCCTGGGGGCGCTCATACGCGGCGACATCGATGTCTACCCCGAGTACACCGGTACGGGTCTGGCGGCTGTCCTCGGCGAGTCCGCCGCTGGGGGTTCGGCTGCCGTTTTCAGGCGGGTCAGCGAAGAGTTCGAGGCTCGCTGGGGTGTGCGCTGGCTCCCCCCTCTGGGCTTTGAAAACACCTATGCGATCGCCATGCGGCGGGATGTCGCGGACTCGCTGGACGTCCGTACGCTGTCCGGACTGGCGGCGGTTGCCCAGGACCTCGCGGGCGGGTTTTCGCCTGATTTCATCGGCCGTGCCGACGGTCTGGATGGCCTTGCCGCCGCCTACGGGATCCGCTTCCGCGAGTCTCGCAGCCTGCTTCAGGCCGTCAAGTACCAGGCCCTCGCCGAGGACGCGGTCGATGTGATCGACGCCTATTCGACCGACGGCGCCATCTCGCGGTACGATCTGGCTCTGCTGGCGGACGACCGGAACTTCTTCCCGCCCTACGACGCCGCCCCGCTGGTGAGCCGCAAGCTATATGCGGACAGGCCCGGGGCCGTGCTGGTCCTCACCCGACTGGCCGGAAGAATCGATGAGGAGGCGGTGCAGCGAGCCAACGAAAGGATCGAGGTCGACGCGGCCCCCATTCCGGTTGCCGCCCGGGAGCTGCTGGCCGACGTCGGCATGATCGACGCGCCCGGCGATGAAGCGCGCAGCCCGTCGGCGTCGCGGCGGACCCGGTCGACCGTGGCGGCATTGCCCGGGTACATGTGGACGAACCGCGCGGACCTCGGTCGTCAGTTCGGCCGCCATCTGCTCCTCGTGCTCGCTTCTCTGGGGGCGGCGATCCTGGTCGCCCTCCCGGCCGGGGTGGTGCTGGAGCGGCGCCGGTCCCTCGCCGAAGGCACGATCCGGCTGTCCGGCCTCCTCCAGACCATCCCCGGGATCGCGCTGCTCGCCTTCATGATTCCCCTCTTCGGGATCGGGGTGGCCCCCGCCGTGGTTGCCCTCTTCCTGTATTCGCTCCTGCCCATTCTCCGCAACACCTACACGGGAATCATCGAGGCCGCGCCGGACGCCGTGGCGGCGGGACGGGCGCTGGGCATGACCGAGGTACAGCTGCTCGGCCGGGTCCGGCTCCCCCTGGCGGCACCGGTGATCATGGCAGGGGTCCGCACGGCGGCGGTCATCAACGTGGGAACCGCGACACTCGCGGCGTTCATCGGCGCGGGCGGACTGGGGGACCCCATCGTGGCCGGACTCACCCTTTCCGACCCGGTCATGATCCTGTCGGGCGCCGTCCCTTCCGCGGTGCTCGCCCTGTTCGTGGACTGGGGACTGGCCCGGGCAGAGGTCGCGGTGGCGCCGAAAGGGGTGGCCGAGGGGAGGAGGTAGGCCGGCGACCCGGCGCTTGTGGCGCGGCGCCCACCCTTACCGTAGCTTGGCCGCCGGCCCCAACCCTCGGAGGTACCCAAGGTGAACGTACTGAGACGCTACCTGCTCCCGGGCTTCGTCTTCCAGTCCGTCGTGATCGCGGGAGGATACGGTACCGGCCGCGAACTGGCCGAGTTCTTCCTCTCGCGAGGACCCCTCGGCGGCCTTCTGGCGATGGCTCTGTCCACGGCCGTCTGGAGCGCGGTGTGCATCGTGAGCTACGAATTCGCGCGCGTATTCCGCGCCTTCGAATACCGGAGCTTCTTCCAGAAACTCCTCGGTCGCGGCTGGATCGCCTTCGAGTTCCTCTACGTGGCGCTGATGATGATCGTGCTGGCGGTGATCGCGGCATCGGCCGGGTCGATTACACAAGAGACCTTCGGCCTGCCGTACCTGGTCGGCGTCCTTGGAATCCTGGCACTCGTGGGCTTCCTCGTATTCGGCGGCAACCGCACCATCGAGCGGGCCTTCGCCGGCTGGTCGGGGGTCCTGTACCTGGTCTACCTGATCTTCTTCGTGATGTGCTTGCGCAGCTTCGGGCCGTCAATCCAGGCGTCGTTCGCGTCCGGCGTCATCGAAGGAAGCTGGATCCGGGGCGGTTTCGAGTACGCCGGATACAACCTGGGCGTACTGCCCGCGGTTCTGATCACCATTCGCCACCACCGCAACCGCAGGGACACCTTCATCGCCGGACTCCTGACCGGGCCCATCGCCATGATCCCGGCCCTGCTCTTCTTCGTGGCCATCGCCGGTGAATACCCCGGAATCTTGACAGAAGTAGTTCCAGTAAACCATATGTTGGACGCGCTGGGTTCCCGCGGCTTCCAGATCGCATTCCAGGTCATGCTTTTCGGCACCCTGGTCGAGACCGGGGCCGGAATGATCCACGCGGTCAACGAGCGCGTCGCACGGAGCTACAGCGAACGGGACAGGGTCCTGCCGCCGCGCACGCGGGCGGTCGCGGCCATCGGGATGCTCGGTCTGGGCGCCCTGATCGCACAGTTCGGACTGACCCCGCTGATCGCCCAGGGGTACGGGATGATCACCTGGGGCTATCTCTTCGTGTTCGTCCTGCCGGTTCTGACGTGGGGAATCTACCTCATACGCCGGCACGGCAGCGCGCAAACCGCCTGATCGCCACGATCCCGGCCGACGGGCCGAGAGCCAGCACGGCGAACGCCCACGCCCACCCAACCGCCCCGGCCGCCACCGGCACGGCCTGGATCGTGAACGACGCCAGCAGGAATCCGAGGCACGTCTGAAGGGTCAGGGCGGTCCCCGCGGCCCCCCTGGGCGCAACCTCGGTGACGAGCGTGCTGAACTGGGCCGAATCGGCCACCACGAAGAAACCCCACACCAGCGTCGCGGCGGTGACCAGCACGAATGGGCCGCCGAACAGGAAGCCGACCGCAAGGCAGCACAGCCCGCTGACCGTCATGGCCTGAATCACCAGCCTCTCGCGGCCGATCCGGTCCGCCGCCCATCCGCCCCATACGCACCCGATTCCGCCCGCGGCCAGCGCACCGAAGCTGGCCAGTTCCACCCAGCCACCCCCCTGGCCCGCCGCCTCGCTCGACGCCGCCAGAAACACCGGCACCCACGCCCACATCGCATAGAGCTCCCACATGTGCCCCAGGTAACCCGCCGTGGCGAGGCGCGTCTCCCGGTGACGCAGCACCTTGCCGGCAAGGCCCCAGGAGAAGGGGCGGCGCGAGAACGGAAACGGGCCGTCGCGGTAGAAAAGCGCCACGAGGACGGCCCCGGTCAGAGCTCCGACGGATGCGCCGATGATCACCTGCTCCGCTCCCGCCCGCGGAAATGCCTTGAGGAGGTACGGCATGGCCTTCCCCACCGTCAGGGCCCCCACGATGGTACCGATGGCCAGCCCCCGGGCCGACCGGAACCAGGTGGCGATCATCTTCATCGCGGGCGGATAGACGCCGGCCAGCAGGAAGCCCGTCGCGAAGCGCAGCCCGGCCGCGGTGGCAAAGCCGGGCGCCACGAGGACGGCGGCGTTGACCACGGCGGCCAGCACGGCGGCGGTGGCGAAGTACACACGTGAACGAATGATGTCCGCCAGGTTGAGCAGTGCCGCCACGGCGGTCCCGGCCACGAAGCCCAGGTTGACCGCGGTGGCCAACCAACCGACCTGATTCGGCGACAATTCCCACCGCGCCCCCAGCTCCCCCGACACGGCGGTCGCCGTGAACCAGAGCGACATGCCAAGGAGTTCGGCAACGCTCAGCAGCGCAAGGATCCTCCACCGCCGTGGATCGGAGTCATTCCCGGCAGCGCGCTGCGCCGGGTTGCGGTCTGCCGCGACCGCCTCCGGGGCTCTCACCCTTGACCGATCAGCCGAGCGAGTTCCGCGCGGTACGGGATGGTGTGGGCTTCAAGGCTTCTCCTGCAGCATGTCCGAGCCGTTGGCGAACAGGCGCAGACCCTCACGCCGGAGGAGCACATGGGCATGCTGCCCCGGCTCGATGCCGGCCTTCATGAGGGCCTCGCGCAGGCGGCCCATCTCCGGCCCGTTGGGGTCGTAGGACCGCCATATGACCGAGGCGTCGTCGACGCCACGGGGCTGGACGAACGGAATTTTCGTCGACCCGTCCAGCCCGACCCCCAGGTGCTGGGCCACCGCTGCCGAGATTTTCTGGCTGTTCCCCTTCAGGTGATGCAGGCCGACGGTAAAGCGCAGCACCGGGGTCCCGTCCCGCGTCCACACCACATCGCGAGCCGAGGCAAGATCCTGGACCGGCGCGACCGGATCGGCGACAACCCTCACCTTGTCTCCCTTGATCTCGAACTTCCGGGTGCCGATGTAGTTCCTCACCGTGGCCGGCAAGACCTCGAACTTCGCGGGGATCTCCTCCACCAGGAGGTCGATGTCGATCTCTCCACCAGCCTCCTCGATCCGTTTGACAATTGCCTCGACGACGCCCTCGTACGGCTCGTCGGTCCATGTGCTCAGGCCCCATTTGTCCTTGGTGAAGCGAACAAAGAGAGGGTCCGACGAGAGCAGGCTGGACAGAGAGGAGTTGTCGGCCAACTCCGCCACGGACGCGATGTTCTCCCTTGTGGACGGCTCGCCGATTGCCTCCAATGCGAGGAAGACGCGAGCCCGCCGGGTGTCCCTTGCCACCAGGTGGTTGCCGATCCGCACCAGCCGGGCGTTGCGCGTGAGCGCCTCCCACTCGGTCGTGTCCACCGCGTCGACCGCCAGCCGCAAACCCTCCTCGTCGATGACCCCGGCTTCGTTTGCAAAGTCGGGGGCAGAGCGCCGCGCCCGCTCGATCTGCTCTTTGAAAGTCCTGTTCCCCACGACCCCGTTCAGCATCTCATAGCCACCTTCGGCCATCACGGCCACCTCGGCCGCAGTCCTCCACTCGGGCGGCGCGTCATCCACGAGCAAGCTCAGGATCCTGTCGAATTTCGCCGGCTTGGCCGCCGAGCCCACGGCGCGCCCCAGCCAGTTGGCCGCTCTCTTCACGAGGTGGGAAACCTCCACATCTACCGCTCGGCGCAACCTGACTTCCAACTGGCGCGCCCTCTCGCGGCTGACCCCGAACTCGTGACCCAATGCGGCAAGCTTTGCGGGGTCCCTGGCGTAGGTCCGCTTACGTGCAATCACGCGGCGTCTTTCGTCAAGGCCGTCAAGCGCCTTGCAGAACTCCGCGCCGATCTGAATCTCGGAGCGCAGGACCACCGCCGTGTTGGCGATCTCGATGCCGTCGGCCACGTCGCCGAGCCCGCTTTCCTGCAGCAGCGTGGCCAGATCGATATCGGCAAGATCGCCGAGGTTTTCGGCGCCGTGGAAGAGCACGGCGCATCCGAGAAGGCGCTCCACGGCGTCACGAAAGTCGGAATGGGAAGACGAGGACATGGCTCACCCGGGCTGTCGTTGGAAGCGGGTCATAACATACAAAGCGTACGTATTTTCGGCAACTGGCGTCGCCCCCGGCGTTGATCTAACGTCCATCTCATGATCCAGCGCACAGCGGTACGAACTCACACGTTCACCGAATCCGTGATTCGCGATATGACGCGGGTAGCGCGGCGATACGACGCGATCAACCTGTCTCAGGGCTTCCCCGATTTCTCGGCCCCGCAGCTCTTGAAGGACGCCGCCTGCCGCGCAATACAGGACAATGTCAACCAATACGCCATCACCTGGGGCACACCCGGCATCCGCCAGGCGCTGGTTCGAAAGTACGCCGAGTGGTATGGAATCGAGGTGGACGGCGACCGGGAGATCACGGTCACATGCGGTGCGACGGAAGCCATGGCCGCGGTCATGCTCGCCGCCGTCGATCCGGGCGAGGAAGTCATTGTCTTCGAGCCCTTCTACGAGAACTACGGTCCCGACGCCATTCTCTCGGCCGCCGCTCCCGTGTTCGTCCCTCTCGACCCACCGGACTTCCGCCTCGATCCGGATCGGCTTCGCAGCGCGGTCACGGAACGAACCCGCGCCATCGTCATCAACACCCCGAACAACCCCTCCGGCCGCGTCTTCGATCATGACGAAATGAATGCCGTGGCCGAGATTTGCCTTGAGCATGACGTTCTCGCCATCACCGACGAGATCTATGAACACATCATCTACGAAGGGGAGCACATCCCGCTGGCCGGCCTGCCGGGCATGCGTGACCGCACAATCATCATTTCGGGGCTTTCGAAGACCTTCAGCGTCACGGGGTGGCGGGTGGGCACGATCGTCGCGCCGCCCTACCTCACCGCCGCGATTCGCAAGGTCCACGATTTCCTGACTGTCGGGGCTCCAGCTCCACTCCAGGAAGCCTGCGCAGCCGGCATCGACACCCTCGGCCGCGACTACTACGACGCGATCGCGCGGGACTATCTCGAACGGCGCGACATTCTGTACGCGGGGCTGCGCGACGCGGGCTTCCGGTGCAACCCTCCCGAGGGCGCCTACTACATCATGGCCGATTTCTCCGGTCTCAGTTCGCTCGACGACACCGCTTTCAGTCACTACCTGGCCCGGGAATGCGGGGTCGCTCCGGTTCCGGGCTCCTCCTTCTACAACAGTGCGGAGGATGGCCGCAAACTGGTGCGCTTCGCCTTCTGCAAACAAGCCGGGACACTGGAACGGGCGGTCGCGCGAATGCGGGATTTCTTCGGCTGACGCCGCCTGAGGGCTCGAAGTCCGGCGCCAGGGCCACATCGGTGTGAAACAATCCGGACGATCCGTCGTATCTGACCTCCGTTGGGACGGTTGGACCGCGTCACCGCGGGTGCCGACCGGTCCACGACCGGGCGCAGACCCCTGACTTCTCGGGCGCCCGGACCTTAATCGATAGAAGAAACACGGAGGATACGATGCACAGGAACTTCGCATGGAGCCGCCCCGCGATGGCAGCTCTTCTGATAGCGGCCAGCGCCACCACCCTCTCGGCACAGTCAACCGCGCAGGTGCCGGCCGACGAGATCGACGCCATCGAAACGAGAGCGATGGACAACCTGAAGGATCTGGACCGGTGGGACCGCGCCGCGTCGCTGTTTCGGCGCGCGGCCGACCTGCGGCCGGCGGGCGATCCCGTCGCGGTACAAGACCTGATTCAGGCCGCAAGGCTCTCCTTCTACACCGGCGACGAGGGTCGGGCTGTGCGCGACTTCGAGGCCGCCGGGCAGCGCGCGGTCGCCATGGGCGACGTAATCGTGGCCGCGAATGCCTTCGCGGACGCTGCCTGGGTCGCCAATACGCGCGGCTTTGGAGCCCGCGCCCACGACCTCCTCAACCGGGCGCAGCTTCTCGCGACCTCGCCGCTCATCCCCGAGGATGTACGGGACCATCTGATGACCCGTTGGTCGGCGACAGGCCCCCAGCAGTAGCACGGGGGCGAATGCGGCGCTCGAAGCCGCAATCAGGCAACAGGGCGGGGCGTCTCTTCGGAGGCGCCCCGCCGCCGTTGGCACGGTCCGCGCTCGCTACTCGGCCGCCGCTCTCAACGCCTTGAGCGGCGCGCTCCCCGCCCCTCCACCCCCACTCGCCACTCCGGTCAGCACGGTCAGTGCGACCACGGCCAGCCAAAGCAGCGCCGCCGCACCAAGGGCGGGAGCGAAGGTCAGGCCGAAGAGCTGCACGGTAAGAAGCCAGCTGGCCACGAGGGCAAGCGCCCCACCAGCCAGCGCCGCCAGGGTGCCAAGCGCCACGTATTCGCTCATCAGGATCCGCCGGATCTGGCCGAAGCGGGCGCCCAGTGTGCGCAGCAGGGCCCCCTCGCGCCGGCGCTGGGCCCTTGTGGAGGCGATCGATCCCGCCATCACGACCAGCCCCGCCGCCGCGCACAATCCCGCCAGGATGCGGATTACGGCTACCACCCGCGAGAGAATGGTCTCCACGGCCGTCCTGATCGTCACCAGGTCGAGGACCGAAACGTTGGGGTACCCACGCACCAGGGCCTGCTGAAAACGCGCCCGGGCTTCCTCGCCCGGCACTGTGGCCAGCACGATGCTGGTCCGAGGCAGCTCCTCAAGGATCCCCGGCTCGAACACCACGAAGAAGTTCGTGTCGAACCCGGCCCAATCGACACTGCGCAGATTGCTCACCACCGTGGGGATCTCGATCCCCGCCACCAGCCATGTGATCTCGTCCCCGACGCCCACGCGCAGGTCATCCGCCAACTCCTCCTCTACCGAGACCCGCGCAAGCGCCCCCTCTGCCGGACCGCCACCGCCCCACCACTCACCCGCGACGACCGTCTCGGTGTCCTTCACGGCCGCGCGGTATGTGTGACGGTACTCACGGCGCAGCGTCCACCGCTCCGGCCGCTCGTCCCCGGCGCTGTCGGCCAGGATGTCGGCCACGGGGCGTCCGTTCAGCGCCGCCACCCTCGCGGTCACCATCGGGGCAATCTCCGGAGCCCCCTCCGAGTATCCGGCAAGGATTGCGCCAACCCCCTCCTCCTGGCCCGGCTGCACATCGAAGAGGAGCATGTTGGCGCTGTTCGCCCCCCCTTCCAGCGACAGTGCCCTGACAAGGTTGCGCTGCAGCTGGACGATCACCCCGACGACCAGGACCCCGAAGCCGAGCGCGAGCGTGACGGCGACGGTCTGGTTGCCGGGACGAAAGAGATTCGCGACCCCCTGCCGGAGGGTGTAGCCGGCCCCGCGCGGAAAGAACCTGCGTGTCCCCCGCGCGAGGCCGAGTGCCACACCCGACAGGACCGCGGTCACGACGGCGAGGCCCCCTGCGAACGCGAGGCCCGCTTCCGGCGACGGCGCCTCGAAGAGGGTGAGGGCGAGAACCGTGACGGCGATGGCGGACACCGCCAGGATCCGTGCGGGATCCTTCCCCGGCGCTGCCTCCGACTCCAGGCGCAGCGCCTGCAGCGGCGACACCTTGCGCACCTCCAGGAGCGGCAGCAGCGCGAAGATGAAGGCCACCCACGTGCCCAGAAAGAGGCCGAAGGCGACCGACCCGGCCGACACGGACGTCGCCACCTCGACCGGCAGCACGTCACGGATGAGGAGAGGCAGGAAGCGTTGCACGACCAGACCCAGAGCCACTCCGCCCACCGATCCCAAGAACCCCATCCACACCGATTGCAGCAGGTAGATCGAGAATACCTGCCGCCGTGTGGCGCCGACGCAGCGCAGGACGGCGATCGACGTGAAGTGGGCGCGCACGAAGACGTTCACGGCACTCCCCACGCCGATCCCGCCGAGCAACAGGGCAGCCAGTCCGACCAGGCCCAGAAAGTCGGCGAGAAAGTCGGTGGACCGTGTGAGTGAGCGCGCGTGCTCTTCCGGGGTACGCAGCGAGACCCGGGTGGCGCGCAGGACTTCTTCGTGCGCCTCTTCCACCTCGTCGGGATCGATGCCGGGCGGGAGGCGGAGGTACACGTTGTGGCGCGAGAGGCTCCCGAGGCCGAGCAGCCCGGTGTCATCGACCTGGTCGTGGGCGATGAAGACGCGGGGCCCGGTGGCCGCCTGGAACCCGATGTCGGTGGGCAGTCCCTCCACCGAACCCGCGACCGTGAAGGCCGCCGTGCCCAGGCGCAGGGTGTCCCCCGGCCCGATCGCCAGTTGCACCATGACGGCCGGGTCGACCAGCGCGTTGCGCCCCGACAGACGGCCCCACATGCCGGGCGGATCGGTGGTGACCTCGCCGTAGAAGGGAAAGCCCGCCTCGACGCCGCGCAGCTGGACGAGCCGCGTGAGTCCGCTGCGCTCGGCCAACGCCATCGAGACGAGACCGGTCACGCGGGCGGCGTCCGCACCGTGCGCGACCAGGGAATCGACGATAGCCGTGACGGAGTCGGGGATCTCCCGGTTCGTGCCCAGCCGTGCGTCAGCGCCCAGCAGGCTCCGGTTCTCGGCGTGTATGGACCGCACCACATCGTGTCGGAAGGAGTGGAGGGCCACAAGCGCGGCCACGCCGATGGTGATCGACGTCATGTAGACGCCCAGGCGGCGCAGCGTGGCCCTCCACTCGCGCCGCGCCATCCTGAAGGAAAAGCGGTCCATCCTATTGCCCGGAGACCGGGGCCGCGCCGAAGCGCTCCGCCCTGACCGGCGGCGCGTCCGAGACCACGCGCCCTTTCCCGAGCCGTATGACGCGGCCGGCGCGAGCCGCGAGCTCTGCGTCGTGGGTGACGAGAACGAGCGTCGTGCCCGCGTCCCGGTTGAGGTCCTCCATCAGGGCGACGACCGTGGATCCGGTGTCGGCGTCCAGGTTCCCCGTGGGCTCGTCGGCGAAGAGGATGCGGGGACGGTTCGCGAACGCGCGTGCCAGGGCGACCCGTTGCCGCTCCCCACCCGACAGCTGGACGGGATAGTGGTGTGCGCGGTCGCCCAGACCCGCGCGGTCCAGGAGGGCACGGGCGTGATCCCGGGCCGCTCGCCCCGTGAGGCGCACGCCCCCGCGGTTCCCCCCGGCGAGTTCCACCGGAACGAGTACGTTCTCCAGCGCGGTCAGGGTGGGGAGGAGATGAAACGTCTGGAAGACGAAGCCGATTCGGTTGACCCGGAAGAGCGCAAGCTCATCTTCAGTGAGTGCGCCCAGGTCGCGGCCGTCCACCCTGACGTTCCCGGCCGTGGGCCTGTCAAGTCCCGCAAGGAGACCCAGCAGCGTGGTTTTTCCGCTCCCCGAGGGGCCAACGACCGCCACGAACTCACGCGCCCCGATGTTCAGGTCGATGCCCTTGAGCACCTCCAGCGGACGCCCGCCGCTCATGAAAATACGGGTCAGCCCCCGGGCCTCGATGATCGCGCGTGCGTCGCTTTGCAGGGCTTCGCTCATGCTGTGGATGGGATTTTCGGCAGCTGCCTGGTCGGGGTGCGTGGACGCGGGTGACGGTTCCGGTGCTCCGCCGGCCACCGGCGCGGCGACCCCTGAAGCTGGCGAAGCCGGGCCAACGGGAACAGCCCGGGCGGGCGCCGCCGCGACCCCCCCGGAGAGCGCCGCCGCGAATGTCGTCTTTATCGGCACCAGCCTGACGGCGGGGTACGGGCTGGACGACCCGACCCTGGCCTATCCCGCCCTGATCGGCCGGCGCATCGACGACGCGGGGGGTCGCTGCCGGGTCGTGAACGCCGGCGTCAGCGGGGACACCTCCGCCGGAGGGCGAGCGCGCCTGGACCAGCTGTTGGGGGCGCTGCAGCTTCCTCTCGCGGCGCTGTTCGTCGAACTCGGCGCCAACGACGGGCTCCGGGGACAGAGCCCGGAAGCGCTGTACGACAACCTGGCCCGGATCGTGGGCCAAGCGCGCCGGCAGCACCCGGAAGCTGCGATCGTGGTCGCCGGAATGGAGGCCCCGACGAATCTGGGACCGGCCTACACGCAGGCGTTCCGCGACGTGTTCCCGCGGGTGGCGAAAGAACACGGAGCCGTCCTCGTCCCGTTCCTGCTGGAAGGGGTGGCCGCCGTGCCCGCACTCAATCAGTCCGACGGCATCCACCCCAATGCCGAGGGGCACGCAGCCATGGCCGAGCACGTATGGTCGGTGCTGGAGGGCGAACTGGCCGGCCGCTGCGCGGCGGAGAGGACTTCCTGATGCTCCGGTGCGTGTCGCGGCCGGGCGTGGTGGTGGCCGGTATCCTCGCCTTGCTCGCCGGTGGTTTTCTGATCGTGGGGATCCTTCTTCCCGGGACCGTTGAGGTGACCCGCTCCGTCGACATCGACGCTTCGCCGGAAGCCGTCTTCCCTCTGGTCAACGACCTCGAGGCGTGGACCGAGTGGACGCCGTGGGGCGATCTCGAGTCGGAGCTGGAAGGACCCGCGGCCGGGGTCGGCGCGCGCCGCGTGTGGGACGATGCCGCGATGGGTTCGGGCACCCTGACGCTGGTGGTGTCGCGTCCGCCACTCGAGGTCGGCTATGAGGTCGAGGTAGAGGACGGCGCGATCCGGTTCGAGGGTACGATCTCCATACAGGAGAGAAGCCGCGGGTCACTGGTCTCCTGGACGGAGCGGGTCGAATTGGGGTGGAATCCGCTGCTGGGGTGGACCGCCCTCACCATGGACGAGTCCCAGGGGCTCCAGTTGCAGGAAAGCCTGGAACGGCTGAAGGAGCGCGCCGAGTCGGGCGGCTAGCGTTGTACAACCCCCCCGCTACAGCCTCTGCAACGCCACGTCGATCAGCTCGTCGTTCGACTTGGTCTGGCGCATCACCCGCAGGAGCTCGTCCATCGCCTCGGCCGGCATCGAATCGGAAAGTTGACGCCTCATCGCACGCGACAGCCGCAGCGCATCCGGCGACAGAAGCAGTTCTTCCTTGCGGGTTGCGGAGGCCCTCAGGTCGATGGCGGGATAGATGCGCCTGTCGGCCAGTTCACGGCTGAGCACCAGCTCGCTGTTTCCCGTCCCCTTGAACTCCTCGAAGATCACCTGGTCCATGCGCGATCCGGTATCCACCAGCGCCGTCGCGATGATCGTGAGTGACCCCCCGCCCTGCTCCTCCTTGATCAGCCTGGCGCTGCCCAGAAAGCGCTTCGGCTTTTCCAGCGAACTCGCGTCGAGGCCCCCGGAAAGCGTACGTCCGCTTCCTTCCTCGACCGTGTTGTGGGCTCGGGCCAGACGGGTAATGGAGTCCAGGATGATGACGACATGCTTGCCGACCTCCACCCGGCGCCGCGCCCGCTCCAGGGTCATCTCGGCGACCTGGCAGTGCCGCTCGGCGGTCAGGTCGAAGGTCGACGCGATGACCTCGCCGAAGCCGCACATCTCCATCTCCGTGACCTCTTCAGGCCGCTCGTCCACCAGGAGAATCATCAACTCGCATTCGGGATGGTTCTTCTCCACTCCCTCGGCCACCGCCTGCAGAATGGTGGTCTTGCCCGCCTTGGCCGGTGCCACGATCATCGCGCGCTGACCCTTGCCCATCGGGCAGAAGAGGTCGATGACCCGGTTGGTCATGTCCGGTTCTCCACCGTGTACCCTCCCGCACTCCAGTCTGAGCTGGTGTCGGGGGTGCATCGCGCTCAGACGGTTGAAGTCCGGCCGATTGGTCGCGTTGTCCGCGGTAAGTCCGTTGACCAGATCCAGATAGCGCAGAGGCGGGCTCTTCCCGTTGCGCGGACGGCGACCGACGACGCCCGCCACTTCGTCTCCGGTGCGCAGGCCGAATCTGTGGATGAGCCGTGACCCGACGTAGATGTCGTTGTGGCCGGGGATGTACCCGTCCTCGGCCCGACGTACGAACCCCGAGCCGCTCGGCAGGACCTCCAGGATGCCGAGAACCGGCCCCGGCTCCCGGTTGGGGTCGTTGATGTTCACTTCGTTTTCGTCCCTGCGTGCCCCGCCTCTGTGGCGGCGCCCCCGTGGCCTGCGCTTGCGGGGTTTGGGAGTTTCCTGAGGTGGCGTAGTTGTTTGATCGGTCACGGTCGCTAACACCTTCCGGGGGGAACAAGCGTCACACGTTGAGCGCAGCACGGACCCAGCCGGGGCGTTCGTACGCCCCCATGCCGGGGACGATTCCGCGCGCTTCATTCGATGGCGCGGGTACCGCCCGGGAGATAGAAATGAGGGTCCGAAACCCGCCGCGTCCGGCTTCAGGATGCCCGGTGATTCACCACGGCGTCGGTGCTATCAAGATTCACTCTGCCCGCGAACTTGGCAAGTCAAGGGTTCAACCGCCACGCCGACTCGCTTGCGGCAACGCGCCGGGGAGTCGAGTTTACCGGTGAGCGGCCGCACTCTCCACACGAAGCGGGGGGCCGAAGATTCATGGATCGTCAACCGACCGGAGCCACGGTCATGACGGAGCATTCGGAGTCGGAAGGATGCCCCGCCGGGGACGCCGGCGGCGGGGCGGCCGGGGGCGGCGCCGCGGGGGGGGGGGGCGTGACGGCCGTGGCCGGCACCGCGGGGAAGCTGGTCATGACGGCCGCGCCCTTCGTCGCGCTTTTGGCGCTCCTGCTGGTGCACCGGTGTCTTTCGCCATGACGTGGGATCGGGACACCTGTCCACGGGATGGGTCGCTACCTGTTGCAGGACAGGGACACGCGCGCCGGACGGTGGCAGGTCGCTCACGCGCATCTCTCGGCATATCAACGAGTTGGACGACTGGATGATTCATGGCATGATCGTTGCTTATGATAACCGCCAGCCCAAATACGCGGAGGTGGTGAAATGAAGCTTGCAAGCAGAGTGGTTCTGATGGCGGGGATGCTCTCGGTCCCGGCGGCTGGCACGGCCCAGGTCGCCAACCATGTTTCGGCAAGACTTGACCTGGCCGCCGCGGGTCAGGCCACGTTCTGGTCCGGATGGGGGTTGGGCCTTGCCTACCAGCCGGTGTTCCGCAGCCCCGGGTTTGGGCTCGGCGCCTCTTCCCATGTGTCAATCGGCATCGGCTTCAGCAGTTACCACGACGGCTACCTCGGCGGCTACCAGGACGGTTGGGGACTCTCCCACTGCTGGGACTACCTCCTGCACGACCCCTTCCTGGATTGCGGGAGCTACCTGCCCGTCGGCTTTGGACCTTTCGGCTGGTGGGGCCCTCCCAGCCCGTGGCTGAGACCGTACGGCTTCCTGGGATGGCCTTCACCCCGCTACCTGCGCCGGCACGTGTACGCGACCTCCCCATTCTGGTACGGCGGATACTCCGGGTGGTACGACGGCTGGGGCGGGTATCCCGGGTACGGCTGGAGCGGGTATCCGGGTTACGGTTGGGGCGGAGACTACCGCCACTTTCGCCGTTACTACGTGGCTGACGGGTACGGAGGACGTGTTTCCCCCTACGGCTACCGCTCAGGGCGAGGAGCCGTCCTCCGCAGCCCCCTGTTCGGTCCACGTTTCAAGGAACGGCCGGAGGTGTACGTGACGGACAACGGACCGGAGCGCCCCGTTTCGGACCTTACTCGCAGGGGAACCGGCGCGTCGGGAGTTGGTGTCGCCGGTGCCGGCGACCGGACGGATGTTGGCAGTCGCGCAGCCCGCCCATGGGCCCGGGCCGTTCCACGAACGGCGCGTCCACGAGGCGACGGTGACGCGAAGGCGACGGGTGAGGACACGAGGAGAGCGACCCCTCGCCCTGCAACACGCAGACCACCCATCGGAACAGGTTCGCCAACGCCGGTGCGCACCACGCCGCCGAAGGTAAGAAAGCGGCCCGAGGCCGCACCGCGCACGGGGGCGTCCACCCCGAAGCGGCAGCCGATCGTACGAACAACGCCGCCTCGCCGGGAACCCATCGTGCGGACAACGCCGCCTCGCCGGGGACCCGTCGCGCGACCGGCAATACCCAGGCGCTCGCAGCCCGGCGCGCGTCAAGCTCCATCCAGGCGACCGGCGCCGAAGGTGCGCTCCGCACCACCCAGGCGCTCGCCGCCGAAGGCACGCTCCGCACCGCCCAGGCGCTCGCCGCCGAAGGCACGCCCTGCACCGCGCCGCTCAGGCGGCTCCGGCGCGCCCGCAAAGCGTAGCCCGCCGCGCAGACGCGGAGGCTGAGCTACATCGATTGCCCCAAGGCACGGGGAACCCCGTGCTTGACCAGCGACCGCAAGGGGCTCGCGCCCACCCAGTAGCACAGCTCCGCCAGGTCACGCACGTTCCACAGGGCCAGGTCGGCCCACTTGCCCGGCTGGAGGGTGCCGCGGTCCGCTTCCAGGCCGAGAACCCGGGCCGCGGCGGCTGTGAAGCCGAACAGGGCCTCTTCCGGGGTGAGTCCGAAAAGGATGCACGCCAGGTTCAGGATCACGCCGACGTTCGTGATGGGCGATGACCCGGGATTCGCGTCAGTGGCCAGCGCCATCGTCACGCCGGCTTGCCGCAGCGTGCCGACGGGCGGCCTGCGGTCCGCCCCCAGGGTGTAGGCGGCACCGGGGAGGAGGACCGCGCACACACCCGCTGCCGCCATGGCTCGCACCCCGTCTCGCGACAGGTACTCCACATGGTCTGCCGAGCGGGCTCCCGCGGCGGCGGCCAGCGCGCCCCCGCCCAGGTCCGAGAGCTGGTCCGCGTGGAGGCGGCCGTGCAGCCCCGCCCCGATCCCGGCTTCGAGGATCGCGCGCGACTCGGCCGGCGTGAAGGCGATGTCCTCGCAGAAGACGTCCACGGCCGTCGCGCGGCCCTGCTCCAGCGCCGCGGGGATGATCTCGTCGATGACCAGCCGGACGTAGCCGGCCCGCCGCCCCGCGTACTCGGGCGGGATCGCATGGGCGGCGAGCAGGGTGGGCGAGATGTCCACGGGGAGATGGTCGGCAAGCCCGGCGGCGACATCCAGCATCCGCAGTTCGGTCGGCAGGTCGAGGCCGTAGCCGGATTTGACCTCGATCGTGGTGACACCCCAGGCCGCCAACTCCGCTCCCCGGGCGACGGCGCGCACGGTCAGCTCCTCGTTCGAGGCGTCGCGCGTGGCGCGGACTGTCGACATGATGCCCCCGCCCGCCCTCGCGATGTCGCCGTACGATTCACCCCGTAGCCGGCGGCGGAAGTCACCGCTGCGGTCGCCCCCGAAGACAATGTGCGTATGGCAGTCGATCAGCCCGGGGGTGAGCCAGGCGCCACCGCAGCGGATGATGTCGCCCGCCATCCGCTTCCCGGCCTCGGGCAGGTCGGCCCGTCGCCCGACCCACGCGATGCGCCCGCCGGTGCTCACGATCGCCCCGTCCTCGATGATGCCCAGCGACGCGTCGGTCATGGTCGCGAGGTTGACGTCCGTCCAGATTCGGTCCCAGCGGGGATGAGGCATTGGGTCGTTCGCGCGGCCGCGCGGTTGAAGCGAAATTGAGGGACAGCAGCCAGATTGATGCATCGAACCGCGCCGATTCGCAAATCCGATCGTGAGGAACGTCCATGCCGCCAAGGGCTCGCCCACGCCACAGGTTCCGCTTCGAACGACTCCTGATCGGGGACCGCTGGCAGCGCGACGCAGTCGTGGCGGTGGACGAGCGCGGCCGCATCCTGTCGGTGGAGCCGGGCAGCAACGGCGGATGCGAAACGGTGGCGGGGTGGACGGTTCCCGGGGTGCCCAACGTGCACAGCCATTCGTTCCAGCGCGCCCTGGCGGGGCTCGCCGAAGGGGGCGGGCCGGATTCGTTCTGGAGTTGGCGCGAGGCGATGTACGCGTTCCTCCGCCACCTCACGCCAGACGACGTGGAGGCGGTCACGGCCCAACTGTACGTCGAGATGCTCAAGGCGGGCTTCACCTGCGTCGGCGAGTTCCACTACCTGCACCGTCGGCCGGACGGCGGTGCCTACGACGATCCAGCCGAGATGAGCCGACGGGTCATTGCCGCGGCGCGTGCCACGGGGATCGGCCTGGTACACATGCCCGTGGTGTACGAGACGGGCGGCTTCGGCGGCGAGGCGCTGGCGGGGAGCCAACGGCGCTTCCGGATGGACCTGGAGGGGGCGGCGCGGTTGCACGCGGCACTCGGCGGGGAGGGATCGCGGCACGTGGAGTCCGCGCGTCCGGGCCCGTCCGCGTCCCCCGTGCAGCTGGGGTGGGCGGTACACAGCTTGCGGGCGGTTTCGCGCGAGTCGTTCGCGCGCTTCGGTGACTTCGTGTCCGGGGGAGCCGGGCCGGCCGCGGCAGGCGAAGCGCCGGTGCACATCCATGTGGCCGAGCAGGAGAAGGAGGTGCGGGACTGTCTGGCCGACCGGAAGGCGCGGCCGGTCGAGTGGCTTCTGGACCACGCCCCCGTCGACGAGCGGTGGTGCCTGGTTCACGGCACGCACGTCAGCGATGCCGAGGTAGCCGGGGTCGTGCGGCGGGGGGCGGTGGCGGGGTTGTGCCCGACGACCGAGGCGAACCTCGGGGACGGACTGTTCCCGCTGGGGGCGTTTGCAGCGCTCGGAGGAAGGTTCGCGATCGGGACCGACAGCCACGTGTCGCGTAGCCCGGTGGAGGAGTTGCGCCTCCTGGACTACGGGCAGCGGCTGGTGTGCCGGACCCGGTCGGTGCTGAAGGCGCGGAAGCGCGCGTCCGGCACGGGAGGGGGGCGGGTCGCCGAGACATCCACGGGGGCGAACGGGCCGGGAGACGGTGTGCTCGCCGAAGCCGGGGGTGCGCTCGCCGGAGCCGGTGGCACGCTCTTGCAGCACGCGTGGGACGGAGGATGCCGGGCGCTGGCGTGGGACGGAGGCCGCGTCGAGGTCGGCGCCCGGGCGGACCTGGTGGTCCTGGACGCGGAACATCCGGCGCTGGCCGGGCGCGGCGGCCGCGCCGTGCTCGACTCGTGGCTGTTCTCCGGGACCGACAACCCGGTGCGGGACGTCATGGTGGGTGGCAACTGGGTGGTGCAGTCCGGCCGCCATGCACGTGAGGAGGAGGTCGGGCGCGCGTTCACGGCGGCCGTGAAGGGGCTGGGGGCGCGAACATAGCCGCCCGGCGTCGACGCCGGGCGACTGCCGCAGCCCACCTTCACCCCATCGGGATCCTGACCCCCTTCTCCCGGGCCGTCGCCTGCGCGGCCTCGTACCCCGCGTCCGCGTGCCTGGCCACCCCCAGCCCCGGATCGTTCGTCAGCACGCGCTCGATCCGGGTGCGCATCTCCGGCGTTCCGTCGGCAACCAGCACCTGGCCCGCGTGCAGCGAGTCCCCGATCCCCACGCCGCCCCCATGGTGAAACGACACCCAGCTCGCCCCCGAGGCGGTGTTCAGCAGCGCATTCAGGACGGGCCAGTCGGCGACCGCGTCGGTCCCGTCCTTCATCCCCTCCGTCTCGCGGTACGGCGACGCCACCGACCCCGTGTCCAGGTGGTCGCGCCCGATCACGATGGGAGCGCTGACCTCGCCGCTGGCGACCAGTTCGTTCATGGCGACGCCGAAGCGCGCCCGCTCCCCCTGGCCCAGCCAGCAGATCCGCGCAGGAAGCCCCTGAAAAGCTACCTGCTCGCGCGCCATGCGGATCCAGCGACAGAGGTGTTCGTCCCGGGGGAACATGTCCAGCACAAGGTCGTCGGTGCGGTGGATGTCGGCAGGGTCGCCCGACAGCGCGACCCACCGAAAGGGGCCCTTGCCGAGGCAGAAGAGGGGGCGGACGTACGCGGGAACGAAGCCCGGATACGAAAACGCGTCCTCGAAGCCGGCCTCGTGCGCATAGCCGCGCAGGTTGTTGCCGTAGTCGACCGCGATAGCACCCCGCCTGGTCATCTCCACGATGGCTTCACAGTGCCTGCGGATCGACGCCATCGCGTGCAAGCGATATTCGGTTCGATCGTGCTTTCGCAAGACGGACGCCTCATCGATCGAGAAACCGCAAGGCACGTAGCCGTCCACGGGGTCGTGGGCCGAGGTCTGGTCGGTCACGATATCGGGGGTGATCCCGCGCCGGTTCAGCTCGGGGAGGACATCGGCGCAGTTCCCCACCAGCCCCACCGAAACCGCCTGCCCCGCTTCGGTCGCCTCCCGCAGCCACGCCAACGCCTCGTCCAGGTCGTCGGTCATGCGGTCGCAGTAGCGCGTCTCGATCCGGCGCCGGATCCGCTCGGGGTCGACTTCGACCACCAGGATGGCTGCGCCGTTCATCGTGGCCGCGAGCGGCTGTGCGCCGCCCATGCCGCCCATGCCGCCTGTGAGGATCCATCGGCCGGAGAGCGACCCGCCGAAGTGCCTCCGCGCCATGGCGCCGAAGGTCTCGTACGTTCCCTGGAGGATCCCCTGCGTCCCGATGTAGATCCACGAACCGGCGGTCATCTGACCGTACATCATCAGCCCCTGGCGCTCCAGCTCGTGAAAGTGCTCCCAGGTGGCCCAGCGGCCCACCAGATTCGAGTTGGCGATCAACACCCGCGGGGCATGCCGGTGCGTGCGGAAGACCCCGACGGGCTTGCCGGACTGAACCAGGAGGGTTTCGTCGCCCTCCAGCTGCTCCAGGGCCGAGACGATGGCGTCGAATGCGGCCCAGCTCCGCGCGGCCCGGCCGGTGCCGCCGTAGACCACCAGCTCGTCCGGCTGCTCGGCGACCGCCGGATCCAGGTTGTTCATGAGCATGCGGAGCGCGGCTTCCTGGGTCCAGCCCTTGCACCTGAGCGTGGTGCCGCGCGGCGCGAGGACGGTCCGGGGACCGGATGCGGGTGCGGTGGAGCGCGTCGTGGTGGGCTGCATGTCGGATCGTCCTTATCGAGACTCGCCGGCGGGAGAGGAAGCGTCGGAATGTGCAGCGGCTGCGTCGGCTCGTGCGGCGGCAGCGGCTGCTTGCCCAGCGGCAGCGACCGCTTGTGCAGCGGCCGCCTCGGCTTGCGCCGCGGCCGCATCCTGTTCCGCAAACGCGCCCGCAGCCACCAGGTCGCGAAGGATCTCGATGTCACCCCCGAGGATCCTGTCTTCGTCGAGGCGGGCTACACGATCGCGCACCGTTTTCAGCGCTCGCTCCACGCCCTGCCCGGCGCGCAACGGCCGGTGGAACTCCACGGCCTGCGCGGCGCAGAGAATCTCGACCGCCAGAACGATTTCCAGCAGCTCCATGCTTCGGCGAAGCTTTCTCGCCGCGGCCATCCCCATGGAGACGTGGTCTTCCTGAGAAGCGCAGGTGGGAACCGAGTCCGAACTGGCGGGGTTGGCGAGGACGCGCATCTCCGACAGGGCGTCGGCCGCGACAACCTGGACGATCATGAGGCCGGAGCGGGTTCCGGGGTCGGGGGTCAGGAAGGCGGGCAGGCCGGAAAGGTCGGGGTTGAGGAGCCGGTCGGTCCGCCGTTCCGAGATCGAGGCCAGGTCGGCCGCCGCGATGGCGACGAGGTCCAGGCTCTGCGCAACCACCTGCGCGTGGAAGTTGCCGCCGCTCACGACCAGGCCGCCGGACGAATCCGCGCCGACTTCACCGTCGGTGCCCCCGTCGGCCAGAACAAGCGGGTTGTCCGTGGTCGAATTCGCTTCCGTTGTGAGGATGCGGCTCGCGTACCCGTACGCTTCGCGGGCGGCCCCATGGACCTGCGGCATGCAGCGGAGCGAGTAGGGATCCTGGACGCGCGTATCCCCTTCCCTGTGCGACTCGCGGATCTCCGAGCCCTCCAGCAACGCCCTCAGGCGCCGCGCGCTGGCGATCTGGCCCGGGTGCGGCCGCGCATTGTGTATTTCGGCGCGGAAGGGGGCGGGAGACCCGCGCACCCCTTCCAGCGACATGGCGCCAGCCACATCGGCGGTTTCGAGCGCGCGGCCGAAGCGCCCCACTGCCAGGATCCCGATCCCGGTGGTGGCCTGGGTGCCGTTGACCAGCGCCAGGCCCTCCTTCTCGGCAAGCTGCAGCGGTGCGATCCCCGCCGCGCCCATGAGCCGCCCGGCGTCACCCTCCCTGCCGTCGGCTACGGCCCTGCCCTCTCCCGTCAGCGCGAGGGCGACGTGGGCGAGCGGGGCCAGGTCGCCGCTCGCGCCCACAGACCCGATCTCGGGCACGACGGGGTGGACGGCGCGGTTGAGCAGCTCCAGCAGACGCTCGACCACGACCAGGCGGCACCCGGACTGTCCCCGGGCCAGGGTGTTGGCCCTGAGAAGCAGGATTGCGCGCACCTCCGCGTCCGGGAGGGGGCGGCCGGTCCCTGCGGCGTGGCTCCTCACCAGGTTTCGCTGGAGCGCGAACTGATCGTCACGCGAGATGCGCACGTCGGCGAGCCGCCCGAAACCGGTGTTCACGCCATACACGGGGGCGTCTCCCTCGAGGAGGCGGTCGAGAAGACTTCGCGAGCGGCGTATCCGTGCCGCGGCGTCTTCGTGCAGCCGGACCTGGGCGCCGCCGACCGCCACCGCTTCAACCTCCGCGAGGGTCAGCCCGTGTCCGTCGACCGTGATCACGGGGAGGTGTCCCGCTGCGCGTCGAATTCGTCCCGGGTCATGGTATGGTCCGCATCGCTCCACTCCTCCTCCAGTTCGACTCCGAGGCCGTCGGCCAGACGGTTCACGTAGTTGTAGTAGGACACCACCTGGCAGATGTCGAGGACCGCCCGGTCGCCGAAGCCGGCTTCCCGCAGCGCCTCCACATCGTCCGCGGTCATTCCCCCCGGATCCCGGGTCAGCTTGACGGCGTAGTCGAGCATGACCGTGTCCCTGTCGGTGAGCAAGTCCGGCCGCCGGCCTCTGGCGAGCGCATTCGCCAGGTCGGCCGTGCCGGTCAGACGACGGAGGCCCGCTCCGTGGTGGTTAATTCAGTAGAAGCAGTCGTTCTCGGCCGACACCGCGACCGCGATCATCTCGCGCTGCTGCCGCGACAGCGGGGAGGGCCCGGCCATGAGGTGGCGATAGAGGTCGTAGTGATGCTCCAACGAAGGTGGGTTGAGGGAATGTATCCGGAGAATGTTGTCGAGGTTCCCCGCCCGGTCGGCGTAACGCGCGTAAAGCTCGGCCAGTTCCGAGCCCGCTTCCGCGGGGGATGCGTACCGTATGTGAGCCATTCTGCATTGCCGGAGGTCGAGGGTGGCTTCAGTTTGCGACTTCAGCCTAAGACCGGGAGATACGCATGTTCAAGGTGACCAGTTGCCGGCCGGGACGCGCCGGCGTCCGCTGCCAGGTCGATTTCGCAACCCGTGGTGAACTCTCCGCGCGGAACCCGGAGCGGAGGGGACACCGCGCTGCAAGGGGCGCCGGAGTCCTGTGCATCGCGGTTGCCGCGGCCACCGGCGTGGTGAGCGTGACCCCTGCCTTCGCGGCGGTCCAGGACGACTTCGGCAGCATGGTCGCGGTGGCGGGCGAGACCGTGATCGTCGGCAAGCCGGGGGCGGCGCGGGGGCCCGCCGCGCTCTACCGCTTCGAGAGGTCCGGGACCGGTGCGTGGGTGCTCGCCGGGACGCTGTCCCCGCCGGGCACGGCTGCCAGCGGATCCAGGTTGTCGCCGTCGATGGAATGGCGGAACGGGCGGCTGGTGGTGGGGTCGGGTGACGCGGAGGTGGAGACCGGGGCGCACCTGTTTCGCGACACGGGCAACGGCGGCTGGGTCCATGAGGCAGGCCTCGCGCTGGCCGGCGCACCGGGAGAGGAGCGGGCGGAAGCCGGGCCCGGGACGGGCCCCGGGGGCGCGGCGGTGGACTTCGCGGGTATCATGCGGATCCTTCAGCCCCCTCTCCGGGTCGCGGCTGTCAGCGGCAACAGGGTGGCCGTGTCGGTCGCCCGCAACGGGATGTCTCCCCCCGCCGTGCACATCTTCGAGCAGGGCCGGGACGGGGCGTGGGCGGTGGCCGCCACGGTTCCACGCCCGTCCGAAGATACCGACGAGGGATTCGGCAGCGCCCTGATCCTCCACGAGAGCGGCCTGTTTGTCGCGTCCCCCGCCCTGGACCGCACCGGTGCCGTGCATGCCTTCACGGAAACGAACGGATCGTGGTCGCTATCGGTTACGCTCCGGCCTGACTCGACCGAGCTGGGCGCCCGCTTCGGCTCCTCCATGGCCATCGCGGACGGTAGACTGGTTGTCGGAGCCCCCGGAGCGCGCCTCGGATCGGGTCTTGTGTTCCCGTACGTTCAAGGCGATGACGGCGTCTGGGAGCCGTCAGAGGTGCTGGGGCCTCCGAGCGATCCGGAGCGTCAGGGCTTCGGGGGCGCCGTCGCGGTGCTCGGAGACGAGATGTGGGTGGGGGCCCCCGGTACCGGACGGGTCGCGCTGTTCGGCTACCGGGACGGGAGCTGGGTTGCGCTCACCGTACACGACGGCGTGCAGGCGTTCGGCGCGGGCGGGGGCTTCGGTACGGCCATCGCACTCGGCCCGGCCGTCGCCGCCGTGGGCGCGCCTGGAGCCGACGGAGGCGCGGGCGCCGCGATGGTCTTCACCCGGGGGCCGGACGGATCCTGGTCGCCGGCAAGCGAGCCGCTGCGTCCCGGCGGTGGTCCCGAGGCCGTCACCAGTGGCGAAGTGCGCTGCGACGGCGGCGACGCGGCGGGATTCTCGTGCGACGGCGTCGATCTCCTCGCATTCCTGCCGGCCTCCGCCCTCGGAGGCGCGCCCGGGGAGCGCGTGAGCGACGTCTGGGGATGGACCGACCCCGAGACGGGGCGCGAGTACGCGCTGGTCGGCCGGACCGGCGGCGCGGCGATCATCGACGTCACCGACGCGGCTGCCCCCCGCTACATCGGAGCGGTCCAGGCCAACCCCAGCGGCGCACGCGACCTGAAGGTCTACGCCGACCACCTCTTCTTCACGGGTGACGGGGCCGGCGACCACGGCCTCGTCGTCTTCGACCTCACCCGCGTGCGGGGGGCGGGCCCCGACCCGGCCGAGTTCCAGCCGGACGCCGTCTACGATGGAATCGCGAGCGCTCACAACCTGGTGCTGGACCCGGAGAGCGGCTTCGCATTCCCGGTGGGTGCGAGCGGGGGCGGCGAGACGTGCGGCGGCGGTCTCCACATGGTGGACGTGCGCGACCCGAAGTCACCCGTCTTCGCGGGCTGCTTCACCGACACCGAGGGGCTGATCTACCCGGGGCGCACCCACGACGCCCAGTGCGTCGTGTACCGGGGCCCCGACGACCGTTTCCAGGGGCGGCAGCTCTGCTTCGCATCCAACGAGACCGCGCTCAGGATCATCGACGTCACCGACAAGTCGGCGCCGGCCCCCGTCGGCACCGCGACCTACCCCGGCCTGGCGTACGTCCACCAGGGATGGCTCACCGACGACCAGCGGTACTACTACCTCGACGACGAACTCGACGAGCTGGTCGGCACGGCGCCGACCACGCGGACCTTCATCTTCGACGTGGCGGAGCTGGACGACCCCATCCTGGTGGGGAGCGTGGACGGGACCTCCGGCGCCACCGACCACAACCTGTACGTCAAGGGCGACCGGATGTACCAGGCCAACTATCAGGCCGGCTTCCGCCTCTTCGACATCAGCGACCCGGAGGCGCCGCGCGAGATCGCCTGGTTCGACACCACGCCGTACGAGGGGGACCCGCCCGGCTTCGTCGGTGCGTGGACCGCCTACCCGTTCTTCGAGAGCGGTACGGTCGTCGTCACGAGCATGTACGAGGGGGTCTTCCTGCTGAGGCCCCGGCCGCGGCGGCTGATTCCATAGGAGCCCGTGCGAAAAATACGCCGGGCATGCCGTCCGGGGTTCGTCCGCTCCCGGGACGGGCGTGCCCCGCCGGTACAGACGAGAGGCGCCGGGCGGATTCGAACCGCCGAATGGAGGTTTTGCAGACCTCTGCCTTACCACTTGGCTACGGCGCCGACACGAAGGGGGCGTCCGGCAACCGCCGTCGCCCCCTCGAGCATCAGAGCGGGAAACCGGACTCGAACCGGCGACCCCCACCTTGGCAAGGTGGTGCTCTACCAACTGAGCTATTCCCGCATGTCAATCACCTGTTCGGCGGCAAAACGACCTTCGGTGGAGCACTTCCCGGAGCCCGGTTCCGTCGAACGGGAATACAACGCTAGACGCGGCTTCGTGCGGTGTCAAGCGTGGCCACCCGCCCCCTTCCGTTCGCCCGGCGGGCCGTCGGCATTATCTTGTCTTCGCGACGACCGTTCGCGGAGTCGCAGCCCGGTTTCGCCGGGCCAACACCTTCCCGGATAGTCCGTGTACCGTACCTCTTCCCTGCTCGCCACCCTCCTCTGCGTTCTTTTCGCGCCCGCCCTCGCGAGCGCCCAGGAGCCTTTTTCACCCCTCGTCCCCCGGGGGAGTGTCCGTCTTGGCATCCGCGGAGAGTACTCCTCCTTTGCGTCGCGCTACGGGATGTGGGCAGAGGGGGCCTCGTCGACGGGAGGACTGGAGCAGCTGAACGCCGACTTCAGCGGTCCCGCCGGCAGCGGCATGTTCCCGATGATGCGAGACCTTGAGGACGCGGTTCAAGGCGCGGCGGGCGAAGCGTTCACGATGAGCCTCGGGTCCATGGCCTCCGTCATGGAGAAGAGTTCGGCCCGCGTGCCTCTCTCGCTCGACGCCGGTGTATTCGACTGGCTGACCGTGGGCGCCGTGGTCCCCTTCGTGCAACGCGAGACCGAGTTCTCGTTCACCTTTGTCGCGGACTCCGCGAGCGCCAACGCCGGCTTCAGCCCCGGACTGGCCGACGCCGCCCTGGTGTCGGGGTTCCTGTCCGGTCTGCAGGGTTCCGTCAACGCGTTCGACGCCTTTCGGGCGAGGACCTGCCTGTCCGAACCGTCTTCGCCCGGGTGCCGGGATGCCACGGCGCTGCTCGCGGACGCGCGGACCTTTCAGAACGCTCTGTCGGCGATGTACGGAAGCATGTTCGCGCCCATCGGGTCGTCCTCCGCGGGGATGGCCCTGCAGGCGCGCCTTGTCATGCTGGCCGAGGCCTTTCAGGCCGCCGGGGTGACGGGAATGCCGGCCGCCGTGCCTCTGTCCGACGTTCCCCTGACCGCCGAAGAGTTCCACGGCCTGGTCACCGACCCGGTCTTCGGCATTGCGGCAACCCATCCTCTGGACACGTGGAAACACCCCTGGGCACTGGGCGACATCGAGGTGCGGATCGACGGACGATTGCTGGAGTCCGGGGAACCGGATGGCGCGCATCACGTCGTCGCCGGCGCCGGCGCGGCCGTGCGGCTCCCCACCGGAGTGCAGGACGATCCCGCGAACTTCCTCGACATGGGAACGGGCGACGCCCAGCCGGACGTGGAGGTGCGCGGGTGGATGAACGGGCGGTGGGGGGGCCGCCTGGGCCTGTGGGCCGATGTCCGCTACGGCGTCCAGATGAAGGGTACCACCGAGCGGCGCGCCTTCGACCCCAATGTCACATTCGCCCCTCTCGCGTCCCAGATCCGGCTGGACTGGGATCCGGGCGACTATCAGCTCCTCGAGCTGTCACCGTGGTTCCAGATCGCGGCGACGATGCGCCTGCTGGCCGGGTACCGCTACGTCCGCAAGGGACACGACACCTTCGCGGTGGCGGCGCCCGAGGTGACGGAAATGGTCGCCGAGGGGGCGGATACGGGGGGCGGGGCGGAACCGGGCGGCAGCGAGGCCGTGGGCAGGAAGACGGACATGGCCGGATCCCGCGCGATGCCCGACCCGGAGATTCTGGTCCCCGAGAGCTCGGCGTCGTCCAGCCGCGTAGTGCTCGGGGTGGTCTACAACCGCGCGGCGTCCGTCCGCGACGGGATCCGGGGGAGCCCGTTGGAGATCCGGATCATGTTCCGGGAGGTGGTCGGGGGAAGTGGCGGGAACGTGCCGAACACCCGGTCGCTGGAAGCCGGATTCCGGTTCTTCGTGGGGGTGTGGGGGGGATGACGCCGGGCATGGCTCCCCGCCCGATGGCCGTAGCGGGCGAAGCGCGATCATGAACGCTTCGCCCGCGTAGCTAACCGTCGTGCGCTTGCCACCGATCATCACGTCCGGGGTCACCATAATGCGCGTCCTGGGGCTACTCACCTGTGCCCTCCACCCCCAACAGCTCTCGCGCATGATCCAGCGACGGCGCCGACTCCGGATCGCCCCCGAGCATGCGGGCAATCTCCCGCACCCGCTCATCCGCCTCCAGGCGGCGCACACCGCTGACCGCCGTGCCGTCCGCGGCGCCCTTCTCCACCACGAGGTGGTTGGCCGCCCGGGCGGCGATGCGCGCCAGGTGCGTTACCACGAGCACCTGCCGGCCGCGTGCGACCTCTTCCAGCCGCTCCCCCACCCTCCCCGCCACGACCCCTCCGATCCCGGCGTCGACCTCGTCGAACACCAGGGTGGGAAGGTCGTCGATCCCGGCGAGCACCGACTTCAGCACGAGCATCACGCGGGAGAGTTCCCCCCCGGACGCGATCTGCGCGAGCGGGGCGGGCGGGAAGCCCGGGTTCATGGTGGCCGTGAACCGGATCCGCTCCAGACCTCGCGCCGCAGGCGCGGACAGCTCCTCGAAGTGCACCCGGAAGCGGCCGCCTTCCAGGCCCAGGCCCGGGAATGCAGCCTCCGCTTCGCCCGCAAGCCGGTCGGCCGCCTCCCTCCGCTGCCGTGACAGCTCTTCCGCTGCCGATGTCCAATTCTCCCGCTCCCGCGCCAGCTCCGCTCGCAGGGCGGTAGCGTCCAGGTCGGCGGTTTCGAGCTCGTCCAACTCCCGACGCAGGGTCTCCCCGGTTTCGATCACGTCGGCGAGGGTGGCGCCGTACTTCCGCTGAAGCCGCTGGAGGAGAACCTGCCGCTCCCGAATATCCTCCAGCCGCGCGGGGTCGTGGTCGATGCCGGCGCCGTAGTCCCCCAGGGCCCCGGCCGCGTCCGACAGCTGATGGTAGGCGTCCTCCAGGATAGGCTGGTGCGGGGCGAGCGAAGGGTCGATCCTGCCGAGGCGTTGGATCCGCGCCACCGCGTTGGCGAGGCGATCCGTGACCGCTCCCTCCCCGCCGTGGAGCAGTTCGTGGAGGGCGTGGCACTCCCGCGCCAGCACGTCCGCGTTCGCGAGGCGGTTCGCCTCCATGCGCAGCTCATCGTCCTCACCCGGACGGATCTTCGCGCCCAGGATCTCGCCGAGCTGGAAGCGGATGAAGTCGGCCCGGCTCTCCAGCTCGCCCCGCCGGTCCTCCAGTGCCGCCAGTCTGCGCATCAGGCCCGTCGATCGCCGGAAGGCCGACGCAACCTCCCCGGCCAGATCCCGGCACCCGCCGAAGGCGTCCAGCACCTCCTGCTGGAAGTCAGCGGACATGAGGCGCTGGTGCTCGTGCTGGCCGTGGATGTCCACCAGCAGCGAGCCGATCCGGCGCAGTATTCCGGCGGTCGCAGGCGAGCCGTTGACCCACCCCCGGCTCCGGCCCTCGGCCCGGATCTCGCGGCGCAGCACGAGGTGGTCGTCATCGGCCTCCAGCCCCAGTTCGGCCAGCTGCTCCGCGACCTCGTCCAGCCCACCCACGTCGACCACACCCTCCACGAGCGCACGCGCTTCCCCCGAGCGCACGACACCCGTAGACGCCCGGCCGCCCACCAGGGTCTCCAAGGCATCCACCACGATGGACTTTCCGGCCCCTGTTTCCCCCGAAAGGACATTCAGTCCTGGTTCAAGTGAAACGGACAAGTCCTTGAGGACGGCAAAGTTACGGATTCTCAGCTCAACGAACATGGATCTTGAATGTGAGGTCGGCGAACGGGCGCCGCCATGGCTGGCCGGGCCCAATCACCGGCCGGGTGAATCCGGAAGAATCCTGGCCGCCATGCCGGGGCGCCGCCATGGACGGGCCTCAGCTTCCGTCGAGCGGCCGGACGGCCCAGCCCAGCTTGTGCCGCAGCGTGGCAAAGAAGGAATGGCCGGGGAGCCTGACGAGGGGAACCGCCTCCGTGCCCATGCGCACCACCACCCGGTCGCTGTGCCCGACGGGTCCGCCCTCCTGCCCGTCCACCGTGAGAAAGAGGGGCTCGCCCCGGTCGAGCGCCGTGACCGTGATCTCTTCGTCACCGGGGACGACGAGGGGACGTACCGCGAGGGTGTGGGGCAGGATCGGCGTGACGAGGAGGCAGTTCATCCTGGGCACGACGATGGGGCCTCCAGCCGAAAGCGAGTAGGCGGTGGACCCCGTCGGCGTGGCGAGGATCACGCCGTCGCCGGAAAAGCTGCCGATCTCGTCCAGATCGTCCTCGGGGCCGACCCAGAGATCGAGACGAATGACCTGGGCGGCACCGGCCTTGTGAACCACGACGTCGTTCAGGACCGAGAAGCTCCTTTGCACCGCGCCCCCCGGCGCACGCACCTCCGCGTGGAGCGTTCTCCGCTCCTCGATGGCGTATTCGCCGCCCAGGATACGGCGCAGTCCGTCTTCGACACGCGCCCCGGACACCGACGTGAGGAACCCCAGGCTCCCCAGGTTTACGCCCAGCACCGGGACACCGCGGCCGAAGACCGACCGTGCCGCGCGCAGGAGCGTCCCGTCCCCTCCCAGCGAGATCACCAGGTCGACGGTGTCGGGCAGTTCGTCGGACGTCGACAGGGTCGCCGCTGTCCTGCCCGAACCCTCGACGACCGAGGCCATCCCCGGCTCGAACGCTACCGAGGCGCCGAATTCCTCGGCCACCGCCGCGACCTTGCGAAAGGCGGCCACCATCTGGCCATCGCCACCCGTGCGGCCCAGAACCGCGATTTGCCGAAATCTCATCTGCGCTACCGCCGCCGCTGGATCACGAGTCGGGCGAGCTGTCGCAGCCGGGGCGCGGCCAGCCCCACGGCGTCCAGTGTGGCCGCGCCGCGGTCAACGAGTCTCCTTCCATGTGCCCGGGCCCCTTCCACACCCAGCAGCGCGACGTAGGTCGACTTTTCCTGCTCCGCATCCGAGGGCCGCTTTCCGAGAACATCGGCCGAGCCGGTCGCGTCCAGAACGTCGTCCATGACCTGGAAGGCCAGGCCCAGATCGCGGCCGAAGCTGCCGATGGCGTGCCGCACGGTACTGTCCGCCCCCGAAGCCATCGCCCCCAGCTCGAGCGAAGCCGCGAGGAGGGCGCCGGTCTTGAGACCGTGCAGCTCCGCCAGTTCATCTTCGCCCAGCGACCGTCCTTCGCCGAGGAGGTCCAGCGCCTGGCCGCCGATCATGCCGCCCGCGCCGGCCGCCTCCAGGAGGTGCGCAACGATGTCCCTGGCCTGACCCCCGGTGCGGCCCATCCTTCGGGCCGAGTCGAAGGCCCAGGCCGCGGCCCACGGGATGATGACAGCTCCCGCGTACATGGCCGTGTGGACTCCGTGGACGATGTGCGCCGTGGGACGACCCCTCCTGAGCGGGGCATCATCCATGCAGGGAAGGTCGTCGTGAATCAGGGAGTAGGCGTGGATCAGCTCGACCGAGACCGCGAGGTCGTAGAGGTCGTCGGATGTGCGTCCACCGGTTTCCTCGCAAGCTGTGACCAGCAGGAGCGGCCGCAGCCGCTTTCCGGCACCCATGACCCCATCCTCCACCGCGGTCAGCAGCCCGGACGGGATGACTTCACCCATCCCGGTCACCGAGCGGCGCAGGGCGGCCTCGATGTGTCCCCTCCCGGTCTCCAGGTAAACGTCGAAGGACGACCGCGCCACGCCCCAGCGGTCAGCTGTCATCTCCGGCATCGCGGTCTCCCTGGCCAGGTTCCCGAAACTCCCGAACCTCCTCTCCTTCGCGTCCAATCAACTCTTCCACGCGAAGTTCCGCCATCGCAAGGAATTCCTGGGCCCGGCGAAGATGGCCCACACCTTCTTCGAACAGCGCAAGCGCCTCGTCCAACCCCAGCGAATCCGAGTCCAGCGCGGCGACGATCGCCTCGATGCGCTTCAGCGTCGCGTCGAGTCCCCGCTCAGCTTCCATGCCTGGTGCTCCCGGACTCGAATGCTACCGCACCCGCATCGGGCAGAGGCGCGCCCAGGGCCGGGCCCGTCACCTCGCACGGGACGTTCCCGTCGACGACCCGCAACCCGAAGTCGCGGCCCGGCGTAAAGTCGCGAACGCCGCGCAGAAGGCGACCCTCGCCGTCGAGAGGGAGGGCGTACCCGCGCGCCAGCGTCGACAGGGGGGAAAGCGCATCCATGGCAGCCGCCACCTCGGCAAGCCGCCCGGACTCGTGCCGGATCCGGCGGCGTACCGTATCCGACATCCTCGCGCCCGCGGCGTCCAGCCGCGCGCGCGAAACGGCCAGCCTGCGGCGCCCCCGCCGAACCAGCATGTCCCCAGCCTGGTCGAGCCTCCACCGACGGGACCTCGCCTGAGCGGCCAGCCCCTTGCCAAGCCGCCGCCCCAGGCCCTGCAGAACCCCGGCCACCGCCTTGCGGTCAGGCGCCACGGCTTCCGCCGCGGCCGAGGGAGTGGCGGCCCGCAGGTCGGCCACGAGGTCGCAGATCGTGACGTCCGTCTCGTGTCCGACCCCGGAGACCACCGGTACCGGGCTCGCCGCGACGGCCCGTGCGACCGGCTCTTCGTTGAAGCCCCAGAGGTCCTCGATCGAGCCGCCTCCCCTCGCCACAATGACCACGTCCACGTCACGGGAAGCGAGGGACGATATGGCGGCGGCGATCTCCGCGCCCGCCCCCTGCCCCTGCACGCGCGTGCTCCGCACCAGGAGCCGCACCCACGGTGCCCGCCTGCCGACCACGGCGATGACGTCCTTCAGCGCCGCGCTCGTCGGCGAACTCACGATGCCCACCCTGTTGGGGAAGGCGGGGAGTGGGCGCTTCCGGCCCGGGTCCGTCAGGCCCTCCGCATCCAGCCGGCTCGCCAGGCGGTCGAAGGCGAGCTTCCACATTCCGCCCTCGCTTTCCGCCTCCACCTTCGCCACGACGAGCTGATAGACGCCCCGCGCCTCATACAGCGTCAGCCCCCCGAACACCTTCAGGGTCATCCCCTCCTCGGGGTCGGCGGGCAGCCGCACGGCCTCGCGCCGGAACATGACGCAGCGCAGCTGGGCCGCATCGTCCTTCAGGGTGAAGTAGCAGTGACCGGAGCGCTGGCGACGGAAATTCGCCATTTCCCCCCCGACCCAGAGTTGCGGCAGAGTCTGTTCCAGCTGGAGGCGCACGGCGCGGTTCACCTGGCGCACCGTCCACACACGGGGAGCGGGCAGCGAGCGCGCCTCGGGCTCGCTGCGCGGCGGAGGAGGACGCCGCCCCCCGTCTCGCCGCGCCTCGCCGCCGTCGCCCGGCGGCGCGTCCCCGAACAGATCCAGCGTGGGGTCGCTCACCCGGCCCTGCCGCGCTGCCTGATCGCGGCTTCGACCGTGTTGGCCAGAAGCATCGCGATCGTCATGGGGCCCACTCCGCCCGGCACCGGGGTGATCGCCGCGGCCACCTCGCTCACGCCCTCGAAGTCGACATCACCCACCACCCGGTAGCCGCGCTCCCGGGTCGGGTCGTCCACGCGGTTCGTGCCCACATCGATCACCGTCACCCCCGGCTTCACCATGTCGCGGGTGATCGTATTGGGCCACCCCACGGCAACAATCAGGATATCCGCCGTGCGGGTGAGCGCCCCCAGATCGGCGGTGCGGCTGTGCGCCACGCTAACCGTCGCGTTACCGCCCGGCGCGCGCCGCAGGAGCAGCAGAGCCATCGGCTTGCCCACGATGTTGGACCGCCCAACGACGACTACGTGCTTCCCTGCAGGATCCACGCCGCTCCTGACCAGCATCTCGATCACGCCCCTGGGCGTACACGGAGCCAGCACGTTGGGGTCGCCGGTTGCAAGACGTCCCACGTTAACCGGATGGAAGCCGTCCACATCCTTGTCGGGATCGATGGCCAGCAGGACCTTCGCCTCGTCGATCTGTCGCGGCAGGGGAAGCTGTACCAGGATCCCGTGGATTTCAGGGTCCGCGTTCAACTCGTCGATCAGGGCGAGCAGCTCCGCCTCGCTCGTCGAATCGGACAATGTCACCTGGCGCGAATGGATCCCGGCCGCGGCGGCTGCCTTGTTCTTCATGCCCACATACAGCCGGCTGGCCGGGTCTTCGCCAGCCAGCACCGTCGCCAGCCCCGGCACCAGCCCTTCGCCGGCCAACTCCGCGACCTGCTCATTGAGTTCGTCCCGAATGGTCCGGGCGATTTCCTTCCCTGAAATGATTCTCGCCGACATGGATCTCTTCTCGCTCGAGGGCTTCAAAGGGTGAATTGAGTCTGGCGATGCCTATCTGGCGAAGTCGATGGCCCGGGTCTCCCGTATCACCACGACCTTGATCTGCCCGGGGTACTGGAGTTCGCCTTCGATCCGCCGTGCCACCGCCTCCGATATCCGGGTCATCTCCTCGTCGGACACTCGTTCCGGCTGCACCATGACCCGGAGTTCCCGTCCCGCCTGGATCGCGAAACACCTTTCCACGCCCGGGTATTCGGTAGCGATCTCCTCGAGCTTCTCAAGGCGTTTCACGTACCCCTCGAACATCTCCCGGCGAGCTCCGGGACGCGCCCCGCTGATCGCATCGGCTGCGGTTACGAGCCACGCCTCGGGGTACCGGTGGGGCTCTTCGTCGTGGTGGGCCCTGATCGCGTTCAGCACGAGGTCGGGCTCCTTGAACCGCTTGCACAGCCGGTAGCCCAACTCCACGTGGGTGAGCTCCTGCTCGTGTGTCTGCCCCTTGCCGACGTCGTGCAACAACCCGGCCCGGCGGGTCAACTGCACATCCAGCCCCATCTCGGCGGCCATGTTCCCGGCCAGCAACGCCACCTCCCTGGCATGCGCCAACTGATTCTGGCCGTACGAGGTACGGAATTTCAGCCGTCCAAGCACCTTGACGATCTCGGGGGGCACATTGTGGATCCCGAGCCCGTACAGCACCTCCTCGGCCGCTTCGCGCATTTCCACTTCGACTTCCTGCTCGCTCTTGGCAACCGTCTCCTCGATCCGGCCCGGGTGGATGCGGCCATCTTCGATCAGCTTCGACAGCGCGACACGAGCGACTTCGCGGCGCACGGGGTTGTACCCCGACAGCACCACGGCCTCGGGCGTATCGTCGATGATCACGTCGATGCCGGTAGCCTGCTCGAAGGCGCGGATATTGCGCCCCTCACGGCCGATGATCCGCCCCTTCATCTCGTCCGAGGGAAGCTGAACGACCGAGACGGTCAACTGTGCGGTCTCCTCGGCAGCCATCCGCTGCACCGCCATGGCCACCAGCTTCTTCGCCTCGCGTTCGGCGGTGCGCTGGCCCTCCTCCTTGATCTCCCGCACGAGGTTTGCAGCGTCCGCGCGGGCCTTGTCCTCCATCTCCTCCACGAGCTGGTCCCGGGCTTCGGTCGCGGTGAGTCCCGCCACGGTCTCCAGGCGCTCAAGCGCTTCGGCGAGAACGCCGGAGGCCTTCTTCCGCTCCGCGGCGACCTCTTGCTGTCGGGACTTGAGGTCCGTGGCCCGCGCCTCCAGCGATTCGGAACGACGGTCAAGCAGATCGGACTTGCGCTCGACGGCTTCGGTGCGCTGCGCGAGCCGGTGCTCCCCCCTCTCAACCTCTTCGCGGCGCCGACTCTCTTCCGTCTCCCAGGTCTCCCTGAGGCGGAATGCCTGTTCCTTGGCTTGCAACTCCGCGGCGCGGCGCAGGTTGTCGGCGTCTTCCTTAGCCCTGTTCCGGATCAGCGACGCTTCGTCACGACCCGCTTGTTTCTCTTTGAGCTGGCGGGCACGCTCCCGGTGCCTTCCCAGGACATACCCCAAAACCGCGGCGACAACGGCACCCACCGCCAGGGACAAACCCAGCGGGTCCATGTATTTTCTCCAAGACCGAACCAGCGTTCGGCCGACGAGTCGACAAGGGAAACGCAACCGGCCAGACAGATCGCCGGTTCCTTGAATGCGCTCCTACAATAGGACGAGCGCCGGATCTCGCGCAAGCAACCCGTCGAATCGAGGGAGGCCTGTACCGACCGGGCACAGCAGGGGCCCGGATCCGGGCGAAGGCCCGCCTAACGGATTTCCGGCCCGCCCTTCCGGTCGTCCGGGACGAAACGGTCCCGGTAGGGCATTTCGACGGCGGCCAGAGTCTCGGCATCCATGACGGCGTCGGCGGGGACCAGTCCGCTGAGGTGCAGAACATATCCGACCACGGCGTAGACTTCGTCGTCGCCGAGTGTTCCCGGGGTGGCCTGGGGCATCGCCTTTCGAGTGTAGTCGAAGAGTGTCGTCGCGTAGGGCCAATACCCGCCCACCGTTCGGCCAGCGGGCCACTCGCCCCACTCGCCGGAGCTGGCCAGTCGGTCGTTGGGCCCTTCGGTGCCCGTCGGCCCATGGCATTGCATGCAGGACAACTCGTAGATGCGCCGTCCCTCCGCGACGGACCCGCTCCCCGGAGGCAACCCCTCGCCGTCGGGCTTGATGTCGATGTCCCAGAGCGCGATGCGGTCCGCCGACGCGGGAGCGCCGAAACCAAAGCGCTCCGGCGCATGCGCGGGCAACGAGCCGGAAAACGCGGCCTGCGCGACGGAGCCGGAAGCGGCCGCCGTGACCTCGGGTTCGCGGCCCGTGTCCGGCGCGCACGCAGCCAGCAGGACGGCGAGGAGCGCCCAGGCACCTCCGGCGAAGCGCTTGCGTGCGGCCCTCACAGCAGGTCTCCGAGTCCGAAGGTCACCGCGCCGTCCGATGCGATCTTCCACGCGCGCTGATGGTTCTGGTGGTACGCCGTCCCTTCGCCCCGCGCGTCCCAGAGCTGGTGCACGGTGGGCTGGACGTACCCTGTCTCGTCGGTGGCGCGGCTGAGGATCACCGTCTCGCGGCCATCCCAGTTCCAGAGGTGACGGAAACGCACCGTCGACTTCGAGAGAACGGGTGGCTGCAGCACGGCGTCGGCCCACGAACGACCGCCATCGGTGCTGACTTCGACCCGGGTGATGCGCCCCCGCCCCGTCCACGCCAACCCCTCGATCTCCCACCAACCGCGGTCGGGCAGCACATAGGGGTACGACGGGAAGGTGATGAGCGACTTCGCGTCCATGACAAAGCTGAATTGGCGCGCGGTTCCGTCCTTGAGCGGATCGGTGTAGCGCGAGGTCTCGTCCCGGGTCATCGTGGGCCGGTCCGAGATTTCGATCCGCCTCAGCCACTTCACCTGTGCGTTGCCCTCCCACCCCGGCAACAGCAACCGCACGGGGTAGCCCTGCTCGGGCCGGATCGCTTCACCGTTCTGGCCGTAAGCGAGCATCGCGTCGTCCATCGCCTTCTCCAGAGGAACGCTGCGAGACATGACCGCCGCGTCTCTGCCCTCGGCAAGGATCCAGCTCGCGCCCGAACGCACCCCGACCTCGCGCAGGATGGTCGACAGCATCACTCCGGTCCATTCGCTCGTGCTCAGGAGGCCATCGAGCTGCTGCGGGGTGATCGCGGTCGGCATGCGGCTACGATTGTAGGCACCGCCCCCGTTTCCCGAGCACTCGACGAAACAGATGCGGGACACCTGCGGATATCGCCTCAGGTCCGCCATGCGGAAGACCGTCGGACGCTCCACCATCCCGTGCACAAGCAGCTCGTGCTCCTCGGCGGCGATCTCGGGAACTCCCGCATGGTGCCGCTCGAAGTGCAGATCGGAGGGGGTGATCGTCCCCTGAAGATCCTGCAGCGGCGTGCGTGACGAACTCGACAGGGCCAGCGTCCTCAACAGCCGCACCGGCTGCTCGCCGGTTGCCCGGCGGCCCACTTCGGACACGAAACGCCCCGGGACCTTCGTGGGGTCGGCCGAAGCGGCGGGGATCTGTCGGGCCCCGGCGGTGGACGCTCGGGAAGCCGGGGTCGTGGCCTTGAGTGCATCCCACCGGGTCATGACCAGACCCGTGGCCGCGGTCCCCGAGGCCGTGGCGAGCCAGGCCCGGCGCGACAGGTTCCGTCGTCTTGTGGTCGGCTTCATGTCGATCCTCGCTGCGGTGTAGCGGTCAGTCTTCCGAAGGCTCTCCGGGCAGCGGCCGCACATCGTCGGCAGCCTCCAGCGCCTCCTCGATACGTCCTGTCAAGGCCCGTGACCGATCCCGGATCCGGGCTTCCTGCTGGAACAGTTCGTCGGAAAGCGACAACGCCGTCATGATTGCAGCGTTTTTTCGATCGAGGCCGGACCCTCCGATCTGTCGCATCCGCTCATCGACGAGTGCGGCACACCGTCGGGTGTATTCTTCGTCGGCATCGGTGCGGAGAGTGTACTTCTCTCCGGCGATCTCCACCTCCACCGCCGCACGAGATCCGGACGCATCCTCCATCATCGCCGATCCTCCAGAAACCTTATGCTGGCAAGCATCCGATCGACGCCTTCGCGTCCCTTCGCGAGCCGTGCGCGCAAATCGCGGTTCTCGGCCTCGAGTTCGGCCACGCGCCGCGCCAACTCACCCGGATCCTGTCGCCCGTCCACGAACTGGCGGAGCAGATGGTCGCCCCGTTCGGCCTCGGCCTGCGCAATCATCGCCCGCTCGCGAGTCGAACGCACTTCCGCAATCAACCGCTCAACCGCGGACTCGAGCGCGTCCAGACCGGGGGCCGGGGTTCCCGCCGACCCCCTAGCTTCTCGGTTCGACACCGGTCTCCTCCTTCACTTTCCTGAGCACGCGCCGGTACGCCTTGTCGACCTCCCTGTCCGTCAGGGTTCGACCTCGGGCCCGGAAACGCAAGCGAAGGGCCACCGAGCGGGTCGCCGGAGGCAGGTCGTCCCCCTCGTAGAGATCGAACACGTCCACCGCCTCGAGGAGCCCCCCACCACCCCCTCGCGCGGCACGGATCACGTCGCCGGCGGCGGACCCGGCCGGCACCAGGAACGCCACGTCGCGCCGGGACGCCGGCTGGTCCGGCAGGTCGCGCGCGGTCACATCCGGCCTGGGTTCCGGCTCTGCCGGCAACACCACCTCGACACCGACCACCGCCCCCGCCCACGGGGGAAGATCCATCACTCCGGGCCGCACCTCACCCCCCCGCCCCACCAACTCCCCGGCGGCGGTCACGAGCTCGTAGCACCGTTCCTGCACGAATGGAGAGGGCGCGGCCAGCGGTCCCGGCGCGGACGACGCAGCCGCCCGGTCGCGACCACCACCGCCCTGCCCGGCCGGCACCACGCGCGCACCGGGAAACGCCTCTCCGGCGACCAGGTCCAGCACCCGTCCGGCGTCGAACACGTCCATGGGATCGCCCTCAGCCGACCAGTGCACGGGCGCGCGCGCCCCGGTGAGCACGACGGCCACGCGGGATGATTCCGCCGGCGCCGACCCCGGTACGGGAGCGAAGACGGTGCCGATCTCGAAGAGGCGCACGTCACGCACACCCCTCGCCAGGTTCCTCTCCACGTGCGTGAACAGCCCGGGCAGCCGGTCCCGCCGCAGGTGACTCTCGTCCCGGGACATCGGGTTGAGAAGTGGCACGTCGCCGTCCCGGGCGGGCCCCAGTGCCGGTGTCTGCGCCTCGCTGATTCCGTCCGCCGCCAGCAGCGAGCGCAGCCGGTCCTCGAGCTGGAAGAGCGGGTGGTCCGGGACCGTGCCGGGCCGGGCAGCCGACATGACTTCCGGGAAGGCGTCGTAGCCGTGTGTCCGCGCCACCTCTTCGATCAGGTCCACCTCCCGCAGCGTGTCGAAGCTGCGGTGCCCCGGCACCGCGACCTCCAGGGTGTCGGCGCCCCGATCCGTCGCCTCGTACCCCAGCGGGGTGAGCAGGCCCGAGAGTGCGTCCGCAGCGAAGTCGACGCCCAGAACGTGACTCACCCGGGAAGGCCTGAGCGTGACGAGCGGAGGCTTCCAGGGCACGGGGTGAGCGTCGATGATCTCGCCGTCCAGCGTCCCGCCGGCGGTTGCCAGGATGAGGGCCGCCGCCCTGAGCACCGCGGTCTCCATCGTGGCCGGGTCGACGCCGCGCTCGAAGCGGTAACTCGCGTCGGTGGACATGCCCAGTGCACGCCGCGTGGCCCGGACCTGCCGGGGCTCGAAGAGCGCGCACTCGAGCAGAATATCCGCCGAATCGGTCGAGACTTCGGAGTCGCGTCCCCCCATCACGCCCGCAATCGCAACGGGACTCCGCGCGTCACGGATCATGAGCATATCGGGGGTGATCGGGCGCTTTTCGCCATCCAGCGTAACCAGGGTTTCCCCCGGACGCGTGCGACCGACCACGATCGTGGCATCCGTCAGGCGGTCCAGGTCGAAGGCGTGCAGCGGCTGTCCCAGCTCCAGCATGACGTAGTTGGTCGCGTCAACGACGTTGTTGATGGGGCGGGACCCCGCGGCCCGGAGCCGATCCGCGAGCCACCGCGGCGACGGCCCGACGGAAACGCCCCGGATCACGGCCCCCAGATAGCGTGAGCAGAGGTCGGAGTCCTCGATGCGGATGCCGACGCCCGCCGACGCGCTCTCCGAGGTCCCGCGGGCGAAGGAAGCGTCCAGCCCGCCCGGCGTCTCGGCCGGCTCACCGTCTTGCGCCGCCCCCGACGGGAAGGGAGGCAGCACGATCCCACCCTGCCCGTCGGGGTGCAGCTCGCGCGCAATACCCACGTGCGACAGCAGGTCGCCGCGGTTCGGGGTGACTTCCACGTCCAGGCGAACATCGTCCAGGCCCGTGGCGGCAGCGAATGGCGATCCGGTCTCGTATTCGCCGTCCAGCAACATGATCCCCGCGTGATCGCTCCCGAGACCGAGTTCGCTCTCGGAGCAAAGCATGCCTTCGCTGTACTCCCCCCGGATCTTCCGCTTGCCGATCCTGAAGCCGCCCGGAAGGACCGCGCCCACCGGAGCGAAGGGATAGAACGCTCCCGGCACGACAACCGGGGCGCCGCAGACCACCGGAACCTCCCCGTCAGGCCCTGCCACTCGGCAAAGCGTCAGCCGGTCCGCGTTCGGGTGCGGCCGCGCCTCCAGGACCCGGCCGATCACCACGTCCTCGAGGCCCGCCGCGAGATCGACCACCTCTTCCACGGGAGCACCCCTCAGGGCCAGCCGCTCCATCGCTTCCTCGGGGGTGAGCCCGATCCCGGGCGCAACGTCTCGCACCCAGCGGTACGATACCTTCATCCGACCCCCCTCACGCGAACTGCGCCAGGAAACGCATGTCGTTCTCGTAGAAGAGCCTGAGGTCCCTGACCCCGTGACGCAGCAGCGCGACCCGGGCCGGCCCCATGCCGAATGCCCAGCCCGTATACCGCTCGGAGTCGTAGCCGACGTTCTCCAGCACGGCCGGATCGACCATCCCCGCGCCCATGATCTCGATCCAGTCCGTCTCCTCTTCCGTGCCATCCTCGCGCACGATCACGCGCTTCACGTCCACTTCGGCGGAGGGCTCCGTGAACGGGAAGAAGGACGGACGGAAGCGGACCCGGGTGCCGGGCCCCCAGAAGCGCCGCGCGAACTCGGCCAAGGTGGCCTTGAAGTCCACGAAGGTGACACCTTCGTCGACGACCAACCCCTCGATCTGTGCGAAGGCGGGCGTGTGCGTAGCGTCGTAGGTGTCGCGCCGATACACCATGCCCGGCGCGATGATACGGATCGGGGGCGGATACAGCTCCATGGTGCGGATCTGGACCGGCGACGTGTGGCTCCGCAGCAGCAGACCCCGGCCAAGGTAGAGGGTATCCTGTTCATCGGCGGCGGGGTGGTCCAGCGGCGTGTTCAGCGCCACGAAGTTGTACCACTCGCTGTCGACCTCGGGGCCCCGGGCCCGCGTAAAGCCCAGGCTTCGAAAAATCGCCCAGATATCGTCGATCACCCGGCTGACGGGGTGAATCGTGCCCCGCCACTTGCGACGGGGCGGCAGGGTCAGATCCGGATCGCCGCCACCGTGGACCTCGGTGGCCGACACCTGCTCGAGGCGGCCTTCCAGCGCGGCGGCAACCGCCTTCTTCACCCGGTTGGCTTCTGCCCCCGCCGCCGGCCGGTCCGAGGGAGCGAGGCTTCCCAGCCGACGCAGCAGCCCCGACACGAGGCCTTCCCTGCGACCCAGATAGCGGACACGAATCTGCTCGAGTTCGTCCGCGTCCACGGCCGCGAGGATCGCCGCGAGGGCGTCCTCCTCCAGCCTCCGGAGGTCTTCGATCAAGGATCCGTTAGCCGTTCGCGGGAGCCCGCGGTTTCCTGCCGGCGCGGGCCCCCCTGCCTAGTTGTCCAGGGCCGACCGCGCCCGGTCCGCGAGGGACGCGAACGCATCGGGGCTTCGGATGGCCAGGTCGGCAAGAGCCTTCCGGTCCAGTTCAACCCCCGCCACCCGCAGCCCGTTCATGAACCGGGAATACGAGAGGTCGTTCTGGCGGGCGGCGGCGTTGATCCGGGTGATCCAGAGCCGGCGGAAGTTGCGCTTCTTCTTCTTCCGGTCCCGGTAGGCATGCTCCCAGCCCTTCTCAACGGCATCCTTGGCCGTGCGGTACAGGTTCTTCCGGCCCCCGAAATACCCCTTCGCGGTGCTGAAGACCTTCTTCTTGCGCTTGTTTCGCGCAACGGCGCGGGTCGAACGCGGCATCGTTCATCGCCTCCTATGAGCCCGGGAGCATCCGGCGGACCCGCGCGACATCGGACTTGGACGCCAATGTCGACGAGCGGAGCCGGCGCTTCCGCTTCTTGTTCTTCTTGGTGAGCATGTGGGACTTGTTGGCCCTCATCCTCACGAGCTTTCCGGATCCCGTCCTGCGGAAGCGCTTTGCCGCGCCCCGATTCGACTTCATCTTCGGCATACGTTCTCCCTGATCACATCGTGTTGTCGAGCTCTTCGGCGATTTTCGGGGCTCCGCGCACCCGCGCGGACAGACCCCGCCCGGTCAGTGCTTCAACGGGGTCAGCATCATGGACATCTGACGGCCCTCGAAGTTGGGATACTGTTCGATCTTTCCGAATTCCCCCAGGTCTTCGGTGAGGCGCAGAAGGACTTGTCGTCCCAGTTCCGGGTGTGTGATCTGCCGTCCGCGAAACATCATGGTCAGCTTCACCTTGTTCCCCTCCTCCAGGAAGCGCCGAGCGTGACGGAGCTTGAAATCATAGTCATGGTCTTCGATTCCAGGCCGGAATTTCACTTCCTTGATCTGGGTCGTGTGCTGCTTTCTTCTGGCCTCCCGGGCGGCGCGCGCCGCCTTGTACTTGTACTTCCCGTAATCCATCATGCGGACCACCGGCGGCCTTGAGTCGGGAGCGACTTCAACCAGGTCGAGTCCCTTCTCGGCGGCCCGGGCGCGTGCATCGTCCAGTGAAACGATCCCGACCTGCCCACCATTTTCGTCGATCAGCCGAATCGGGCTGATTCTGATCTGTTCGTTTACCCGGACACGTTTTTCCGCGATCTTGGAACTCTCCTTGCTCTCCGGGGCGGCCCCGCCGCCCGTTTTCGCCGCTCCCCAAATGAAAAAGCCCGGATTGTCCGGGCCTTGCGACCAGCCGAGCGGGGCGCATGCGCCCACCGCCGACCTGGGACCCGGAAGCCCGCTAGCTACGAGGGTGAGAGGCGGTCAGTCCTCTGCTTCCTGATTTGTCGTGTCGCAACTGCCGTGGTTACCGCACGAAAAAGAGGGTTGGTACAGACTTGTAGTATCGGGGATCGGGATCACCGATGTCAAGTAGCGTCAACGGCAGGGGTGTCAAACCGGAGGTCGTCACGTCAGGGCGCGACTTCGCACTTCGTGCCTCAACTGCCGTACGAAATCGTCCCTCGGCATTGTGACCTGCTTCTGCCGGGCCCCGCGTTTCCGTACCGACACCGTTCCGGCTTCCGCTTCCCGTTCACCGACGATCCCCATGTACGGGAGCTTCGTGGTCTCGGCGGCACGGATGCGGTATCCCAGCGTGTCGCGCTCGTCCACCTCTACACGGAGCCCCTCCCGGGACAGCTGATCCGCCAACTCCCGGGCCGACGCCGTCCACTGTTCCGACACGGGCAGAATCCGGATCTGCACGGGGGCGAGCCAGAGCGGGAACGCCCCCCCGTAGTGCTCGATCAGCCCGCCTATGAAGCGCTCCATCGACCCGAGCAGGGTGCGGTGGATCACGACGGCCTGATGGCGCAGGTTGTCCGCGCCCACGTATTCGAGGCCGAAGCGCTCGGGCATCAGGAAGTCGAGCTGGAAAGTGCCTCCCTGCCATTCCCGGCCCAGGGCGTCCGTCACCAGGATGTCCACCTTGGGGCCGTAGAACGCGCCTCCGCCCTCGTCGATTTCGTAGTCGAGCCCCCGGTCCCGGAGCACGCTCGCCAGGCGGTCGGCGGCCGCGTCGTAGACCGCCGGGTCTCCGATGGCCTTCTCGGGCCGGGTGGACAGAGCGGTGCGGTATTCGTAGCCGAAGACCTTGAGAAGGTAGTCCCCCAGATCCAGAAGGCGTGCGTACTCCTCCTCGATCTGGTCCTCGCGGATGAAGATGTGGGCGTCGTCCTGGGTGAAGGAGCGGACGCGCAGCATCCCGTGCAGCGCCCCGGAACGCTCGTAGCGGTAACAGGTGCCCAGTTCGGCGTATCGCAGGGGCAGATCGCGGTAGGAACGGATCCCCGAACGGTAGATCATGAAGTGGTGGGGGCAGTTCATGGGCTTCATGCGGAACCGGTCCCCGTCGTCGTCCATTGCCGGGAACATGTCTTCGCTGAAGACGTCCAGGTGGCCGGAGATGCGGTACAACTCCTCGTTGGCCACATGCGGAGTGAAGACGAGTTCGTACCCGTGTTCGATCAGGGTCTGCTTCAGGAAATCCTCGATGATGTGCCGGACGCGGCCCCCGTGCGGGTGCCACAGCACGAAGCCGGGTCCCACCTCTTCCTGGATCGAGAAGAGGTCCAGACGCTTGCCCAGCACGCGGTGGTCCCGCTTCTTCGCCTCTTCGAGACGATGAAGGTGGGTGCGGAGTTCCTTCTTCCGGAAGAACGCGGTGCCGTAGAGGCGCTGGAGCATCCGGCGGCGTTCGTCGCCCCTCCAGTACGCGCCCGCCGCCTTGAGCAGCTTGAAGTGACGCAACCGGCCGGTGCTGGGGACGTGGGGGCCGCGGCAAAGGTCCACGAAGGGGCCGTCCTGGTACACGGAGATGGTCTCGTCTTCGGCGAATTCCTCCAGCCGTTCGAGCTTGAGGGGATCATCGGCGAAGAGTTCACGGGCTTCCTCCCGGCTGACGACCCGGCGCTCAAAGGGGTAGTCCGCCTGGACAACCCCGTGCATCCGCTCCTGAATGGCCTCCAGCTGCTCGGGCGTGAAGGGCGCGGGGACATCGAAGTCGTAGTAGAAGCCGTCATCGATTGCCGGACCGAAGCCGATCCCCGCCCCCGGAATCATCTCTCGCACCGCTGTGGCGAGTACGTGCGCGGCAGAGTGGCGCAGGACGGCCAGGGCCTCGGGGTCGCGCTCGGTGAGGAGGCGCACGGACGCGCCATCGGCAAGCGGCCGGTTCAGGTCGACCACCTCGCCGTCGACAACGGCGGCCAGCGCGGCGCGGGCAAGGCCGGGTCCGATTTCGGCGGCGAGCGTGGCGGAACTCGACCCCGCAGGGAGCGTGACCGCGCGGCCGTCGGGCAGCGTGACGTTGATGGACTGTTTGTTCATGGCGCTAAAAGTAACGCGCTTGCGGACACCCGTGTGCAGCGGCCGCCGATGGCCGTCCCTACCGTCCCGGAGGCCAGGGCGTCCCGGTCACGCGTTCCAGGGGCTGCTCGCCCCGGCCGGGACGGAACGCTTCCCGGGTCGCCATGTCGTAGCGGTCGCCGGGGGCCAGGAAATAGAACAGACCGCCCCCGTCCAGGGTGGCCTGGCTGTCGTAGATCACCGCGTAGCTCTGGCCGACGACCTCGAAGCGATCGCCCCGCACCACGATGGCGGTGTTCTCGTCGAGGCCGATCCCCAGCAACTCGGGCTTGGCGCGGATCACCTCGATGAGGTCGAATTGGCGGTTCCGCCGCAGCAGATGCTGGTCGATGCCCACGCCCTTGAGGAAGCCGAGCCCGACCTCGTGGTCGCCCATCATCACCGTATTGGTGCGCGTGTCGCCCCGCACCAGGTAGGACCCCTGGATGGACGCTCCCGCCGACGATCCGCCAATGACGCCACCCCGCTCCAACACGCCCCACAGGGCTTCGTGGACCCTGGTATCGAGGTAGGAGTCGGCCAGCCGCCACTGGCGCCCCCCCGTGAACCACACGCCGCGGGCCTCCCGCAAGGGCGCGGCGAAGGCGTCCGTGTCGGCCACGTCGCGGTCGTACGTGTGCAGGATCGTAATGTGCCGGGCCCCGGCGCGCTCAAAGCTGCGACGGCCCCCGAAGTACTGGTCGTAGCTCGGCGCACCGCCCGCTGTCGGAATGATGACGATCGGAGCCGACGGCCCTCCCGCGAGCTCCACAAAGCGCTCGAAGACGGCCGGGTCGGACAGGGCACCCCCGGCAACGATCAGGGAACCGCTGGCGGGACCGACCTGCTGGGCGTCGGCGTACCGGGGCGCGGGAGCGGCGGCAAGGATGACAAGCGCCAGGGGGAAGAGGCGGAGAATCTTCACGGGTGTTTCTCCTGTGGGTTCGATACGTGGACGCGGTGGCGGACGAAGCCGGGCGAACCGGTTCAGCTGCCCGGTGGTCCAAAGTGACCCGACAGGCGGCCCGGTGAAAGTACGGGCGGTTGCCGCACACACCGATCCGCCCACAGGTTTCGTTGCCGCCCGGCCGCGCCACCACCACATTCGTGGCAGCACACCCCCGAAGTCAGGAAGGATCTGCCCCATGACGCGATTCCGGTTGCCAGCCCTCGCCATGGGCTTCTTCACCGCGTGCGGCGTCGAGTCGGCCCCGGCAAACTCTCCACCCTCGACCGGCCCGGAGTTGGTCGAGGCGGCTATCGCCTACCACGACCCCGCCGGTGCCTGGCCGTCCCTGCGACATGGGCTGGTGATCGACCAGTCGCGCCCCGACGGAAGCCGCCGCAGCGCGACGGTGCGCCTCGACGTCCCGAAGAGCACGTTCGACTACCAGGAGGACAGCGGCGAAGGCCTCATCTCCAAGGGCGTCACGGACGACGGGTGTTTCGCGACCGTCGACGGCCGGCAGCCGACCGAGGCACAGGTGACGAGCTTGCGGCTGGACTGCCCCTCGATCGAGCGAATGCGGAACTACTACCTGTACCTGTGGGGCCTCCCCATGAAGCTGCGCGACCCCGGCACCATCATCGATCCGGTGATTGCCGATGACGAGTTCGACGGCCGGGCGACGAAGGTGGCGAAGGTCACCTACGACGCGGACGTCGGCACGGACATCTGGTACTTCCACTTCGACCCCACCACCTACCGGATGGTCGGCTACCAGTTCCATCACGACGAGACCACCGGGCGGGGCGAGTACATCCTCCTCTCCGGGGAACGGGACGTACTGGGCATGAGGATCCCGGTCGAGCGGCGCTGGTTTACGAACGCGGAGGACAGCTACCTGGGGACGGATGTGCTTGTGGACGACTTCCCGGGGGGACCGCAGCGGTAGCTAAGGCTGCCGGTCGAACCCTCCGGGGCGACCGCAAGACGGGGCCCGGGCGCTCACGCACCCGGACCCCGTCCCTTTTTTCCGGCTTCGGCCCCCGCGATCAACCGCGGCCGGCCCTGCCGATCCCGCGGACCGTCTAGTACATCCCGCCCATGTCACCGCCGCCGCCGCCCGGCATGGCCGGCTTCTCCTCTTCGGGGCGCTCGACAACGACCGCCTCGGTGGTCAGGAGGAGGCTCGCGATCGAAGCGGCGTTCTGAAGCGCGCTGCGCACGACCTTGGTGGGGTCGATCACGCCGGCCGACACGAGGTTCTCGTACGTCTCGGTCTGCGCGTTGTAGCCGAAGCCGCCGTCGCCGTCGCGAACATTGGCTACGACGATCGAGCCCTCGGCTCCGGCGTTCACGGCGATCTGCCGGATGGGAGACTCGAGCGCACGCCGCAGGATGTTCACACCGACCTGCTCGTCCTCGCGGTCGAGGCGAAGGTCGTCGAGCGCCGACTGCGCCCGCAGCAGCGCAACGCCACCGCCGGGCACGATGCCCTCTTCCACCGCAGCACGGGTAGCGTGCAGGGCGTCTTCCACCAGCGCCTTCTTCTCCTTCATCTCGGTCTCGGTCGCCGCGCCGACGTTGATCACGGCCACGCCGCCGGCCAGCTTGGCCAACCGCTCCTGAAGCTTCTCGCGGTCGTAGTCGGAGGTCGATTTGTCGATGGCGACCTTGATCTCCTCGATGCGGCCGTGGATCTTGTCCTCGGCACCGGCTCCGTCGATGAGCGTGGTGTTGTCCTTGTCGATCACGACGCGCTTGGCGGTTCCGAGGTCGCTGAGCACAGCGTTCTCCAGCTTGAAGCCGACCTCTTCCGAGATCACCTGGCCGCCGGTCAGGACGGAGATGTCCTGCAGCATGGCCTTGCGGCGGTCACCGAAGCCCGGCGCCTTTACCGCGGCCACCTTCAGCGTTCCCCGCAGCTTGTTGACGACCAGCGTCGCAAGCGCCTCGCCCTCGACGTCCTCGGCGATGATCAGGAGGGGCTTGCCCATCTGGGCCACCTTCTCCAGCACCGGGAGGAGGTCCTTCATCGAAGAGACCTTCTTGTCGTGGATGAGGATCATCGGCTCCTCGAGCACCGCTTCCATCCGCTCCGGATCGGTCACGAAGTACGGGGAGAGGTAGCCGCGGTCGAACTGCATGCCCTCGACCGTGTCCAGCTCGGTCTCCAGGCCCCGGGCCTCCTCGACGGTGATGACGCCGTCCTTGCCGACCTTTTCCATCGCTTCGGAGATCAGCTCGCCGATCTCCATGTTGTTGTTGGCCGAGATGGCGCCGACCTGGGCGATTTCCCGCTTGCCCTTGGTCTCGGTGGAAGAGGAGGCAAGAGCCTTCACGACCACGTCCACTCCCTTGTCGATGCCCCGGCGGATGCCCATCGGGTTGGTGCCGGCGGTCACGTTCTTCAGCCCTTCGCCGTAAATCGCCTCGGCGAGCACCGTGGCCGTGGTGGTGCCGTCTCCGGCCACGTCCGAGGTCTTGGTGGCCACTTCCTTGACCATCTGGGCACCCATGTTCTCGACCGGGTCCTCCAGTTCGATCTCCTTGGCCACGGATACGCCGTCCTTGGTCACCGTGGGCGAGCCGAACTTGCGGTCGATGACCACGTTCCGGCCCTTGGGCCCGAGGGTGACCTTGACGGCCGCGGCGAGCTTGTCGACTCCGGCCTTCAGCCGGGAGCGCGCATCAATGTCGAAAACCAGTTCCTTCGCTGCCATTTCGCTTGTCTCCTGTTGTGTTCTCCGGGGGCGCAGCCAAAAGCGCCTTCCGGCCAGTTTAGTGGTTGATGATGGCCAGAATGTCCGACTCGCGGAGAATCAGATACTGATCTCCGTCGACGGTGACCTCGGTGCCGCTGTACTTCCCGTACAACACCCGGTTTCCCTCGGAAACATCCATCGGGATCCGGTTGCCTTCGTCCGAGAGTTTGCCCGGTCCCACTGCGACGATCTCTCCTTCCTGCGGCTTCTCCTTGGCGGTGTCCGGGATGTACAGGCCACCCCGCATCTGCTCGGCCTCTTCCAGAGCCTTCACCACCACCCGATCCGCCAACGGCTGGATCTTCTTCGCGCCAGACATGCGCTCCTCCTTGGAATGGGTTCGGTTGGGTTGCGGGCGGTTCGCCCACGGTGTTAGCACTCGCATTTGTAGAGTGATAACAACAGCAATGGAGACTCGCAAAAGGCACTGAATGTGTCAACCCCGGTCGATCGGGGGTGTGGCTCAGCGATCCAGGTGGGCCCCGGCGATCCCCAGCCCCTCCAGGGTAAGGAACGGCTCGATCCTGTCCACCGACTCCGTGTAGGGGCCGATCACGGGCGCGAAGCCCCCGGTCGCCACCACCAGAAGGTCCTCCGCGCCCCAGCTCTTCCGGATCCGGTCCACGATCCCGTCGACCGAGTCCACAACGGAGTAGAAGACCCCGCTCTGGATGCAGGCCTCGGTGCGACGGCCCACGACCTCGTCGGGAGGAAGGAGTTCCACCGTCGGCAGCTTGGCGGTGCTTCGGGCCAGCCAGTCGAGGCCCGCGCTCAGCCCCGGAGCGATCACTCCCCCGCGGAAGACGCCGTCGGCCGTGATGCAGTCGAAGGTGGTCGCCGTCCCGAGGTCGACCGCGATGGTGTTCCGGCCAAAGCGCACCTTGGCGGCCAGGGTGTTGACGATACGGTCCGCGCCGACCGTGAGGGGCTCCTCGACGTCGAGTTCGATGGGCAGGTCCGATCGCGCGCTCACATTGAAGACAGTGCCGTCGACAAGCGACGCCATCACGCGTCGAAGCGTCCGGTCCCCGGAGGGCACCACCGATCCGATGACTCCGCGCCGGATGGAACCGGACCCCGAACCCGCATTGAGCAGCGCTCCCAGGAGAACCGCGTACTCGGCCTCGGTCCGGGGCACACGCGTGCTCACCCGCCAGTGATCGTGGACCCTGCCGCCAGAGAGGCTCAGGAGCCCGAAAACGGTCTCGGTGTTCCCCACATCGGCAACCAGCTGACAGTCCATTGCTACCTCCCCGGGCCGCGTACCGTGGCCGGTCGCACTCGGTTTCGCTTGGCCGGCTTCATTTCAACACGACGGAGCCGGCGACCACACGCAGGCGGGTACCGGCGTCGACACGCACTTCCAGCGAACCGTCGGAGCACAGGCGAACGGCCGTGGCCGAGAGCCCCTCCACGGTGCGCGGGCCGTGGGAAGAATGTCGCACTACCCCGTCGACCGACAAGCTCCGCCCGTTCAGGAGCGATCGCGACTGGAGTTCGGCAAGCTCGTCCGGTGGGATGGGTGGTCCGGGCCGTGACCAAACAGGATGGAGCGCGTCCATGACCGCCGCGAGCACCCGCCCCCTTGTCGCGGCGTGCCCCGTCTCCAACGCTACCGAGGTAGCCGGCGGGGTCAGCCCGGACGGAAGTTCGTCCCGGCGCTGGTTCAGGTTGAGACCAATGCCGACAAGCACCCACTCACCGGCCCGTTCGCAAAGGACGCCTCCCAGCTTCCTGCCGTTGGCAAACAGGTCGTTGGGCCACTTGAGCGCGATGCTCAGCCCGGGGACGGCGGCCTCGATCCCCCGCGCAGCCGCCAGGCCTGCGCGTAGCGGAAGCACCTCCGCGCCCCCCTCGGCCGCGGAACGAACGACCGTAAACCAGAGCCCGGACGACGTGTCGGAGTGCCAGTGCCGTCCCCTCCGCCCCTTGCCGGCGCTTTGCCGGTCGGCGACCACCAGCGCCGGGGCGGGCGACTCCTCGCGCATGAGGGCCCTGGCGCGGTCGTTCGTGGACCCGATGCGCGCGTGGAACTCCACCGTGGCGACGGAAAGTCGCCGGGCCCACGTCGCCGCGGATCGTCCCTCCCACCGTGCCCGGCGAGGATGGGCGGCTCCGGCGTGCGCCTGGCTCGACGAAGCGCAGCTTGCCGGTCCGCCGTCTGCCGGTCCACCGTTTCCGGGGGCGCTGCTCACCGGACCGCCGCGAACCACAGGAAGAGCGTGCCCACTGCCCACAGGTAGGGCGCGAAGCGGTGGAGGGACCGGTCTTCGAGCATGGCGCGGAACATCCGGATCGCGAGTACGCCCGTCACGCAAGCGACTACGGCCGCCGTGGCCAGTACAGGAAGCGTCACTGCCCCCGCCACCGCTGCCCCAACCCCGCGCGCGGCCGGCGCAAGTCCGTCGCCGGAGGACGCCACGCCGCCGGCCGCGATCACACCGGGGAGCTTGAGCAGGGCCGCGCCCGCCACCACCGGCACCGACATCAGAAAGGAAAACGCCGCCGCCTCCCGGGGGTCGACGCCCCTCCAGAGCGCGGTCACCACGGTCGCGCCGGACCGCGAGATGCCGGGGACGATCGCTGCCGCCTGCGCCACCCCCACTGCCACCGCCGTGCCCGCTCGCACGCGCCCCGACGGCTCCCGGGCCAGCGCCCGGCCCGCCGTCCACACGATGCACCCCGTCACGAGCAGGGAAGCGCCGGTGACGGCGGGCGCCTCGAAGAGAGACTCGAAGAAGCCGCCGAAGCCGATCCCCGCAACCGCGGCCGGAATCGACGCCAGCAGCAGCAGTCCGGCGTAGCGCAGCTGCACCCCGTCCCGGCGCGCCACACCCCCCAGCAGCACCAGGATCCGCGCCCGGTACACGACCAGCACCGACACCAGGGTGGCAAAGTGAAGCGCGACCTCAAGTCCCGCGCCCGGCACTTCGAGGCCGAGCAATGTCTGCCCCATGACCAGGTGGCCGGAGCTGGACACGGGCAGGAACTCGGTCGCACCCTGCAGGAACCCCAGGAACGCCCCCTCGTACCAGGTCACGCTGCAGGCCCCGTCGCGGCCGGGGCGGTCATCGCCCGCCGCGGGGTCCGGCGCCCGCGTTCATGCCGGCAATCACCTCCGCGTAGTACGCCTCGTAGTGAGGAAGCACCCGGCCGACCCCGAACCGCTCCACGGCGACGCCGCGGGCTGCCTCGCTGAAACGTCTCCACCGCTCCGGATCACCCAGAATCTCCACACCCGCGGCCGTGGCCTCCTCCACCGCGCCGACCGGCAGGAGAAACCCCGCCTCCCCGTCCGGCACGACCTCCGGCAATCCTCCCGCGCGGTACCCGACGACGGGCACCCCGCAGGACAGCGCCTCCAGCGCCGCCAGACCGAACGATTCGCGGTCGCTGGTCATGAGGAAGAGGTCTGCGCACGCGAGCAGCTCCTCGACCGCGGCGTGCTTGCCCAGAAAGATCACATCCTCCTGCACCCCCAGCGTCCGGGCCCGCTCGGCGGCGCGGGGCCGGTCCGGACCATCACCCGCCATTACCAGACGGGCCGGAATCTCGCGCCGGATCCCGGCGAAGACCTCGATCACGTCCACCACCCGCTTCACGGGACGGAAGTTGGATACGTGCATCACGATCTTCTCGCCGCCGGGCGCGAAGACGTCACGGTGACAGGGATCGCGACCCCGGTGGAAGACCTTCGTGTCCACGAAGTTGGGAATCACGCGGATTCGTTCCCGCGGCACGTCGAAGTCCCGGACCGTGACCTCCTTCAGGAAGCTGGACACCGCCGTGACGCCCTGCGAACGCATGATCGAGAAGCGCGTGATCGGGTGAAAGGAAGGATGCAGTCCGACCAGGGTGACATCGGTCCCGTGCAGGGTGGTCACCAGGGGAGGACCGCCGTTTTCCTCCAGCATCGCGCAGGCGATCCAGGCCGATGTGGCATGGGGGATCGCGTAGTGGACGTGTATGAGGTCCAGCGACTCCCTCAGCACCGTGTCGTGGATGGCCGCCGCCAATGCCAGCGTGTAGTGCGGGTGTTCGAAGAGGGGGTAGCGCTCCATCTCCACTTCGTGGAAGTAGACACGCTCGCGAAAGCCCGACAGGCGGAAGGGCTGGGCGTACGAGATGAAGTGGATCTCATGTCCGCGCGCGGCCAGCCCGATCCCGAGCTCGGTGGCCACGGCGCCGGAACCGCCGTAGGTCGGGTAGCAGGTGATGCCGACCTTCACCGCGCCGCCTCCGCCACCGCCCCGCCCGCCCCGGCGCGGCTTTCTCCCCGGCGCGCACGCCACGCGCTCACGACGGCTGCCTGCTGCGCGGCCGCCGAGGCCGTGCCGTCAACGGTGACCGCGTCGGGCCCCAGCTGATGGCGAAACCACGTGACCTGCCGCTTTGCGTAGCGGCGCGTGGCCACCCGGGTTCGCTCCATCGCGTCTTCCAGGGTGATCCGCCCGGCCAGGTGATCGGCCATCTCGCGGTACCCCACCCCGTTCAGCCCCGGGTCGTCGCGCGTATGGCCGGCCCCGAGCAGCCCCGCCACCTCGTCCCGGAAACCGCCCGCCACCATGTCGTGGATACGCCGCCGGATCCGCTCGTCCAGGACCTCCCTCGGGACGTCCAGTACGCACACCACGCCGGGAAGCGCTTTTGCATCGGTGGGATGGCGGTGATGCCACCAGGATAGTCCGTGGCCCGTCAGGAGGGTGATTGTGATGGTTCGGAGCATGCGCTGACATCCCCCCGCGATCGCGAGGTCGGCCCGGTCAGGGTCCAGTGCGCGCACCCAGCGCTCGACTTCAGGCCTCGGCAGGGCGGCGAGCACCGCCTCGAGCGCATCGCGCCGGGCGGGGTCCAGGGGGGGCTCGCGGAAGATCGGATCGGTCAGGACCCTGAGGAAGAACCCCGTCCCGCCGGCGAGTACCGGCACACGCCCCCGCGACCGGATGGCGCCGATCCAGCGGCGCGCGTCCCGCCCGAACTCGCCCGCGCTGTAGCGCTGGCCCGGGTCGCGGATGTCGAGGCCGTGATGAGGGACGAGCGCCCGTTGCCGCGCGCTCACCTTGTCGGTGCCCACATCCATGCCGCGGTAGACCTGACGCGAGTCCATCGAGATGATCTCGCCGTCCAGTTCCCGGGCCACCCGCAGCGACAGCGCGGTTTTCCCCGCCCCGGTCGGCCCCACGATGGCGAGAAAGCGCGGCGGGCGGGGGCGGGCGGGCGCCGCCGCCGTCAGGGACGACCTCGACGTCCGCGGACCGGAGTGTCCGATGGCGATCACGTGCGCCCGAACTTCCGCTGCAGCTCCCCAAGTCCGAGACGAACGATCGTGGGGCGGCCGTGGATGTCGTGGTAGGGGAGTTCGGTGGCGAAGAGCTGGTCGAAGAGCTCCTGCATCTCTTCGGTGGCGAGGCTCTGGCCCGCCTTGATCGCGCCCTTGCAGGCGAAGCTCATGGCCACGCGCTCGTTCTGGTTGCGGGCGGAGCGCATGAGGTCCGAGCCGTGCGTCAGCTCGTGGATCATCTCCCGAACGCAACGCTCGGCGTCGAAGTAGCGGTGGGGGCTGGGCACCGCCTGAACGAGGATGGCGTCGCGCCCGAAGAGGGACACATCGAAGCCGAGCCGGGCCAGCGGCCCCACCATGGACCGGATCACGTCCACTTCGGGCCTGGTGAGCCGGACGGTGAAGGGGAAGAGAAGGCGCTGGCCCTCCCCTTCGCCACTCTCGAAGCCACGGATGATCCCCTCGTAGAGCACGCGCTCGTGGGCCGCGTGCTGGTCCACGATGATCACCCCGTCGCGGGTCTCCGCCAGGATGAAGCTGTTGTGGATCTGCAGGAGCGACGGCCTCCCGGTCCCGGGCAGGAGCGTCTCTTCGGACTCGGCGACGTCGCCGCCATTTGAGGCACGGGCCCGGAACAGGTGCATCTGGGCGATGTCGGGAGCATCGGGGGCACCGGCCTCGGCGCCCTCCTCCTCGTCCGGCGTCCCGGCCGGACCGGGGTGTCCCGGGCCGCTGCCGCCCTCGCGCACCATCCGGATGTCGGCCGGCCGGCCCCACGCCGCGGCCGAATCGATCCCCTCCAGCGTCTCGCGTACCGACGCCTCGACGAAGTCGTCGATGCCGCGGCGGCGGTGGAAGCGGACCTCGGACTTGCCGGGATGCACATTCACGTCCACCTCGCCGCGCGGCGCGGCCAGGAAGAGAAAGAGCCACGGCTTCACGCCCTGGGCCACGGTCGTGCGGTATCCCCCGTCCGCGGCCTTGACGACGCGGGAGTCCCGGAACGGGCGGCCGTTGACGAAGAGGTGGACGCGACGGAATCCCGGACGCGCCAGGTCGGGGCGCTGGACCGCACCGCTCAGACGGAGGCCGCCGCGCTGGGTGGAGAGGGGGATGAGTCCCGCCTCGTCCGCGTCGGGCCAGACCTGGCCGATGCGGGTGGGCAGATCCCGTCCCGCCTGCAGGTCCAGCACGCCCTTCCCGTTGACCTCGAACACGAATCGCACGCCCAGGTTCGCCAGCGCCAGCGCATGCACGACTTCCGAGACGGCCCGGGTCTCCACACCCGCGCTCCGCAGGAAACGGGCTCTCACGGGCGTGTTCAGGAACAGGTTCCTAACGTCCACCGTCGTCCCCGGCCGGCGCGCGGCGTCCGCTACGCCCTGCATCTTCCCCGCAAGCGAGCGCAGGCGGGATCCCGTGTCCTGCCCCTCGGCCGCGGTTTCGATGACCATCCGCGACACGGCGGCGATCGAGGGAAGCGCTTCCCCGCGGAACCCCAGCGTGTGGATGTCGCGCAGGTCCTCGGCGTGGCGGATCTTGCTGGTGGCGTGGCGGTCCAGGCAGAGAAGAACATCCTCGCGGACCATGCCGCATCCGTCGTCGGCAACGACGATGCGACCCTTTCCACCCTGCTCGATGGCCACCCTTACGGTTCCCGCCCCGGCGTCCAACGCGTTCTCGACCAGCTCCTTCACCACCGACGCCGGGCGCTCCACGACCTCGCCGGCGGCGATCTGGTTCGCCACCGGGTCCGGCAGCACCCGTATGCGGGGTCGTCGGGGACGCTTCGTCATGGCCGGGGGCCGCGCTTCTCGCCGCCTCCGCCGTGCGCGGGACCCTCCGCGCGGCGAGACTCATCCTCCGGCAACCCGAAAAAACGAGCAGTGTTCACCCAGGTGTCCCTGGCCACCTGCTCCAGCGACTCGCCCCGGATGTCGGCCACCGCGCGAGCCACATGAACCACGTAGGCAGGCTCGTTGCGCCGCCCCCGCTTCGGCACGGGCGCCAGATAGGGTGAGTCGGTCTCGATCATGTACCGCCTCGCCGGCACGTCGCGGACGAGGTCGGCGTCGAAGTGCTTGAAGGTGACGATCCCGGTGAAGGAGACGAACCACCCGGCCTCGAGCGCCACCGCCATCAGATCCCCGGATCCCGTGAAGCAGTGAAGCACTCCCTTCACCTGCCCCGTCGATTCGAGGATGACCGCCCGCGTGTCGGCTTCGGCGTCGCGCGAGTGCACGACCAGGGGGAGCTCCAACTCCGCGGCCAACCGGGCATGCTGCTCGAAGCTGCGGCGCTGCGCGTCCCTGGGCGCGTTGTCGTAGAAGTAGTCCAGCCCGGTCTCACCGATGGCGACGCAGCGCCGGTGCGACGCGATGTCGCGCACGACGGGCAGGCCGGTGTCCGGCAAGGAACCGTCTACGGAGTGGGGGTGGATTCCGGCCGAGCACCAGAGGGCGCCGTCCTCGCAGGCCAATTCCAGTGCGGCAAGGGAGTCGTCACTGTCGGAGGCGATGGTGACGATGCGGGAAACCCCCGCTTCCCGGGCATCTTCCAGGACAAGTGCCCGGTCCGCGCTGAACGCGCGGTCTGTAAGGTGACAGTGGGAGTCGGCGAACTTCACACCGCCGCGGCTCTCCGTGCGGCTCGCTCCTTGGCCCGCGCTTCGCCCGTGCCGTAGCGCTTCTGGATCTCGAGGAGGGCCGGAGAGGCAATGAAGATTGACGAGTAGGTGCCGATCAGCACGCCGAGAATGAGCACCATGGCGAAGTCACGGATCACCGCGCCGCCCAGGACGAGCAGGGAGAGGAGCACCACCAGAGTCGTGCCGGAGGTGAGCACCGTGCGCGGCAGGGTCTCGTTGATGGAACCGTTCACCAGGCGGTACGGGTCTTCGCGACGTCCGCCCCGCTTGTTCAGGTTCTCGCGGATGCGGTCGAAGACCACGATGGTGTCGTTCAGGGAATACCCCAGGATCGTCAGGATCGCTGCAACCGTGGGGAGCGCGATCTCCACCCGGAAGAGGGCGAGAAGACCCAGAATGATCAGCACGTCGTGAGCCGTCGCGATCACCGACGCCACTCCGAAGCGGAATTCGAAGCGGAAGCCGATGTACAGCAGCGTGAGGACGAGGGAGAAGACCACGGCCATTAACGCCTTCTGTTGCAACTCCCGCCCGATCTTGGGTCCCACCGATTCCCGGCGCATCACCTCGAAGGAACCCTCGCCCATGGCAGCTTCGACTTGCGCGGCGATGCCCTCGGCGACCTCCTCGACTTCAACGCCCTCCTGGATCGGCGCCCTGACGACGTACTCGTTGTCGCTGCCGAAGCGCGTGATCGGGGGCGCGTCCACGCCGCCGAGCGCTTCGCGCAGCTGGTTGTCCGTCGTGGGCTGATCGAAGCGGAGCTGCACGAGGACACCCCCGGTGAAGTCCACCCCGTAGTTCTGCCAGCTTCCGATGATCACCGTGTTGGCCACCATGGCCCCGATTCCGAGCGTCAGAATCACGCCGGAGACGACATACGCCTTCCGGCGCATCGCGATGAACCCGAACTTCGCTTCGTGAAAGAGCCACATGGCTAATGGTCCCGGTAGACGGTGCTAGATGCTGATGGGGTCCGAACCGCGCTTCCTCGACAGGTACATCATGAAGAGGGTGCGGGTTACGTAGAGGGCTGAGAAGAACGACGCCACGATCCCGATACACAGCGTCACCGCGAAGCCGCGCACGGGCCCGGTGCCGAACTGGAAGAGGATCAGGCCGGTGATCAGCGTGGTGATGTTGGCGTCCACGATGGCGGAAAGCGCGTTGCCGAACCCCTCGTCGACCGCCGTGCGCGGTGCGCGGCGGGCCGCGAGTTCCTCTCGTACTCGTTCGAAGATGAGGACGTTGGCGTCCACGGCCATCCCGATGGAGAGGATCAGCCCGGCGATCCCGGGCAGAGTCAGGTTGGCGTTGAAGACGGCCAGCCCCCCGAGCACGAGGAGCACGTAGACGCCCAGCGCGAAAATCGCCAGGAGTCCCGCCACTCTGTAATAGAAGAGCATGGTGGTGACGACGGCGATGAGGCCGACGATGCCCGCGATCTGGCCCTGGTCGATGGAGTCCTGGCCCAGTGAGGGGCCAACGAGCCGCTCTTCCATGATGCGCAGTGGCGCCGGAAGTGCACCGGCCCTCAGCACCAGGGCGAGGTCGGTCGCTTCGGACATGTCCGCCCCCTGGCCCAAATCGATCGACCCGCGGGATCCGATCCTGTCCCGGACCACGGGCGCGCTCACCACCTCTCCGTCCAGAACGATCGCGATGCGGTCACCGATGTGGGCTCCGGTGAGCTGCTGGAAGGCGCGGCCGCCCCTGCGGTTGAGGTCGAAGAGTACTTGCGGCTGATTGAACTGCTGGTCGCGGTTGGCCGTGGCATTGTCGAGCTGTTCGCCGGTCAGGAACGGGTCCTCTTCCAGCACGTACAGCTCCCGGTAGAAACGCCCTCCCATGGCGAGGGAATCCCATCCCCACTGCAGGCTGACATCGCGCGGGAGCGCGCGCTGGAACTCGGGTAGCGCGATGAACTCGCTGGCCGTTTCCACATCGGAGGCGTCAATGGTGTAGGTGCCGACGTCCCCCCGATTGAGAAGACCGGTGAAGGGGCGAAGGTTGAGCTCCTGCTCTTCCGGTTCCGCGGCCTCGGCCGTGGCGTCTTCCCCGGTTGCCGCCGCGCTGTCCGCGGCCGCCGCCGAATCCTGCGGCTCATTGAAGAGAAGCTGCTCGATGGGGGTGGCCTGGCTCGTCGCTCCGGTCGCCCTGCCCATCTCGCGCAGCCCCTCTTCGCCGATGGCTACGACCACGGCCCGATCGAGCCGTTCCAGGGCCTGGTCAACCTCGGTGGTCTCCAGGACGAGCTTCCACTCCAGGTACGCCTGCTGGTTGATGATCTCCTTGGCCCGGGACTCGTCTTCCACCCCGGCGAGCTCCACGATCAGCCTGTCCGAGCCGACGGTCTGGATGAGCGGCTCCTCCACACCGAACTCGTCGATCCGGGTCCGGATGATGCGTTCCGCTCGCTCGATCGCGTCGATCCGGCGCTCGTCGGTGAGGGTTCCGTCGGGATCGTCGATCTCGAGAACCAGGTGGATCCCGCCCTGAAGATCGAGGCCCAGCTTGATGCCCCGAGTCCACAGATAGCCCCCGGAAAGGCCGATCGCCGCCAGAATGACGATGATCCGGCCTCGAAATGACTTCAGCATGGCACTTCCTATCCCCTTCGTGGACCTTGACAACCCGCGTGTCCCATGACGGACGCTGCCTCCGGACGGCCGGTTTCAGCGGTGTCCCGGCGCGCGGCGCCGTAATCGCAGCCCTGAAAGTTCGCCCGGGGCGCAAGGGGTGTCAATCATCGAGGGGTGGTTCCCACGGGACGCAGCTCGTTCCAGCGCTCGATGAAAGCGACCGCCGCGTCGACGAACGACTCGGTCATCGCGCGGCCGCGCTCGACGGTGCCTTCGGCCGGATCGCGAGCACCCCACACCCCGGTGCTCGACATCTCGGCAGAAGAGGTCCCCTTCCCCGTCGGTTCGTCCTTCAGCCCCTCGGCCAGGAAGAGGGAAAGCGCCGTCGGGTCGCCCGCGAGGACCTGGGGCACCATCGCCTCCAGATGCGGGGGCAGGGTCAGGCGGGCCGGCTCGGCCGCGTCCAGATCCACCAGTTCGGGGATCAGGTACAGCGACGAGGAGGTCTCGCTGGTACCGCCGTGACGATCGAGTACCGGTGCGGCCGGATCCGGCTGCACAGCCTCCCGGGTCCGGACGGTGAAGGGACCCGTGACCGCGCCCAGGTCGACCGCGATGCCCGCCGTCTCCTGGTTGATGCGGTCGACGATGAAGGTCGTGATCGCCCGGTTGCCCCCGTGCGCGTTCAGGATCAGGAAGCGCTTGAACCCGTGATGAATCAGGCTCTTGACGGCTTCGACGTAGACTTCCTGGATCAGGGTCGACGGCAAGGTGACCGTTCCGGCGAAGCCCATGTGGTAGGGAGACTGCCCGGGCAGGAGGATCGGCGCCACGAGAACGTCCGCCCTCTGCGCGACGCGCTTCGAGCGCTCCACGCCGTTCAGGTAGTCGGTCCCGATGGGGAGGTGCGTCCCGTGCTGCTCGAGCGACGCCACCGGGATGATGACCATGTCGCTCCGGGTCAGAAGGTCCTCGACCTCGGGCCGGGTCATGTGCGGCAGGTAGTTCCTGACCTTCTGGACGGGCGGCAGGTCGCCGGTCTGGGCGGTGGCGGGGGGTGCGAGGGCGAGGCTCGCGATGAGGACCGGGGCCAGAGAGCGCATGGGGTTGCTCCTTTGGGGGTGGTGGTGGGGCTGTTGTCAGGCGTGGAGTGCGGGGAGCGCCGTGCAATTCTGCCTTGGAGCATCGGTCGCGGCAACACAGGGGCGCGGCAGGCTTCACAGGTGGAGTGGCCCCACCAATCGCCAGCGCGTACGCTTGTCCGCATGTCCCACCCAGCTATTGACTCGCCCGGCCAACCGACGCCCCACCCCACCCGTTCACGGCGCGCATTCGCGACCGCAGCCATCCTCGCCGTCTCCCTCACCGCCCTCGCCACCACACTCGCGCCCCTTGCCACCACCCCGGTCCCTGCCCAGACCCCCCCGCCCCAATCCGACTCCACCCTTCGAGTCACCTTCCTCGATGTCGGCCAGGGCGACGCGGTGCTCCTCCAGGCTCCGGAGGGCCAGACCGCGCTGATCGACGCGGGCCGGGGAGATGTCGTTCCCCTTCTGCGCGAAATGGGCGTCACAAGGATCGACCTGCTGATCGCTACGCATCCGCACGCGGACCACATCGGCGGAATGACCGGGGTACTCGAGTCGATGCCGGTTCGCTTCTACATGGACAACGGGGACCCGCACACCACGGCCACATATAGCCGCCTTCTGTCCGCCCTCGAAGCGAGGCCCGCGATCACCTACCTGGAAGCGACGCCCCGGACGATTTCACTCGGCTCCGCCTCTCTTGAGGTGTTGCCACTCCTGCCGCGCGGGAGCACGGACCACAACAACCGTTCGGTCGCAGTGGTGTTGAGGTTTGGAGACTTCACCGCCCTCCTGAGTGGCGACTCCGAAGTGCAGCAGTTGACACACTTTGTCAACCAACAAGTCGTGCCCAAACTCACCTTGCTCAAGGCCGCGCACCACGGGAGCGACAACGGATTCACATGGAGCTTCCTGCAGACTGCCAGGCCCGAGGTGGTAGTGATTTCGGTGGGCCGCAACGGCTACGGTCATCCCAGGCCGGCCGCACTCGAAGCCTACGCCGCGACGGCGGGCGAGACGCTGCGCACAGACCTCCATGGGCACGTACAGGTGCAAGGACACCGGGACGGCGCATACGCGGTGGTTCGGGGTGCACAGGTCGCGTCGGCCGCGAGTTCGGGTCGTGCGCGGATCACGCAGCCACCGATCATCGGCGCGGAGACGCCGGTGGCGGACGCAACGCCCATGTCCGCCCCGAACACGAAGCTGAGGCTCTCCGTCACGGCGGACGCTCCGGGCAACGACCACCAGAACCCGAACGGGGAGTACGTCACCATCGAGAGCATGGACGCCCGCGACATCGCGATCGGCGGCTGGCGACTGTGCGACCGGGCGAGCCATTGCTTCCTGTTCCCGGGTGGTGCCGTATTGGAAGCCGGAGGACGGATTGTCGTCCACACGGGCACCGGGCAGCCCGATGGGTTTCGCTACTACATGGGCCGGCGACAAGCTGTCTGGAACAACGACGGCGACACCGCCACGCTATTCGATCGCAGCGGGGCGATCGTGCTCGCCTTCAGCTATTGACCGAAAACTCCATGACCCCATCCGAAACCATCTTCGTCGTCGACCGCACCGAGGGTGACCGGATCGTCCTCGTCCACGACGATCCGTCACCCGCCGAGACCGACCCCCAGCTGGTACTCCGGCGATACCAGCTCCCGCCCGTAGCCGAGGGCGACGTGCTCCGCGTGCCCCCAACCCCCAACGGTCGCCCGGATTGGTCGTCGGCGACCGTGGATCCGGTCCTGCGCGAGGAGCGCCTGCGTGACGCCGAAGCCAGACTGGCGCGCCTGCGCCGCCGTGATCCGGGCGGCGACATTTCGCTGTAGGCGCGGCAGGCGCGAGCCCGGCACTCGTCGTCAACCGATGGCCTGAGGCTGGTATCGGTCCACTTTGATCTCGTCCTCACGAGACTTGGCCATGGCAATGTCGTAGGCTGCCTGCAAGCGAATCCAGGTCTCGGTAGTTGAACCAAAGGCCTTCGCGAGACGGATTGCCATTCCGGTCGAAATACGAGCGCGACCGTTCACCAGGTTGGACAGGGCCTGGCGGCTGACGCCGAGCACCTGGGCCCCATCCGTGACCGTGAGCTTGAGTGGCTCCAAACACGCAAGCCGGACTACCTTGCCGGGGTGCGGCGGGTTTTTCATGGGCATGTCGCTACCTTCCTCTCATCCTCCAACCAGCTAGTGGTAGTCAATCAACTCCACGTCGCAGGCATCCTCGCCCTCGAAGCGAAAGACGATCCGCCAGTTCGCGGTCACGGTCACCGACCAATACCCTCTTCGGTCGCCCTTGAGTGAGTGCAGCCGGTAGCCCGGCAGCCGCATCGCCATCGGGGAGTCGGCGACATCAAGGAGCGCGAGGACAACCTCGATGCGGGCGACGAGATCAGGCCGGACACCACTGCGGTCGCCGCGCACGAACAAGCGCTTGAGCCCTCGATGCCGAAAGCTGCGTATCATTGAGTATTGTAATGTGTCGATTGTCACTTTACAACCGTTGATTCCGGCGCCTGGAGGAGCAGGTCGACGGGGCACGCACGGACGTGGCGGACGATACGTGCTGTCCACCGTGGCCAGGATCGTCGCTTGCGTTTCCATCCATGGAACCATACCTTACGCCATAGGGTACATAGTATCACAATGTATGGAAATCTCGGATCATGAAGAAACCGGTCTACAAGGAACTCGTAGCCGCCTCGTCCCGCCCGATGGTGCTTTCCATCCTGGCCGGGGGCGAGAGCTACGGCTACGAGATCATCAAGCAGGTCAAGCTGCTGTCCGGCGGCCAGCTGGAGTGGTCGGACGGCATGCTCTACCCCGTCCTGCACCGGCTGGAGCGTGACGGGTTGATCGCGGGCCGATGGGAGCTCACCGACGAAGGGCGGCGGCGGAAGTACTACCGGCTGACGGCCCGCGGCAAGAAGCAGCTGACGCGCGATCGGAAGAGCTGGCACGCCGTATACGGAGCCCTCGAGACGTCATGGGGAGGGAGCCAGGCGATGGTTGCCTTGCTCATGCTCGTGGCCCTTCCCGCTGTCCCGATCGGCTCATCGGCGTCCCAGGCACCCGCCATCGCAATCGACAGCACCGGAGTCGAAGTCGTCACCAGCGACCCGCTTGGTTCGGACGCAACGTGCACCCTCGGCGAGGAGCCGATCTTTCGGGTGGGGGACAGCGAGGACGAGGAGGAGGAGTGGTTCAGCCAGGTGAGGGGGGTGGCGCGGCTGTCGGACGGTTCGGTGGCCGTCGTCGACCGCACGAGTGCGGAGGTTCGAATCTTCGACCGGACGGGCCGGCACCTTCGTTCCATGGGTCGCTCCGGCGACGGTCCCGGTGAATTCAGAGACCCCTGGAAGCTCTGGGTCCTCCCGGGCGACACGCTCTGGGTCGGCGACTATCGTCCATGGCGCTACAACGTGTTCACGTCGGATGGAGAGTGGGTGCGGACCGTACCCATGTCGCCTCCGTATCCGAATCCGTCCCGGGGTGGAGGCGTGCTCGACAATGGGAGTTCGATGAACACGGTCGACGAACGCCACAGACGCGGGGACTTCTCCAGGCCCGACATCCGGGTCGTCGAGGCTCATGGGGCGGACGGCGACCGGCTCGGGGCTCTGACGCGGCTTCCGAACCGGTACCTGGGCCAGACCCGTGAAGCCAAAGCCCTGAATTTCTGGATGGGCAGGCTCTTTGACGCATCCCCGATGGTCGACGCCGGCGGACGTACGATCGTTCTGGCGCACGGGCGAGATCCCGAAGTGCGAATTCTGGATGAGGAGTTTCGCCTCAGGCGCATTATCCGCTGGTCCGAACCCGCCAGACAGGTCACCGCTGCAGATGTGCGGGCCTGGCGCGAGGACTTCATCGAGAGCCGCGGGGGCCGAAACTCACCCGATTGGGGCAGGTTCGACGACCCGGTAGTAGACCCCGAACGTCCCGTGGCCGAGGTCTTCCCGGCGATGTCCTCCGTGATGATCGGCCGAGACGGGCGCGTGTGGGTGTGGCCGTACCGGCGGCCGCGGGCTGAGCCGCGGGGATGGATGGTGTTCGAGCCCGATGGTGACTTCCTGTGCCATCTCCGAATTGATCACGCCGGGCTCACCGGCTACGAGATGGGCGCCGACTACTACCTTGGCGTCCACACCGGCGAACTGGGTATTCAGACGGTCATGATGTACCGCTTGAACTTGCCGGGCGATGCAACACCGTAGGGCCGTATCCGCACCTCGGAACGATGACACCTCCCACCATCCTTGGGGCAGCCATGTTCGACCTTGAGACAGGAGTTCAGAATTGGCGTCGGCGCATGGAGCGCCGCTCGTCGCTTTCGGCGCGCGAAGTCGACGAACTTGAGGACCACCTGCGGGCGCGCATCGACCTGGAGTTGGAGCTGGATGCGGGACTCGTCCCGGCGCAAGCGTTCGCGGTGGCCCGTGACGATATCGGTGAGGCGACGACGCTGTCGCGCGAGTTCGCGAAGGCGGGAACGCCGAGGTGGCGGAAGGTGCTGGTGGCCGGATGGGCGATGTTTGCAACGTCGTTCTTTCTGCCGGCTTTCGGCACTAATCTCTTCGGTCATCAGTCCTGGGATTCCGGATACCAGGTAGTATGGGACATACTCAGCGACGGGGCGGTCCCGTTTATGCTCCCGAACCTGGGAATGCTCCTGACCCTCGGACTGCTCCGGGATCCGCGACCGCGCGGGCGTCGGATTGAGCGCATCCTCAAGGTTGCTGGTTGGGCCGGAATTGGAACGGGGCTCCTGGGACTCTGGATCCTTGTTCGTACCATGCAATCCGCCGGATCGGGCATTTTCATGGTCGGAATCGGCTATTGGGTGTGGACCGTTTCGTTGATCTGCATGGCCGCCGCGCTCCGTGCGCGCACCCGCGAGTTGGTCTCGGCAGAGCCGAAAAAAGTGACGGCGTAGTCCAGGAGGACAATCATGTTTGACCTGGAGACCGAGGTCCGGCGCTGGCGGACGCACGCGGAGCGTAAATCGTCACTGTCGCCGCGCGAAGTCGACGAACTTGAAGACCACCTGCGGGCGCGTATCGACCTGGAGCTGGAGTTGAACGGCGCTCTGACGTCCGCCCAGGCGTTTGCAGCGGCAAGCGAAGACGTCGGCGAGCCGGCCGCGCTGTCCAGGGAGTTCGCGAGGGCGGGCAAGCCGCGATGGCGCCGTCTGCTGGCGGCCGGGTGGGCGATGTTCGCGGTGTCGTGGTTTCTGCCGGTGTTCAGCAGCGATACAAACCCGGTTTGGGGTTGGCAAGCCTTCCTTCTCACGCTTGAGTGGGCCGAATCCCCGATCGAGACGATCAGCGCGCTCACCAACGTCTTGATCGTCGTCACATTGCTCAAGATCGGTGGCACGCGGCCTCCTGGGACTCGTTGGCTCGCCTGGCTCGTCACGGGCGCGGCAGCGCTGAATCTCCATTGGTGGGTGAGTTTCCTGCTGGACCCCACGACGGGGAGTTGGTTCGCGCGCATGACCGCCCTGAGCGTCGGCTACTGGGCCTGGGCCGGGTCGTTCATCTGTATCGCGGCCGCCCTGTGGCTGCGCGCCCGGGAATGGGCTTCGGCCAGGCCGGAGAAGGCCCCGGCGCAGCCCGCCCCCCCCCCCCCCCCCCCCCCCCCCCTTGTCCCCCCCCCCCCCCCCCCCCCCCCCCCCCCCCCCCAGGCCCCCCCCGCCCCCCCCCGCCCCGCCAACACCCGGCGCCCTTCCTTCCCGTGCCGCTCGAACCACCCCACACGGTGG